>NZ_JBAUYR010000001.1:0-120755 GCF_049584895.1 Binatus sp. (SeqCode)
CAGGAATCGCTGATAACACCCAAGACTCGCGGCGAACGCATCACGATTGAAGGTCGCGTCCTCGACGGCGATAGCGCAGCCGTCAGCGACGCGATGATCGAACTGTGGCAGGCCAACGCGGACGGCCGCTACGACCATCCGGACGACTCGCAGGAAAAACTGCTCGACCCCGACTTTCACGGCTTCGGTCGCGCTGCGACTGACGAGCACGGACGATTTCGCTTTTACACGATCAAGCCCGGCCCCGTTCCCGGCCCCGCCAATCTGCTTCAGGCTCCGCACATCAACGTTTCGATTTTCGCGCGCGGACTGTTGAAGCGGCTCGTCACGAGGATCTATTTTGCTGACGAGCCGCTGAACATCACCGATGCAGTGCTGAAGACCGTCGCGCCCGAACGACGATCGACGATGATTGCGCATATCGATCAACCTGGCATCTTGCGATTCGATGTCGTGCTGCAGGGGGAGAACGAGACGGTGTTCTTCGACGTATGAGCATTCATCCGGCCGACTCTCGAATTTTTGGATCGCTCTACGGCACTGACGAAGTCCGCGAGCTGTTTTCTGACAAGGCTCATCTGCAGTTCATGCTCGATGTCGAGGCTGCCCTTGCGCGTGCTGAGTCGAAGCTTGGTTTGATTCCTGCGCCGATTGCCGACGCGATTGGCCGCGCGGCGCGGGTCGAGAACTTGCGGCTCGACTACATCGCCGATAGTACTCGCCGCGTCGGTTATCCTGTCGTCGCGATCGTGAAGGAGCTGGGCCGAATCGCAGGCGACGAAGCTGCGCGCTACATCCATCTTGGCGCGACCACTCAGGACATTCTGGACACGGCGCTCGTTCTGCAACTGCGGCGCGCGTTCGCAATAGTTCGTCGCGACCTGATCGCGATCGCGCGCGCGCTCGCCGATTCAGCGGTTAAGTTTCGCGACGTGCCGATCGCCGGCCGCACTCATCTGCAGCACGCAGTCCCAACCACGTTCGGTCTCAAGTGCGCGATGTGGGCGTCGCCGTTAGTCACTCATCTCGAGCGCCTGGATCAGGCGGCGCCGAGAATCCTGGTGGTCCAGTTTGGGGGCGCAGCGGGTACTCTGGCGGCGCTCGGCGCTGAAGGCCCAGCGGTCGTCGAAGCACTTGCGCACGAGCTCGCACTCGGCGTCCCGGACGTGCCGTGGCACGCTCAGCGCGATCGCTTTGCCGAGGCGGCCGCGCTGCTCGCGCTGATTTGCGGAAGTCTGTCGAAATTTGCGCTCGACATGACCTTGATGATGCAAACCGAAGTTGGCGAGGTGTCCGAGCCGCACGAAGAAGGTCGAGGCGGGTCGTCCACGATGCCGCAAAAGCGCAATCCAATCGCGAGCGAGTACATAATCGGGGCGACTCGTGCCGTGCAGGCGTTGGTGCCGGTGATGTTCGGGTCGATGATCGCGGATCACGAGCGCGCGACCGGACCATGGCAAAGCGAGTCGCTCGCGCTCCCGCAATGCGTGGCGCTGACCGCCTGCGCGTTGGCCCACGCGCGTTCGATTGCGGAAGGCATGACGGTCGACACCGAACGGATGCGTCGCAACCTCGAAATGACCAGTGGACTGATCATGGCTGAGGCAATCGCGACCGCGCTCGTGGACAGGCTTGGTCGTGCCGCCGCTGACGCAGCTGTTGCGCGCGCATGCGACAAGTCGATCGCCGAGCGGGTTCCGCTAGCGGAAGTCCTTCGCAACGATTCCGAGTTGCGGCCGCTCTTGACTGACGCCGAGATAGAGCGACTCATCGATCCAGCGCAATACCTTGGGTCGGCCGGCGCGTTCATCGACCGAGTCGTCGCGCGGGTCGGCGCGCTCGCATAAACACAATTCATCTAGGAGGCTTCAAATGGCCAGCGATGCACCGCACGATCCTCCTTTTCGCGCTGACCACGTCGGCAGTCTGCTGCGCCCGGCCGAATTGCTGAAGGCGCGCGCCGACCGCGCAGCCGGCAAAATCTCTGTCGAAGAATTACGCGCCATTGAAGACGCATCGATCCGGGAGGCGGTGGCGTTTCAGGAAAGTGTCGGACTTCAGTCGATCACTGACGGCGAATATCGCCGCGAGATTTTTTATTCGGACTTCTATTTCCGTGGCCTCGGCGGGGGTACGGTCGCGTACGACCCATCGTCGATCGATAAAATCTATTTCATCGACCGCGAAGGCCACAAGTTGCCGCTGTTGGTCCCGCGGGTGCAGGCGCGAATGCGCTGGCATGCCCCGATCCACGTGGACGACTTCAAATTTCTCCGTGCGGCAACCAAAAGAACGCCGAAGATCACGATTCCATCGCCGACTATCATCCACTTCCGTGCGGGCCGGGAGAATATCAGCAAGGACGCGTATCCCGACATTGATCTTTTCTGGGAGGACATCGTCGACGCATTCCACCGGGAATTGAAGGCACTGGCCGATGCCGGGTGCACGTACGTGCAAATCGATGAAACCACGCTCGCGTCATTGAGCGATCCTCGAATCTGGGAGCCGATGCGCAAGCGCGGCGACGACGCGCAGACGCTGCTGCTCGACACCTATCCAAACGTGATGAATCGCGCGTTTGCCGGACGTCCAGCGGGATTGCAGCTCTCAATGCACATTTGCCGCGGCAACAATCAGAGTCATTGGAGCGCCGAAGGCAGCTATGATCTCGTGGCGGATACGTTGTTCAACAAGATCGACGTCGACTCCTATTTTCTGGAATACGACACGCCGCGCGCCGGAAGTTTCGAACCGCTTCGGCTGGTGCCGAAAAATAAGACCATCGTGCTCGGACTGGTGTCGAGTAAATTTCCCGAGCTCGAATCGAAAGACTCACTCAAGCGCCGGATCGACGAGGCCTCGAAGTTCATCGCACTTGATCGGCTCTCGATTAGTCCGCAATGCGGATTCGCGAGCACTGCGCCCGGCAACAAGATCTCTGGAGCGGATCAGCGGGATAAGCTTGCGCTGGTGGTTGAAATCGCGAAGGAAGTTTGGGGTTGACCTGCCCTGACTTTTAGAAAAGATGACGGCCACCGTCGACTCGAATAAATTCGCCCGTCACGAAATCCGTCTCCACGAAGAACAGCACCGTCTTAGCGATCTCCTCGGCGCCGCCCCATCGCGCCAGCGGCGTTGCCTCAATCACTTGCGCATTTTCTTCGACGGTCAGATTGGGCGGCGCCAGGATGGGACCGGGCGCGATCGCGTTGACGAGAATTTCTGGCGCAAGCTGCAGCGCCAACGCCTCTGTCAGCGCTGCGACCGAAGCTTTCGAGACGTAGTACGGAATGTAGTCCTTGTAATGTGGGCGTCCGGTCACCGGCAGCCAGTCTGAAAAGTTTATTATCCGCCCCGCGCCGCCGTGCTTCATGAATGGCGCCGCGTGAATCGAATACATAAACGCGCTTTTCGCGTTCGCATCCTGGATAGCCGACCAATGTGCGCCGTCCGGATTCGGCGTTCGCTGATACACCGCTGCCATGTTGATCAAAATGTCGAGGCGTCCCAGCGACTTCAACGTCTCGTTCACGGCCGCGACGATTTCTGCCTCATTGGTCGCGTCCGCACGCAGCACGGTTGCCTTGACGCCCGCAGTGCTCGCCGCTTGCGCAGTTGCTTCGGCGGCATCGCGCGAGTCGCGGTAGGTCAACGACAGCGAGCATCCACGGTTTGCCAGGGCAGCCGCGACAACTTGTCCGATTCGTGCGCCACCTGTGATTAACGCTACCTTTCCGTTTGGATCCATAATGCCTCACGCGCCACAGCAACCAGCTATTCACGCTTTCGTTGTATATCTCAAAATGTGCCTGGCGCAGGTGCCTCTGCGCGGTTTTACACCAATCTATGTCGATGGTAGCTTCATCTTGAGATTATGTCGCTGGGGGGCGGTATCGACGCGCATCTCCAGGATTCCTCCTCGTCTCGGAATCGAATCAGGAGCTATGCGGCTGGTCGATCGAGGGGATACGAGTGGCAGAAAATGATGGCGGTTCAACCGAGCATCGAAGTCATCCCAAGTCGCGCCCAGTTACAGTCGGGCAGACTGGCATATTCGCGCGCAGCGGCGAATACTGGACCCTCGGCTACGGCAATAGCAGCTTCTCGCTGAAGGACGTAAAAGGACTCGGCTACATTCAACGGCTGCTGCAGCATCCCGGCGAAGAATTTCACTCACTGGATCTCCTGAGCAGTCCCGGAGGAAGTAGCGCTGCCGAACTCGAGAGCGCGGACAAGACTTCGCTACTCGGCGATGCGACTGTCAGCGTCGGTGGACTTGGCGATTCCGGCGAGATGCTCGACGCCAAAGCCAAGCAGGATTACCACCGCAGACTCGTCGATCTTCGCGAGGAACTCGACGACTTGCGTGAGCGCGGTGATGAGACGCGCGCCGCTCAGATTGAGTCCGAGATTGATTTTCTCCATCGCGAGATAGCTCGCGCAGTTGGTCTTGGCGGGCGAGACCGGCGCGCAGGATCGGCAGCCGAGCGCGCGCGGCTCAACGTGACCCGTGCGATCAAGTCGGCGCTCCAGAAAATTTCCGAGCATAACGGCCAACTGGGCGAATTACTGGATCGATCCATCAGGACTGGATCGTTCAGTTGTTATCTTGCCAATCCTCGTACTCCTATAACCTGGCGATTCTATCTGGATGCGGCCGCCCAGCCCCTGGCAGCCGCTGAAATCAGCGCTCCGGTTTTTTCCCGGCCCGAAACCAGCCTCGTGCAGTCGCTCGCTGAGCGCACCACATTTGTCGGCAGAGAGGCGGAGCGTTCGGTCCTGCGCCGAATGCTCGAGCGTGCACTCGGCGGCGAAGGTGGGGTCGTGATGATCGGAGGTGTGCTTGGCGTTGGCAAGACCCGAATTGCCGCCGAGTTCGCGGCCGAGGCTTCGGCTCGAGGATTCGTTACGCTGGTAGGCAGTTGTTACGATCGCGAGAATTCTCTCCCCTTCAGCCCGTTCGTCGAAATTCTAGAGTCCGCGATGGCTCAGTCGACAAGCCTGGACGCCTTCCGAACCGCACTCGGGAATGACGCGGGAGAGATGGCACGCTTGATGCCTCAGCTACGCCGCCTTTTTCCCGACATTCCGCCGCCGCTTGAACTCTCTCCGGAACAATCGCGTAGGATCCTCTTCAATGCGGTCGTGGAACTTCTAGGAAGGACTGCGGCGAGTGGTCCTATCCTGATGCTCTTCGAAGACCTGCATTGGGCCGACGAAGGTACCCTATCGCTGCTCAATCATATTGCGCGGTCGATCTCGAAACTTCCGGTTCTGATACTAGGGACCTTTCGCGATAACGAGGTCGACCCCGCCGGACCAATGGCACAAACTCTCGATGAGTTACTCCGCATCCACATGCTCGAGCGGATCAGCCTGAGAGGCCTGTCGCAGAGCGCGGTCTCTCAAATGATCAGCGCGCTAAGCGGAAAAGAGCCTCCGCAGGATATCGTGAACCTTATCTACTCGGGCACTAGCGGCAATCCTTTCTTCGTTGAAGAGCTGTTCCGCCATCTGGTTGAGCGCGGCAAGCTTATGGATGCAAGCGGGGAGTTTCGTCGCGATCTCAATATCGCCGAGGTTGACGTGCCGCAAAGCCTGCGTCTGGTAATAGGACGGCGGCTCGCCCGACTAAGCGAAGAAGCGCGAAAAATCCTCGGCCCCGCAGCGGTCATAGGTCGATCGTTCACTTTCGAGCTGCTAGAGGCCTCAACCAACATAGATGCGGACTCACTGCTGGATTCCGTCGAAGAAGTAGAAAAGTCAGGACTGATATACTCGACCTTGGGATACCCGGAGGCGAGCTTTCAATTTTCCCACGAGCTTATTCGGAATGCAGTCCTGAACGACTTATCGGCGCCGCGTCGTCAACGGCTTCATCTCAATGTAGTAAGTGCAATCGAGCGCGTTCACGCCAATGCCCTCGAGGATCAAGCCGGAAATCTCGCGCATCACCTGTGGCAAGCAGGCCGCACCGCCGATCCCGATAAGACTGTTCGGTACTTGGCGCTGGCCGCTCGACACGCACTCAAGCAGAGTGCTTATGAAGGAGCACTTCGTTACTTTCAGAATGCTCTGGAGCTGCTCAAAGTGTTGCCCTATTCACAAGAGCGAGCGCGGCGGGAACTCGATATACAAATTGACTACGGCTTGGCGCTGCTCGCCACTAAAGGTTGGTATGCCCCTGAAATGGGAAGCACCTACAGGCGTGCCCATGAGTTGTGCCAGAGCGTTGACGATGATCTCAGCCTATTCTCGGTGCTTTCCGGACTATGGAGCTATCACCTGGTTCGCGGTGAGCACACTATGGCAATCAGTTACACGGAGGAAATGACTCGTCTCGCGCCGCGCATGCAGAATGACGGGATGCTCATTCAGGCTGATTGGGCCTCGGGTTGCAGCCGATTTTTCAAGGGTCAATTCGCCGAAGCGCATGCCAGTCTCGAACGAGGTCGCGGGCTGTACGATCAGCAAAAGCACCGAGCGCTGGCGCTTCAATTCGGACAAGATCCTTGCGTGAGTTGTCACAGCTTCGACGCGATGACACTTTGGATTCTGGGCTATCCAGATCAAGCCGAGAAAAAGGCGCGAGAAGCCATCAAGCTTGCCCGCGACCTGGGATATCCATTCACCCTGACCTGGTGCCTCTCGATGATCGGGAAGTACTACTCGATGCGCCGTGACTATGCAGGCGCGGAAAGAGTAATAGCTGAAGGTCTCACGCTTACAAAAGAGTACGGATTTTCTTTTTTTGCAGAGTCGCTGATTGCGTATCGTGTGATCGGGTCGGCAGCCCAGGGAAAAATAGATCAGATGACTGCTGGCGGGGGCAGTCCAGGGGGGTTCTCTGCCGCCGGCTACGAGCTGGCGCATACCTGGGCTCGATCCGAGATAGCAGAGGCTATGGGCAATCTCGGACTCCTGGACGTAGCATCGGCATTGCTCGCCGAAGCGCGCGATTTGATGGAACGCAACGATGAGCGATACGTTGAATCTGAGATACATCGGATTCATGGTGAATTGAAGCTGAAGCAAGCGGCGCGTGGCTCTTCCACTTCAGCCATTGTAACCAAGACCGAGTCCGAGGCTGAAGAGAGTTTCCTCAAGGCTATCGAAATCGCTCGCGATCGCGGTGCGAAAACTTTGGAATTGCGCGCGGCCACCAGTCTGAGTCGCATGCTCATGAAAAACAGAAGACATTCAGAGGCACGTCGCCTGTTGCAACCGATTCATGACTGGTTCACCGAAGGATTTGATTGGCCGGAGCTCGTATCCGCGAAAGCCATTCTGGTCGATCTCAATTCAACCTCAGTGTCTGTTTCTGATACCAAGAGTCCTATTCCCACACTCGATCGCTGAAGCCGATTTACGTCGTGGCGCGACGCTCTACCATCAACGCTCTCGTTATCGGCGCATCGGGGCATATAGGTAACGCGATCGTTCGTGCTTTTCTGGATAGGAACTACCGGGTCAGCGCGTGCAGCCGTCGAAGTACTTCACCCGCAAACTTATCTGAGCTGCCGGTACGCTATCTGTCGGGAGACATTGAAACTCCGGGGCAGCTTGACAAATGGATAGCGGGCCACGACTTGGTCGTTGATGCCGCCGCACCTTATCCCCTCAATGTATTTTCGCTCCTGACCGAGGCCGGCAAGGATCCAATCTCGCATGCCGAGCGACGAACGCGACTGATGCTCGACGCGCTACGCAGGCACAAGGCTCGGCTTGTATACGTAGGATCTTTTGTTACTGGCGTGCGTCCTCGCACGAGCGCGCAGCGCTTCCAGCATCAGGCGATGCGGCTCGCGCATCCTTACTTTGAAATAAAGGAGCTGATCGAGTCGCAAATCCTTGACGCGAGTCGGCGAGGAATCCAAGTCATCATCGCTAATCCGACCTACTGCCTGGGCCCATGGGACTTGCACGATCGCCGACTTTGCACGATTCCGTTACTGCTAAGCGGGGAGATACCTTCATCCATCGGCCAGACGCTGAACGTGATCGACGTGCGCGATGTGGCTGCTGCAATCTGTGCCGCCATTGAGGGGGAACGCTACGGCGAGCCAATACAGATGAGCGGTCACGACATCTCTACCGGGGAACTGTATTCGCTGATCTGCAAGATTGGCGGTGTACCTAGCCCCAGGATGTCGACGCCGACAACTGTAGCACTTGCCGGTGCTTACGCTATGGAACTGGTGCTAGGCACGATCGGCGAGAAGACCCTGCTGCCCGCAGGAGGTATGATGATGGCCACTTTGTTCGATTACCTGGTCTCCGGCAACGAGTTACAGCAGCTTGGCATAACTCCGTGGCCTCTTACTGAGACTCTGGTGGATGCCATCAAATGGTATCGCCAGATTGGCTATTGTTGAAGCCATCACTCGGTACTGTCATGTCACTATTTCTTTTTCCCGCGCTGCGGAGTGCCTGGGGTCCGAGTATTGCCGTTTGCGATGGTCGCGTCAAATATCGTGTTGCGTCGCCAGGCGGTTCCCACACGCGAACACATTTCCTGGCCGGTATCTCCTATCATCACACCTGAGACCCAGAATGGATCGATTGGGTTCAATGTATATATCGGGTATGCGCCAGTGCTATCGCATTGCTCCGGTACAAGTCCAAGGGTTCCAACGATTGGGAAAGTTGGATAGTCGAAGACTCTGATCGACAGCGGTGCAAGCAGGCCTGTAGCCGGGTTTCCAGAAGAGTCTTTGATTCCTGTGAATTGCCGAAGCAGTGCTACCAGCGATTGGTAATTCGCCAGAGCGCAGTCTTCCGCGTCCATGACCTGTTTTAGTGATATGCTGTGAAACTCGTTTCCAGTCAGGAAGTGACTCAGCCCGAGCTGCTTCAAATAAGTTACTATTGAACCCCGAGCTGGTGTTCCCGGTGCAGAAAGAATTTCGAGCACGCGCATATCCTGTGCTTCCTGACTTCTGCCGAGTTCAGGAAAGAGCTCGGTCTCGACAGTCACTAGCGGGTCGGGTTCGGGCGACCTCGTGACTCCGACCAGCCAGGAAATATCCGGATTAACTAGTTTCGACTTGAGAGATAGCTGCCCATACACTTCGTACGACGTTACAGCATTCCAATCGGTACCTGCGAAAATATACAGCGGGATTAACGCCGGGCGCTTGATGCGAGGATTGCGCTTTTCCCACCATGACACCGGCACCGCGAAAGCCAGTTCACGATCTGAATACCTGGTGTCTTTGTCGCCGGCTGCAGTCATCCCTTCGAAGTTGGTACCTATGAGACATACGACCGAGTGTGATCCATAAGCGTCCTTGATCTGACCCGAAACTTCAAACTTGAAGAAATCATTCTGCAGGTACCTATCGACCAGGTCTTGTAGCGTGTCTTTGTTCGCTCTAAGAGGCATCACGCGGAGCGTCATTTCCGGGAAATGGTAAGGACCGCTCACCTCCTCACTTGCACCGCTTCCCAGATTCAGATACGCGATCTCTCTGCGCGGTATTTGTTTGAGCGAATCGCCACTAGACCATGTGGTGGTATTTGTGCGCCAGCATTGCGAGTAAGCCAGCCCATAGCCCAAGTCCATCTTTAGCCAGAATGGCATCGTAGGTCGCAGTGTCGATGCAGGCTTCCCTCCGATGCTCGAATATTCAGAAGTCTCAAGTCCGAGAGTCCGCACGATCGGCTGAGCTACGCTATTGAGTAGGTTGATGTAAATTCCGCCGGAAATATCACCCGCAAGCGGATCGAAAAGAGAGCCACCATCGATCGTTCTCTCGATTTGCATCCTGGATCCGACAAGGGCTTGAAAGCATGCAGCCGAGGAACTATGCACGTCGCGGATTTGCTTCATAGTGACAATGTTGAAGGGAGCTACCACAGCACCTTGATCCGAGGGCTGACGGGATGCTGCATTTTCCGGAGGTGCGCGGAAAGAACGAGGGGCAATCGAGTTCGCCAGTCCGTAAAAGCGCGACAACATCTCCTCCAGAGACTTCAGATCGCGATCGGAGTAGCCCACCGGGAAAAGGCCTGCAGTTTCGAAAATGCTGTAGGCAGCTGTTACCGAACCGGCTATTGCCCGCGGAATCGCGCTGAAAAGATCGGTCAGAGCCGAGCTTGCCGACACGAAAGCCCGGCGTTGAAAGATCTGGAGAAACTCCTCAATGTCCGAGGCTTCACCGTAGTTAGTGCCCGACGTCACGAGGCTGATGCTAGCCAGGCGGCGCGCGTTGCCCGCCTCGAAAATCGATGGGGAGGCGTCGAGCTTGATTGCAGACTTTGACCACCCATAGATCTTTCGACCACCGGATAATGAAAGTGGGTTATCCACGAATATAAATGGAAATACCATCGCCCAGTCGACGAATACCCACTCGTTCTTGTCCTTCTTGTAGCATCTAAGCGGTACGCCAAATGCCAGCTCATGCTGCGAAAACCATCCTAGATTTCTCGATGTAGTAGCCATCTCCCCGTAGTCAACGACCTGCATCAAGACCCATGGAACCGCGGGCTTGAAGTGAAGCGGTAATTCCTCGTCCAGGTTGAGATAGCTATCGCAAAATTCCTGGAGCCGGTTCATGCTGGCTTTCAGCGGAAATATCTGCGTCACCACGTCGCTGTATTTCTGCTCCAGATGCGCCGGTAGAGCTAGAAATTCACCGAGCGCCAGGTTGTATTCAGGCAGGATAGTGCCGACAGGCTTAGATCTTCGATTCGTCCGGCGCTTTTTCTTCGCCATAGATTCCCCCTAGTTCCGTTCGATCACCCACGTGGCCATTTGTTCGAGAAATCTTTTGTCGCGTGAATCGGGCAGTCCGGCGCTAACGAGTGAGTATTCGTGCAGAGCGGCGCCCGCCAATCCATGTGCTATCTGGCGCGCATACTCTGTGCATCCATACTTATCCATCAGCTTGCGTATCCACCGGACCTCCGAAGGTGCTCGTTCTTCTCTCGGCCTGCAAAGGATTTCCGATAGCCGCGCGCGCTCCTTTCTGGTTGATTCTTGTATGGTACGAATCAACATCAGCGTTCGCTTGCCTTCCCAGATATCGCCGTCAATCTCCTTGCCATAGCCGTCGTCCCCCACAAGGTTGAGCAGATCGTCCTGGATCTGAAACGCGGCACCGAGAAAAAATCCGTAACGCACGAAAGGATCCAGATCCACTGAGTCGCGGCTCCCGATCAATGCACCGACGCGAACCGGATAAATCGTCGCCAGCCAACAGGTCTTCTTCAGTACCATTTCCATGTAGTCAGCGTCGTCGATTTCAGTTGTGTTGTATCGGCGCCACCCGAGTTCCATGGCCTGCCCCTCTGCACACTCACGGGCCATTCGCTGGGTCTCTTCGATAATTCGGATGGTAAGCCGTTCGCCGATCCGGGCTCGATTGTCGAGCAACGGTTTGAAGCTCATGAGTGTCAAAGTGTCGCCGGCATTGAGCGCGAGTGGCACGCCGTGCAGAAGATGCAAAGTCGGACGGCCGCGCCGCTTCTCGCTTCCGTCTTCGATATCGTCATGGATAAGTAGCGCGTTGTGCAGCATCTCGATCGCGACTGCCGTCTGCATAGCATTCTCGAGTGGCGCGCCGAACAGACGCGCTGCCGCGATGCACATGCTAGAGCGCATCATTTTCCCGCCGCGTTGCGGATAATCACTCAGTAGATCATACAGGTAGCGCCTCGGTTCCCTGGATGGCAGGTATTTGATGAGAGCAGCGCGGGTGAGATCCCCGTATTCACGCAGCATCTCGTGGACTAGCGATGATGTGGTAGCGCTCAACGGGTTATAGCCAGTTCCTTAGTCAGCAATTCGAATGCTCAGCGTTCCTCGAACGTCGCCGCTGTTTCGATTCACGATTACGCCAGAGTAGATACCGGCAGGTTGACTGTCCAGAATTTGAAGGCGCAGTTTAATCCGGCCCGGAACCTCGTCGGGTACTAAGCTGATATCTCTCAGTGCTGGCTTGTTGGAATCGATTGCGTGCAAGCCCAGCGAAACGAGTGACTGAGCCTCGGAGTTCGGCTGGAGTTCAATTGACACCTGGACGGGTCGGACCGAGACTACTTCGATGGATACCGCCATCGTGTTGGTGTTCTTACCGTTAACAGGCGGTGGCTTGGCTTCGGGCGGCGGCGCTTGACCGTTTCGCGACGGATCTACCTTCACCAAGGTCGCCAGCGTCTCGATCCAGAGTGGAAGCATCTCAGCCTGGAACCGCAACGTGCGTTCGAGAACGTCTTGCAAATTGTCGTTTGTCGCGCGGGTCGCATAAGGCTGACTGCTGAGGCCTTGGGCGGTTCGCCGTCCCTCGGCGATATACTTGTCGATCACGCTGTACGCCAGTTCGACGCCCTTCGCCAACGGACCGCCGCCGGCTTTCCGCGGCGGATCGGCCGGGACTGGCCTGGCAGGATGAGTTCCGTTCAAGGAATCCTGACGGCTGTAGAGTTTGGAGAAATCGCGACTAGGTCCAACTCGCGCCGGATCAACGCGATGAAGTCGTTTGCGAACGCTCATGTTCCACCTGGCAAAGTCTCAAGGATGGTCGAAGGCGACTATGTCTTCAAGTGCAGGTGAAGATGAAATCGCGTGTGCCGCAAGCCTGCCGGAAATGACGGCCGCTTCGACGCATCCTGCATCCAGCCCGCACGTCGTCCAGTCGCCCGCTATTGTAAGGTTATCGTATGTGTTATCGAGTGGTGAGATTCGATATTTCTGGGTGCCGGGCAGCGAAAGGACATACCGTTCGCTGGGATTCACATTTGCCGTCCAATACTGGGAGTCAAAACGAGCTTCATCGCCGGCGCAAGCTCTACGGCCGGGTGCTTTCTCGTTAGAATCGATCAATAAGTCCCACTTGAATTTTCCCTGCTGCGTCGTCGCCTTAGGCCATAGCTGACCGATCTCACGATTGAGATAACGAATTGCGTTTTCCCGCACCTCTAATCGCCGCTGCACGAGGTAATTGTCAGCAGACACTTCGCGCGGCGATAGAGGATCTTTCAGTACGCTGCAGAAGTAAGCGATGGCCTTTGGGCTTACCTTCCACCGCTCCTCGCGGATCAGATGGCTCATGTCCGCCCAGGTCTCGAAGGGTTGCACGAATGCCGACAGCGCCAGCGGTGGGTCGTTCCATCCTAGCTGTTCCATATCTTCGCGAAGCCAGATCTGATACGCTTGGGTGTTAACAGTTTTCAAATGCTTCACCATATCGCGCCAGCGCTCATCGCGTTCTATAAGCTCTTGACACACATATGGAATAGCTCCCAATCCCACTCCCAGCACGACGAAATCGAAATCTTCGGCCACACGCAAGATCCTTGTCGCGATGCGTCTGCGGTCCCAATGCGATTCAAAATCCCGTTTTTCGCTTTCGAAACTACTGCCGTCGATCAACTGCGAGTAGTCTGGCCGCGACGGCCAACACGGTAGTCCGTCTACGTCGATCAGCGGTTCGTATTCCTTTCCGTTTCTGACTTTTGCCTGGACATCGAACTCCAACGCTTTGACGTAGGCGCGCTCTCCCGGCGCAAGATCCGCGGGATCCGCCAACCTAACTCTTTCCAAGCGATGGAAAAATCTGAAACCTACTCCCCGCTTTTTGAGTAACTCGTACATCGGCGCAAAGACTGTGTCTCCCATGCCGGCATGCATCTTCCAAAAGATCGCGCCGCGCGAGCTGAATAGCATTCGCAATGCGCCGCGTAGCGCAACTCCCGCACCGTGTCGCGGACGCTGATAGTCGCCATTCTCATAGGCGAAAACCAGATCGTAAGCTCCGCGGATAAATGGCGACTCGAGCGACTTGTCCGACGCGCCGTTGATTCGCAACCACTCGCGAAAGTCGTAGTCGTTGATCGCATCGAAACCTCGCGGATCCGAAATCAGCCCGAAGCGCAGAATCCCGCGCATCGATGCCATCGCCAAATCGATTCCTTGCCATAACACAAGCAACTCGGGGTCGTTCTCAATCATCGCCTCGATTTGACGGCGAGCACTCGATGCTATGACTTCCAGAAGCTGCGCGATCCCATCTAATGGATAAGTCAAACGCGGGGCAAGCAGCGTCTCGAGCATTTCGACTGCTTCGATCAGGCCGGCGGTCGTCGCAATCAGGCCTAACCTCAGGAGGCGTGCTATACGCTTAGCAGGATCATCAGCGGATTCGCCACTGTTCGGCATTGACTTATGCGACGGTCCCGCTTGGTAAGTGGCGCCCCCTTCGTTTGTCGAAGTTCTGCCGCTTCGGCCCGCTTGCACCGCGAGCAGCAGCGTCCGCACGATGCTGGCTGTACGCGCGAGATAGGATGTGACGGTAAATGGATCGTTCTCGTCGATAGGATCACCAGGGAGGCCGTCGCCTGGGGGGAAGTACGATAAAAAATTCCAATAGGTGCCGTTGCGCGACCGCTTGGCGAGGCCGATGAAGGGCGCTGGCGAGAATGCGTCGCGCCAATCTGCGATTCTGCATTTGCGCCGATCGCGCTTCAACTCCACGTAGCATTCGCGTATCAGCCGAAATGCATTCTCGTAGGATCCCATCCATAGGTGAAGCCCGTGTTCTTCGATTCTATCGGCTGGACCGCGCCCCGAAGCTCCTTTGCCGCCAAGTCGCCAGCCGAGTTGATAGATTGTTACCTGGTATTTGCCCTTGTGCGCGGGGCGGCTCAGTTCGAAAGCAGCGGAGATCGCAGCGCATCCGCCACCTATGACGGCAACTCTGATCGGCTTCTGTTTGGGCAAACCATTTCCTCACGCAATCGGATCCTCGGCGCTCGCGCAACCGAACGAAACATCTAATATACGCGCGAGTACGTCAACCGTGATGATGCCGGTCGGCGACCGTGCTAGATAGCACTGTGCCGACGCCCCTATCGACGTCGGCACAGCCGCCAGCCCCTTGCTATCGCAAGGTTTATTTTCGAGCGTTCTCCGACTACGGGTGACTGCTCGCGAGCTCCAGGTTCCCGGTTGTAAAGAACGCATTGTCCACAGCGCCGGCGCCAGCATTCGCCGCTCGCCAAGAAATCGATAGTCGAAGTTGGCGGGATTCGCGGAAAAGCCAAAGAGCGAATCCGAATCCACGTTGTTGGCAAAAGCCGCCACCGGACTATTTGCCACGCCCGCGAATGTCCCGCCGCCTTCACCTGCGCCAAAGGTCGGCGGTGATGCTATCGGATCCGATTGGGACGACTCGGTTTCGCGCCGCAGCCGTCGGGCCTCACGATTGTACATCCAGATGTCATCGGCTCGGTTCGGATCTATGTAACGAAATCGAAGCAACCCGTAACCGTTCATTGCTGAAGGTTCAAGGGATCGGCGGTACTTCAACCCGTCCGACATTGTTGTACTGCGCCATGTGCCCCACGATGAAGTAGTTCACCGGAGTTGAGTCGTTCCATGGAGAATAGGTGGCCATTTCCGGATAGCGAATGTCGAAGTCGTCCGAATACATCGGCCGATAGGTGTAGTTCCAGATTATCTTGGTAGCTATCGCAGGATCGTTCGCATCGAGCAAAGGAAACGGGAGACCAGCGACGTATCCGTTGAGCGACCCATCCGCACTCAGGGTGACCTGCGGCGAATACCTTTCGGTTGCGACTCGGTATGGTGGTGGCCAATCAAGCCGGCTCGAAGCGACGATACGAACCGGGACTCCTCGCGTCACCAGCACGTAGCTGCCCGGACTCAAGTACGCTTGGGCAACCGAAGCATTCGTAGTGGTAATCGTTTCGTCCGGCCGGATTGTATCCGTAGGCTGCACAGAGTCGATAGTCGCTGTGGTTGTTACACTCACCTGCGCGGCTGAACTGTAGGAAGGTAGTGCGACCATCATTGCGATGGTCAGGAGTGGGAGAAGATTTTTCCCGGTTCTCATAGGGGTTGCCTCATATTCCCAAGCATAGGTTGGAAACGTCGGTGGATTTATCGAGCCCAGTTATCAAGCAATCAATGGACCAGCTCTCGTTTGTAGAGCTAAAACGGTGAGTCAATTGAAATCGTAGCGGAATAAGCCGACAAATGTTGAGGAATCAGTCGAGCGGTCGAACGTGCTACTCTCGCGTAATAATTTTGTGCGTGTCTAGATAGGACGTGATCGGTGTCGCGCTGGCTTCAGGATCCGCTATCGCCACGTAGCCATCGGGCCTCACCAAATATGCCGCGTTGCGTCGCAACCCAATGGCTCCCATTTCAGGACGCCATGGAAAGACGTGCAGCGGTAATTTCCGCGAGTTGCACGACGAGCGAAAATCGGGCGTTTCGTTACCGTAAATGTGGACTTGCCAATCCATCGAGGTCAGCGGCTTGAAGTTATCCGCATCGACGCCGTCCATCTTCACCCAAGGCAACCGGTCGCCGCCGTGAACCTCGCCCGCGCGCCCCACGCTCAGCTTGCTCTCACGGTAGTTCACCCGTATCTGAGAAATTGTGAGAAACATAAACCGCCGCATCTGCGGGAGCTTGAACAGCGATGGAATCACGATCGGCACGAGATGCAATCGCACCAACCGCGCGAGCGCACTACGGCTGGTCACACCGGTGAAGGCTCGATCTGTAGTGGCGACGAGCCGCCGGGCGAAAGCGATCCTTTCAGGCTCGTAACTGTCCAGGATCGAAGCGTCGGCATGTCCTCGCAGCACAGCAGCGAGTTTCCACGCGAGATTCACTGCGTCGCTGATGCCAGTATTCATCCCCTGTCCGCCCACGGGACTGTGGATGTGCGCGGCATCGCCGAGAAGGAACGCGCGTCCCTGGCTGAAATGATCCGCGACGCGATGATACACGCGATAGGTCGAAAACCAGTTCACGCGCTCGACCTCGATGCGCATCCGCCTGATCACCTCCTTGCTCACATCGTCCCACGAGAGGTCATCGTGCTGATGTTCGGCTTCCTCGCCCACCGTTCCGACCAGCCGAGCGCGGCCCTCGCCTTTCAGCGGGAAGGCGAACAGAAAATCGCTGGTGTCGAGCGCTAGGTGCAGCTCGCCGTTCATCGTCGGTCCCCACAACGTGTCCTTCTCTCTTGCCCGACACCCACAGATTCGCTGCGACGGCCTTTCGCCCGCGCTCGACGACTGCTTTGGCAAGCCCGATTTGATCGTACAACTCGAGCGTGCGTGCCTGTACCGCGAGTGCCCGCGACGTCGTCCCCGGCTCCGACGTCTTATCGACGATCCTCACGCGCACACCAAATCGAGTCAGCCACAACCCCAACACCAGCCCAGTCGGCCCAGCGCCTACAATAAGAACCTCAGTGTCATGACTCGAAGGCGAATTCATCTCGAAGACAAGCCGATCTTACGACAGACTTCCCATCGAGACCACGAACGTCTGCAAGGCCCGGAGACGGAGCTACGGAGCACCCTTGATCGACCGCTCCTCCGCTTAACTTGATAGCCCCGTGCTGCTTCCGCCGTCCGCGCAGGGTGTGGTAGTAACCGAGGCCACAGGAGACCCGATGCGCTGTTCGTCCTGCAACTACGACAACCCCGCCGACGCCTCGTTTTGCGAGGGATGCGGAGCGAAGCTGGGGTTGATTTGCCCGGTGTGTAAAGCGTCGGTGAGTCCTGGAGCGCGATTCTGCAAGAAGTGTGGAACTGCGATTGACCCCACAAAAGCCGCTGCCTCCACGACCGTTTTTTCGCCTAAATCTCAAATCATAGTCACCGCCGATGGCGCGGCGCCCGAAGCAATCGACGGCGAGCGCAAGACGGTCACGGCGCTGTTCGCCGATATCAAGGGATCGACCGAACTCGAGCAGGATTTAGACCCCGAGGAGGCGCGCACGATTGTAGACCCGGCGCTGAAGCTTATGATCGATGCGGTCCATCGCTACGATGGCTACGTCGTGCAAAGCACCGGCGACGGCATCTTTGCGATCTTTGGTGCACCGGTAGCTCACGAAGATCATCCGCAGCGCGCGCTCTACGCCGCGCTCAGGATGCAAGAAGAACTAAAGCGTTATTCGGCAAGATTGCGCGAGGCCGGCAACCTGCCGATCGAAGCGCGCGTCGGCGTGAACACTGGCGAAGTAGTAGTGAGGTCGATCTCGACCGGCGGTGGTCATACTGAATACACGCCGATCGGGCATACGACCAATCTCGCGTCGCGAATGCAGGCGCTCGCGCCTACAGGCTCGATCGCAATCAGCGAGCAGGCGCGCAAGCTGGTTGATGGCTATTTTGCGCTGAAGCCGCTCGGACCGACTAAAGTCAAAGGCGTCAGCGAGCCAGTCAATGTTTACGAGGTGACTGGTCTCGGACCGCTGCGTACGCGCCTGCAACGCTCTGTGGGTCGCGGGTTGTCAAAGTTCGTTGGGCGGCAGGCCGAGATGGACGCCCTCAAGCGCGCGGCGGAGCAGGCCAAGGCGGGCCGCGGGCAGATCGTCGCCACGATGGCGGAGGCCGGCACCGGGAAGTCACGGCTCTTTTTCGAATTCAAAGCGAAGAACCAGTCGGGCTGGATGGTGCTCGAAACGTTCTCAGTGTCGCACGGCAAGGCATCGCCATATCTTCCAGTACTCGATCTCCTCCACGGTTATTTCCACATCGCGGCCGAAGATGATCCGAGGACCCGACGTGAGAAGGTAAATGGGCGGATTGTCACGCTCGATCCCGCCCTGGAGGACACCCGCCCGTATTTGTTCAGTCTGCTTGGAATCGTCGACGGTGACGATCCGCTCTCGCAGATGGGCGCACCGGTGAAGCGCCGCCGGACTCTCGATGCCATCAAACGCATCATCCTGCGGGAATCGCTGAATCAGCCGCTGATGGTGATCTTCGAGGATCTCCATTGGATCGACGAGGCGACACAGGAATTTCTGAATCTGCTGGCCGACTCGATTGGGACTGCGAAGATTCTGTTGTTAGTTAATTACCGGCCCCAATACTCGCATCAATGGGGTTCCAGGACTTACTACACGCAACTTCGGCTCGATCCGCTCGGCCAGGACTCCGCGGAAGAGATGTTGTCCGCCCTGCTCGGGAGTGGCGTGGACCTCGCGCAACTCAAGCGGGTAATCATAGAAAAGACCGAGGGCAATCCTTTCTTCATGGAGGAGACCGTCCAGGTCTTGCTCGACGAAGGCGCGCTGCTGCGCAACGGCGCGATTCACCTCACGCGGCCGATAGCAGAATTGAAGATTCCACCGACGGTCCAGGGAATCCTCGCCGCGCGCATTGATCGCCTGCCGCACGATGCCAAGGAATTACTGCAAACGCTGTCAGCAATTGGACGGGAATTTCCGCTGTCCTTGATCCGCGCCGCGTTCCCCAAGCCGGAGGAGGAGCTTAACCGGACGCTGGATGATCTCCAGCTCGGCGAATTCATCTACGAACAGCCCGCGGTCGGAGATACCGAATACATTTTCAAGCACGCACTCACCCAGGAAGTCTCCTATAACTCTATCCTCCATGAGCGTCGCAAGCATTTGCACGAATGCATCGGCGCTGCGCTTGAGAAGCTGCACTCAAGCTCCATCGACGACCATATTGACGGACTAGCGCACCACTATGGCAGAAGCGGCAACTCGCTGAAGGCGCTCGAATACCAGGAGCGGGCAGGCAGGCAAGCAGTTCAGCGCTCGGCTTATGGCGAGGCGACTCGAAACTTCACCGACGCTCTGGAATTTCTTCAGCGGCTACCGCCGAGCGCCGCACGCGACCAACGAGAATTCGTCCTGCAAACCAGCTTGGGACCGGTACTCATGGCGACAAGAGGATGGTCAGCGCAGGAAACTGAATGGGCCTTTCGTCGCGCGGAGGAACTCGCCGAGATCGGAGGTACTCCCGAGCAGCGTTTCGCACTGCTTGTGGGTTTGTTCGGAATCTTCTATGTCGGTGGCAATTTGACGGCTGCCCGCGAGTGGTTGAAGGAAATTCTGGAGTTCACCAAGGAGTACCCGCAGCCCGCGTTCGTCCTCGAGACCTGTCATCATGAGTGGTCGGCTGCGCTCTCGGCCGGAGAGTTGGACGCTGCCCAGCAGCACGTCGATCGTGGGCTGGCGCTCTACGAGGCGCAACTCCGCTCGGTTCCCATACCGCTCTATACCGCGCACCACCCCGCGGTATGTGGTCACGGCTGGGGCGCTCTCGTCTTGTGGCTGCACGGCTTTTCCGATGCCGCGCGGCAGCACGCGAACCGGTCCATTTCACTCGCGCAGGAACTTGAAGATCCCCTTTCCCTCGCCTGGGCTCTAAGCACCAGAGCACTCGTTCACCAAGTCATGCGAGAAGCGCAGCCTGCTCTGGAAGTGGCTGAGGCCGCGATAACCAAAGCTGAGGAAATGGGTTTCCTCCACGTTCTGTGGAACGCGCGAATCGCGAAAGGTTGGGCATTGGCCGAGCTTGGCAGAACAGAAGAAGGAGTGGCGCAGATTCACGAAGCGATTGCCGCCCTGTCTGCTGTCCGAGCGGAGTTGTGGCTCACACAGGATTTGGCGATCCTCGCCGAAGTCTATGCGGGTGCCAGGCGGTTCGACGAAGGTCTCAAGACGGTCGCGGAGGCTTTGGAGCTCGCACAGCGGAGTGGCGAGGCTTTCTGGGAAGCCGAGATACATCGGCTTCGCGGCGAGTTACTGATCCGGCAAGACCCTTTAGATCGTGTGGGAACCAAACAGTGCTTTGAGCTGGCGATTCAGACCGCGCGCAAGCAGGGGGCGAAATCGCTTGAGTTACGCTCGACCACCAGCCTCGCGCGATTGCTGCGCGACAGCAATCGACGCGATGAAGCGCGCACGATGCTCGCCGAAATCTACGACTGGTTCACTGAAGGCTTCGACACCGCAGACCTGAAGGACGCCAAGGCGCTGCTCGATGAACTCGGTTCGTAACTAACCGGGTCCACTGCCCCTGATCAATTCTGAAATCGGAAAATCGGAAGACTTGGACTATAAGGTGAAAAGAAGCTCATGAAATACACGCGCATCTACGCAGACAGGAATGGAGAGTCGCACTTCGAGGACGTCGAAATTGGCATGAAGCCGGGGCCCGCCAACGCCGGCACGATCTCGGAGATGATCGCGGCCAAAGGCGTGATGTTCCGGCAGTCGGGTGAATACTTCATAAACTGGCACAACGCGCCACGCCGCCAGTTCGTCGTCAACCTCACCGGCACGGTCGAAATCGTCGCAAGCGATGGAGAGAAGCGACGCCTCGGGCCCGGCAGCATCCTGCTGGCGGAAGACCTTACCGGCAAGGGGCACACCTCGCGAGGGCTGGGCGGCGAAGAGCGCATCTCACTTTTCATTCCGCTTGCGGACTAAACCTATCGACGGAGGCTCGTCCCGTGGCCTTTCGTGGCATTCAAGCCGAAACGGTCAAGTTCCAAGGCCCCGGTGGCGTGACGCTTCCAACAATCGCTAACAGTCTCGTCGACATAAATTTTCCTATCCGGCGACGCGCCCGGCGACGGCAACGCCCTTGTGTCCCTCGCGCTCAGCGATCTCGCGTCGCACGAGGGGGATCAGTTCGCGGCCATAGTCGATAGCGTCTTCAAGCGGATCGAAACCACGAATCAGAAAAGTCGTAACGCCAAGGTCGTAGTAGGCGAGCATTGATTCTGCGACTTGCTCAGGCGTCCCGACCAGCGCGGTCGTATTACCGCGCGCGCCGGTCGCCGCGGCTACCGCGGTCCACAGCCGCTGGTCGAGCACTTCACCCTCCGCGGCCGCAGCCAGCAATCGTTGCGAGCCAACGGCGCCGGGAGTTTTCGCCGGTGCTCCCGACATCGCTTGCCCGCGGATTTCACTGATCGTTTCTATGATTCGTCGAGCGCGCGCCCACGCCGCATCTTCTGTGGATGCCAGAATTGGACGGGTTGACAGGCTGAATCTCACCGTACGTCCATGTCGCGCGGCCGATGCGCGCACGCGCGCGATCGTTTTCGCTGCCTCTGCCAAGGGCTCACCCCACAGGGCGTAAACGTCGGCATGCTTTCCCGCGATTGCAATCGCCGCATCCGAGGAACCGCCGAAGTAGATCGGTATGTGAGGCTTCTGAAGCGGCTTCACGTCCGAGAACGAGCGGGTAAACTTGTAGTACTCGCCCTCGTGATCGATTGGCTTGTCCGCCGTCCAGATGCGGCGAAGGATTTCGACATACTCGTCGGTGCGCTCGTAGCGCTCGTCATGCGTGATGAAATCGCCGTCTTTGCGCTGTTCGCCGTCGTCGCCGCCCGAGATGATATGCACCGCGAGCCGGCCGCCGCTGAAATGATCGAGCGTCGCGAGCTTGCGCGCGGCGACCGTCGGCGCGACGAAGCCGGGACGATGCGCCAGCATCAGGCCGAGCTTTTCCGTCACGAACGCGGCGTACTGCGCGACGATAAACCCGTCGGCGCCGTTGGAAAAGTATCCGATGAGTATCCGGTCGAAGCCTGACTCCTCGTGCGCCTGCGCGAAGCGCCGCACGTAGTCGACATCGATCGCCGGTCCCCGCGGCGGGTGAATCTCCGATGCGGGTTGCGTGCCGATCATCCCGATGAACTCGACGCTCATGGACGCTCTCCTTCGCTGGCGGTCGAAGCTAACGCTCAGCCTGCGGCGAGCGCTTCCGGCTGCCAGGCTGGTCGCCGAATTGGCAGTTTCGGAAACAGCAACTCTGCCACATAGTACGCTTCTTCCTTCCCGGATAACCCGAAAGCACGAACGTGTCGATACCGAGATCGAGGTACTCCTCGAAGCGTCGCGACAGAGTTTTAGGATCTCCGCCCAGCGTGGTCCCTGCTCCTCCGCGAACGAGACCAGGTAGCGTCCGTCGCTGTGAGTGTTCGGCTTGTGCTCGCGATCGATGAGCAAACGGCCGCTCATGGGTGATCGCCAGTTCGCTCGCGGCGATGACGCGGCGCGGCGTGAACGATCCGCCTCGCTGGCGGTAGATGCGAATTGCAGCTCGCGCTCGACCTGGTGCCGTAGTATCCGCAGCGTCGCATCGAGCTTGTGACCGACGAAGTAATCGACTCCTTCCTCGGTGAAATCCGCCAGGCCGAAATGGGTCGGAAAGAGGGCCGCGAACAGCCCGTCGATGATTTCGCGGAGCGCTTCGCGCGACGGCATCTCGATGATCGCACCGTCGCGCATGCGCTCCTGGGATTTCCCCGGTGACGCTCGTAGTTCGGCGACGATTCGGCCCAGATCCCATCGCGCGCCCCAAGCGCTCCAACTTCACTTCACTACATCCCGGTAGCTGGCAAAAACTCGACTGCCGTTACTGTCTGAGGGTGGACCCCACCAGCGTCCGCAGGAAGTGATCGACTTTATCTGCCGGGCAGCGGGTAAATTTCAGCTGCGCGATCATGTGGGCCGAGCCGACTATTAATCGCGCATCGTCTTCGGCCTCGTCATCGATGATTCCGCGCTCGTGGCGCCAGCGACGAATGGTGTTGGCGATGATCGCTACTATTCTTTCCTGAAATTCCAGATAGTGCGGCCAGATCTCTTCGCGTATCGCAGTACTCCAATCCAGCCAGACGCGCGCATAGTCGGTATGGGTCTCGACTGAATCGGCAAACGCCTGCGCATGAGCGAGTACAATCCGGGGAGCGGCGCCGCCGCCTGAATGAATCGTTACAGCCATCTCGGTCAGAAATCGCGCGACCTCATCGAGCACCGCCATCACCAGGGCTTCGCGGGTCGGGAAGTAGAAGAACACGGTCGGGACGGATACGCGCGCCTCCCTGGCTATTTCGGCGTGATGAGCGCCCCCCAGGCCGCGACGGGCGAAGACCACGATCGCGCACTTCAGCAGTTGCGGCCGGCGCTCGGCTGGATCGAGTCGGCGCGCCCTGACACGTTTCGTCGAAGATTTCCGTTCCACTTTTTTCACCATATCAGCTATTGACAATACTATCAATATCTCCTATATTCCGAGCAACCAAACTTTCGAGCGAGGTCATCCATGTCAAATGCATCACGGGTCGAATCGCTGAGACCGTTGCCACCTTCGCCTTCGATGAATGAAGAGGCGGTGGCTACGTACGAGTCCGAGTTCAAACAGTACGCCACCAAGTGGGCCGAAATCCTCGACCGCAACGCGGAGCGGATGAAGAGGGGTTCCTACTCGTTGCATTGGATGAACACCGACAAGGCGTCGTGGGGCAAGCGCGCAAAGCCATCGTCGCGCGGACTTACCTACACCGACATCAACCACGTGCCTGGTTACGGTCTGATCCCGGAGAAGGCGACCTGGCTGAACTTCGCAGCGCGCGGCTCGGTTCGCGACGAGTACGCAGCCGAAATGCCGATCGTTGATAACTACACGCTGGTGAATCGCGACGAGTCATGGGCTGACAACGTCGTGACGCTGTACGAGGAAGCGAAGGCGCGCCAGTGGAACGCGACTCGCGACATCCCGTGGAGCGAGCTCGAACGCTTGCCCGACGATCTCGAGAAAGCGACTTGCCAGCTCTGCACCTTTCTCACCGAGGTCGAATTCGTTGCGGGCGACTTCCCGGCGAAGTGGCTCTATCGAATCCCGCAGGACTTCCTGGAAGTGAAGAGCTTCCTTGTGACGCAGTTGATGGACGAGGCGCGTCATCAGGAGGTCTTCCGCAAGCGTGCGATTGCCGGCGGCGGTCTGTTGCATGCGTCGCCCGGTTTCGAGTGGGCTCTCAAGGCGATCATCGACGCGCCAACGCATACGATGGGAACCTTCCTGTTGAACCTGCTCGGCGAAGGCTTGGTGCTTTCGATTTTCCGTTCGGGCGAGATGATCGCCAAGACTCACGTGGATAAGGAAATCTTCCGGCGCTGCCTGCAGGACGAGGCGCGTCACGTTTCTTACGGGGTGTTGGAACTCAAGAACTACCTTGATCACGCTCCCGATCGCCCGGCGGCTATCGAGGAGATGCATCGGTTTGCCGACGTCGGAGAGCAGGTGATCCTCACATCTTTCACCGAGGCCGCGCTGGTGGAGCCCGTTGCGATTCTGCTCGGCGGCGGACTCGACAAGATCGATCAAGGCATGGAAGGCCAGGGGCGGCTCTGGAAGATGTCGGTCGAGGAGTATCTGCAGCGATGCGATCGCGCGGGATTCAGCCGCCGCGAACGCTGCACGATCCCGCTGGAATCACCATGGGGACAAAACTGATGGAAGCACAGGCTATCACTGAGCAGCAGCGCGCGATTGCATTCCCGACCAGCGAGTGGTTTGAGCGACTCGCGCAGCTGATGAAAATAAACAGCACTCTGCACGAGCATCTTGGATACATCGACTGTGTTGCGCAGTTCACCGTGCTCGACGGCGGACTCGGCGGGAAGCCGTGGAGTGTGCAGGTCACGTTCGAGGAATTCGAGGCGACCGATGTGCGCGAAGCCGGCGCGGTTGACGTCGCGCGCGCCGACTTCACATTGGAGGCGTCGCTCGCGACGTGGCGCGAAATGATCGAGGTTATCGCGCGGGGTCGCGGGCGCCCCGACCTGACTCATACGCTCAACTATCTGAGCCATACCGGCACGCCGATACGCGTGTGGTCCGAAGATCCGCTGCGCAAGGATTTATTCTTCCGCTACAACCAGAGCCTGCAGGAGTTCATCAACGCGTCGGCCGCCTTTCGCACGATCTTTGAGGGCTAGCAAATGGCTCACAAGCCGGGACACTTCTATATCGACGAGACCTGCATCGGATGCGGTGCATGCGATCACGCCTGTCCCGGCAAGGTAGATGCGATCTACCGGGTGGAAGACGACTTCCTAGGACGATTCGCGATCGTGCTCGAAGAGTGCATCGACTGCGGCTTCTGCGTTCCACTGTGCCCGGTCGATTGCATTCATGACGCGCGCAAGGAAGGCATCATCGAGGGTAGTGGTGGATACACTCGCATCAAGGAACTCCAGGCATGGGCCCGCGCCCGCGCCTTATGACAGCAGCCTAATGAGGGCACTATCCGCCGCTGATGCCCGTAACCTTTCATCGATGCCTCCTGGTCGCAGCAAGCGCCGCGCGTTTCAGAGGTTCTAATATCACGGTCTGATTGCCTCTTTATGCACAGGTTAGAGAGCTGCAGACGCCTGACCCGGCTCGACCTTCTTTAGAAAGAGCATGAGCGTACTCGCGCTGCATGCGGGTCAGCTTGCAACTATGCGAGTGCCGAGGGTATTCGTCTCTTCAAACCTGCCCTTCGCAAGACCGAAGAGTAGCTAGAATCCATCCTCTGAAAGTGCTGTTGGGGAATTGAGTTTGTTCAAGCGAGTATTGATTGCCAACCGAGGTGAAATCGCGATCCGCGTCGCGCGCGCCGCGTCGGCGCTCGGGCTGGAGTCGGTCAGTGTATACGCCCCGGCTGACGCACTCTCGCTCCATATCCGCGTTACGACCGAGTCGCGCGAGATTGGCAGCTCGCGCGGGCCGTCGAGCGATCCGGTGCGCGCCTATCTCGACATCGAAGCGCTGATCGAGGCCGCCAAGGCCACTCGCTGCGACAGCGTGCATCCCGGCTACGGCTTCTTGTCCGAGAATACCAGCTTCGCCAAGCGATGCCTTGAAGAGGGTATCGCCTTCATCGGGCCGCGTCCCGAGACGCTGGCGCTGTTCGGCGACAAGACCAAGGCGCGCGCTCTGGCCCGCTCACTCGACATTCCGATCATTCCAGGCAGTTCCACAGCCTTGGCGAGCGTCGAGGATGCCTTGGCGGTCAGCAAGACGATCGGCTATCCGGTCATGCTGAAAGCGGCAGGAGGCGGCGGCGGCCGGGGTATGCGCGTCGTCGCAAGCGCCGACGAAATGTCAGCGGCGTTGGCCAGATGCCGCAGCGAAGCTCTGGCGGCGTTCGGCGACGACTCAGTGTTTGTCGAGAAGCTGGTTGCGCGGCCACGGCATATCGAGGTCCAGATCCTGGCCGACAGTCACGGAAACATCGTTCATCTCTACGAACGCGATTGCTCGGTCCAGCTTCGAAATCAGAAAGTTGTCGAGATCGCGCCGGCTCCGGGGCTGGAGGCTGGCCTTCGGCGACGCTTGCTGGAAGACGCGATTCGCCTCGCGCGCGCTGCTGGCTTTGTGAACGCCGGCACCATCGAGTTCCTGGTCAACCCGGAGCGCGCCGAACACTTTTTCATCGAGTGCAATCCCCGCATCCAGGTTGAGCACACCGTGACCGAGCAGGTTACGGGCATCGACCTGGTCGAGTCCCAATTCCGCATCGCGGCGGGCGAGTCGCTGAAAACTCTCGGGATCCCGGATCAAGCCGCGGTCAAAACGCCGCGCGGTTTTGCCGTACAAGCGCGCATCGTCGCGGTCGGGCCCGGCGTACTGACCGCGTACAAGGAGCCGACGGGTCCCGGAGTGCGAGTCGATTCATCCGCATATCTCGGCTACGCGCCGCCGCCGCAATTCGATCCGATGTTCGCCAAGCTCATCTGCCAGTCGAACTCGACGCATTCGTTCGAGTCGGCACTCGACCACACGTTGCGCGCGCTGGATGAGTTCCACATCGCCGGTCTGCCGACCAATCTTCGACGACTGCGCGCAGTCCTCTCTCATCCGGCGGTACGGGCGGGCGACGCGCGGACCAGCTTTTTCTCCGAGTATCCCGAGCTGGCCGTGCCGACTGGTGCGGAGGCCTCCGCCTCGGGCTCAGTGGCGCTGCTCGAACAGCAGGCGACGGCTCTCCGCGGCGGCAAGAACGCGCTCGGCCTGTCGGCTGCACGGATCGCATCGGACAGCTTGGCCGTGCCGAGCGGCGAGGAAGGGGTCGAAAGCCCAATGGAGGGTGCGATCATCGAGCTCCCGGTGGAGGCCGGCGCTACGGTTGAGGCCGGTGCGACGCTAATGATCATCAGCGCCATGAAAATGGAAACCGCGATCACCGCACCCTGTGCCGGCGTCGTGACCGCGATCAGGCCCGCCGAGATCGGCGCCATTGTCGCGTCTGGTCAGATTGTCGCCACGATCGCTCCGGCTAAACGCGACAGTGACGCAGCCTCGCCACGCCGCTATGGCGACGATACCTGGGCGCCAATGCTCGCCGACGTGCAGACGTTGCAGGCGATCGCCCATCACCGCTTCGCGCCGGGGTCGACCGATCCGGGCGTGGTCCGCCAGCGCTCTCGCGGCAAGCTGACCTGCCGGGAGCGAATCGATCTGCTGCTCGACGCCGGCAGCTTTCGCGAGGTCGGGAGCCTCGCAGGCTTCGCAGACTACGACGAAGATGGAAAGGTCGCGGGCTTCACGCCCGCCAACCATATCGGTGGCTGGGGCAAGATTGACCGCCGGACGGTCGTGGTATGCGCCGACGATTTCACCTCGCGCGGCGGGCATGCCGACGGCGCGATTGGCGGCAAGAGCGCGCATCTCGATCGGCTGTCGATCGACCTTCGGTGCCCGTCGATCCGATTGCTCGACGGCTCGTCAGGCGGCGGCAGCATCGCAGCCATGGTCCCCAAACAGCAGAAGGCCGGCGAGAGCAGCGCGCAGGAAAGCTCGGGCGCAATAGTCGCTGGCCGGCCCCGGGTGTCTGGCGAGGGTGGATCGTTCCTGCCGGGCCACCTCGGCAGCACTATGTACGTCGCGCAGCTTAGCCAGGTGCCGGTGGTCAATCTGCTGCTCGGCAGCGTAGTCGGCATCGGCGCTGCCAAGGCTGTGCTCGGCCATTTCTCGGTCATGGTGCGCGACATCGCGCAGCTGTTCGTGGCGGGACCGCCGGTGGTCAGGCACGCAATGGGTTACGACATCACGAAAGAGGAATTGGGCGGCTGGCATATCCATTGCCGGAACGGCTCGGTCGACAATCTCGCGGAGTCGGAGCAAGCGGCAGCTTCGATGACGAAGCGGTTCCTCTCCTACCTACCCTCGAGTGTCTACGAAGCGCCGCCTGTCCATGAGCCAAACCCAGCTGATCCGATTGACCGTCGGGAAGAAGAGCTGTTTACGATTGTTCCCCGCAAGCGCACCACGACCTTCGACATGCGCCGAGCCATCCGGTTGATGGGGGACCAAGGCTCGTTCTTCGAGATCGGGCCGCTGTGGGGTACCGACCAGATTGTTGGCTTCGTACGCTTCAACGGCTATCCCATGGGCGTCGTCGCATCTGACTCTCGGCACGTCAATGGCGGCGCGCTAACGGCCGATGGTTGCGACAAGCTCAAGCGTCACCTCGACCTGTGCGACCTGTTCCATCTTCCCCTGCTGAACCTGATCGACAATCCGGGGTTCGCGGTGGGCCTCGAGCACGAAATAGCCGGCACCATTCGCAAGGGTGGCGAGTGGATGATCGCATTCGCGCAGGTAGCAGTTCCGATCTTCACCGTCATTATGCGCCGCAGCTTTGGCGTCGCCGGCAACAACTTTGCAACGCCTCGCAGCGGCGCCAGTGCGCGCGTCGCGTGGCCCGCGGCTGACGTCGGCGGCATCCCGCCCGAAGGTGGCATCGAGGCCGCTTACAAACGCCAGCTTGCCGAGGCCGCCGATCCAGCAGCACTGCGAGCCGAGATCAATGCGCGTATCGAAAGCGCGCGGGGACCCATCGGGCCACTCAACCGGTTCCAGATGGAGGAAATGATCGACCCGCGCGACACACGGCGTTGGATTTGCGAATGGGTCGAGAATGCCTATCGCATCGTCACGCAACCCGCCTTGCTGGTGCCTCGAGCGCTGCAATTCAGGCCATAGTCCGCCGTAATGGATAATCTCTAACCAACGTAGTAAGACGGGCAAAGGAGACAGCCTATGGCCCGGAAGAACCTCGGTGATGCCTTCGGCGGCAAGATCACCACCCTGGAAGAACAGCGCGCAATCTGGCGCGACGCCCTGCACCAGGACGCCATCTGGGAGGGACCGACGTTCGAGATCCCGGTGACGCTGATTGGGTACGAGGCCGCGAGCCGTTTTATGGAATTTCTGCTGAGCGTGGTTCCGCGCTTCAGCACAACGCCGGCAACGGTGTATCCCACAGCCGATCCGGATACCACCATCGTGGAATCATCGGGCGGTGGCGATACCGTGGACGGCGGCCGCTATACGCAGCGCTATTTCACCCTGATCACCATCAGAAACGGTCAGGCTTTCCGCATGCGCGAATACGTTAATCCATTCCAGACCTACAAGAGCTTCGGGAAGGAGCGCTGGGAGCGTGTCGTCTCCGAGATTGCGGCGAAGTACAACCGGCCCTGGCCCGCGTCGCAACTCCCCGACCCAATCGTGTTGCCGCCACTCAGGTAAACGCCGTCGCCCGCCTCTAAAGCTTAATCTGAGACACTACCGCAAATGGGAAGTCACCGCTCCAACGAAAACTATCCATCCGCCGACGTGGCCGAGTCGAACAGTCTTCTGGTTGCCCCGCTGCTACCTTTGATAGCAGGGCAGGCGGCTGAGGCCGACGCCACGCGGTCCGTCGCTCCGACGGTGATCGCGGCGCTGAAGGGCAACGATGTTATGCGCATGTCAGCCGTCCGAGCCTTGGGCGGGCTTGAAAGTAGCGTAACCGCGATGGGACGAGAGCTGGAAGCAGTGGCCGCGGCCTGCGGCTCAACCGGCTGGTGTCTTTGGAACCACCTGTGTGTGTTCCATTTCTACTGCGGCCTTCTGGGTCCCGCGCATATCGGGTTGCTGCGCAGTATCACTGCCAACCGGCACTGGGTCTGCTTGCCGGCCGGCGCTGGGACCGGAGTGATTGGCAGAGTGGACGGGGATGAGGTCGTGCTGAACGGAATCGCCTCCTTTGGCTCCGGTGGCCGCTATTCGGACTATGCGGGCGTCACTTTCGTCTTCGAGGGCGAACGGCAGCCGCACTTGACCTTAGTGCGTACCGATCAGCAGGGCGTGCGCATCGACCCAACCTGGAAGGCAATGAGCCTTCGCGCCTCCGCGACTGATCACGTGCACTATGAAGAAGTGCGAGCACCTCTCTCGGGGGTGGTGCCGTTCCCGTTGCCATACAGGGTTGCCTTCCGCGATCCGGCCTACGCAGTCATCGACGATCGCTATCGCGAGGATTGGGTGGCCCTTTCCGACCTTTGGCTCGGCTGTATGGCGGTGGGAGTCGCCGACGCGGCATTGAAGGACGCGTGCATAGGCATCCAAGGCCGAATCGCTATCATGGGAGTCAAGATGGTGGAGAGACCCACCATCCACGTAAATCTCGGCCATGCCGTCGCCCTGATCTACGCGGCGCGCGCGGCAGTCTATGACTCCTGCGCCGCGACGGATGCTCGTATTGCGGCGCATCAGACTCCGACGGAGGGCGACTATTTGGAACAGCTCGGGGCCAGCATGATAGCTCTGCGCTTGTGCGACGAGGCCATGCGGCTGATCCTGCGCGTGCTGGGCGGAAATGGTCTCCGAGAGGGGCAGTCCTTCGAACGCCGCTACCGTGATTTTCAGGCGATGCCTCTGCACATCAACGCGCATCCTGATCGGGTGTCGGAACAACTTGGACGTCACGCGCTTGGCCTGGCGACCGAGAACCCGTTCTGAACCTCAGGCTACTCGTGCGAATGAGACAGTCGGTTTGTCAAACCCCGCGCGCTCAGACCGAGCCCGGCGTCCGCGGCTACTCGAGCCGACTTGGCGAGGAACTGGCGCCGAGTCAGAGCGACGTCACTTATAGACAATTCGCCACATTCACTCGACCCCAAAACATCATCCATCTCCCGTCCAACGGAATGGCGTCAATTCGATATTAATTCTCGCAGTCGCTCAAATTCCGGTTCGGATAGAATTTTTGATAGCGACACGGGCTTCGGCCGCGCCTTGTCCTCGCGCGCCGCCGGAAATCAGAGCAAGCACAGCTCTCGGATATGGAATGTCACCGCACTCGCATCGAGGCTCCGGCGGGCTGATAATGAACCAAAATGGATGCAGGTAACGTGGTTAGGTATGGATGATTGCTCTTCTTGATCGGGTGATTGTGCGATGGAAACGCCAGCGAAGATCGAAGGGACGGCGGCTCCCGGAAGGAACAACCGAGCGTTCGAATTCCTGCGCGACATTCCGAAGCAGCTGCTGATCGCCGGGAAATGGGCGCCGGCTCAAGCTGGCGGTACTTTCCACACAATCAACCCGGCGACTGAAGAAGTGCTCACGACGGTGGCGGAAGGAGACGCGCGTGACGTCGACGCCGCTGTTAAGGCTGCTCGCGAAGCATTCGAGAACGGCCCGTGGTCTCACATCACGCCCCATCAGCGAGCCAAATATCTGCTGAAGATTGCTGAACTAGTCCAGAAGCACGCCGATGAATTGGCGCACGTGATCACGCTGGATAACGGCAAGCCGATCTCCGAGGCGAGAAACGAAGTTGCCAGAACTGCAGAAGTCTTCATCTACTACGCCGGCTGGACGACGAAGATCTGCGGTGAGACCAATCCTTCCGATCCGTCTCTGTTCAACTACACCCTGCGGGAGCCGCTTGGTGTTTGCGGCCAGATCATTCCGTGGAATGGCCCGCTCTCGATGGTGGCATGGAAAGTCGCCCCAGCTCTCGCATGCGGCAATACCGTCGTTCTCAAGCCTGCCGAACAAACTCCTTTGCCCGCCCTCGCCTTCGGCAAGCTAACCCTCGAGGCCGGGCTTCCTGCCGGCGTCGTCAACATCATCACCGGCTTCGGTCCAACCGCGGGTGCAGCCATCGCGCGGCATCGGGATATCGACAAGGTCGCCTTCACCGGTTCCACCTCGGTGGGCAGAGAGATCTTGCAGGCGGCAGCCAGCAATTTGAAACGCGTTTCTCTCGAACTCGGGGGCAAGTCACCGAACATTATCTTCGACGACGCCAACCTCGAGTTGGCTGTGGCGGGTTCGGCTATGGGAATTTTCAGAAACCAGGGGCAGGTGTGCTGTGCGGGCTCGCGAATTTTCATCCAGCAGAAAATTTACGACGAATTCGCAGAACGCCTCACGCAAGTCGCATCGGGCATCACCCTGGGAGATCCTCTTCAGCCTGGCACCACGATGGGGCCGCTGGTCTCCGATGAACAGTACGAGCGTGTGCTCGGTTATCTGAACGTCGGCCAGCAGGAAGGCGCCTGCGTCCGCGCGGGCGGCGAGCGCGGACCGCAGTCCAGGGGCTACTTCGTCGCGCCGACGGTCTTCGCCGACGTCAAGAGCGACATGCGGATAGCTCGCGAGGAAATTTTCGGCCCGGTCGCTTCCCTGATTCCCTTCCGGGACGAGACCGATGCAGTGCTGCAGGCAAACGATACCATTTACGGACTCGCGGCGGCGGTATGGACCCGAAACGTCAATCGCGCCCTCGCACTCGCGCGCCGTCTCAGGGCCGGCACAGTGTGGATCAACTGTTACGGGATACTTGATCCGATCTCGCCGTTCGGCGGTTACAAGCAATCTGGTTTCGGCCGTGAGCTGGGCAAAGACTCGATCGAACTTTACACCCAGCCCAAGTCCGTCTTCATCAAGTTCCAGAAGTAGTCTAGCGATAGCGCTGAATTGCGCCGCGGGTTTTCCGACTTCAACTCATATGCCAAGAACGATCCTGATGGGCGATCCGCAATACTTCTCAGTGAAGGGCGGGGCCAACCCGCACACGCGCAACATCCTTGGGCTTAAGAAGAGAGTCGATCCGGACCGGGCCCGCCGCCAATGGCACACGATGGCGAGGACATTGCTCGCGCATGGCGCAGAGGTGCTGGTGGTAGAGCCGCACGAGCTTCTTCCCGGTCTGGTCTATCCCGCCAACGCCGGTTTTCTTTACCCGCGAGAGGGTATCCCGGCCGCATGGAAGGTGTTTCACCTCGCCAACTTACTGCCCTCCCGGGCCCCCGAGCGTGATGTCTACCGATCATTCATCCGATCGCTCGGTTTTGTCACCAACGAAATCGAGGCGCGGTTCGAAGGCGAAGCAGATTTCTTCCCAGCCGGCGCCTACATGCTGTTTACGCACGGGCCAATCGAGCGGCAGCGCTTCGTACTGACGATCGGCCTGCCGCCGTGGAAACGGTTGTACGGGTTCCGCTCGGACGATCGCGCGATCGGCGAATTAGGGCGGATCGCAGCCGGCGCGCAAATACTTTCTCTGGAACTGTGCCTTGAGGCCCATTACCACGGAGATACGGTGCTGTGCTCGTTCGGGCCTCGACGCGAGTTCGTGCTTGCTCACATGGATGGGCTGACGCGTCAGTCGGGGGAAGAATTGCGGAACGCATTTGCCTCTAATCTAGTAGAATTGCAAGCCGCCGATGCGGCACTCTATGCGGCCAACTCTTTTCAGGTCGAGTATCAGGGCAAGTACTATTTGTTCATGCCGCTGGGCGTTGGGGAAACGCTATGCCAACAGATTCGGGAGCGCGGCGTCGAGCCGGTACTGATAGATGTCAGCGAATTTCTGGCCAAGGGCGGTGGCTCGATTAAGTGCATGATCCTGGATCTCGGACCGTCGGCCGACCAGCCAAAAGGGGCCGAAGCGGCTTCGTTCCGAGCTCAGCGTAGTTACGGGCAGCTCTTTGAAATGGAATCTTGAGCAAACTCTTTTTCTCCCTGATCGCGAAACCCCATATTGCGAGTGCTAGTCTCTTCGCATGGCTTCAGCGCTTCCCTCGTTTCTCTTGCGCCAGGCCGGCCTGCAGGATCATCGCCAAATCCTCCGTCTCGCGCGCGAACTCGACTCGACTAACCTTCCGACCGATTCGGCAGAGCTGGCGGAGGTGCTCGAGCGATCAACAAAATCCTTCACGGGCGAAATCGCGAAGCGAGAGCATTCCATCTATGTATTTTGCGCGGAGGAGATAGGTAGGCGTCGAATCGTTGCGGCTTCGATGATCATCGGCAAGCACGGCACTCCGAGCTCACCGCATTACTACTTCGAGATGGATGCCGACGAGCGCTACTCGCACACGCTCCGCCGGAAGTTCCGGCATCCCTACCTGAGACTGCGCTATTCGATGGATGGGCCCTCAGAACTAGGAGGGCTGATTGTGAGTGCAGCAATGCGGGGGCATCCAGAGCGAATCGGCAAGCAGATCTCGTGGGTGAGATTCCTGTACATCGCGCGGCATCGCAGGCGCTTCCAGCGACAACTCATCGCAGAGATGCTTGCCTCCGGCGAGCCGGGACACGGAAATCGCTTCTGGGATCACTATGGACGGCTGGTCACCGGGCTCTCGTATCGGGAGGCGGATCGCATGTCAACGCGTGACAAGGAATTCATTCGCACGCTCTTTCCTGACGCGCCGCTGTACACATTCATGCTTCCGGAGCAGGTCCGCAGCTCGCTCGGCGTGGTTGGCGAGAACGCGCGCGGGGCAGTGAAGATCCTGGAGCAGGCCGGGATGCGATTCCTCAAGCAGATGGATCCATTTGATGGCGGACCGTACTATGGCGCTGAAATCGAAAATCTTGCACCGGTAAAGTCCTTCGCATGGTATCGTGCAACGAAGGTTGAATCAGCGGAAAAAGAAGGGATACGCTACCTCATATCGCGCGAGGATGCCCGGGGATTTCGCGCGGTCGCGGCAACGGCGGCGGTCGATACCCGGCGGATGATCATCCCACGCGCGATCCTCGATATCTTGAGCACGAAGTACGGCGACCGCATAGACGCCGCGCCCTTGCCATAGCTCGCGACTCGCACCGCGCAATTGCGCGACCTCGCGATCAAGAAGCGAGATATACGCGAGTGCATCACGCACTTCGCCGAGCGCGCGACCGTTTCACGTCGTTCAGGCTTACCTGAAGAAAGCCCGACTGTCAGCGGTGCGCGTTTGAGCGGATAAGGTTTCTTATGCTGTCCCATTTTCAAGCGGCTGTATTGGGCGTGCTGCAAGGTGTCTCAGAGCTATTCCCGATTTCGAGCTTAGGTCATAGCGTGATTTTGCCCGGCCTTTTGGGCTGGCCAATCGATCAAAACGCGGACTACTTTGTGACGTTTGTCGTGGCAACGCATTTCGCAACGGCGTTAACCCTCTTCATTGTATATTGGGATGATTGGGCTCGCATCGTATCCGGACTGCTCGGCTCCATATGGGCGCGGGAGTTCAGGCCTACAAATCCTGGCGCGAAATTAGGTTTGCTGTTGATCATTGGCACTGTTCCGGCAGGTGCAGCCGGGCTTGTCTTCCAAAAGCAACTGCAGGAGCTCTTCATCTCGCCGGCGGCAGCCGCGCTTTTTCTCATGTTAAATGGCGGGTTGCTCTATTTGGCAGAGCGCCTGAGAAGAACCGCCAAGCCGAGCGAAGAGTTCGACCGCATAGACAGGCGGATTGCCGCCCGGATGTCGTGGTGGCAGGCCGCGAAGGTCGGAATAGCGCAGGTGCTCGCCCTGTTACCGGGATTTTCGCGAACCGGATCGACGATTGCCGGTGGACTTTTGATCGGTTTCTCTCATGAAGAAGCGCTCAGATTCTCGTTTCTTTTGGCCACCCCGATAATTGGAGCGGCTGCCCTTCTCAAGCTACCCGTGCTCTTCCATTCGGGCAGCGTTGCGGCGATCGAGAATGCCTTGCTGGGCGCGGTCTGCGCGGCAGCCGCCGCATCCGTTTCCATTAAGATTCTGACGAGATATTTCCACACCAAGACCCTTACTCCGTTTGCAATCTATTGTGCCGCCGTCGGCTTGCTGAGCTTGATCGCGCTAGGCTGATTGCCGACACGCCTGACCGCGATTGGATTGCAAGATGAGGTCGGGATTGAACGGCTGCCTCACACCACTTCGATGAAAGCGGAGCACTTAACCAATTCGAGATGAATGAATACAAGTCCGTGAATGAAAATAAGGATGATGATCGAGCCACCTCCGATCGTTTCGATCGAGTTTTCTGGGAACGCTTTTGGCGCTTGGTCCGCCCGTACTGGGCATCGGATAGACGCGGCCGAGCTTTCGTGCTGGTTTCGGCAATGACGGTGTTGAATCTGGGCACGGTTGGGATGCAGGCGGTTTTCAGTTACGTGTCGCGCGACGTGATGAACGCGCTGCAAGCGAAGGACGCCGCACGGTTTCATCATCTCTTGATGCTATTCGCGCTTTGGATCGTGGTCTTCGTGCCCATCGCCGCCTTATACCCATACTTGAGCGGACTCCTCAGCATCGACTGGCGGGATTGGATGACGGAGAGGTTCGTGAAGGGCATGCTGCAGGGCAACGCGCTTTACTACATCATGCGCGATCGTACGGTCGACAATCCCGACCAGCGGATCAGCGAAGACGTCAACAGTTTTGGCAGCGGTGCGCTCAGCTACTCGATGACGGTGCTGCAAGCGGTCGTAACCGCAATGGCGTTTTTCGGAATCCTCTGGGGAATCTCGCGATGGCTGGCCGCAAGCTTGATCGGTTATTCGCTGGCGGGCAGCTGGTTGGCCGTGGTGATCGGCCGCCGCCTGGTGGTGATCAACTTCAATCAGCAACGTTACGAAGCCGACTACCGGTTCGCATTAGTCCACGCGCGCGACAATGCGGAAGCGATCGCGCTGTACAACGGGGCGCGCGATGAAGCTCAACAACTGCGGCAGCGCTTTGCCAAGGTTGTCGACAATTTCAAGCTGCTCATTCTATGGCAGCGCCATTTGACCCTTTTCACCGCCGCCTATGACAACGCGGCAGGCCTCGTGCCATATTTCGTGTTGGCCGGCGCCTACTTTTCCGGACGTTTTGCGTTGGGCGAATTTACCCAAGCGGCGTATGCATTTTCGGTTCTGCAGGGTTCGATGTCGCTGGTAGTCGATCAATTCCAGGCACTTACCGACTACGCATCGGTGGTTAATCGTCTGGCTGTATTCGAGGAGTCCTGTGAAAAGGCAGCCACCAAGGAGAGCGATGACCAGCGGCAAATCGAGGTGGTCGAAGATGACTCACAGATTGCTCTTAAGAACATCACCCTGGAGACGCCGGATCGGGTGCGAGTTTTGCAGCAGGATATTTCGCTCGCGGTCGCCGATGGCGACGCTCTGTTGGTCACCGGTCCGACCGGTGCGGGCAAGACCTCACTCATGAGGGCTGTCGCGGGCCTATGGAGAGCCGGCAGCGGGCGGATCTTGCGGCCGTCGGTGAATCATATCCTGTTCATGCCGCAAAAGCCTTATTTGATCCTGGGCTCGATTCGCCAACAGATTCAGTACCCACGGGCCGACGCTGTCAGCGACGAAACCCTCATGGAAGTGCTGCGGGAAGTCGACCTTGCCTATCTCCCCGGCCGGTTTGGCGGTCTCGACGCCGAGCTCAACTGGGCGGACTTGCTGTCGGGCGGCGAGCAGCAGCGTCTGGCTTTCGCGCGGCTCCTCCTCAGTAGACCGCGCTTTGCAATCCTCGACGAAGCAACCAGCGCGCTCGATATTGCCTCTGAAGAGCGCTTGTACTCGCGCCTTGCGAGCCTGCCCATCGCCTTCATCAGCATCGGGCACAGGCCCAGCCTGCGCAAATTCCATAAGCAGGTGATCGAGCTGTCCCTTGGCGTCGAGTCCACAACCGAAAGTGCGCTGCTTTCCTGAAGGCAGGGCTCGGGTCGCAGGTACTGGCTGAACCAAGGCACTGAGCAAATCGACAAGGACATTGCTGACATCGATGCCCTGGGAGCGCAAAGCTGATTTCGAATGAAGCCCCGCCACGCTGCCGCGCTCGGGCTTGTGATTGCCGTTGTTGGTGCAGGCTGTGCGCGGCCCATTTGTGAAGCCAATGATTCGCCGCGAGGCGTTCGTAGCGATGGTGCAACCCACCGACTTGTGGAACGGCGATGATTCGTCCGTTCTGTGGCGACTGGATCGGTCGCCAGTGCAAGACAGTCTTTGTCCAGTGAAAGATGCGTCCGGGTGCCGTGGCCAGTAGGGAGCTATTTCGATCGTAGCCGGTTCCGTTCGCACGCGGCGAACGAGGTCCAAGCACTCCCGTCGAATCGAACCAATGACTCTCTCGAAGTAGGCGTTCTGCTTCATGCGGCAACTTACGGTCCAACATTTGCGTGTTGGGCTAGGTACGACATCAGGAGGTCAATCGCATGTTGTTCGCCCCCTTTCTTTTCATCTACGTACTCATTTGCGTGGCCCTTTTGGCCGGGCTTTTCATCCTGATCGAACTCGAGGTGATCAGTTATGCATTTTTGGTTCTAGGCCTTTCGCCCAGGGCTGCGATTCTGGCTTTGTTCGCGAGTCTCATAGGCAGCTATATCAACATTCCTCTCTACGCCGTCCCGTCCGATGCTATTCCGACCGCGACCACGGTGAACAATTTCGGCGTGCTCTATCAAATTCCCATGCAATACGCCGGCTCGAGTACCACGGTCGCGATAAATGTCGGTGGTGCGCTGATTCCACTATTTATCTGTGCCTATGCGTTGTTCCGATGGCCATCGGCCCTCCTGCCGTCAGTACTGGGAACGGCACTCGTCGCATACGTGGCTCATCAGTTTGCCTACCCGGTGGAAGGACTCGGGATTGCACTTCCATTGTTTATTCCGCCGCTTACGGCAGCGATCGTCGCGGTTTTGATTGGCAAAGCCATGGGAGCGAGGGACAGCCTGCACGTGATCGCGTACGTCAGTGGCGTCCTCGGCACGCTGATCGGAGCTGATCTGACCAACCTGAACAGAATCGCCGAGCTCAGGACCCCGGTCGCGTCAATTGGTGGCATGGGAACTTTCGATGGCGTGTTTCTTACCGGGATTGTGGCGGTACTACTTGCTGGCGCTGGCCGCAGACGTGCGGTTGAGCCCTATGAAGAGGTTGTGATCAGTCGCGAGTAACGTGACCGAGGCTCGGCGGAGTCAGCGAATGGCGCCGACTCCGCCGAGCATTTCACTTTCCCTTGCCACAGCAATCTCTGTAGAGCTTCAGGGATCCGCACGGGCATGGTTCAATTGGGTGTGGCATTGCAACACCTCCTGTAACGGTTAGTTCCCCAAATTCGAGACTCAGCTACTTATTCTTTGAGCTGGCGTTGCTGCCGTTGCCGCCGCCATTCCCGCTTTGAACCTGAACCTTCTTGGTCGAGGTTTCCTTTGGAATTGGCACAGTCAATTCGAGGATTCCGTTTTTGTAAGATGCCTTAATCCCTTCGCCGGTCGTCCCAGGCGGGAGCGTGATCGAGCGTTCCATTTCCTCGTGGCTGATCTCCCGCTGCAGAAAGTCGCGACCCTTCTCCTCATGCTGATCTTCACGAGCGCCGCGAATCGTCAGCATGTTTCCATTGACCGTCACTTCGATGTCTTTCGGATCCATACCCGGCATCTCCGCCCGCACCACCATCTTGTCGCCCTCGACGTACGACTCGATCGCCGGTTCTTTCAGCAGCGCGTTAAGACGCTGCATCGAGCGCGGTGTTCCTCCGAGGAACCTGTCAATTAGATCGTCGAACTCGCGCCGTACATTCTCCAATGCCGGCGCCGCATGCCTTTCCTGAAGTGCGTTCGCCATTGTGTTTACCTCCTGAGCAAAGTTTCAAAAAAATCGGCACGTGGATTGTCAAGTCGCGAATGATGGCTTCTGCGACTGATGCAATGCGCCGCTGTGTCTCAAAAGCTTGAAGCTTAGTCCTATCAACAGGACTCCGAAGACGACGGCCCAGACTGCGATCAGCCACAGCAGCCCGATTGCTGCCGCGAACGGATTCAACATCAAGAGGAACGCAAAGATGACCGAACAGATGCCGCTCAGCAGCAGCCAGAGCTCACCCTTCATCACTTTGCGCAGTTCGATTGCCGCGACGATTTCAAGCGCACCGGTCGCGAGGCTCCAGGCCGCAATGTAGATAAGCAGGCCGAGGGCGGTGACCGCGGGCAAGCGGAAGGTCAACACGCCGACGAATACACCGAGAATTCCTTGCAGCATCGGGAGCCAATGATTTTCCATATGACGCCAATTCGCCAGCGTGGCGCCGATAATGAAGGCCCCATCCACGAGTGCATACGCGCCGAAAAAGATCACCAGCACCGCTAATGTGATTCCGGGATACGTGAAGGCAATCACACCGAATGCGATGGCGAGCAGCCCTCTCAGCAGGAATACCCACCAATATCGCGCCATTGTCGATGCAATATCCTCGACTACAACTTCTTCGACTACCAGTTCTGCCATGTCACTCTCCTTTGATGATTAGTGACGCCTCTAAAGCACCGGGAGGCGCTGCCGGATTCCGATCGGAAATGCTTCGTCGATCATCGCAAGCTCGCGCCCGTTCAACCGTAGATCGCCGGCGCCTGCATTTTCTTCGACGTGCTCCGGGCTCGACGCCTTCGGGATCGTGAAGAGCGAGGGTCGCCTGACCAGGAACGCGAGCGCGACCTGGCGCGGGGTTGCGTTGTGCTTGGCGGCAATCGCGCTCAACACGCGACCGGCTGACGTGTGCGGGCCCGGAAAAGCCCCCGAATGGCCGAACGGGCTGTAGCCGACGACAGATACGCCGTGCCGTTCGCACCAGGGAAGCACGGCGTGCTCAATCGATCGTTCTCGCAAGTGATACAGGACCTGATTGCATGCGATGCGGGCCGGGCCGACGATGCTCCAGAGCTCATCGAGGTCGCCTACGTCGAAATTGCTCACACCCCACGACAGGATCTTCCCGTCGCGCTGAAGCGTCTCGAAGCCGGCGACCGTATCTTCCAAGGGATATGGTCCGCGCCAATGCAGCAAGTAGCAGTCGAGCCTGTCGGTCCGGAGCCGGTAGAGCGATCTCTCGCAAGCGGCGACGGTACCCTCAATCGAGGCGTTCTCGGGCAGCACCTTCGATACCAGGAAGACCTCATCGCGATGACCGGCAATCGCGCGACCAACTAATTCCTCGGCGTCGCCAGAACCGTACATCTCGGCTGTGTCGATATGCGTCATGCCGAGGTCGAGGCCGCGGCGAATCGCAGCGATCGCGCGATCAGGAATACCGGTGTCGATGTACCAGGTGCCTTGGCCGATAACCGGCACCTCATGCCTGGTGGCGCCGAAGCGATGATATTTCATCATGCCCTCAAGGCAGTGATTTGTTCGATCGCCGCCAGCATTGAGCCGAGATCGCGAGGGCCGTCGTAGCGCAATCCGTTGATGAAGATCGTCGGAGTGCCATTGACGCCGCTGCGAACTCCGCTGAGAAAATCTTCCCGCACGCGCGCGGCGTAGCGGTTCTCAGCCATGTCGTTGACGAACTGATCCAGGTTGCAGCCGACCTCGGCCGCGTAGTCGATCAGATCCTCGTCTTCAAGCGCATCCTGATGTTCAAACAAACAATCATGCATCTCCCAGAATTTTCCCTGCGCGCCCGCAGCCTCGGCCGCTTCTGCGGCGTGCAGGGCGTAAGGATGCGCCTCGGCCAGCGGGAAGTGGCGGAACGCGAACAGTAGGGAGCCCGCCAGTGCTTGCCGCAATGCCCTAAGGACGGGCTCAGCAGCAGCGCAGTAGGGACATTCAAAATCGCCGTATTCCACAACGACGATTTTCGCGTTCCACGGACCGATAACATGATCGCGTTTGCCGACTGGTGGGGTGAGCATGACGTGTCTCCTGTTTGTTTGAATAAATCCTGCGCCGATTAAGTTCGCGCCGGCGATCAAGCGTGAGTCTGGCGAGAATGTTCGCTTGCTGTGGCGGCTTGGCCGAACAACTTGATCATCTCGCGGTTGAACGCTGGAATGTCGTCGGGCTTGCGACTGGACACGAGGTTCCTATCGACCACAACTTCCTGGTCCATCCATTCCGCACCGGCATTCCGAAGATCAGTCTTGAGTGACGGCCACGATGCGATCCGGCGTCCTTTCGCGGCTCCGGCCTCAATCACTGTCCATGGGCCGTGGCAGATAGCGGCGACCGGCTTGCCGGCGTCGAAGAACTCCTTTATGAATGCGACCGCTTTCGGAATTATTCGTAGAGCGTCGGGGTTCATGACGCCTCCGGGCAGCAGCAGCGCGTCGAAGTTTCGCGAAGAGGCTTTGTCCAGTGGCACATCGACCGGTATCACCTCGCCCCAATCCGTGAATTTCCAGGCTTTGACGCGTTGGTCCTTGGGCGAAACGACGCGCGTCTCGGCGCCGGCTTGATTGAGAGCCTTGCGCGGTTCGAGGAGTTCAACCTGCTCGAAACCGTCGGTGACCAGTATCGCGACTTTCAGTCCTTTAAGATTTTCCATTGTAAACCTCAGGTCGTAAAAAATTTCTCAAGTGACCACATATGTTCAGGTCTGATGAGTTCGCAGCACGATCTTGCCAAGCACGTGACCGGCTGCCAGCCGTTCATGTGCCTTCGCCGCATCGGCGAGGGGGTAAGCAGCAGCAATCGGGACCTGAAGCTTGGCCGCTTCGACGGCGCGTCCCAGGCGATCGAACTCGTGAACGCCCGGAACGGCGTCATAGGGGATGACCTGCATTTTGGGCCGCTTCTTTGGCTCCGGGTCTATTCCGTTTGGATAGGCGAGGCGGCCACCGGGTCGGAGCGTATCGAGGCATCGCTCCAGAGCCTCACCACCAGCCAGGCCAAGCACGGCATCGATGCCGTCGGGTGCGAACTCGCGTGCGGCGGCGACGATATCGCTGTGGCGTCCGTCCATCACCATGTCCGCTCCGAGGCGGCGGGCGAAATCCATGCCGTCCTGGCCCGACGCGGTCGCAAGCACTCGCGCCTCGCGCAGCTTGGCGAACTGCACGGCCAGACTTCCCACGCCGCCAGTCGAGCCGTGTATGATGATGGTTTCGCCTTTCTTTAGATGTAGTGCGTCGTCGATGCCCTGGAGCGCGGTGAGCCCGGTGGTCGGGATTGCGCCCGCGTGCTCGAGGTCGAGCGTCTTCGGTATATGAGCAGTCATTTTGGCGGAGACCACTACGTATTCAGCGTAAAAGCCGCCCTTGCGGTTTTCGAACGCATACGAATACACGCGATCGTCAAGTTTGAAACGGCGCACCCCTGAGCCAATCGCCGCAATAACCCCGGAGCCATCGGTGCCAAGCACCAGCGGGAACTTTTTTCGACTGCTTGCGAGGCTGCCATCGCGCATCTCAGCGTCCCACACTCCGACGCCTGCAGTATCGACTGCGATCAGCACCTCTCCCGCGTCGGGCATCGGCGTCGGCAGAGTGTGGAGCGTGAGGACCTCGGGTCCGCCAAAACGATCAATCGCGGCAGCCTGCATAGTCGCGGGGATGTTGGATTCGGCTATTCGGCTTCGCGAATGATCGCGGGCCACTGGATGCGTTTTTGTTTTTCGTGCTGCCGTGGTGGTAGCCATTGGTGCTCTCCTTAAGAGCGTGACGCTTCGCGGGTTGACGCCTGCTGCCGAGGCGCGAGACCTTCAAGAGCGGTGAGAATACCGTCGGCGCCGGGATTCACTCCGATAGGTGACAGGTAGCTCCATCGGATCGTTCCCTCGGAATCGATCACGAACAATGCGCGCTCGCATACGCCGTCCTGGTGCCGATACGCGCCGTAGCTCTGTGCCGTCTCTCCTTTAGGGTGGAAATCAGCGAGCAGCGGGAAGTGCAGTCTGCGATCCTTGGCGTACGCGGCATGACACCAGGCGCCGTCGACCGAGATACCGAGCAGCGCGGCGCCGAAGCGCCTGAACTCCGGCAATACCTCGTTGTACAGAGCCAACTGATCGCCGCACACAGGGCTCCAGTCCGCGGGGTAGAACGCGAGGATCACAGGCGCGCCGCGAAAATCACTCAACGAAACGGATTGGTCCGGCGTGCACTTCAGGGTGAAGTCCGGCGCCTTGGTTCCGGGTCCCAGAACCGATTTGCCATTGTTGGTGGTCTGATCGTTTTTCATCGGTGGCTTTCCTCTGTGTGATTTAAGTGCCTGGCTTTTCAGCGTCGTGCGCGTGATCGATTGCCTTCTGAACGCGGCGGTTGAGCCGCGCGTAATCCAAAATAACTTTTCCGGAATGCACCGATTTGACGGCGTCGAGCGGAACGACGAACTCGCCAGCATTCTCGATGTAGACCACTAGTTGGCTGCCGTCCGGCGCAACCTCACGCACCGCGCCGAACTCCTCGCCGCCGTCGTAAATGTAGGTTTGATATCCAACTTTAATTTGCTCGTTCATCGCGAAAGCTCACGGTTTGACGGTCAGCTTGTTTTCAACCTCGGTGACGCCCGGCGTGCGCCAGGCTGCCGCTTCTGCTTCGCCGCGCTCGGCGAACGAGCGGACAGTGCCGGTGAGAATAACCTTGCCGTTGAGGCTCTCGACCGAAATGCGGTTCGCGTCGATTTGCGCGCTTCGCTTGAGAGCTTCTTCGATCTTTGCTTTGACTTCCCTGGGCGATGCGCTCGGCGTGATGGCGATCGAATTGGTGATGCCACGGACGCCCGCGAGCTCTCGCGCGAGGTTCTCGGCCTCCGTTTTCGGAAAGTGGTGATTGACGGTTCCCCCCAGCGTCACCCAGCCATTTGAAACGGCGACTTTGATGCTGTCGGCGGGGATCCGGTTGTCCATCTTGAACGCCAGTCTTAAGTCCTCGGCGATGTCGGCGTCGGTCCGCTCGTGCATCAGCTCGACCTCGATCTCGTTGGCGATCGCCACTACTCCGGCGACACGTTTCGCGACACTCTCGGCGCGCCACTTTTCGCCAAGCGTCGGGACACGACCCGTCAGCGTGACGACACCGTTCTTGGCCGTTACCGCAATGTCGCGCGCGTCGACGCTGGGATCTTCCTCGAGCTCGCGTTCGACGTCGTGGCGCAATTCAAAGTCGGTCTTCATATGGATACCTCTGGCGTTTGTCTCGGCCTCATTGCGGTGCGACGTCAAGATGAAGCCGTAAGTAAAAGTTGTGGATGCCGAGGCCGCGCAAGGGAATTTCGATCTGCTGATGAGGTTCGAACATCGCGGGAATCTGCACCGGTATCGATTCCTTTTCTTCGACCACGCCTAGCTCATCGCAGACCTGGCAGGGTAAGCCGTTGTCTTGTCCGGACCCGTGGCACGCCGGGCATGGATAGATGGCGGGAGCTTCGATCATCGCGACGCCGCCGCGGGCCGCGTCCTCCGGCGTGAGCGTGAGCTGGACGTCGATCGCCTCGGCGCGCTTTTGCCGCGGCGGCCGGGCTCGAAGAAAGTTTTTCAACACCTGCTCCCGGACCAGATCGAGAGAAGGCCACGAAATCCGGGAATTGCTCAGAAGGTGGGCGGCGGTCGGAAGATCAGAATCGAGTGGCGAATTCAAATCGGGGAGCGCCCATGTGCGCCTGCTGGTCACGGCTGGTCCCGCGTCGCTCAAGCCTCGAGCGTAGTCGTCTCTTCGGTCGGGGTCCGACAAAAGGTGATATGCCTCGACGATTTCCTGGTAGAACGGAGTGCCGTTAGCCCCGACGCTGTCCGGATGGTAGTGCCGCACCAGCTCGTAGAATGCGTGTCTGAGCCCGTTTTCGTGTTCCGTCACGCGGAGGCCCAAAGTCAGGTAGTAATTTCTCTTCAGCAACGCTTTACCTCCTTCGTCGACGGCGCCTTCAATCACACGACGACCACCCTCAGCTGCAACATCAGGTTGTGAATTCCGATCCCGCTTAGATCCATCTCGAATACTTCGCCGTCGTGGGTATCGCGCGGAATCTCAAACATCACTTGCGAGCGGCGGCTGAAGAGGCTCACCGGCAAATGGCATCCGAAGCGCGCATCCTCGCGATGCAACGTCGCGTCAAGACCAAGACGGCGGTAGGGTCCGTCACTTTTGCGGCGATACCCGTGAAAGTTCTGCGAAATGTGGTCGCGCAACTCTTCGAGAGAAGGCGTCATGGAAGTGAAATCATCAGGAATCGTGACCGGCGGTTTCCATCGCGGCGTCTCGGCCGCGAAAGTCCGCCGGCCAGTCAACAGCTCGATATCGTGCGCGCGACGCCGATCCGGATTGCTCAAGACGAGGTAGGCATCCTGGGTATCCCGGTATTGCTCCGGATCGGGACGCGCGCCAACGTTGGGATCGACGGTAAACATGATTCGCCGGTATGCGAGCAGAATCTCAGCCGGATCGGCTCGCATCGGGACCGCCAGTCGCTGGTAAAAGTTGCTCTTGCGCACGAGCGATCACCGCGGTTACGTAGCTCGAACTTCGATCCGCTTCGCCTTTGCATCTTCGGCCTTCGGAAGAACGATGCGCAGCAGCCCATTTTTGAATTTGGCGCGGGCGCTGTCCGCGTCGATTCCCGGCGGCAGGGGAATCACCCGCGTGAATTCGGTGACACCCCTCTCCAGGCGGTAGTAGTTGCTGCCGCGCTCCTCATTCTCGAGGTTTTTCTGGCCGCGCAGGATCAGTCGATTGTCCATGACCTCGATTTGGACGTCGTTCTCGTCGAAGCCCGGAATCTCCGCGACGACTACGACTTCATCGTCTTTATCTTCGAAATCCACCGGCGGACCGAAGGCCATGCTCGACAGTTGCTGTCCATCTGTTGTGCCGTCTTTGCGCCGACGCCTCCATCGATCGAGCATGGAGTGAATGTCCTCTCGCAAGCGGCTGATCGATCGCTTCACAGGTTCAGGGATTATCTGGGCCATATAGCTGACCTCCCGATCTGACTGTTCGGGGCGTTCCGCCCCGGTATCAGCTCACCTTGACGTCGATTTTCTTTGGCTTCGCCTTTTCCGATTTCGGGAGATTGAGCGACAACACCCCGTATTTGAGTTCCGCGTTGATTTTGTCGGTTGCGATGTCTTCGCTGATCTCGAACTGCCGGAAGAAACCAGTCAGCTCGATCTCGCGATATATCGGTTCTCCCTTGACGAGATGCTGCGCCTTGCCCTGGATAGTCAGCGTGTCCTGATCGACACGAACTTCGAGGTTCTCCTTGGGAACTCCCGGCATATCGGCCAGCAGGACCAGCGAGTTCTGAGTTTCATAGATATCCACCGGCGGAGGCGCGTAGCGCTCGGCTGCACGCGTCATCTCCGAGGAGCTGCCATTCGTCTGTGACCCATTTGATCCATTCATAGCGGGTACTGTTTTCTCTGGCATGGCTGTTATCCTCTTGCGCACTTTTGGCGATTCAGTTGAGCGGGCTCAGGAGACCTACACTTGAATCTGCCTGGGTTTTGCTTTTTCGGATTTGGGCATCGTGATGAGAATCAGCCCGTTCTTGTATTCCGCGCTGATCTTGTCCTCGTCAATTTCGACCGGCAGCGTGATGGTGCGCACAAATTTGCCGGTCGCGCGCTCCTCGCGATGGAACATTTCGGGCTTGATCTCGCTCGGCAGCCGCCTTTTTTCGCCCGAGATAGTCAGGTCGTTGCGCACGACGGTGAGGTTCAGAGACTCCGGATCGATTCCGGGAGCCACCGCCTCAACGTAGAGATTGTCCTTGTCCCCGTGAAGGTTGATGAGCGGATAGGCGCGCGCGAGCCGGCCCGGCAGAAACGCCTTGCGCAAAAACGGCTCCGTCGGGACGAAATCGTCGAACGCGCGATCTATCTCGCGATGAAGCATGTCCATTTCGTCAACTGCGGTTGATTGATTCATAGATGCACTCTCCTTGTGAGCGGCTAGTCTCTAACTTGCGGTATGGATAAGCTGGGGGGTAGCAAACACCGCGCCGAAGGAGATCGTCGCAGTCCGTTAATCTTCGGATCGCAGAAGTACCCGCGGTCTGGGGAATTTGCTCTGCGGCGGTGGGGTAGAAGCCACACCGGCCCGCAAGTGCCAATTCGATCTGAATGGGCTGAGGAAGTCGCGGACTTCGGAGCCGCCATCGCCGCCGGCTAATTAATCAAAGCGGCCCTCAAACACTGAGGGGAACCATCATGAGTGAATTCCTGAGCAAGCTGTTCTCGTCGGATTTCATGCCGCACGGTGACTGCTATCTGTGGAGGCCGGAAATTGTCTGGTTGCACGCGACGTCCGACACGCTGATTGCGCTGTCGTATTATCTGATTCCGATCGTCCTGATTTATTTCGTCCGCAAGCGGACGGATCTTCCGTTCAACTGGATATTCGTGATGTTTGGAGTCTTCATCCTGGCGTGCGGAACTACGCACGTGATGGAAGTGGTGACGCTCTGGGATCCCGTGTACCGGCTCTCCGGAGTCATCAAAGCTTTCACCGCAGTAGTATCAATCGCGACGGCGGTGATGCTGGTGAAGTTGATTCCTAACGCGCTGGCGCTTCCCAGCCCAACGCAGCTTCGGACGGCCAACCTCAATCTCGAAAATGAAATCAAACACCGGCGCCGGGTCGAGGAGGCGCTGCATCAGGCGCACGATGAATCGGAAGCCAAGGTCCAGGAACGCACCGCCCAACTTGCCAGTACCAATGAAGAACTGCGCAAACAAATCGTCGAACGGCAACATGCGGAGGAGGCATTGCATACCGCGCAGAGCGGGCTTGCGCATGTGACTCGGGTCACGTCGATGGGCGAGCTGATGGCGTCGATCGCGCACGAAGTGAATCAGCCACTCTCCGCTATCATCACCAATGGCAGCGCGGCCCAACGCTGGCTCGCGGGCGAGACACCGAACCTGGAAGAAGCCCGGACGTCGATAACCCGGATGATCAGGCAGGGAAACCGGGCGAGTGAGTTGATTAAGGAGATTCGCGCGTTCGTAAAGAAATCTCCTCCGCAGAAGAGCCGAGTGGAAATCAACGATGTCATTCGCGAGACGGTGACGTTAGTGAGCAGAGAGAGTCTACGGAACAACGTGGCGCTGCTAACCGATTTAGGCACCGACTTGCCGGCGCTGACTGCGGATCGTGTGCAACTGCAACAGGTGCTGCTGAATCTGATGATGAACGGGATCGAAGCCATGAGCGCGATCGAAAACCGGTCCCGGCAACTCTCGATCAGGTCGGAGCCACAAGAGAACCCGGACGGCGTGCTGGTCGCGGTGCGGGACAGCGGCATGGGAATCAGTCCGCAGAATCTCGAGAGATTGTTCGAGACGTTCTTCACCACCAAAGCCGAAGGCATGGGCATGGGACTCGCGATCGGACGTTCAATCGTGGAGGCGCACGGCGGCAGGCTGTGGGCCGAAGCGAATCCGGACCATGGCGCGACATTTCGATTTATGATTCCGACTGTCGGTGAAGCCTCACCATGAGCAAGCAGGAAATGAGCAAGCCGGAATCGATCGTCTATGTAGTCGACGACGACGAGTCGGTGCGCGAGGCGATTGAAAATCTGATCCGCTCGGTGGGCCTGCACGTCGAGGCCTTCGCGTCCGCGCAGGATTTTCTCCGCAGCAAGCGGCCCGACGTTCCAGGATGCCTCGTGCTCGACATCCGGTTACCGGGCTTCAGCGGTCTCCAACTCCAGCGCAAGCTGGCCGATGCTGATATCAAGATCCCGATCGTCTTCATGACCGGTCACGGCGACATCCCGATGACCGTGAAGGCGATGAAGGCCGGCGCGGTCGAGTTTTTGACCAAGCCGTTTCGCGATCAGGATCTGCTCGACGCGATCCAGCAGGGGATCGAGACCGATCGCTCGGCGCGGCGTGAACGAAGTTTGACCGACGATTTGCGCGAGCGTTACGAGTCGCTAACTCCGCGCGAACGGGAAGTGATGCGGCTGGTTGTCTCAGGCCTGCTCAACAAACAGATTGCCGGCGAGCTCGGGACCAGTGAAATCACGGTCAAGACTCAGCGCGGCCAGGTCATGCAAAAGATGGGTGCGGGTTCGCTGGCGGATCTAGTCAGGATGGCGGAAAGACTCGGAGTGCGGGCACCTAAGGATTAGAACTCAGACACCAACGTATAATAGACGCCACAGCGCATTGCGCGGTACTTTTTGTTCATGACGAACACAAGTACACGCTCAACAACGGAGGCGGACATGAAATCCGTACAGCCAGCGTTGTTTGCGATTGTCGACGATGATGAATCGGTCCGCGACGCGGTCGGGAGCCTGTTCCGATCGATGGGATTCCAGGCCGAGCCGTTTGCAGGCGGCCAGGAGTTCCTGGGATCGCCTAAGCTGCGCGCCTTCCGGTGCTTGATCCTCGACGTGCAGATGCCGGGAATGGACGGTCTGGAACTGCAGCAGCGATTGGCCGCGGCATCTTTCCCAATTCCGATCATCTTCATCACTGCGTATAACGACGAAAACGCGCGGTCGCGCGCGCTGCGAGGCGGCGCTGTGAGCTTCCTTACCAAGCCATTCAGCGAAGATGCGCTGCTGGGTGCAGTGCAATCGGCGATAGAAGTCGAAGTTCTAAACTAGCGGAGAGAAATTTGTGGCGACACGCGGCGCATCGAAATTGATGCGACCCTGGAAGGATCTATGTGATTTGAGGAAATAGGTTCTCTGAACGTTCCTCACCTCGAGGTGAATTATCATGGCACCACAAGAACTTAACGTGCAAAAAGACCGGACGACGGCAGAAGCTGGAGAAGAATTGCTCGCGTCCTCGGCCACAAACTTCGATCCCGTCGACGTCGCGGGCCAACTCCTCAGCGGGCAGGCGGATAACGCCGTCGGCAAGGTAAAGCCTTTCCCGGAATCGTTCGCACACAAGGTCGCAGAACAGCCTCCTCCTGCCTGGCAGGGTATGGTGGGAAAGAGCTCGGCGCTAAACACCGCTTCTGCGTTGGTGCAAAAGGCTGCGCGCTCCGAGGCCAGTATTCTGCTGCATGGAGAATCCGGCACCGGCAAGGAACTCGCAGCGAAAGCGATCCATATGAGCAGTCGCCGCGCGGACCAACCCTTCGTCGCGGTCGATTGTGCCGCGTTGCTTGAAAACCTGCTCGAAGCCGAACTCTTTGGCTATGAGAAGGGAGCGTACACCGGAGCGATTGCGGCGAAGCCCGGCCTGATGGAGATGGCCGATGGCGGGACGCTGTTCCTCGACGAAGTTGGAGAGCTGCCTCTTTCGTTCCAGGTAAAGCTGCTGCGCGCACTGCAGGAGAAGGAGCATCGGCGGCTCGGTGGCACCAAGGTGATCAAGTTCGATGCACGGATCGTCGCGGCAACCAACCGCGATTTGCACAAGAGCGTGAAAGAAGGGGAGTTCCGCGAAGATCTCTTGTTTCGGCTGAACGTCATTCCGATTCGCATACCACCGCTGCGCGAGCGTCAAGGCGACGTGCAACTGCTGGCCAGTTGGTTTCTGAAGATCTACTGCGAGCCAGACTCAGGCGCAACGAAGACTTTCGATCCCGAGGTGCTTCGCGCTTTCGAGTCATATTCCTGGCCCGGAAATGTGCGCGAACTCCAGAACGTGGTCAGACGGATGTGCGTGATGGTTGATGGTCCGACCATAACGATGCGCGAAGTTCCCAGCGAACTCTTATCGACGCCAGATGACGCATCAGGCGTGTTCGCGGAGACTGCCGCCGGCATCGAGTCATGCGAATTAGCGTTCAGCGCCGCCAAGACTCAATACCTGAATCTGTTCGAAGCGTCTTACTTGAAAAGCACGCTCGATCGCCACGCGGGCAACGTCTCCAGAGCTGCGGAAGCTGCGCGAGTAGATCGGAAGACGTTCTACCGCCTGCTTCGAAAGCATCGCATGGAACCGGAGCGATTTCGCCAGTAGTGCGCCTTTCGTGAGCCAAAGTCGGCGGTCCCGCGGATGTGGACCGCCGACTACAGTAGTGTGGCGCGCAGGCCACAGACGTCATTTTCCGCCTGCTTTCTAAATCGTTTTGCAACAACGGTGAGCGGGTGTCGGACTATGGCATGAAATACGCAGGGCCCTGTGGATGTAAGAGGGCCTCGCTTGTGAAGACTGACACTGAACTGAAGCGCGACGTCGAGCGGGCGCTTGACTGGGATCCCAGCATCGACGCCCGCGAAATAGCGGTCACGGTTAAAAACGGCGTCGTCACTCTCACGGGGCACGTATCTAGCTACGCAGAAAAATGGACCGCGGAGCGCGTGGCGAAAAATGTCGCTGGTGTAACAGCCTTGGCCAACGACATCCGGGTCAAGCTGGACAATCAACGAACCGACGCTGAGATAGCAGAATCCGCGAGGGCGGCACTCAAGCTCGATAGCAGAATACCCGCCGACCGCGTGAAAGTGATCGTGTCGAATGGCTGGGTCACGTTGGAAGGAACGGTTGATTACTACTACCAGAAAGCGGCGGCCGAGAGTCAGGTTCGTTACATAGTAGGGGTAAAGGGCGTCACGAACGCAATCGAGGTCGTGCCGCCGATAGCATCGCCCGCAGACGTCAAGACCAGGATCGAAGAGGCGCTCAAACGAACCGCGCAACTCGATGCCAAAAACATAACTGTCGAGACCAGGGGCAGCAAGGTAATCCTGACCGGCACTGTACATTCATGGGCTGAACGCCACGAAGCCGAGTTGGCTGCGTGCTCGGCGCCGGGAGTCTCGGAAGTCGAAAACCATCTGATCGTTGTGACCTGATGATACTTACAAGGCTCACTCACTACTGGTGGACATATGTAGTCCGCGGCATTCTGGCCATTGCGTTCGGCATGGTCGCCGCTGGGTGGCCTCGATTAACCGTCGGGGCTCTGACTATTGCTTTCGGAGCATATGCCCTGGCCGATGGGTTATTTCTGTTTGGCTGCGCGATCGGCGAATGGCGTCACGTAAACGATCCCTGGCTGATGCTCCTTGAAGGGATCATAGGAGTCCTTATCGGCGCTATCGTGACAATCTACGCGCCTGCACTCATAGGGCTAGGCCTGCCTATCTGCGTCGCCGCCTGGAGTCTCGCTGTAGGCGTGTTCGAGACTGCCACGGCTATTCTGCTCCGCCGGGAAGCGGAGAGTGAGCTATGGCTGTTGACGACTGGCATCGCCGCGATCGCGTTTGCGGTGCTGCTGGTGTTCCTGATGGGCTTTCCGGCCGCCGAAGCATTCGTATTGCGATGGCTGATTGCAACCTATGCGATTTTCTTTGGAGTCCTATTGATGGGTTCAGGTATCAGTCTGCACGAGCTGCTGATGGACCTGGAGCTGGGAGTCATTGGAGATTGAAGATCGGGAGGGGATCCAGAACGTGTTGAGCAAAAACGATATTCAGTTCATCAAGGAATCTATCGCTCCACACACCGCGCCGGTGCTGTCTCTCTACTTCGATGCTAACCCCGCGGAACCGACTAACCAAAAGCGCGGATGGTTGGTGCGGGTCAAGGATTCGTTGAAAGGTCTCGACCTCCCACGAGAGCTCGCGCCAAAGGTTATCAAGGAACTTGATTTGATAATTCCTGCGGCACGCACGTATGTCGTCTTCGCAGACAATAATGATCTCATGAAGATCTACGCGCTCCAGGTGGATCTGCCGGTGGTCGACCTAGCTCACAGTCGAATCGAGGTTCGATGGGGCAAGCCCTACGTCTTCCCGCTGGTGTATGCCATCGATGAATATTCGCGGCAGGGAGTCGTATTGCTCGACAAGGCGAAGTGGCACTTCTACACGTTGCATCTCGGCGAAATCCACGAAGTCGCCGACGCGTTCCTCGATATACCGCGGGACCACTCACGCAAGGACGAGAAAAGGCCGGCGATGCGCTTCGAGCAAGGTCTGGTCTTACGGGGCGGTGCGGAAGGCGATCACTTCGAACGACACATAGAAGCTTCAGTCCAACGCTTCTACAAGCACAATGCAAGTGTTCTCGAGAAATTGGTCGCTGCCTGGCATATCGATGAGCTGATCTTCATGGGCCCGAACGAAGACACTCGCTTCTTTGAGAGCTACCTTCCGAAGGCGCTTCGCCAACGGGTTATAGGATACGCGCCATCGCTTCCCAAGCCGGCTCCATCGGCGGGTGAAGTGTTACAGAAGGTCGCGCCTATCATCGAGGAGAAGATGCAGGCGACCGAACAGGCGCTTCTGGACGAGATTCGCGATGTTGGCAGATGGACAATCCCTACCGTCCTTAATGATCTGCAGATGGGCAGGCTCCATCTGCTGGTAGCTCCCTGGAAGGTAGAAAGCGACGTGTTGCGTTGCGCTCGAGGACTGGTGGTTGAAGACCAGGCCGCGGCAAAAGCGTACTGCCCGGGACAAGCTACCCAAGAGGTAGCCTTGCGTGACGTGCTGCCTGACCTTGCGGTAGCTCACGGCGCGCGGCTCGAGTTTGTTCATGGCGAATCTGAATCACGTTTGCTCAACGAGTTCGGCGGACTGGCCGGACTTTCACGATGGAGAAGAGTCAAGGAGGACTAACATGATGAAACCTGAAACCCGGCTATATGCCCTGCTGACACTTATCGGTGCCATAGTAGGAGGCGCCATGACCCAACTCGGCGCGAGTGCTGCGGTGGCGTCGGGGCATGTGCGGACGCTGAGCGCCGAACAGTTTGTGCTTCTCGATCGCGACGGAACCCAGCGCGCGGTGATGAAGGTGGCGTCGGACGGGACCACCCACCTGGCGATGTACGACGGTTATAAACGCGATCGCGCGGATTTCCGCGTGACTAAGGATGGAGCCGCCGCGATAGGCTTTTACGATCAAAGCGGATCGCCACGCGTGCTCGTAGGCGCATCTATTGACGGCAGGAACGGCCTCGCAATCTACAGCACCGGCGGCAAGCAAATCGCGAGCTTGGCCGTCACGGAAAATAACGAGGCCAGCCTGACGTTGTACGACCCTAAAACTGGAATGGCGCGCGCCGGCCTGGGCACCGGTCCCAATGGTACACCTGCGTTGGCGCTGTTCGATCAGAGCGGCACCGACCGCGCCGAAATTCACGTCAGAGCCGACGGCAAGGGCGGACTCGTGCTCGTCGACGAGAACAACAAGGCCATCAGGCTGCCCGAACTCTCAACAACAACGGCGCAGCGCTAGGAGGATCCAATGAACTCTTTTGTGAAAAGAGCATTAGCAGTCGTACTCGCGGCGATGATGGTGTTGGCCGTAGTTGGATGTGAGGGCGAACCTTTATCAACCCGCGAGAAAGGCACATTCGTTGGAACCGGACTCGGTGCCGCGACCGGCGCGATCATCGGAGCCGCCACCGGGAATCCTTTGGCTGGTGCAGCGATCGGCGGAGTGCTGGGCGGAGGAACAGGCTTCCTGGCCGGAAACGCGCTGCAGAACGAGGAGCATCACCAGAAACAAATCGACGAGGAACTGAGCGAGCAGCAGAGGGAAATTGAGCGGCAACGCCGCGAGATCGAGGAGCTCAAGCAAATGGCGGAGCTTGAGTGAGTAGCGTCTTGGCGGCGATTCTCTCGACGGACTAATGCGCCTGCCGTAATCGCATCAGTGGCACGTCAGGTACCTAATGATGCGGTCATCGAGGCGTTCGGACACGTAAAGTATCCCGGTTACTCCGCTGACATTGTTGCGCTGGGATCAAGAGAAAGGCGAGATGCCACGCATTCGCCTGAACAACGATGCCCCACCGAGGGAGGCACCAGCGCGTGCCCCTAGGCATGGAGATGCGCCATCTGTCGTTGTGGCGTCCGCATCGTTCCGGCTGCCCTACGGAGGAGATCCGTGAAGGTTTCTGCTGCCATGTTTGACCTCGCGCCCCCCGCGAGGTGCTCAAACCATCGCGCAAAATTCCATTGAAAGCGAGCGCCGAATTGACAGTCTCCGCAGATCGTTGTCGAAGGGCGTTCCGTTTTGGTTAGAAATTTAGTAGAGACGGTGAAGCGAATCACTCGAGCAAATCTCCTGGCGACATCGCGCTCACGGAGGCCTACATGACGCCACAATCCATCGACTACGATGCGCTGGTCAGCGAGGACAGGGTCCACGGCCGGGTCTATCTCGATCCCGATATCTTCGAGGACGAGATCGCCAGGATCTTTCATCGAGGTTGGGTCTACGTGGGGCACAGCGGCGAGATTCCGGCGGCAGGTGACTACAGGCTGAAGAAGATCGGACGCGCACCCGTGATCATGGTGCGCGATGATGGTGGCGAGGTGCGCCTATTGCTAAACAGATGCCGCCATCGGGCCGCTACTGTATGTCAGATCGCACAGGGCAACGCGAAGTTTTTCCGATGCGCGTATCACGGCTGGACTTATCGGAACAACGGCGAGCTCAGCGCCGTCACCTATCAGGACGGCTATGGTGGAACGTTGCGCAAAGAAGAGCTGGGCCTTACCAACGTTCCACGAATGGGAACCTATCGCGGCTTTGTGTTCGGCAGTCTCGCGGCGGACGGAATCTCGCTCGATGAACATCTTGGTGCGGCCAAGGATCAGATCGACTTGTTTGTCGATCTGTCGCCCGAAGGCGAGCTCGACGTGCGCGCGGGCGTGAACAAATACAGCTATACGGGCAACTGGAAGCTGCAGATCGAGAACGCGATCGACGGCTATCATCCGAACCTGGTACATCAGTCGACTTTCGAGATCATTCGGAAGCGGACCAGGAGCACGATGGATGTGTTTAACGGCAATTCGATCGGCGAGACGCGCGATCTGGGCAATGGTCATGTGATGCTCGATTTCCGCAAGTACAATCGGGCCGCGGCTCGCGGGCCGAGGGTCCTGCCAACAATCTCCGGCCGAGGCCCTGGATATAAGGATGCGATGGTCCAGCGCTACGGAGCCGCGCGCGCTGAGGAGATTATCAATGCGGGTGGCACTCATCTGTTGGTGTTCCCGAACTTGATTCTTATTGGCGTGCAGATTCGCGTGGTCCAGCCCGTAAGCACCGAATACACAGAGGTCTACCTGTATCCGACGCTTCTAAAGGGCGTTGCACCGGAGATGAACATCGCGCGTCTGCGCGGTCATGACGGATTCTACGGTCCTGCGGGCGGAGTTGCTCCTGATGATATCGAGATGTTCGCGCGGGTGCAGGATGGGCTGCGTGCGGAAGTCGATCCGTGGCTTCTGTTCTCGCGCGGATTACATCGTGAACGCCGCGACGCCGACGGCAGCATCGTCGGACAGATGACCGATGAAGTTCCACAGCGCGGTATATGGTCCCATTGGAAAAAGGTGATGACGGGCGAGTCTGAACTTTCGCATCATCGGGTGGACCTCCGCAAAGTTGCAGCAGCCGACTGAAGGAAGGCGGACGTGTCGGAGGAACGATCGAAAGTCGAGAGTTTTCTCTATCGTGAAGCGCGCCTGATGGACGAGAACGTCTACGATGAATGGCTTTCGTTGTGGACGGAGGACGCGCTCTACTGGGTCCCATGCAATCGCGACGATAGCGATCCCGCGCGCGAAATCTCGGCGATCTATGACGACCGCGCGCGGCTGCAGGTCCGCATCGATCGCCTGAAGAGCGGGGTGGCATACGCGCAGGACCCAAAATCGCGAATGCGCCGTCTCATTTCGAATATTGAAATCGAGAAAGCAGACAACGGCGATCTGATCGTGAGTTCGAACTTCCTGCTGGTCGAGCTCAGGCGCTCAAAACAGGACGTCTTTGCCGGACGCACGATTCATCGGCTCCGGTCCGAGGGCGACAGCTTCAGAATTTCTCACAAGAAAGTGCTGCTGGTTAACAACGATGAGGTGATCGACAACCTGACCTTTCTTCTCTGAAAGCTGGTGTGCCTATTAGCCGAATATCTATCCAACCCACCTGCCGAAGAGATCGTCCGATCGTGGTTGCAACGCGGCAACTTTCGCAATGCCGCCAAAGCGGTAATCGACGATTCGTGGGTGCCGAATGCGACTCCGCAGCCTCGGCTCACGTCGATCAAGACGGCGATCAATGATCTCTTCTCGGCCGGCGATCGGGCTCCGTTTCACATCACACAGCATGGCAAATACGACAGCGGAATCGACGGCCTCACGGCGGAGCATGTCGGCCGCGACGCGACTCTCTATGTAGCTGGAGTTGCGCGGGTCCAGGACCGGATGGTGAGTGAGGTTCGGGCGATCAGCGACAGATGGGGCCTGAAGCGCCAGCTGCAACGTTGACAAGGAGTGATGGCGATGAACTTGGATTACGACCCTTTTTCTCCTGAGTTTCGCAGAGATCCCTATTCAGTATACGAAGAGCTGCGCCGCTCCGCGCCGGTCTATTGGGCAGAGCGGTCGAAGACCTGGGTGGTCTCGCGGTACGACGACGTGGCCGGCATCCTCAAGGACACCCGGCGTTTCTCTTCAGATGCGATGGCGACGGTCCTGACGGGCTCGACCCGCCCTCAGCCAGGCGCATCCATGCCTGCGGGTTCCCCGCGGCCAAGTCTGGTGACCAGCGATCCACCGGTGCACACGGGACTGCGCAACATTCTCAATCGCGGTTTCACCCCAAGGCAGATCTCGGCCTGGAAGCCGGCGGTCGAAAGAGCAGTGAGCGAATCCATCGATTCGATCCGCGCCGCGCGCCGCTTCGATGTGATCGCGCAGCTCGCAATTCCGGTGCCTGTCATCGTGATCGCGCAGGTGCTGGGAGTCGAACCCGAGCGCTACCCGGATTTCAAGCGGTGGGCCACCGTCATTACCGTGGGAATGAACGGTTCGAAGCGCCATCTCGGCTTTGTCGGGAGCGGTGCGGCCGCGGCGAGCGCCGAGATGTCAGAGTATTTGCGCGGCACCATCGCACGCCGCACGGCTGAAGACGGACACGATCTGATAAGCGTCCTGGTCCGCGCCAGCGAAGGCGAAGTTCTGACGCCAGACGAGGCGATCATCTTCGCGAACCTGCTATTGTTCGCAGGAACCGAGACGACAGCAAACCTGATTGGCAATGCCGCCTATGCGTTGCTCACCCATCCTGAAGTTCTGGCGCGCGTGCATGCCGCCCCGGATCTAATACCCGCGACAATCGAGGAGACGCTTCGCGGGGATCCTCCAGTGCACTATCTGTTTAGGCGCGCGACTGAGCCGGTAGAGATTGCCGGCATCGCAATTCCCAAGGACGCTATCGTGACGGTGCTGCTGGGTTCGGCGAATCGCGACGAGACCGCATTCGGAAGCGATGCAGCGGTTTTCAATATTGACCGCAAGAACCAAGTGCCACACATCGCCTTCGGCTTCGGCATCCATTTCTGTCTCGGCGCCGCGCTCGCCAGAATGGAAGCGACAACGTCGCTCCAGCAGCTCGTTCCAGTATTGGCCAGCGCTCGCAGGGTAACTGAGCAATTGGAATTTGTCGATTCATTTCAATTCCGCGGGCTCGCCTCGCTGGAAATGGAATGGAGGTGCTGACGCGGGACCGTAACGCCCCCGGTGCCTTCTCACTACTTGAGAAGTGGCGGAATAATCTGGGAAGCGAAGACGAAAAATAGCTTACCCTCTTATGCAATATTCAGGCAAGGCGAGCGAGGCGAGTTATCAAAAAACTTGAAGCCGGAAAGCCCATTTCGTGTAATCGCGGCAATCTCTTCAATCTCAACTAAAGCCGCCGTCGATTCGCGCGCCGCTAACGAGCAAATTCCTACATAGGAGAACCAGCGCTCTTGGGCGCTGCCATCGGCGGCTCGTTGCCGGACTGGGCCTGCTTCGACGACTTGGCCGAGGCCTTGGCCGCGGCTTCCGCCTGCCGCTTGCAGCTATTGACGCTCGAAGTCGAGATATTCAGATCCGTAGCGATATCCTTGGCATGCTTGCCGCTATTGACCTCGTTCATCACCGCGTCGCAATCGACCCAATCGTCAGCGAATGCGGGGGGTGCACTGGTCGCGAATGTGACAGTCGTCACAAGCATCGCCGAGGCCGCTGCAAGCAAAACTTTTTTCGTCAGCATCTTCTTTCCGCGCCGAGGTTAGTGTTCCTTCAAACGACTGACAGTATTTCAAAATACAGCTGTAGCTACTAGAGACTCCGAATGCCGCAAAAGGCCCCTAGTTTTGGGCGTATTTGGAATTTCTAGTAGCCGCAGCCGCACGTTCGGCAATTGCGTGCAGTATCAGTGCCCGCACCCTGGATTCACACCGTCCGCGATAGCACAGCGTTCGACGACCGATGCACTGGTCAGCGACTTGTATTCATTTGCTGGCGGATGTCGCTGATCTGTTGCCGTAGCTGGTTGATATAGGTCTGCTGCTCCTGGATTTGCCGCTGCAGCTCAAAGGAAGAGGCCGACCAGTTGTTGCCGGCTCCGCTAGCAGGAGCAGCTTGCCATTCTTCCACTGGTGTCTTTTGAGTCTCACAGCTTGCAGCCGGTACTTCCTGCTCGAGGCATTGTCGCAACTGAGAGCGTTCAGCCTGTAAGTGTGCGATCTCTTCGCGCTGTTCCTGAAGCCGCCGAATGATTTGGGCTTGCTGATCGGCGGTGTCGGGCGCTTGCGCTGTACCTGCGATGCTCGCGCCAATTGCGGCGCCGCTCATTGCTGTCGAAGGCTGCCCGTTGCTGAATGATCCAACCATACCGCCGATGGCCGCTCCTGTTGCTATCGCCGCAGTCTTGTTCACCACGGCCGGTATCTGACGTACCGCGCACCCGACGGTCTCATGGTCCACTAGCTCGACCGCCTTACCGGTTATCGTCACCTCAGAGCCGATGGCGTTCTGCTGCGATTTCACGTCGATCACAGCGTCCACGTCGTTGGGATATTTGCCGAGCGCCATGGACTGCAGCCGCTTCGCCATCTGCGTCCCATCCGGATCGATGACCGAATCGGTGAACGACTCGTCGAATTTCAGGGTGCCCAGCTCGTGATAACACTGCCCCGGCAGATCCTGCTCCGAAACATAGATCCAGCGATCGGACGATCGCGGCTGCATCGACTCGGGCCGCGGAACCTGAGTCGCACAGGCACAAGCGATCGTAGCAAGAGCTAAAATCCACAGTCTTTCAAAGTTAGCGGCAAGCAGGCCACGACCTATCTTCAATGATCGTCGTACTTCCATAACACTGGTACGTCTTGCGCATCTCACGGCTTCAAAAAATGCCAAGTTGGGTTCCAGTCCGTCGAGTCACGGCGCAGGGGATGACGGCTGCGGCGGATCGTTCGAGAGCGCGATCGCTGGCAGGCGATCGCGGCACTGACGCGGCGGTGTTATGCGTCATCGCGTTTCGCGGGGAGAGGTGGCCGAGCCCGGTTTAAGGCGCACGCCTGGAACGCGTGTAGACTCGAAAGGGTCTCGGGAGTTCGAATCCCCCCTCTCCGCCATTCAGTTTTCACCTCCAGCGTTTCTCCACGGAATTCGTGGAAAATGTCGCGATCCATCGTCTTGTTCGCAAGATCGCCTGCTGATGCGAGTGCTTTATAAGGGTCGGCGCCGATGCCACTCAGTAGTTGTCTGGTAAGCATGAGCTACTCGTAGAATGGTCGCTTCTTCGAAAGGCCTTCCTATGATCTGAAAACCTAGCGGCAGCCCTTCGGTCGAAAATCCACACCTCACGGAAATGGCAGGTAATCCCATCATGTTAGCGGGTCTCGTCAGTCGCGATAAGCTTGTACCGACCGCTATCTGTCTGTTGCCGAGCGTAATAACTTCCTGGCCGATTGGAGTCGCCGCAATCGGAGTGGTCGGCGCTACCAGCACGTCGAACCGGTTCATTGCCTGGGCGGTTTGCTCACACAATAGCCGGCGGAAACGCTGGGCCTTCAGGTATTGCGAAGCCGACACCATTGCGCCCATGAGCAGCCGGAGCCTTACGTCGGCGCCATATTCATAGGCGCGCTCGCGAAGGAAGTGCTCATGCACCGCATAAGACTCTGCTGTCATGATGGCCAGGGAAGTGCCCGGCACGTGGTTCATCAGAGGCAACGAAAGTTCCTCCACCTGCGCACCCAGGTCGAGCAAGTGTCCGACCGCCGTCTCGACGGCGCTTTTTACGTCGTCGCTGAGGTCTTCTGCGAAGAAACCGCGCAAGCAACCGACACGAATTCCTCGTATGCTATCTTCCAATCCTTGTGAGTAATCCGGAACCTGCCGATGAGCACTGGCCGGATCTCGAGAATCCGTTCCGGCAATCGCACGCAATACCAGCGCTGCATCGCGAGCATTTTTCGTGAGCACTCCGATATGATCCAGAGAGTTGCACAGCGGAAAGACGCCATCGCGGCTGATGCGGCCGTAGGTCGGCTTGAGTCCGGTCGTACCGCAAAGCGAAGACGGTATCCGGACCGAGCCGCCGGTATCGGTGCCAAGGGTTGCCATCGCCATCGAAGCGGCGACCGCCACGGCCGAACCGCCACTCGAGCCACCGGGGATGCGATCCGGATTCCATGGATTCCGGGCATTGCCGAAGTGCGGATTAATTGAGGTCGCGCCCCACGCAAACTCGTGGAGGTGCAAGGTGCCGAGCAATACCGCGCCCGCTTCCCTCAACCTAGCCACGACCGTCGCATCGCGCGTCGACACGCGATCGCCAAGTACCCTGGAACCACAAGTCATGCGCACGCCCTTAACCGCGATGATGTCCTTCAGCGCAATCGGGATGCCGTGAAGCGGGCCTCGGTAATGTCCGCGGGCGATTTCGTTTTCAGCAGTCCGGGCCTGGCTAATGGCGTCATCGGCCAGCACGGTCAGAAAAGCATTCAGCGAGCCGTTGAGCTTAGAGATGCGCTCAAGATGCCAGCGAGTAATCTCGACTGGCGAGAGCTTTCGTTCCTGGATCAGCGGGCTGAGGTCGCTGATCGTTGCTGAGACAAAGTCCTGGTCACTCACTGTCATTCGGCTTTGCGACAACCATGATTAGCGCAGGTTCGACCTGGTCCGGCGTCAAATCCAGTTGGTCGAGCCGATCTAACCCTTCGAGTAATGTCGCGGTTTGCGATTCCAATTGAGTAAGCTCAGTCGGATCCAAAGATACGCATGAATTCTCGATACCAGCTTTGACAATGGCGGCGAGCCTCGCACGATCTATAGTCATATCGGAATTGGCTCCTTGTACTTAAACAAAGGACGTTACGGCCTCTTACTCAGTCCCACGAGTCTGTCCCGATGCGTCATGAGCCTTGCCAATCTCACAATCCGCGGTACCGAATACCTGGCTGGTCAAGCGGCTTTCGCGATAACCGGCTCCAGGAAGAAATCGTAAGTCAGCGTGTAGTAAGGCTCAGTCAAATTTTTCTGACGGAGGTCATCTGGGTCATCGTGCTTCACGGGATCGACAATAAGGGCGCTTTTGACAGCACCCTCGACCACATCGGATTCGAGCCACGGGTCGTTGTTCATGAAGACTTGTGTCGTCAGATTTCGATAGCCTTGACGTCCGATCTTCATATGGAGATGGGCCGGCCTCCAGGCATGACGACCCATCGCAGCTAGCAGGGCGCCGGTAGGTCCTGCTTTCGGAATCTCATAGGGCCCCGGCAGCCGTGTCTTCACATCAAATTTCCCGTTATGATCGACTGCCACTCGCGCACGTAGGTTGTAAGGCGCCACTGCTTCAGGAATATCGAAATGCGAGTAGCGTCCTTGCTGATCTGATTGCCATAGATCGAGAATAGTTCCCGGAAGTGGGTCACCATTTGGCGAACGCACCACTCCCGAAAGGAACAGTACTGGCCCTTTTTCGTCCGGCCTATGAGGAAGCTCGCAGGGGGATTTCATTGCGGGAGCGTTGGGCACGTAAAATGGTCCCTCGATTGTAGTGATCGTGCCCCCGCGGCCGTTGTTAGCGACCTCGTCCACGGTCACTTCAACAAACACGTCGCATATCAGAGAGACCTCGCCCTTTTGACCTACCTCGGCCAGGAACGCTACTGCACGACGATACTCTTCGTGAGTGATTCGATTCTCGCGAATGAAATTCCTGAGAGTACCGAGCAATTTGTCGAACACTTCACTAAGCCTGGGATCTTCAGTGGTAACAGTCTTTGCAGCTTTCATCGGCCGCCTCCTGAAACGGTCATCATTCGGCTTATTAGCAGGTACAAGCGCTCGGTGCCATGTCGGGTTCATCCCGCGATAGCCGGCTATGCCGCATGATCTTATTCGAACGCAACCTTGCCATCTCGTTTTCTCAGCGGGAGGTTTTCTCCCCGGCGCCTTAGCCTTAAGTCTCGCCAGTGAACGGCGCTCAGTTGGCGAATCAGAAATTCCCTTAGTAGCGCAACGCGCTCCGGGGTGAATTGCCGGCTGATCGAGACTACATACACCGGCGTAGCCGATATGACATATCCGGGCATCACGCGTACCAGGCCGGCGAAATGACTCAAGAACAAAGGAATTATTCCGACTCCTATCCCTGCTATAACGGCATTGCGGACAAACAGAATCTCGTCCAATTCAAGCCGCCCCTTGATTTTTATGCGCTGCTCGCGAGAACCACTACTTACAATTAGAGTGTCGCGCCATACGTGGCCGCCACTAGGGCTGCGGAATAGCACCAGGTCGTGCTTTTCAAGCTCGGCCGGAGTCCTCGGCCGCCCGCGCCGCCTGACATAATCGTCGCTGGCAAACAGGCCCAGAGTCTCGTCGCCGACGCGCCGTGCGATCAATGACGAATCGCGCATACGTCCTACCCTGACCGCGATATCGTAGCCTTCCTGAACCATATCGACAACGTTGGACGAAAATGAAAGCTCGACGCGAATCATCGGATGTTCGCGCATGAATTTCGCCAGGGCCGTAATCAAATGCATTGCCAGGTGAGGCGGCGCGGTTACTCGTACCGGGCCGCGCGGTTCATGGCCTCGATTGCTGACCTCGTTGCCCGCATGTTCGAGCCATCCCAACGCAACTCTAATCCGGTCGTAGTAAATGCGGCCTGAATCAGTGACTTTAAGGCTGCGGGTCGTTCGGTGCAGGAGGCGGACTCCAACTTCGGCCTCGAGCTGTTTAAGCTCCCGGCTCGCGGTGGATTTGGTCATGCCGAGGCCGCGCGCGGCGCGGGTGAAACTTCCTGCCTCGACCAGCCGCACGAACAGTTCAAGTTGTTTGAGCTTTATTGTTGTCATTTATGCAACAGTATTTTGCAGAAATGGGGCCTTGCTGCAACTTTGCAGCGTCGATTACCTATTCTTCATATCATCGCCGCATCTTGCTGAAGTAGGTGAACATAGTGGCTAACCCGCAATTGGGTTATCTCGAAGAGCTCAAACGAAAACTCGGTTCGTATCCCGAGCGATACGGTAAAGCGACGGTTGAAGAGCGACAGGCACTGCGGTGCACGGAGCCGGCGGCCGATCTTGAGCGATGCCATCGGATCTTGAGCGAAGAACTGCACAAGATTCTGGAAGTCCTCGATCAATACAATTACCAGGAAATCCCCGAAGCGTGGCAGCCGGTAGCGAATCTTGTGCTGTTCCTCGCCGAAATTGACAGTCCGGTCGTAAAGTGGGCGCCGAAGTTTGGCCTGCCGCATTTGCCGGATTCGCTCGACCCGCGGCACTTCGAAACGAAAAGAAACTTTTACGATATGGAGCCGAGCCAGACCCGGACGCTTATGGCCGAGCGGATCAGGTAGGTCAATTATGGAACTGGAAAACACCCCGGCCACCGAGGCTGCCGCTCGCGCGACAGTGAACGACTACTTCTCGGCTATCTATGCGGGGGACACGCAGCGGCTGGCGAACGTCTTTTCCCCGACCGCCATGCTGGTCGGTTGGGACGAAGGAGAGCTTAAGTGCGTCACACGCGACCGCTGGTTCGCGTTTGTTGAAGCAACCCCCAGTCCTCGGAGCCTGGGCGCGGCGCTGGACAGTAAAATTCTGCATGTCGATGTATTCGGCACGGTTGCCGTCGCCAAAGTCCGGGAAGTTTACCGGAGCTTCGCGTACGTCGAGTTTTTGTCTTTGCTATGGACCGGCCAACGGTGGCAGATAGTTAACAAGTGTTATCACCAGTTCAAGTCGGAAATCTCGTCGACCGATCGCGAAAGGGACGCGCGATGATCAAATTTTATACGGTCTTACCCGATAATGATCATTTGGGCGGTGCACGTCAGGCCACCAAGGTTTCGATTGCGCTTCAGGAAATCGGCGAACCATTTGAGACTATCGATCTCGATCGACGCAAAGTGGTGCGACCGAAGGACAGCTGGTATCGCGAGATCAATCCCAACGGAAGAGTGCCGGCGATCGACGACAACGGCTTCGTTCTCTGGGAGTGCGCGGCGATTCTCGAATACCTTGTCGAGTCTCGCGAAAGCGCGCGATCGTTGCTTCCGGGCGATCTCAAGCAACGTGCGACGATAAGAAAATGGATGATCTGGGAGAGTTCGACGCTCACGCCGGACCTTATAACTATCTGTGCGCTCGCTACGACGCAGGATCCGGAGGCACTGGCTTCGCCAGATCTTGAGGCAATGGTGCTGGCCGCGGGTGGTGCTTCCTATCTGTTGATCGGAGGAAACAAGGACAAGCCAGCGTGGGAGCAGGCGGCGAGAATGTGGAACTGGGATCTGCACGTGCTGGAACAGGGTTTGGGCGAGAGAGAATATTTCGGCGAGACCTTCTGCATCGCCGACATTGCACTGGGCGTCGTCGTGCCAATCGCATTCCTGTGTGGAATGTCGGTGAAGCCCTTTCCAAAACTTTCTCGCTGGATTCGGCGATTGGGGCAACGGAAGAGCTTTCAGCGAACGTCCTCATTCATGAATCATATCGAAGTCGCTACCGCGAAGAATTTACTGTGATGAGTTTCGAGGTAACGAATGAAACCGCCTCCCTTTGAGTACTACGATCCAACGACGATCGAGGAGGCAATCGATTTGCTCGGCCGCTATGGCACCGAGGCGCGACTGCTCGCCGGCGGCCAGAGCCTTGTGCCACAGCTCAATTTCCGTCTGAGCACGCCGGCGATCATCATCGACCTTAACCGGATTCCGCAACTCTCTTACATTCGGCAACAGGACGGGCACATTTGCTTTGGTGCGATGACCCGCCAGCGGCAGATTCAGTTTTCGAACCTGGTCGCGCAGAAGATTCCGCTGATGGTGGAGGCGACCCGCTTGATCGGACATTTGCCGACCCGAACGCGCGGCACGATTGGCGGGAGCCTCGCGCATGCCGATCCAAGCGCCGAATTTCCAACGCTGGTCGCGGCGCTTGATGGCGAAATGGTGGTGCGCACAGGGTCGAGCGAGCGTGTTCTCAAACCGCGTGACTTTTTTCGCGGACCTCTGAGTACTGCGATGAGGCCCGAGGAGATCCTCACGGAGGTGCGGCTGCCGGTGACTGGAGCCGGGAGCGGCTGGGCGTTCGAGGAGTTGGGGTTGCGAGAAAACCACGTCGCTATAGTCAGTGTGGCCGCACAGGTGAGCGTCGACGAGCATGGAGGCTGCGCGAGCGCGCGCCTGGCGGTCGGTGGATGCTCGAGGCCAACCCGACTGCGTGCCGTCGAGGAAATTCTGGAAAAGGAAGGCCTTGGCGAGCGCATCTTGAGCGAGGCGGCGGTCCGCGCCGCGGAGTTGGTCGATCCAGACGGCGACTTTCACGCTTCGGCCGCTTACCGCCGCCGGTTGACGCGCGTCCTGGTCGGCCGCGCGTTAACCCGAGCGACCGCTATGGCGCATCGAACGGAGAAAGCCAATGCCTGAGCCGAGAAAGATTCGAATCAAGGTAAACGGCGTGACACGAGAGGGGTGGGCCGAGCCACGCCGCTTACTGGTGGATTTCTTACGAGAAGATTTGAGCTTGACCGGTACGCATATCGGCTGCGAGCACGGGGTTTGCGGCGCCTGCACCGTTCTTTTCAACGGTGAAGCGGTGCGATCCTGTCTGATGCTTGCGGTACAGGCCAACGAAGGCGAAATCATGACAGTAGAAGGGTTGGCGTCGCCCGAGGGTAAGTTACATCCGTTGCAAGAGGCTTTCTGGGATCACCACGCTCTTCAGTGCGGATTCTGTACCCCCGGCATGCTGATGGCGACATTGGACCTGTTGCGCACGAACCAATCACCCCGCGAAGAAGAGATCCGCGCCGGGCTTGCGGCGGTATTGTGCCGCTGCACGGGGTACCAAGGAATCGTTGAAGCGGTCCAGGACGCCGCCAGGCGGATGCGGTCTTCGGGCGAGTGGTAGACGAGCAAGGAGTTCGCCAGCTCTCTACTTCAGGCGGATGTTCCGGAGAGAGGGTTTAGATAGTTATGAGTCAAATGACTAAAGAGTCAATGCCGGCTAGCTACGGCAATAAGCGCGAAATGCAGCGTCGCAAGCTCGACCGAATAGGCGTCGACCAATATATAAGTGAAGACTTCTATCAAAGGGAACTGAAGACAATTTGGCGGAAGTGCTGGTTGTGGGCGGGCCGAGCCAGCGAGATCCCTAACCCTGGTGATTATTTCGTTTTCAATTTACCTTTCCTTGATAGAACCTCAATCCTGGTCATTCGAGGGAAGGATAACAAGGTACGGGCATTCTACAATGTATGTCAGCATCGTGGTGGCCGTTTGGCATACTACGAGCGAGGCAGCGCAGGAGTTCTACGATGTACCTTTCATGGGTGGACGTACAACCTGGACGGTAGGCTGGCAGGCGTCACCTTCGATGAAACATTTTGCGATTTTGACAGATCTCAGCGAGGCCTTAAGCCAATAAGCGTCGACATCTGGGGTGGATGGGTATTTGTGAACCTGGACCCGGCCCCGCGCTGGACACTCCGCGAATATTTATCGCCGCTGCCCAACGCACTTGGCGCGTATCTCGAAAAAGAACCGTGGGCGTGGGAGTGGGGACGGAAGGGACTGTTCAAGTGCAACTGGAAGCTGCAAGTTGACTCACAAGCAGAGGGTTATCATGCGCGCTTTCTGCACGCACGCTCGATTATCGCCAAATTCACGAAAGAAGATACGCCCACCTGGACTTATCCCGGCAGTGTCGGAGTACCTTTCAAGCTCGAGGTGCATAGACCCAAGGCGCAAGATTCGGGAGTCTTCCTAACGGAGCTCGCCAAGGCTGCAGGAACGTACTCGACGGCACTCTACTACAACACCGACACGGACGACTATAAAGGTGGCGTCGCTTCGAGGTATCCGGGAGCGGTAAACGTATTCAATGGCGATCGTTGGACCTTTGACCTATACGGAATCTTTCCGAACACAGTGATCCTGGTCCAGAAGGGGCATCTGATGATCATGCGGTCGTGGCCTCGCGGCGTCGGTCAGACGTTGTGGGACTACGATGAGTACTTCACTCGACCACCTGTAAAGTTTGGCGAGTATTTGGCGCGATTACATGGGCTGCTGGAAATGCGCAACACGGTCACCGAAGACATGACAACGGTCGAGGGAGTGCAGGACAGTTTCACCTCAGGCGCCCTTACAGAACAGATAGTTGGCGAGGCGGAGATCGGTGTGGGGGCCTTTGAACGACACTTATTGCATATGGTCGATGAGCTGTCCGACTAGCCTTCAAAAGGAGGTCACAAATACATGCGACCACATCCTTTCCTGGCGGCCACGCGAGGTGATTTGTGACAACGCGCGATGATGAGCGAACCTCCAAAACAATCGGTGCGCCGATACGACCAGTTGAAGACTCCCGCCTCCTCATGGGCCGGGGCTATTACATTAATGACGTTCAATTGCCCGGCGCGCTGGCAGTCGCATTTGTTCCCAGCCTACATGCTCATGCGCGCCTGTTACGAGTCGACGCCTCTCGCGCAAGGAACTGTCCGGGAGTTCATGCTGTATTAACAGCAGAGGATCTCGGAGACGCAATTGGGCCCATAAGAGTGGAATACGATTCCACATCTGCACCAAATCACAGGTCGTGTGACTGGCCTGTGCTGGCGCGCGACAAGGTTCGCTTCATGGGAGAGTCTGTCGCGGTGGTAGCGGCAGAGGATCGCTATCGAGCGGAGGATGCGGTGTCGTATGTGCGGGTCGACTATGAGCCGCTCGCACGGGTCGCTAACGCTGAGAAAGCGTTGGAACCGGATGCGCCCCTGATCCATGAAAGTTGGGCCGACAATTGTATGCATTCACTCAAACTGGATGCGGGCAATGTCGAGCACGCGTTTCAACACGCTGATTGCGTGGTGTCCGGAACTTTTACTACCGCACGTCAGCTAGCTCTACCTATGGAAACGGTTGGATGCGCCGCCACCTACGAGTCCACTTCTGACTCGTTGACGGTCTGGTCATCGACTCAAGTTCCTCATGTGCTCCGATCGGCTATCGCGCTGAAACTGGGCATGCCTGAACATCATGTTCGAGTAATAGCGCCTGATATCGGGGGTGGATTCGCGTTGAAGATTTACGTCCATCCGCAGGAGTTAGTGGTTGCATACCTTGCACGTCACCTTGGCAGGCCAGTCAAGTGGATCCAGGACCGACGAGAGAATTTAACCTCGGGGTTGCAGTCGCGGCAACAGGTAATAAGAGGTTCCTTGGCCCTATCGAAGGAAGGGATAATTCTCGGGCTCAAAGGGAATGTTTTGAGTGATGCGGGCGCCTATTCCGCGTTCCCATGGGGTTCCGCGTTCGAAGGTCTCCATGCAGCCTTTTGTATGCCAGGACCCTACAAGATCCCGGTGTACGGCCTCGACGTCAAGATAGCAGTAACCAATAAGCCGCCCAATGGCGTGTATCGAGGTGTAGGTTTACCGCATGCGATAATGGTCATGGAGAGACTTCTAGACCTGGGCGCGCAGAAGCTCGGAATAGATCCGGCAGAACTAAGACTTCGCAACCTAATCGGCCGGGCAGATCATCCCTATGTCACAGTAGTCGGCGAAGAGGTCGAGAGCGGTAGCCATCAGGAATGCCTCCAAAAGGCGATGGAGATGGTTGATTATCGGGAATTTCGCGCCGAACAACAACGTCAGCGCAGACACGGGCGATACCTGGGGATAGGAATCAGCAACTTCATATATGATTCCGCGCCGAACTCTCAAGCGCTACTTGCAGCAGGAATGAATGTTTCCAGCTACGATTCGGCGACGGTGCGGGTTGATGCGAGCGGTAAGGTGACTATTCTGATTAGCACCAAACCTTCTGGCCAGCGCCACGAGACAATCTTCGCTCAAGTAGCGGCCGAAGAACTCGGGATGCCGGTCTCGGACATAAAGGTAGTTCACGGTGATACGCTGGTGGTGCCTATAGGTTCGGGAACCTGGGGCGACCGAGGGGCAGTTACCGGAAGTGGTGCAGTTATACTGGCTGCGCGGAAAATACGCGACAAGCTCTTGCGGGTAGCTGCGCAGCTCACAGAGGTGCCAGACGAAAACCTGGAGCTGGCTCACGGAATGGTGAGGCGCAAGAGTGACAAGGTGAGTCTTATATCAATTGCCGAGATAGCGCGTCGTCTCATCAATGCGCCGGGGCGATTGCCGGTCGGTATAGAGCCTGGACTGGAGACGACTTGTCAGTATGATCCGGTCGTTCCTTCGACTCATCCCAATGGAACTCACGTCGTCACCGTCGAAGTTGATATAGAGACTGGTAAGGTCAAACTTCTCAGGTACATCGCTGTCGAAGACTCTGGAACGATAATTAACCCTTTGGTCGTGAAAGGTCAGATCGAAGGTGGTATCGCGCAAGGCATAGGTAGCAGCCTGTACGAAGAAATTGTCTACGATGATGATAATCGAGCGCTGACTGGCAGCCTTATGGACTATATCATTCCGACCGGAGCTGACTTGCAGCGGCTCGAGATCGCGCACTTTGAAAGTCCTTCGCCGCATACACTAGGAGGGTTTAAGGGCATTGGCGTGGGATGCTCCAGCGCCCCACTTGGAGCAATAGCCAACGCCGTGGCAGATGCCCTTTATCCATTCGGCGTTGAGGTGAATGAAGTCCCGCTTACGTCCGAAAGGGTTTTGAACCTGATAGAGAATCGAAACAGCGAAAGCACTTCCGCTTAGGCGATTGGTCCTGATAGCGCGTGAGCCACGCAATTCTCGACTGGTTGATTCAATCTCGCTTCTCTCGACGTTCACGCTCTACCACTTCTAGTAGATGCCTTACCGGAACGCATCATAATACCGTCGGGAGCAGCAGGGCCGTAATATAAGTTGTTAGTACAGAGGAACGGCATCTCACGAAAATCGCTGCGCACCCAACGAATCTCGGTAGGTCGATGGATCTTTCCATCGGGGTCGAACTCCAATTCGATACCGAGGCCCCGTAATGCAATTATGAGCGCGTCGAACTCATGATCGGGATCGACGTCGAGTACCAGCCCGAGTGCGGCATCGGTCAGATGAAACTCCATGTTCTGACGGGCAGTAACTGCATCGTGCGCGCATAGCGCATCGCAAAAAGCACGATCCACATGGATGAAGGATTCAGGGACATCCGGGCGCGAGAAATAGAGCCGCTGGTGCCGATAAATCTTGGTGTGCAGAGACTGGATGAGCCCACGAAAATTGTCGGGATAATAGCGCAAAGTCGCTTCATGGAAGTGCAGGTGAGCTTGCTGGAAATCCTGGATCCGGTGGCTGTCCGCAGTCCTCTCCATTCGCTCGAGTATCGTTTGCATACTCTCGATATCTTCTTTGGATATGTCGTCGACGATTGCTCCGATAGTTGGTGGCTCGATTAGTAGTCTGAGTGCGTATGATTGCTCGGCCTGGTGGTTATTAACCGGGGCAACTTCCATTCCGCGATTAGCCTCGCCGACTACCAGGCCTTCTGCGGCAAGTCGCGCAAGTGCTTCCCGTAAAGGAGTTCGACTGACCTTCAGTTCGGTTGCAAGCGCCTGTTGCGAGAGACGAAACCCGGGATGGTACTTACCCTCGATGATGTGGTCGCGAAGCGTCTCGTATAGCTCATCGACTGTGGTACCGGATCTTCTGACCTTCATTTCAAGGCACCGCCATAAAGCCGACTCACCGGATTCCCGCTTTACTTGGACCACGCTGGGTTCGGTTTGGCGCGCCTCGGTATGCAATCCTCGCCGGCTCATTCGCCTTCCAGCCGTCCCCCCACTACCACCGGCCGGTCGTCGATCTCGACCGTGCAACCTCGCATCGGAATGTCGAGGTGAGCGGGCGTGTACCGGCTCGCGTATCGATTCGGGCCCGTCGACCACATGAAATTGCCGGCGGTCGAGCGCAGCTCCTGGCCGTACAGAGATCTCGGATCGTAGACGTCCAACGCGGACCATCGCGCCGCTTGATGGAAACCCCATCCAACGTGAGACACCGCATAGGCATTAGGGTCTTTCCAGCTCTCGAAATAATCGCGCAGCACGAAGGCGTCGGCGCCAGCTCCCGTTATATCCGTGATGAATCCGTTCTTGATGTGCATCGTCACTTCGTCGCGCACGTAACGCTGCCATGGAATGAGCGCGTCCCCGGGCTGCAGGACGATCTTGCCTTGCGCAGTGCGATCCTTCGGGAAGCAAGCGACAAATCCGCTCGGCCAATGATCCCATCGGCCCGGCTCGTCAACGTAACCATATTGAAGAGTAACCGGAAGATCGGCGCCTGAAATGTCGACGCGCAAGTCAGTACCGGCCTCGCTGCTGACGCGAAGCATTCGCCCGGATTTCAGTTTGGCGGCGCCGCTGGTAGCTGACGTACGCAATCCTTCGGTCCCCATCAGACGCTCAAGTACTTCGGCCGGCTCGGCGACGAACAACATTCGCTTGCCCGCGCCGGTGATACGCATGCGGACGTCGGAATGTACCAGGCCGCCGACGGTGACGTCGATCACCATATCGCACTCGGAAGCGGCCGCGAGCAGCGCAGGAATTTCGCGCCCATCGCTGTGGTAAGGTGGCAGCGCCGAACTGGAGAGACTCGACGCAGTAAGCACCAGCGCACCAGCGCCGAGGCTTCGAGCGGAATCCACCGCGGCGTTGACGTAATCATTTTTCTTTCCGAGTTCGGAGATCACCGCCACCGTCTCGGTGGGCTTGACCTTGCACAGCTTCAACTGTTCGAGAAAAAGTTCGTTTAAGTTTTTCGACATTGGGTAAATCTCCTCCTCAATTTTCTCCGCGCAGGAGTCGTCGGACCAATTGTCTGCGCGGCCTTCATAGATCTCCGCCTCGATTCGGAGCCGCGAGGCCACGAACGAGCAACCCCGAATCCACCACTACCATCGAACCGGTCATTGCCGCCGACTCTCTGGCAGATCCTAACAAAGCATATATCGCGCCGTAGTCATGAGTGTCGGGCATCGTCTCCAGCGGCAATTGCTTCTCCGTGCCTGGCAGTAATGAACTCTTAGGAGACTGTCCTAGTGCTCCCAGGCCGGACATCATCGTTTGCGCGACCCCGGGCGCTACCCCATTCACACGGATTTTTGGCGCAAGTTCGAAGGCGAGTTGAGACACCAGTCCCATGACCGCATGCTTTGCGGCCGTGTAAAGCACGCCACCTCCGGAAGTGCGGTACGACGCGAATGAACCAGTGACGACCACGCGTCCCTTGCGGGCGGCCAGTTGAGGAATAGCTGCCCTGATATTCAGGAGCAGCGAACCGACGTTGCCGCGAAAACATTCGTCGAATGCTGCTGCGAGCTGAGTTCCGGGTATTTCAACCAGCCGAATACCCTGATCGTAAATTCCAACGCACGAGACCATAACATCGATGCCGCCAAATCGGTTTACCGTTTCCTGGACTATCGCCTCGCTGCTCTCCCAACTCGTAGCATCGGCGGTAAGCGTGCGTAGCCGATTGCCACCTGCGACTTCTCTCTTGAGCGATTCCAGCCGATCCGCCGCTCTGTCGACGGCGAGCACGGACGCTCCCTCGCGCAAATATCGCGAAACCACCGCGCGGCCGATCCCTCCGCCAGCTCCGATAATCAATGCAATCTGGTTATCGAGCATGCCCACGTGAGTTCTCAATCCAACGAAAACTTCGGCCACGCGCCGGCCTCGGCGCTCATTAATTCGCAATAAAATCGAAACAGATTGCGCTGCACGCCCTCTTCGTAGCGCGGCGAGTACACTATCCCCGGTCCGGGCCAGTTCTCGGTGCGCTTGGCGATTCCAATACCGGGCAGGCCCATCTTGTAGTTAAGTTTGAGGTCCAGAACTTCCGCCGCAACTGAGCGGCCGGTGCGGGCCACTGTAATCCAGGGCTCCGTGTCGTCCATCTCGAAAACCCCGCCCATCGAGAAGGACGCAAGGCCCGATTTGTACACTCGTTCCTTCTGCGCCGCCGTCATATTTCGATACGCGCAGAACCAGTTCCAGGCTTCGACCCGTCCAGCGCCAAGAGGTTGCCAGATGCGGATAGTCATGGCGCCGCTGGGCGGAAAGTGAGCACCGTCGTCAGTCATCGGCAAAGCGAGAATCGAAAAGTTCGGGAAGACGTTGCCGACAAACACCCGCGAGCGCCGAGCGACATCGAGTTGTTCCTGGCTGATGCGCGCAAGATTAAACGTTGCAGCCAGGTCGTCCGGATAGCCGAAGAAATGCGGCCCCGGTGAATCCTCGCTCGGTGCTATCGAGAATGATAGTGAATGGCCGGCGGAAGCCTGGATGTGATAACCCATCATGTTGTCGGCGAACGAGACCGGGAACGCGCCGATTTCCCAGATCGATCGATGCAACGTGCCGAGGTGATAGTCGTCGCCTGAAAAATTCTCGGCGCCGGACTTCCAGTTCGCATCGATCACAAATCGCTGCGGTGCGCCGATTATTTCGACCCCGTGTTCGTTCAACCCGAAGACCAGATCGAGATACCACTTCATGCCGCCGAGGTATTCTTCGAGCGTGGGTGCGGTCGGGTCCAGCGTGGCGAAGATCAAGCCGTGACATGAGCCGATTTTCGCGACGCTGCGTAGGCCGCTCTCCTCCTTTCGCATCTCACCGAAGGCGTTTTTCCAAAGCGGGCCGCCGAGCAGGTTTCCTTTGGTATCGTACGCCCAGCCATGATAGGGACAGCGAAAAATCGAAGTGTTGCCGGAATCTGAGCGGCAGACCTGAACTCCGCGATGCCGGCACGCGTCGAAGAGTGCGTGGATCTCGCCATCTTCATCGCGGACCACGATAAAATTGTCTTCGCCGATCTTGCGGCGCACATAGTCACCCGGCGCTGGAACTTCCGAATCGTGCGCCAGGAACACCCAGCATCGAGCAAAGATCTTGCGCAATTCCAGGTTGTACATTTCCTGATTGCCGAAAATCGCCGCAGGAATCTCGCCGTGCGGCAATCCTTCGCGCAGTTCGCCGAGTAGTCGTTCTGGAACGCTTTTCGATTCGAAGCTGCCCGGCGAGAAGGACTTCGCACTCGTCATCTGCGTTCCTCGAAGTTCAGAAAAAAATAGCCAGATTGTGAGTCTCGATAACGGTTAGATCCAGCAGAATAGTACGTCGAATGAGTTTGAGAGCGCCGGTTTCGATTCGCAGAACGTCCTGCCGCTCACCCGAAAGGAGTTGCGGCTGCGTTTGATCGCCCCGGGTTCGATAGAGCAGCAGATTGCTTTTGACTCCGAGCTGTTCGCTCTCGAGTTCGCAAACTCGAATATTGGTGACAAAGTGCCGGATACGGGAAGGGGGATTCTCGGCCCACGCAAATGCGGATTCGTTGCGCAAGACGCGTGTGAGCAGCGAGCCATATGACTCGTCCAAATGAAAAGTCGTCTTCGAGAAACCGTTACCGCGTTCACGTTCCACGGTTTGGCGCAGAGGCAACCGGTACACGATTTCCTTGCTGACCATCGTCTCGAGCCACTCGCGCTCTCGGCCGGTGTCCAGCAGCTCGGCCTCCCGATTAGCCCACGCGACCACACCCGCGTATTCCTCGCTGCCGATTGCGACTTCGGGAAAATCCGTCATATTAATGTGTATACAGAATTGTGTTCAAAAATCCTTTTCCGTATAACATCAGCTCGCATTTTTTGTCAACCGTACTATCGAAAAGGAAACCGGAGCCGCCCTTTGCTCTTCTGAAACGATCCCCACGGACTTAGGAGAGGACACGATTGGACTAAAGGAACAGACGGTGTGCCTTTCGGTTGCTCGCAAAGCATGGCGCAACCGTCGGACTTTATCCACGAATTTGCAATTGTCTCGCCCGAAGGCGTGCCGCTCAAGGTGACTGGGAAGATCGTTAGACGCGTTGCGTGCAGGCGAGGAGGCGCGACTAAGCGGCAAGCGGCAATAGTCTCTTGTCATTCGATCAGCCCCTCATTTAGCTGATCTCTAACAGAGCGGGGTCGTAGGTCGCCTGCCTACGATAGCTCGTGAGTTCTCACTCACGAACGATCGTACACGTCTCGCAATTCGCGTCGCTGCAAAACTACGCCGTCTTTTCTGATCAAAAGAGCGCTTACACTTCGAACTGTTTTTCTACGAATCCGTAGATCAGAGTTGCCCCGGACTGGCATACGCCTTGCTACGTCTGCGCTCAGGCATTGCGATTGCGTGGACTAATGATTCCGACCTCGAGCCGAAGTGGTTGAAATGAACGGCGGTTGGAGGGCGAGAACGATCGGTACAAGACGCGCTCGAACCAGACCGCGGGGGACGGACGTTTGTTGGCAACTTGAGCCGGATTTGCCTGCCTCGTATGGGGAGTCTTTCGAACGCACGAATTGAGAAAGCGGACAAGCGGTGCATAGGAGCAACTCGTGATTCATTTTGGACTGGTCTACAGCATCGAAGGCGGATCTGGGGATCGTTCCGACGTAGTGTTCAGAGAAGCAGTCGAAGAGATTGCATTGGCAGAGCAGGTAGGTCTCGAGTCGGCATTCATCAGCGAGCATCACTTTTTGGAGAATGGGTTTTTCCCTTCCCCACTGATCGCACTGAGTTTTATCGCCGCTCGAACCAGCAAGATCAAGTTCGGTTCCGGTGTGATGTTGCTGCCGCTTTACGATCCAGTTCACGTGGCCGAGGACTGCGCTGTGCTCGACATTATTTCGGGCGGCCGTCTTATTTTGGGGGTGGGGCAGGGATACAGGCAGGAGGAATTCGACGCTTTTGGTGTCGATCTCAACGACCGGTCTGCGCGTATGCGCGAAGGCGTGACGCTGATTCGCAAGCTGTGGACTGAGCCGAGTGTCACGTTCGACGGAAAACAATTTCAAGTCAAAGATTTACCGCTCAACCCGAAACCGCTTCAGAAGCCGGCGCCGCCGATATGGGTAGCAGCCAAGAAGCGGCATGCGGTTCAACTTGCGGCGGAAGTCGGCGACGGATGGTTCGCCGATCCGATCACACCGCTGTCGATTGTCGAAAAAAATAAAGTTCATTGGGAGAACACACTTCGCGCCAAGGGTGTCAAACCGAGCGAGCGAGCGTTTGCTTACTATCGCGACGTGCATGTCGGGGAGGATGATGCGGCCGCGACGCGAGGCGCGCGTGAGCAGGTCATGGAGGGATACAGGAATTATTTGCGCTGGGGTCACCTGGTAGATGACGAAAACAAACCGCTGGCGCCGGACAGAGACGATTTGCTGGAGAGCTTTGTGAACGATCGCTTCACTTTGGGTGGCCCGGAGACCTGTGCAAGCGATATCACGAAGCTCTGCAGGCGACTTGGGATAACCGATCTGATAATGAAGATGAAGTTCCCTGGTTTGTCACATCAGACGGTAATGAAATCCATTTCGCTGTTCGGGCAGAAGGTACTGCCCCTGGTCAATCGGAAATAGTCCGGAGGAAAGCAAAAGCATGGCAACCGCAGGAGCGTTCGGAGCGCGGGTAAAGAGGGTCGAGGATCCGCGCTTCCTGATGGGCCAGGCGAGGTACGTTGACGATATCAAGCTGCCTAAGACACTGGATGTCGCCTTCGTTCGAAGCTCCTATGCGCACGCGAAAATAGTATCAATCGATATCAGCAAAGCGCTCGCCCATCCGGGGGTGCATCGCATCATGACTGGCGAGGAAGCAAAGACACTTTGCAAGCCGATCCGGGTGGACATTCCGGCCGAGAAATTTCCAGCGAAGTACAAGGCTTGTGACTTCCCTGCAATAGCAGTCGGAAAGGTGAAATTCGTCGGTGACATCGTCGCGGCGGTGGTAGCGACCAATCGCTATGTTGCGGAGGATGCAGCCGAACTGGTTGAAGTGAATTATGAGCCGCTGACGCCGGTGGTAGATGCCGAAAAGGCGATGCTTAGCGATTCCCCGCTCATCCATGAAGGTTGGGACGACAATCTAATGCTCTCCGCGAAGATAGACAGCGGAGAAGTCGACCGCGCATTCAAGGAAGCAGACGTTACCGTAAGCGGACGATTCCAGATGAACCGTCATTGTGCTGCGGCGATGGAAAACCGGGCAGTAATTGCGCATCACGACTCTACCCTCAAGCAGATGACGGTGTGGTCATCGAGCCAAATGCCGCACCTGGTTCGCACGAAAATCGCCGAGGCGATCGGCTATCCAGAACATAATCTGCGCGTCATAAGCCCCGATGTAGGCGGCGGCTTTGGACTCAAGGCGTGTATTTTCCCGGAAGAGCTGGTGCTCGCGATGCTGACGCGCGAGCTCGGACGTCCAATCAGGTGGATTGAGGATCGGCGTGAGAATTTTTACGGATCATATCATGCCAAGGATGAACTCTGTTACGGGGAAATGGCCCTCAAAAAGGATGGCACGATTCTCGGCGTAAAGGGAAAGTTCATCGGCGACATTGGCGCTTATACATCCTATCCGTGGACTCCATGCTTTGAGCCGATGCAGGCAGCGCTAGCTTATCCAGGACCCTACAAGATCAAGAACGTGCGGGTCGAAGCTTATGGCGTCGTGACCAACAAGGTTACCTCCAGCCCATATCGAGGCGTGGGATTACCGGCGGCGCAGTACACGATGGAGCACCTGCTCGATCTTGCGGCGAACAAGCTAGGCATGGACCCGGTAGAACTACGCCGTAAGAACATCATGTGCACTGCCGATTTCCCCTGCGTGTCGGCTACCGGACTGGCCTATGATAGCGCGAGCCCGCTCGAGTCGCTTGATTTGGGTGTGAAGCAAATCGGCAATGCCGCTTTTCGTACCCAGCAGCAAGAGGCGAGAAAGAACGGAAAATACATCGGTATTGGCTTCAGCTCGATGATCGAGATGACAACCTTCGGCTTCGAGTACTGGAAAGCGATCGGCTTCCCGAGCGTGTCGGGCTACGACTCGGCGCATATCCGCGTCGATCCGAACGGCGGTGTTACATTGACGGTCGGCACGATGTCGCATGGGCAAGGTCATGCGACTGTTTACGCCCAGTTAGTGGCTGACGGCCTCGGCTGCAAGGTCGAAGACGTCACGATGATCCAGGGCGATACTGCGAATACCCCTTATGGCTGGGGCACGTGGGGCAGCCGCAGCGCGGTAGCAGGAGGGGGCGCTGTCATAAATGCAACCACCAGGATTCGCGAAAAGATGGTGCGGGTAGCAGCTAACCTGATGGAAGTGAGTCCACGCGATCTTGAGGTCAAGGACGGGAAGATCTCAGTCAAAGGAGTTCCCGGAAAGAACATGACGCTGCGCGATGTGGCGCAGGCGGCGGTGTACACAGCCGACGTGACTGCTGACGAGGAGCCAGGCCTTGAAGCATCGAACTATTACAAAGCACCGACACCATATGCCAACGCAACGCACATCGCGGTAGTGGAAGTAGATTCCGGGACAGGCTTTGTAAAGATTAAGCGGTACCTGGTGGTCGAAGATTGCGGAAAGATGATCAATCCATTGATTGTCGAGGGGCAAATCGCGGGTGGCGTTGCGCAAGGGATTGGGCAGGCGTTGTTCGAGCATCATATCTACGACGAGAGTGGGCAGATCCAGACCACGTCCTTCATGGACTACCTGATTCCGACCGCCGCGGATATTCCTCCGATAGAATTTGCGCATATCGAAACGCTGTGTCCTATCTCGGTTGGCGGGATAAAGGGAATGGGTGAGGGCGGAGCGATAGCACCGCCGCCGGCTATAGCCAACGCGATTTGCGATGCGCTGTCGCCGTTCGGCTGGAGGACGATCGATCAGTTACCGATGTCGCCCGAAGTAGTTCACGCGCTGACCATGAAGCCGGTACAAAAAAACTAAACATTCCAGAAAGTGTTTAACAGACCAGCTCAAAGGAGTCAGAAGACAAGGAGAAAGATGGAGGCAGACACTGTAATCAGGGACGCTACGATCGTAACTCATGATCGAACGTTCCGTGGCTCGATCGCCATTCGCAATGGAAAGATATCCGCGATCGCCGAAAATTCAGACTCGCTACCGCATTCCGACAACGTAGTCGATGGTTCCGGCAAGCATCTGATTCCGGGACTGGTCGATGCCCATATGCATCTGAATCTGTACGAACGCAACTCGAAGACCGAGTCGGAAGCGTCAGCCGCTGGGGGCGTTACTACGATCATTCACCTATTGCTGGCGCCTGATGGGCTGGTTCCGGCTGCAGAGAAATTCGTAAAGGAATACGAAAAAGCCGGTGTCGTGGATCTCAACATGACAGCCGCGATCTTTTCCGAAGACGACGTCGCGTCGATTCCCGACGTGGTGAAGTTCGGAATGCCAGCGGTCAAGTTCCTGCTGCCATATCGCGGCGGCGAGTCGCTTGAAGGTCTGCCCGGCATCGACGATGGGATCCTCTACCTGGGATTGAAAAAGGTCGGTGAGCTGGCGGCCAAGGGCTACAAGGTATTTGCGCGAGTTCATACGGAGAACATAGAGATCTTCGAGCGCCGCAAGCATGAATTCCTGAAGCTCAAGAATCAGAACTTTCAGTGGGGCGATGTTCGCGACAAGATCTGTGAGCTGGACAGCCTGGCGCATTGCATCCAACTCGCGAAGATGACCAATTGCCCTCTCTACATCGTACACATGACGGTAGGTGAAGGCCCCGAGATGATCGCGAAGGCTCGCGGCGAAGGAATCAAGATTACCGCGGAAACCTGTCCGCAATACCTGGTGCTGACCAAGAATGAGGCCTACGGCCGAATGCTAGGGAAGGTCAATCCGCCGCTTCGCGAGAAATGGGATAACGAGCGGCTGTGGGAAGGGCTGGCAAACGGCAGTGTCAGCGTGGTCGGCAGCGATCACGCACCTTGCAAGAGTGTTCATAAGAAAGAATTCTGGTCGGCGCATCCCGGAATGTCGGCGGTGGAGACGATGCTGCCGGTTATGCTCAGCGAAGGAGTCAACAAGGGGCGCTTGTCGTTTGAGCGAGTCGTTGAGACGTGCTGCTACAACCCAGCGAAGATCTACGGCCTGGCGCCGCGCAAGGGATGTATCTCGGTAGGATCGGATGCGGACCTGGTGCTGGTCGACCTTAAGAAGAAGGTCAAAGTCAAGAATGAGAATCTGCACAGCGACGTGGACTACTGCGTTTTCGAAGGATGGGAGATGACTGGCTGGCCAGTCGCGACCTGGCTGCGCGGCGAAATGATAATGAAGGATAACCAGATCCTGGCGAAGCCTGGCTATGGGCGCTGGATCGCGTCGGATGTAGCGCCGTGAGGCGAACCTATGGGTAGCACCGGACAGTTAGTGCGAATCGCAGCGATACAGCAGGGTCCACGCACAGAGGACGTGGAGTCCAACCTCAACGATCTGCTGATGTCGATCGACAAGGCCGCAATCGGCGGGGCTGATTATATCGTCGCCACTGAGCTTTCACTCACACCTTACTTCTGTTTTGAGAAAAGCGGCTCCGAATACAGGAAATGGGCGCTAACATTTGAGGACGAGATCGTCGGTTCGATCGCCATGAAAGCGCGCGAACATCGCGCAACCATTATTTTCCCGTTTTTTCGGCGAGATAACAGTAAGGGCCATTTCTTCAATAGCGCGATGGTGATCGGACCTGACGGGGAGACGGTTCCGGGACAATTGCCGGCTGAAATAATGGTGCAATGCTACGACAAGGTGCATCTACCGAAAGTCCAGACCGAGACTTTGAATATCGACGAAACTCCTCACTTTGTTCCCGGTAGCGGATTTCCGACCTTTGCGACCGCGAAGGCGCGAATAGGTATTTTGATCTGCTACGACCGCCGGTTCGCAGAAGCCTGGCGCACACTAACCTTAAGCGGTGCGGAGATAGTGTTCCTCAGCGGATGTATTCCAGCCTGGGAGCTGGCGGCGGCGGCGTCATCGGCTGAAATGTTCATAGCCGAGTTGCGTACACGTGCGATGGAAAACGGAATTTACCTGGTCGCCTGCAACCGGGCCGGATTCGAAGAGCTAAGCGGCAGACGGAGTTTGTTCTTTGGCGAAAGCTGCGTGATCGGCCCGGCGGGAACGGTGATTGCGCGCGGACTTGCCAATGCACCATGTATCGTACGTGCTACCATCGATCTCGGCGAATTAGATGAAATGCGGGAACGTCTGCCGCTACTTAAGGACAGGAGACCTGACCTATACTTGCAGCGATAGATCTATGCGCGACGGCGAACGCGTTGTGCGCAGGATTAGCAGGCTGGTGCGAGAAGGTATCTAAATGAAGTACAAAGGAAAGTCCATGACGGCCGTGACTAATCCGGTGCTCGCGGCTGGCCATGGGATGTTTGTCGCTGACCTGGCGCTTCCCGGGATGTGTTCGCTCGCTTTTCTGCGGAGCAATCATGCGCATGCGCGAATTGTTTCGATCGACACCTCGAAAGCCCTGGCCGAACCGGGCGTGGTAGCAGTAATAACCGGTGAAGAGATTGCGGCGAATACCAAGCCGGTGCCGGGAGCGGCGGATCCAGCGTTCTATGGCGGCAAGACGGTCAAATCTTATGCCTTGCCGACTGGCCGGGTGCGCTATGTAGGTGAGCCGATTGCTGCGATCGTCGCGGAGGATCGCTATACCGCAAATAAAGCGCGCGATCTGATCGATGTAACCTATGAAGAATTGCCTGTAGTCACTAATCCCAGGGAAGCAATCAAGCCCGGTTCTCCACTGATTGAGCCCGAATGGGGCGATAACATTATGATTCACCGCGATTTCGTGCGCGGCGACATCAAGGCCGGGCTCGCCAGCGCCGATGGAGTCGTCAAGGGAAGCGTAAAGGCCCATCGTTATGTCGCGTCGCCAATCGAACCGCGTGCCTATGCAGCCAATTACGAACCGTTTGGCGACATGCTGACAGTCTGGTCGTCGACCCAGAATCCTCACCCCCTGCGCGTGTTCCTGGCGGCCAGCTTGAACATGGGTGAGAATCAAGTTCGAGTTATTCAACCCCACGTGGGAGGCGGCTTCGGAGAGAAGGTTCCGCCGTTTCCGGAAGAGATTGTGATCGGATACGCGGCGCGGAGTCTTAGACGTCCTCTGAAATGGATCGAGGAGCGGACCGAGCATTTTCTGGCGGGCGGGCATGCGCGCGAGATCAGTTTTGATTTCGAAGCGGGTTACAAAAAGGATGGGCAGGTTACCGCTCTGGCAGTCACGATGTATGCCGACGTGGGAGTTGCTTCCACTCTGGTCGGGTGGGCTATGGCCTATGTTTCGGCCTATTGCGTGCCCACCGCATTCAAAATTCCTAACTGTCGCGTTGAACTATTCGCGGTCATTACTAACAAGTGCCCCTGGAACGGTTATCGCGCTTTCGGAAAAGAGGCCGCGTCATATTTCATGGACCGAGTCATGGATCGGGTGGCTGACGCCACTGGAATCGATCGTGCCGAGGTGCGGATTAAAAACTTTATTCGACACGACGAGTTTCCGTACGAACAAGTTTCAGGGGCGGTGTTAGACAGCGGTGATTATTCCAAGGCGCTGCGGCGGGTGGTGGAACTGGCAAAGGTTCCTGGCTTTCGCAAGGAGCAGGCAGAAGCTCGCAAGCAGGGCCGTCGCATAGGTTTAGGCATCGGCTTCGAGCTAACTCCGGAAGGAGCGGGGCTGCCTAACTCCCCATTGTTGCAAGCTTACGATGGAGCAACTGTCCGGATAGCACCTTCGGGCGACGTGACTGTGCTGACGGGCGTGACTTCACCGGGGTGCGGAAATGAAACCGGAATTTCGCAAATCGTCGCCGACACCTTGGGTGTGTCAATGGATAAAATTAGAGTTATCCAGGGAGACACCGATAAATGTCCCTATGGATCCGGAAACTACAGCTCAAGGAGCTTGATTTATGGTGGTTCCGCGGCGCAGCTCGCCGCTCAGGAACTTCACGACAAAATGCTCAAGGTCGCAAGCAAGGTTCTCGAGGTCTCGGTGGAGGACTTGGCGGCAGAAGACAATCGCATCTATGTGAAAGGCGCAACAAGTCGAAGCATGCCTTTCAGCGACGTGGTTAACCGTATCTATCAGCGGACTTACATGCGCGAGGCCAAGGAAGTCGAACCTGGCCTGGAGTCAACTCGCTATTACAGGATCGGCAATATCCATCATGAACCTGAGATCCAGGGCAAGCTCAGCCCGTACCCGACCTGGCCCTTTGCGGCATGCATCTCAGTCGTGGAGGTAGATCCGGATACGGGATTTGTCAAGGTGCTGCGGTTTATCGCGGTCCACGATGTCGGCACGGTGATCAATCCTCTGATGGTCGATGCGAACATGCATGGCGGCGTCGCTCAGGGAATCGGGGGAGCTCTTTATGAAAACATGCTGTACGATGAAGCTGGGCAGCTCCTGACGACTACTTTTCTGGATTATACAATACCAACCGCCGTAGAAATTCCTAACTCCCTTATCGAGCACCAAATAACACCGTCACCATTCACGCTTCTAGGCGCTAAGGGAGCCGGTGAGTCGGGAGTTACCGCACCGCTAGGAGCTATAGCCGCAGCAATAGAAGACGCTCTGCCGGAACTAAAACTGGCGCTGATGGAGACGCCCATGACGCCGGATCGAGTGTGGCGCGCAATCCAAGAGGCTCATCGGGAACAGTCATAAGATCGCAAGCCGCGTAGTTCGAAACAGCCGCAAACAAAAGCTACCATTCTTTGGAGAAATAACGATGGAATTCGGAATGACGCCGGAGTTGAAACAAATCCAGCGGGTTTCGCGTGAACTTGCACTCGATTTTGCCAAAAGAGCTGCGGAGCACGATCGTGACGCGTCTACGCCTTTTGAGAACTACGAGGCCATCCGTAAGGCTGGGCTCTTCGGCTTGGTAGTACCTAAAGAGTACGGTGGCATGGGCATGGGTATGCTCGGCTACGTTATCTCCGCTGAAGAACTGGCCCAAGGTTGTCCATCTACCGCGCTCTCTTTCAACATGCATTCCGCGGTACTGGCGGCCCTACTGATGACCGGACCTTTGCTGGAGGAAACCAAGAAGAAGATCAGCGATCTGGTGGTTGGGGAAGGTAAGCTGATTTCCGCGACATTTTCCGAGCCGCAATTCACAGGATTGATACCCAGTTCTTATGCATGCGCCACCACGACTCGCCGCGTAGACGGCGGAGTGATCGTTAACGGTAAGAAATCGTTCGCCACCATGGTCGAGGCGGCGGATTTACATTTTCTTGTTGCGCATCCCGAGGAGTCTTCCAATCCTCAGGAAACCCTATGCGCGATAATTCCTGCCAAGCTTCCCGGGATGCAGATCGACCGGATGTGGGACACGGTGGGAATGCGCGCGACCAGAAGCGACAACGTGATTTTCGAAAACTGCTTTGTTGCTGATCAATATATTTTGCACGACCTGCCGGTGCCGAGCCTTGGAGGATGGCTGGTCAACAATGAGCACTATTTCAATCTACCCTATACCGCCGTCTATTTCGGCGTCGGCGTGGCGGCGTTGAATGCTGCGAAGGAAACCGCATGGCGGCGAAAACCTGTTGGTTTCGCGCAGCCACTGGCGTATCACCCGGACGTTCGCCGCCGAATCGCATTGGCGAGTGCACAGCTCGATTCCGCCCGCCTGATGATTTATCACTCAGCGTACTTGATGGACACGGAGGGGCACAACGATCGAACGCTGTCGACCTACATGAAGGCGAAGTATTTGGTGGGTGAGTCGGTCGCCGGAATTATTCGCTCGGCCCTGGAAATAGGTGGTGGTCACGCCTTGGTTAAGGGTGGTCCGCTCGAGCGTCTCTACCGCGATGGAGCGAGCGCGACAATCCACCATCCGCCGAGTGACTATTGTCTTTCCGAGATCGCCAGGCTCGACCTCGGGCTGGATCCCAAGGAACTACAGCCTCCGGTTCGCATGGCATAAGGCTCGTCTATGGAACTCGTCTGAAACACCTGGAAGGTAAACTCGGAGCTATCGGTGTACATGCTCTCGGGTGGTGATAGTCATGCCTCTACGTATCCCAACGATCCTGGATGTTCGCGAAATAGCCCGTACTAACTTCCTCACCCTGAGCGCGGAGGAAGAGACGGACTACTTGTCGTTGTTAAAAGGAATGGTCGAGGACATGGATCGCTTCGATCGGCTCCCCGACCCTGTCCGTACGCTTAATCACGTCATTCGCGACGCCGGATATCGGCCCAGCCGCGAAGAAGATCCTTACAATGCTTTGGTTCGGCGCTGTTACGTGAAAGGAACCGGAAAGGGGAAGCTGGCGGGCAAGCGAATTGCGGTAAAAGATAGCATCAGTATTGCCGGGGTTCCTTTGACCTGCGGGTCGCTGGTGTTGCAGGGATATGTCCCCGACACTGATGCAACCGTAATTGAGCGAGTCCTCAATGCGGGCGCCGAAATAACAGCTATTACCAACATGGATGATTTCGCCTTTGCCGCAGCGGGCGAGACCAGCGCTTACGGTCCCACGCTGAATCCGCATGATGCTGACCGTCTTGCCGGCGGATCTTCTTCGGGAGCGGCGGCCGCTTTGTACTACGACGATATAGATTTGTCGATAGGGTGCGATCAAGGTGGCTCGATAAGAATCCCGGCGTCTTGGTGCGGCGTTGTAGGACTCAAGCCGACCCACTCGCTGGTGCCGTATACCGGGATACTGGGAATTGATGCGACGATTGATCATGTTGGACCGATGGCCCGCAACTGCGCCGACGCGGCGCTCTTGCTGGAAGTCATGGCAGGGCACGACCCGCGCGACCCGCGGCAACTCAATACTCCGGCGGGCTTTTCCCTGGAGAAATTGGACTCAGGACTCAAAGGTGTTCGAATAGGAATATTGCAGGAAGGCTTCGGAGGGAAAGGCGCAGATCCCGAAGTGGAAAATGTAGTCAGGAGGGCTATAAAAATCCTCGCAGAATCGGGAGCCGAAGCAAAATCCGTCTCGGTTTCTCTTCACCAGCAGGCCGGTAGCGCCTTGTTCCCCGTAGTCGCGGAGGGAGTTACTGCGCTGATGTACGGCAACGGAAATGGCCATCACGCGAAAGGCTACTATAACGCTGGACTGGCCAGCACTCTGGCTAAGGCTCGACGTGCCCAAGCCGACGATTTTTCTCCGCATCTTAAACTCACGCTGATGCTTGGCACATACCTGCACGAACACTATCACGGACGGATTTATGCGAAGGCCCAGAACCTCAGGCCAACTATTCAAGGCGCCTATGATCAAGCCTTGAATGATGTTGACGTCCTCGCGATGCCTACGACGCCGATACCCGCCAATCGCTGTCAGCCAACCAAGAGCCTGGTCAGCCTGGTCAATGATGGATGGGGAATGTTGTCCAATACGGCACCTTTCGATGTGACCGGTCATCCGGCGATAAGTATTCCATGTGGCAAGATCGGACAACTCCCGATTGGCCTGATGCTGGTGGCTAAACATTTTGATGATGGAATGCTACTTCGTATCGGGCGTGCGTTCGAAAATGCCGTGGCCTGGGAAACCCTATAGCCGCTGAGGCGAGACTCCAACTCAGATCGCTGAAATGCAAAGGATCCTGAGTCGATGAAAATCGGGCTGAATGTACCGACCCATGGCGTATTGGCAAGACATGGGCGCGATGTCTTTATCGAGAAAGTGGAGCCGGAAGATCTCCAGATTACCAAGCTAGCTCAGCGAGCCGAGCAGCTGGGGTATGACTCTCTGTGGTTCCCTGATCACGTCCTGATGCCTCGTGTCGTTGCTTCATCACATACTGCCAATCCTGAATCCGGGCGCAACGCATACGGCGAGCAGCCGAACATGTGGGACGCCGCGGTGACGATGGGAGCAGTCGCGTCGGTAACTAGCCGCATCAGACTCGCGCCATCCGTGCTCATCTCGCCCTATCGGAATCCGCTGAGCGACGCGCGTCAATTTGCCACATTGGACCGCCTATCCAATGGACGTCTCATCATGGCAGTTGGACCGGGTTGGTGCCGCGAAGAGTTCGAAGCGGTCGGTATATCATTCGAACAACGCGGTGCCAGAACAGCAGAATGTGTTCAAATCTACAAACTCGCGTGGACCGAGCCATGGGTGCAATTTCACGGCCGCTACTACGACTTCCCGGATGTGTCGATCGATCCCAAACCGGTTCAGAAACCCCGCCCCCCCATCTATTACGGAGGTGTAACTGTCGCAGGCATCAAGCGGGCCCTGCGCTATTGCGATGGGTTTTATCCCATCGTCACGGAGTCCGACGTTAATCAAGCGCGATTCGCTCAGCTGCGAGACCAGCTTCATCAGACCGCGGAGCAAATCGGCCGCGACATGACCGGCTTCGACCTAATCACACTGGTGATGTGCCGCTTGACGACCCCAACTAAAAGCGCGCATCAGCAGCGTCCATTCCTGGATGGTTCTGCCGAAGAGATACTGAGCGATATGTCGAAGCTCGCAAGTTTGGGTTATTCACACTGTACGCTACATCTCGATGTTCGTTCAGGCACACTCACCGAGTTCATTGAGATGATGGAGCGAATAGGAGAAGAAGTGGTACCGGCGGCAGTTAGGCTTTGATCGACCTGAGAAACAATACCGAGCTTCAAGTTGAAATAAGAACAGACCTATAGGAAACCCAAAATGACTAACCAGGAAATTGAGCGAAGGCTTCAGCTACTCGAAGATGTCGAAGCGATTAAGAATCTCAAAAATCGCTATTGCTATTGGTGCGACGCAAATTATGATGCGGCAAATATAGCCTCATGTTTTACTGAAGATGGGATCTGGGACGGCGGTAGCTTTGGCTCTTACAATGGCCGAGCGGCGGTTCACAAGTTCTTCGCCGAGGACGCGCCCAAACTCCTGTTGTTTGCGATGCACATGGTTATGAATCCAGTCATCGAAGTGACCGGCCAAACTGCTACCGGCCGCTGGTACATCTTCGAGCCAGTAACCTTCGCCGATGGCAAAAAGGCCGGCTGGCTGGCCGGTTACTATCATGACGACTTCGTTAAAGTGAATGGTGAATGGAAGTATAAGCACTTGCGTTTTCGACAGTACTTATCAACGCCCTTTTCGGAACCCTGGTTAAAGACCAAGTTCGGTCCGGAATAGCAATCATGGAACTTTATCACAGCAATATGTCCGTCTGCGCGCAAAAAGTTCGGCTCGTGTTGCGCGAGAAAAAGCTTTCTCCAGTGGAACATCACTTGAATCTCCGTTCCGGTGACCAAACCAGGCCGGAATACTTGAGATTTAATCCTAACGGAGTCGTCCCAACCCTGGTTGTCGACGGCCAGCCTATCGTCGAATCAACGGTGATCTGCGAGTATCTTGACGATAGCTACCCAGATCCTCCCTTGCGGCCACGAGATCCAATGGTGCGAGCCGCCATGAGACTATGGGCGATGGTTCCTGACACGAGTCTGCACAGTGCGTGCCTGGTGATCAGCTTCGCAATCGCATACCGGCATCAGATGCTGGCTCTGCCGCAAGAAGAGATCAACCGTCAACTCGCAGAGAAACCCGATCCGACCAATCGCGAGTACCAGCGACAGACCATCGTCCATGGGATCGATGCCCCGTGCGTGGCCGACTCGATCCGAGTTTACGATCGGGTTCTGACACGAATGAGTAAGCAGCTCGAGGTCAGCCCATGGTTAGCTGGCGATCAGTATAGTCTCGCTGACACCGCACTACTGCCGTATGTCAGCAGACTCGAAGACCTCAATCTATCTTGGCTATGGGATGGTAACAGGGTCTCGATAGGTAGATGGCTAAACCGGGCAAAGGGGCGAGCAAACTATGGAGGCATTGCGGATTATCGCGACGAAGCCTATGTGGAGCTGATGAAGCGCAGTGGGAGCGAGGCGGGCGCAAAGATAAAGGCGATTCTGATACAACGTTAGGCAAGCGGAAATCAGATCCAAAATAAAGAGAACAAAGCTTAGAAACAATCGATCGCATTCGGAGGAGTCTTATGGCAATCCCGCGATATTTCGGTGCGAAAGTAAAAAGACTGGAGGATCCTCGTTTCCTTTTGGGCAGAGCGCAGTATGTAGATGATATCAAGATGCCGAACATGGCTTGTGTGGCTTTCGTGCGCAGTACCTATGCTCACGCCAAAATTAAGGCCATCGACGCCAGCAAGGCTCTCAAGCTACCCGGAGTTGTGAAAGTTCTGACGGGAGAAGAAGCATCGAAGAAATGCAAACCGCTGGAAGTAGAGATTGATCTGTCGAAATTTCCCGGAAAGTACAAGAGCGCAACGTTCCCTCCGATCGCTGTCGGAAAGGTCGCTTTCGTCGGCGATATCGTAGCAGCAGTTGTAGCGAGAAACCGGTATCAGGCTGAGGATGCGGCTGAACTGGTGGAAGTCGATTACGAACCGTTGCCGATCGTTTTGGATGCCGAGGAAGCGATGAAGAAGGGGGCGCCTCTCGTGCACGAGGAGTGGGGCGATAACATCATGGTGAGCTCAGCGTTCTCGAGCGGCGACGTCGATAAAGCATTCGCTGAAGCAGACGTCACCGTCAAAGGACGCTTCCAGATGAGTCGCCACTGCGCAGCACCCATGGAGCCGAGGGTCGTGCTCGGCTTTCACGACCCGGCCTTCGATAGTACGACCGTCTGGAGCTCGACCCAGATGCCCCACATGGTACGTACCAAGATCGCCGAATCGCTTTCCTATCCAGAGAATAAGCTGCGAGTCGTGAGCCCTGACGTTGGTGGCGGTTTCGGCATGAAGGCGCATGTCTTCGTCGAGGAACTAATTATAGCCATGTTGACACTGGAACTGGGAAAGCCGGTTAAGTGGACTGAAGACAGACGGGAGAATCTATACGGGTCCTATCATGCCCAGGACGAGCTCTGCTATGGGGAGCTCGCGGTCAAAAAAGACGGGACGATTATCGGGCTAAAGGCTAAATTCATCGGGGATGTCGGCGCTTACACTTCCTACCCATGGACTCCTGCGTTTGAACCAATACAAGCGGCTCTCCAATGTCCTGGGCCTTATAAGTATCTGAAAAATGTGAGTTTCGAATCGCTGGCAGTAGCGACTAATAAGACTACCTCGAGCGTTTATCGCGGAGTCGGGGCGCCGGCTGGGCAATACACGATGGAACATCTGCTCGACATGGCAGCCGCGAAACTTGGAATGGATCCCGCCGAATTGCGACGAAGGAATTTGTGGCGCAGTGAAGACTTTCCAATCGTATCCTCTACTGGTCTGAAGTACGACAGTGCGACGCCGCTTGAGTCCTTCGAAAAAGCTCTGGGCATCGTGCACTACCAGGAGTTTCGAAAGGAGCAGGAAGAGGCGCGTAAACAAGGCCGATACCTAGGTATAGGTATCAGCTGCCTTTTGGAGCCGACCGGCTTCGGTCCCGAGTATTGGCATGCGATCGGCGTCGATAGCGTGTCGGGTTACGAATCGGCACAAGTAAGAGTTGATCCGGCGGGTGGAGTTACAATTAGCGTGGGTACTCATTCGCACGGCCAGGGCCACAACACTGTATACGCGCAAATCGTGGCCGATGAACTCGGCTGCGAGATGAACGATGTGACTTTCATACAGGGCGATACCTCAGCGACTCCCTATGGCTGGGGCGCATGGGCGAGCCGCAGCGCAGTCGCGGGAGGTGGTGCATTACTCACCGCTACGAAGATAGTGCGCGAAAAGATGTTCCGGATCGCCGCCGATAAGTTGGAAGTAAGTCCCCAGGATCTCGAATTCAACGACGGTAACATCCAGGTTAAAGGCGTTCCCGGCAAGGGAATTAGCCGTCGAGAACTAGCGCGTGCCGCTGTATACAATGCGAAGGTGCCGGCCAACGAAGAGCCCGGTCTGGAAGGAACCTTCTACTATAAGACCCCGAATCCGGTATCCAACGCAACTCATATAGCTCTAGTCGAGTCTGATCCGGTGACTGGAATGGTAAAACTGCTGAAGTATGCAGTCGTCGAAGACTGCGGCAAAATGATCAATCCCATGATAGTCGAGGGTCAGATTGCCGGTGGTGTCGCGCAGGGAATCGGCGCGGTGATGCTGGAAAACCTGAGCTATGATGAATCGGGTCAAATCCTGACGACGTCATTGATGGATTACCTGATGCCTGGCGCAGCTGACATTCCGCCGTTTGAATTTGGGCATCTTGAAACGTACTGTCCGATCTCGGTAGGCGGGATAAAGGGCATGGGCGAGGGAGGAGCTATTGCATCGCCAGTGGCAGTTGCTAACGCTATCAGCGATTCCCTGGCAAGTTTCGGATGGAAGCCTTTGACCAAGCTGCCGGCGTCACCCGAGATTGTGCACGCGCTGCGAGGAGTCGATGGAAAGGCGGCCTAGCCTCTGCTGAGGGCCGGACAACCCGAAATTGCTCATATATCTCGTTTTTGGTACAATGCTGTTCGTTAACGCGACAGGTCTGACTATTGCGAGGACGACGCATGACCGAAAAGATTGCCGATCTTCAGCATACCCTCGGCGAAGTTGCGAAAGCGTCGCCTCGAAAGCTGCGATGCGCGATTTGTCGGCGACCGTTCTTTGCCTCCGAGTCGAATGGAGTAGCATATTGGATGCGGCGCGACGAAACTGAAAAGGCCGTTCTACACTTGGAGCATCGCTGTGAGAATTGCTTGATAGGAATGGCGTGGGACATCGACCGCAATGGAAACTTTGCCGAGTGCAGTTGTGCTCAAAGTGATCTGGAAGTGATAGTCAAGAATCAATACCAGCCTTTTTGCCCGTTCTTCGACTAGCTGGGGTTGTATTCCGCGTTTTGCGCAAAAGCAGGGAATAGAACTATGGCGAATCCAACTAAAAGCGAACATCAAACTATAAGGCCATACCTGTGCATCAAGAACGCGGCTAAGGCGATCGAGTTCTATAAGAAAGCATTCGGTGCGGAAGAGGTGTCGCGCTCGGCAGAGCCGGACGGCAGGATTGGGCACTCGGAAATCCGGATTGGTAATTCGTCAATTTTGATCGCCGACGAATATCCGGAGGCGCCAGAAATGGCGGGCGTGCGCAGTCCACAATCGCTCGGCGGTTCCTCCTTGCACATCTGCCTCGAGGTTGAGGACGTCGATTCGCGTTTCAACCAGGCAATCGCCGCAGGCGCGAAGCCGCTGATGGCAATCAAAGGAAAGGCCCATGGTGGGCGACGGGCCAGGTTGACGGATCCATTCGGCCACGTCTGGACGCTTTCAAGCCCCATGGAGTAAGCGATCGATTGAAGCACGGTCCTCTCGCGCAGTGCCCTCAGACGATTCCGTTTTTGCGCATCCGTTGTATCTCGTCGGGCGTTACTCCGAGGAGATTTCGGAGAACTTCATCAGTGTGCTCGCCAAGCATCGGGGCGGCCCGCTCATACGATATTTTGGTGTTCGAATAATTGATGGGACCGGCCACCGAGGGCACGGCGCCGAGCACCGGATGCTGCAGTTCTAACTGGAGCCCCCGTGCCTGCACCTGGGGATCTGCGAATACGTCTGCGATGGTGTTGATCGGTCCACATGGGACGCCCGCGTTTTCGAGCGTGTAGATCCAATCGTGGCTGCTCCGAGTGCGGAAAATTTCGTTGAGGATCGGGATCAACTCATCGCGATGATCGACGCGCGCCGGATTGTCTGCGAAGCGTGGATCGTCAACCAGTTCGGGACGTTCCACCAACTCGCAAAACCGCGCGAACTGGCTCTGGTTCCCAACCGCAAGGATGACGTGGCCGTCGCTCGTCGCGAACACCTGGTAAGGAACGATGTTCGGATGCGCGTTTCCCATACGCTGCGGCGATCTCCCGGCTACGAGATAGTTCATTGCCTGGTTGGCCAGAATCGCGACCTGCGAGTCCAGTAAGGAGATGTCGATCTGCTGTCCTTGTCCAGTGCGATCGCGACTAGCCAACGCGCCGAGAATTGCGATGGTCGCATACAGGCCGGTGAAGATATCAGCTACTGCGACGCCGACCTTCACTGGGCCGCCGCCCGGACGATCGTCGGGTTCACCCGTTACGCTCATCAGACCCCCGGTGCCTTGGATCATGAAATCATATCCCGGCTTGTCGCGATGCGGGCCAGTTTGGCCGAATCCCGTAATTGAACAGTAGATCAGGCAGGGATTGACCGCGTTTAGCGACGCGTAGTCAAGCCCGAATTTGGTCAGGCTTCCTACTTTGAAATTTTCGATCACGACGTCGCTGAGAGCGGCAAGCTTGGTGATCAATTGCCGGCCCTCAGGCTGAAAAAAATCGATCGTTACCGAGCGCTTTCCCCGGTTAGTCGACATGAAATACGCGGACTCCTCGGTCTTGCGGCCGTCCGATGTGGTAAAGAACGGAGGGCCGAAGGTCCTGGTATCATCGCCGACCCCCGGCTTTTCCACTTTGATGACAGTTGCGCCGAGGTCGGCTAGAGTTTGCCCCGCCCACGGGCCGGCAAGAATTCGCGAAAGTTCAAGAACACGGACATGGTTCAATGGACCTGTCATGCTGATCTCTCTACCCCCGACCCTGGTTCGCCGAAGCAAGTAGTAGGTCGGCCACTTACATTGTTGAGAACCACCCGAGCGTTGGTACAAAATAGTTTGCGTTCATGACCAATCGTTTTGGAGAGCATCGTGTTCATCAATTCTGAGCATTCGTCCAGCGCACACCAGAACATCTGTATGAGAAGAGTCTCCGCCCTGGTGGCGATGGTCGTGGTCGAATGTCTGTTCGCTGCGGCCTGCGCATCGTCAGTCGCTCCCCCTAGAGCTTCGTTCACGCAAACCGCGACCTTCGACCAACCACCGAAACCGGACGGCTGCTACATGCCAGTTTTGAACACGGAGCCTTTGACCGCCCACCGAAGGATAGCGATTGTCGAAGCTTGGGGATCTTCTGTTGATCAACAAGACCAGGTGTTGGAGGCGCTGAAGAGCAAAGGATGCGAGACCGGTGCCGACGCCCTCGTGATCGTCGAGGGCCAGTCTCAGGCCAATCCGCACATCGCGCAGTTCGGCCTGCCGGAGACCGTTGAGTCCGAAGAAGAGAAAATGGACAAGACGCAGGGGCAGAGGCACAAGAACGACATTGCCCCTGCAATAGGCGAGGCCGGCCACCCCGGCTACTACGTCGATTCTGTCGCGATTGTCTACGATAAAACAAAAGCCAACGGCGAGACCGCAAGCCATTGAGGTCTGCGAAGTGTCGCTTCGCACGATCAGATTGATTTCGTCCAGACAAAATTCTCAACGCGCAACGGGTTTGTACGAAACCATTTCCGCATCCACTGCTCCTTCATAAACGCTGCGATAGCTGTATTTGACGAACCGGTTGACGTCTCGGACATACCAATAGGTGAGTGTGACAAGATCGTACACTCCGCCAGTTCCAACGATTCTATCTCTCAGCTCGACGCGCAGTGCCTTGAAGGTTCCGGCGGGTACTGCCACCTGCTCCCATCCAATTACCTTGCCGCGAACGTCTTCGGTGCCGTACACGTCGTCGGCGGGAGTCTCCCAATGAGCGTTTTGCGCCCAAGTCTTGCCCGGAAAAAGTGGAAACTTGAACCACATCAGCGGTTTCTTCCAATTAGTAGGTGGAGCATTAGCGAACGTGACCGATCGATAGGTAAGCAAGTTCCAGTGGTTGTCAGTTACAATTCCGTTGCCCCATTCGTCGACGACGAAATAGCCGTCCTCGTTAATGCTTTCGACCTTAAATTCTCTGTTTCCGTCGAGGACTCTATCAGTCCATACGTCGCCGACCCGAATATCTGGTGCTGCCACAGCTTCGGGATCTGAAGACGCGCCGGATGACGAGCCGGAAACGGAGGTCGCATTGGCAAGCGCAGCCGACGGTTCGTTCGCGTCGCCGTTAGCACCGCATCCAACGCATCCGAGAGCGATCAGAACAGCGAATTGGACAATGTATCCACACTGAACGAGGAAAACATCCCGCAGAAGTCGCATCAGGAATGTACCTTCGCCTCCCCGTGGTTTGTACTTGTTTACGCAATTCAAGAGTCGCGCTGCATTACCCAGGTTCAATCCCCTTGGCCATCGCTAATCAACACATTCGGGACATCGCGAAATTCAGGTCCCCGGCTCGCTCGCATCCGCGTTGCATTTCTATCTCCCACTTGCGGATGGCGGAAAGATTCGACAGTCTTCGACAATTCGCCAGACAGGTGCGCTTTAACCGTCTTTCTAAACCGATATTGACGCCCCCGGGTTGAACATAGGTCCCCGACTGTCAACCTTCTGAGTCGAGTCCGAAAGAATCCCGCGTCAACTCCAAGAACCTTACACACATGCTCAAAAGAGAGCAGTGATTGAGACGCCGAATCGGTTTCGAACCAGGATTTCGCTTCTACAAAGAGTTTGCGATCCACGCGTCGCGTCGCATTCGCGTATTTGACGTAGCAACACACTGCGTCGTCCAGAATCGCCATCATGAGTCGGGTCTGACCGTCAGGATAATGAAACTGGGATGAACTAAGGAAGCCAGGTTCGCAAGTGGACCTAGCCGACAGATCAGACAATCCGATGGCCTCGACACGAGCAATCGATTCGGCTATTAGCTGCGCGGGAAACTCGGGCATCATTGGTGGTATGCGGATCAAGATAGTCGACGGTTTGCTTGGGCAGTCTGCCTTGACGGAAGTGGGAGTGGACGAGCATCGAATGTGCCAAGATGGGAGTGCTCAAGGCTCGCAGCCACGAACAAATCCGCAGACTCTAATCTTAAACGATCAACCCCGTTGCGTCATCGAAAGGCAATAGCTGACCCGTGCGCAGCAAGGTGCTGAATACACGTAGAATCGTCATCACTCACGAAATTTCGTGAAGCTGTCCGGGCGGTTTGAAAAACGAGTCGAAAGATAGCGATTGAATGTTGGGCTACTGGGAAATCTGAAGCACTCCAATTAACGGGATTTTGAAAATTAACGGCACGTTTGTTGCGTATCGTGATGCACGAAGGAAACCACTTTGCTATACGCGGTTCTATTGGACGATGTTGAGCTGTTCGCCGAACTTGCCGTCAAGCATGGGAAAGCCAGAAGAGAATATCTCGCGTCGCTCGCACGACTTGACCGCCTCGTGCTTGAAGGTTCTTTAGGGGAGCGCGGTGCTCTGATGATCCTTCAGGCCGAATCATTGTCCGAGGTTGTTTCGGTCCTCCAGGGAGATCCGTACGTAACGGAGCAGATTTCCAGCAGTGTGCAAATCCGGTCGCTGGAAATAAATTTGGTCGGAGATATCGATCTCCTTGTTCGACGCAGCGTAGATGGAACCGGCCAATATCTCGAGGCGGCTAATGAATCTGAAGAGATTTGCGCTTGTAAGGGCAAGTAGTGATACAGGAGAGCATTCTTGCAGATAGACTATTCTGAAACGCTGAAATATTCGCCGGAAGTGATATGGAAGGCGCTTCTCGATCCGAAGGTTATGTCGCGCCTCCTCCCTGGTGTCGAAAAGTTTGACGAAATAGGTCCCGATAAATACGCGGTGACTGCGAAACTTGGATTGCCTTCGGTGCGAGGAGTCTACTCCGGTATCGTTGAAATCTACGACAAGAAAGAACCGTCTTCCTACAAGCTGCGGGGCGATGGCAAAGGGACCCAAGGTTGGGCGAAAGCCGAAGTGATTATAACGCTCTCCGCCGGCGACGGCGAAACCAAGGTTAATGCCAAGGCGCAGGCGTCAGTTGGCGGAACAATTGCCGGTGTCGGTCAGCGAATGATGGAGGGAATCTCCAAATCAATGGCGCGTGATTTCTTCGGCGCGCTGGATGCCGAATTGCAGGGTTCGAAGCAGTAAGAACGGACTGATCGCGGGGAGACGGGGTTGCAACTTGACTATACGCATGTACTGAATCATCCGCGCGAACTGGTGTGGAACGCCATGCTCGATCCGGATGTCATGTCCCGCATGATACCCGGCATCGAGAAGTTCGAGCAGACAGCTCCTGACCAATACTCAGTCGTTGCGATGCTCGGCGTACCTACTGTCAAAGGAACCTATACGGGCAAGGTTCAAATCTCCGACAAGGATGAACCGTCGTCATACCGTATTCGTGGCGAAGGACGTGGCGCCCCCGGCTGGGTCAAGGGTGACGTCCTGATGACGCTGACCGCCGTCGATGCGGGAACGACGAAGGTAGCCGCAAAGGCTAAAGCGGACATTGGTGGAACGATCGCCGGAGTCGGACAACGCATGATGGAAGGCGTCGGCAAAGCCATGGCCCGCGAATTTTTCGAATCTCTCGATCGTGAATTGCAGGGCAAGAAGCAAAAGGTCAGTGCCTTCAGGTTTTCGGTAAGGGTCTTCTTTGCGATGGTGCGTAACGCCGTGAAGCGCATATTTCGGGGCCGCGCCGCCGGCGAGGTAACCTGATGGCGGTAGAGCGAATACATCAGCTCGTCGATACGTTCGGCCGGGTAGTTAATTACCTGCGCATTTCGGTCACGGACAGATGCAATCTGCGCTGTCAGTATTGCATGCCTGCGGACGGCGTCCCCTGGGTTCCCAAGGAACAAGTTCTCAGTTTTGAAGAGATGGTCCGCATCGTCCGCGTAATGAGCGGAATGGGAATCAGCAAAGTACGAATCACCGGTGGCGAACCGCTGGTACGCCGCGGGCTAACGGATCTCATAGCGCAGTTCAGTCGACTGGCTGGGGTAGAAGACATAAGTCTCACCACCAATGGTGTTCTACTCGCACCGCAGGCGCGCGCGCTGTTCAAAGCTGGACTGGGTAGAATAAATATCAGCCTCGATTCGCTGCGTCCGGACTCCTTTGCGTCGATCACGCGTGCGAATCTTTTCGGGCGAATCAGGGAAGGAATCCAGGCGGCAGTGGAAGCGGGATTCAATCCTATAAAGCTCAACATGGTCGTGATTCGTGATGTCAACGACGATGAGATCGCAGATTTTGCCCGCTTGACGAAACACTCACACTTCGAGGTGCGGTTCCTCGAATACATGCCGCTGGATGGTTACGGCAACTGGGACCGGAGTAAGCTTGTTTCTGGAGCGGAGATCCTTGAACGCCTGCGCGCAGTGGGCGAATTGGAGAAAATACGGTCCGATGATCGCTCAGAAGTGGCGCAAAGGTTTCGTCTGAGCGGCTGCCAGGGCGAGATAGGATTGATTCTTCCGGTAACACAGCCTTTCTGCGCCAACTGCAGCCGGCTTCGCGTTACTGCGGAAGGCTTCATCAAGAATTGTCTGTTCGGACAGGAAGAATGGAACCTGCGTGATTTGATGCGCGCTGGAGGATCGGACGAGGAAGTTCGCGAGATGATTCGTCTCGCAGTAATGAGAAAGAAGGCCGCATTCGGCGGATTGGACCTGGACAACGATCGGTCTGCTCGCAACATGTCGCAAATCGGGGGCTAGGAGTTTTTTCGATCGCGGGTGCGAATGGAGCAAAAAAATCATAAAGCGTCCCTCAGCGGTATCGCGGTTGTCATACTTGCTGCCGGACGTGCTAGCCGCATGGGTCGCGAGAAGCTTCTCCTGATGCTAGGCGATAAACCTGTCATCAGGCACGTAGCCGAGACGGTCTGCCGCTCGGAACTGGATGGAATAAGCGACACTGTGGTAGTCGCCAATCCGCGCAATCAGGACTCGATTCGCGCAGTACTTGCAGGTCTGGATTTGCGAATCATCTGCAACCCATCCTTTGAACAAGGATTGGGGACCTCGATTGCCACGGGTGTAGGCGCTGCAGTCGGTTCTGATGCAAGCGCCTTACTGCTGGTTCAAGGCGACCAGCCATTCGTGAACGCAGAGGTGTTGCGGCGCTTGATTGATGAATGGCGAGAACATCAGAGCGCCTTCGTCGCATCTTCCTATGACGAAATCACGACCACACCTGTGATCTTCAGCCGCGCGCTATTCGCTGAAATGGCCGCTCTGAAAGGTGACGTAGGAGCGCGATCGGTGCTGCGAAATCATGGAGGCCGCGTCATTACCTTTCCAGCATGGCGCGGCGCTGACCTTGACACTGAAGAGGATTACGAAAGAGTTCAGCAACTTTTTGCAAAACTATAGGTTCTCTAGCTAATCGGGAGAGGAAGCAAATGAAACCTCCAGAGTTCGAATACCTGGCCGTCCGCACCACTGACGAAGCAGTAAGTCAGTTGGCCAAACACAAGACCGCGAAAATATTAGCAGGCGGCCAGAGTCTTACGCCGATGCTCAATTTCCGCCTGGTGCATCCGGACATGCTCATCGACATCAATCCGGTCAAGGAACTTGACTTTATAAAAGAGCAGAACGGCGGCGTGCGCATCGGCGCGCTGACTCGTCATCGGCTGATAGAGTCGTCTAAATTGGTTCACGACAAACTGCCAATCCTGGCAGTTGCGGCAAACGAGGTAGGCCACCTCGCCATTCGTACTCGCGGCACCTTCGGGGGCAGCTTGGCTCATGCCGATCCTGCGGCAGAGTTTCCAATGATAGCGCTGCTGCTTGATGCCCAGATCAAGGCAAGGAGTGCGAGCGGCGAGCGGACAATCAAGGCCAAGGACTTTCTAGTCAGTTATCTGCAGAGCGCGGTTGCGGAAGGCGAGTTGGTAACCGAGGTGTATTTGCCGGGCTTGCCGGCGCATAGCGGATGGGGTTTCCACGAACTTTGCCGCCGCCCCGGTGACTTCGCGATTGCCGCAGTGGCGGCTATCGTCACTATGGACGGCGGCAAAATCTCCGACGCGAGGATTAGCATGGCCGGCGTCGGAGCGACTGCGTTGCGAGCGCCCGCGGCGGAGACGCTGCTGAAGGGTAAGGCGCCCGATGCGGCGTTATTCAAGCAGGCTGCGGAGAAAGCGGCGGAAGCATCCGATCCGTCCAATGACGTGCATGCGTCGTCAGATTTCCGTCGGCATCTGGTCAACGAACTTACGCAGCGAGCTCTCAAAGACGCCGTCGAGCGCGCAGCAAAAGCCTAACCGAATCGCAACCTGCGGTTGAAGGAGATTTACAATGGCTGAAAAGAAGCAGATCGAGGTTAAGGTAAACGGTACCTCCTACAAGCGCGAAGTCGAGCCGCGCCTTCTCCTTGGAGATTTCCTGCGCGAGGATTTGGGGCTCACCGGCACGCATTTCGGCTGTGAGCACGGCGTTTGCGGGGCCTGCACGGTGATGCTCAATGGCACCAGCGTGCGCTCGTGCCTGATGTTCGCGATCCAGGCGAACGGCGCGGAGATCATGACGGTTGAAGGGATCGCGGACGGCGACAAGATGCATCCGCTGCAGCAATCGTTCTGGGACAATCACGGCCTTCAGTGCGGATTCTGCACATCGGGGATGCTGATTACGGCGCTCGATCTGATCAAGAATTTCCCACTCGCCAACGACGATGAGATTCGCCTTGGCCTGTCGGGCAATCTGTGTCGCTGCACCGGGTATCAGAACATCATCACGTCGGTCCGCGAAGCGGCCAAGCAGATGCGCGCAAAGAAGGCAGCCTAGCGAATCAGGTTAGCGATGAATCGTGACCATTCGGTGTCTCGAATAGGTCAGGAAACGGTGAACGATGAGCGGTGTCCGATCAGTTGAAGAAGTCGAAGCGCTATTGACGCGAAGTCACTACGTCGGCGATCGCGAAATAGCCACGGCAATATTTCTTGCCATTCGATTGCATCGTCCTTTGCTGGTCGAGGGACACGCAGGTGTTGGCAAGACCGAGATCGCCAAGACCCTGGCGACCGCCCTGAATACTCAGCTTATCCGCTTGCAGTGCTACGAAGGGCTTGACGTCTCGACCGCGCTGTACGAATGGAACTACGCAAAACAAATCCTGCGGATCAGGATGGAAGAACAGTCGTCGCAGAGTGCCAGCGAGAAGGAAGCGCTGATCTTCAGTGAACCTTACCTGATGGCCCGCCCGCTGCTGCAGGCACTTAGGCATGCCTCAGCGAGCCCGGTACTGCTGATCGACGAAATCGATCGGGCCGACGAGGAGTTTGAAGCCTTTCTGCTCGAGGTGCTGGCCGAATATCAGGTTACTATTCCCGAACTGGGATCGATTAAGGCAGAGCATCTACCTTACGTCGTCCTGACTTCTAACCGGGTTCGCGAATTGAGCGATGCGCTCAAGCGACGCTGTCTCTACCTGTGGATTGACTATCCGTCGTTCGAGAAGGAGCTGGCGATCATCCGCACCAGGCTGCCGGAAACCGAGGAGGCCCTGGCCGGACAGATCTGCCGCTTCATGGAAGCGCTTCGCGAGACCGATCTCGATAAGCGTCCGGGAGTCGCCGAAACGCTGGACTGGGGCAGAGCTCTCTCGGAGTTGAACGGGACAAAACTCACGCCTGAGGTAGTCCGTTCGACCTTGGGTTGCGTCGTCAAATCAAAGCGCGACATTGAACGGGTTCAAGGGTCTCTTACAGAACTGCTCGAGCGCGCGGTAGTCGAATGACCTCGACGGTTGACAACACAGATATCGCGGACACAGATATCGGGTTGATCCCGTCGCAGGGAAATCTGGCGACGGCCGTCGTCGCTTTCTGCCGGCTGCTCCGGAAAAAAGGCGTGAAGCTGCAAGCCGATGCTTCGCAGACCGCTATCATTGTGCTCAGTGAAATCGACATTACTAATCGTCTCGATTTCCGCAACGTACTTCTCATCGCGCTGCTGCAGCGACCCGAAGACCGCGCATTATTCATTTATCTCTTCAACGCTTTCTGGTTGATAGCTCCGTCGCAGAACCGGCAGCCGGAGAGTGCGCTGGGAATGCTCGGCCGTCCGCTGGACACCAAGGGTTCCTTGCAGCGCTCAGATGATGACGACGATGACCAGGAGCGCCCGAATACGGGAACCCTGAAGCGTGCGTCGACTGCGATGGTTCAAGCGGAGACGGAAGATGCAAGCCTCGAAGCAGCGCGCGCTGCGACGCATGGTCAGAGCATCTCAAGTATCGGTGACTCCAACGACCAGCAAATGGCAGAGCTGGAACGGCTCGCCAGGCATTTGGGACCGTTGCTGGCAACGCGGCGTTCGCGGCGCCGAATTTCCGATCGGCGCGGGAACTTTCCCGATCCTCATAAGATGCTCCGCAGCAGCCTCCGCTATGGAGGAGTTCCGGTTGAGTTTCAACGCGCGCGCCGCCGCGTAACCCGAACTCGGTTGGTGGTCCTTTGCGACGTAAGTCGCTCAATGGACGAATACGCATCTATTTTCCTTCAGTTCGCAGCCGCCGTGAGACGTCGGCCATGGCAGGTCGAGGTCTTTCTCTTTGCGACAGAGCTAAGACGCGTAACTCAATCCTGGAGGCATAGAAGCTGGACTGAGCTGAAGACATTGGTGCCCGACTGCGGCGGCGGCACTCAGATAGGTGCCTGCCTGACGGAGTTCGTCCACAACTACGGCGATGCCATGCTCGGAGCGCGCACGATTGTCGTTATCCTGAGCGATGGTCTCGAGACCGGGGAACCCGCTCAGCTAGGCGCCGCAATGGAGCAGGTGCGACGACGCAGCCATGCGGTCGTATGGCTGAATCCACTGCTACATCTGGAGGGTTATGAACCACGAGCGGCAGGCATGGCCGCGGCTCTGAAATACGTAGACTTATTCGCGCCCGCGCATAACCTGGCCAGCTTATGGGAGTTGCAAAAGCAGCTGCGTATGCTGGCCGGAAGTGGCCGAGGCACGCTTATTCGCCAACTGGGAAAGCGGGCGAACAGTGATTTGGGGGACGCCGCTCCGCGGCGGCAGCGGTACGGAGGTGATAAGGCCAGGAAGGACCTTGTCGGGATACATTCGGGGAAGGTAACCGCTCTGTAAGGAGGACTTATGCGGCAGAGAGTACTTGCGAGGGGAGCGCGTCTTTGTTTGATCGCCTTCATTACTATCGCGGTCTCGCTCTTAACCTGGTCCGGCGAACGCGCAAATGCGTACCAACTGACGGACGATCTGGAGGTCCGCGGAACCTACAAGATGGAAAGCTATTTCCGTCTGCCGGATGGCACGCGCAACGTGTTCAATCCTGCGACGGAAACCTTTAGTCGCGAGCATCTTGATCATCTGATGAGTCAGCGCAACGAGTTTCGGCTGGATATCGAATGGACGCCCAAGTCAGAAGATTGGGGACCCTATTTTCCGAGGATGAAGGCGGTTGTGCAATTTCGCCCCTGGTACGACAGCGATTGGCAGCTGTCGAGCGAAGGCCAGGGAAGGTATCAGCAGCAGCTATGGTCCTATTGGGGCAATAATCTTCAGCACCCGTTTACCGGTGACGCCACCGGAAATGATCCGGTCTTCCGCGAATACTATCTGGATATCACGCCGAAAAATTTCTTCTTTCGTATAGGCAGTCAAATCATCGCGTGGGGCAAGTCGGACGGTGTCTATATGTTGGACATCCTGAATAATTTCAACTTGCGCAACCCAACGATCTTTGAAGAGGAAAACATCAAGATCCCGGTTTGGGCGGCGAATATGAACTGGCAGCCGTGGGTCGGCGGCAATCTTCAACTGCTATGGATGCCGCAGTGGTTTCCCACCTATTGGCCTGGGCTGCGTCTCGCAAACAACGAACCTGTCGAAGGCGGTTACCATGACTGGACCTATGGAGTCGTGAGCGACTTTAACAACTTCTATAACGGACAATTTGGTTTCAAAGTTCCTATCGGCCTGCACACCCCTACCGTGCGGCCGCAAGACTGGATCGGCGGTGCTCGCTGGAGTGATAGTAGAGGTGGCCTCAATTACACACTGAACTATCTGTATACCTACACGACTGGCTATATCGACTATCCCAACACAGGGAATTTCTCAACGGCGACCGCTGTAATCCGCGAACCGCATCGGATGCAAGTAATTGGCGGTTCAATCGACTACGACCTCGAAACCGGCCATGAGGACATCGACGGCACCGTCCTTCGAGTCGAGTCGTCAGAGACAGTCGGCGATCAGTATTACCAGGGAATCGTCGGCAATCCCAAGTATATATCTCATTGGGGAGTCTTGATGGGGGTGGATAAGACCATTCTCGGCGACTATCTGGAGCGCCCGGTTTTTGCGAGCGTTCAGTATTGGCACGACATGGTTACCAACCAGGACCGATGCAACAATTGCGGCGCAGATCCCGGCAATTTCGAAGATCTCGGCTTCCAGGGCAGCACTTCTGGCACGCGCGGTGTTTACAAGAGTCTGATGACCTTATTCATGGAGAAAAACTGGCTCGAAGGTGACATCGTAATCACGGACTTTTTTGCTCTATACGAACTGCAATACCACGACTGGTGGATACGTCCCAAGGTCACGTACAAGTACGACGACAACACTACTTTTGCGCTCGGCTTTAATATATTTGCCGGCGGGCCACAAACACCGTATGGCCAGTTCACAAACAATACTAACGCTTTCATAGAATTGCGCAGGCAACTCTTCTAACTGATCAAAGAAGTAACGATATTCCAAGCACTGGAGAAAAGCGCAAATGCGACGCCTAACACTGTTAGCAAGCCTGTCGTTCTTGATCTTTATAGGAGGAACCACCTATGCGGCCGACGCCGTGTCGACGGCACCGGTCCCACCTCCGAAAATGATCGCGGGTAAGCCTTATAGCATTTCGCCGGGATCCAAGCCGGGTACTTACTTGGTCAAGTGGGGCGACGATTCGTTCACTTGGGAAGCGAAGCCCTGGTACGAAGATACTCTCAAGCAGCAGGGGCCAGCCTATTATGCACAATGGACAGCTGGAAAACCGTTTCCCTTCGAGGTTCCGATCGATCAACGCGATAAGCTCGATCCGCAGGATCTGATGGATCGATGCGTGGCCTGGTCGTATTACGGTCCTTATTACGAGGGCGCCGCTGACATCTGGAACAACCTTGTCGTTGAGCCAAACGGAAGCGTCCGTGAAACCGAACATTTCATGGAGCTCTATATGGCATTTGTCGGCGGCAAGAATCTGCAATACCTGCCGCCTAGTCAACAGGGTAAGGTATCGCACATCTATGAATGGATCGCGATCGATCCGGAAGAAGTGCGTGGACAATCGGGCGTTACCACAGATTTCTTCGAACGCGATCAACGTCCACAAGATACCTGGTATACCCCCACAGTCCGCAAGGTACGGCGATTGGCGGGCGCAGTTTCAAAACAATTTTTCCCGGGCACCATTGTGCGCTACGAAGACGTCTCGCACGTGAGAGCGTTGCCAGACTTGGATTACAAGATAGTGGGCTTCGAACTCTTCAAAGGAGATCCCTCAGTACATGGCAACGGGCCTGCAGACTATCCCAATGTTAAACGGGTTGATGGCGCTGGCGATGTAGCGATCATCGTCGAAATAACGCCGAAGCCCGGTGTGAGCTGGTGGTACGCAAAGCGCAGGATAAAGTGCGGGTTGGAAAGCCTAACGGCTATGGAAAGTGAAGAGTTCGACGAAAAAGGGCAGACTCAACGTCATGTAATACACGGACTTATCACCGGGTCAGAGGGCAAGATGCCCGATGGTAGCGCCGCGCCCGATTGGTATCAGACTTGGGGTTCCCTGTTCGTCGACGATAAGAAGAGCGGCTTCAAGGGTGACATGTGGCTGTCGAATCTGCAGTTCGACCCAGACTTTCCGACCTCAATCTTTACTAACGATACGCTGGTCCGCGAACCGCGGAAACTTGGCTTCTGGAAATAAGTATCTTACGCGCGGGAGTAGTTACTCATGAATGAACAGACCAGTGCGGGGCAGGGCCCCACCGACGGGGCTCGCCTCACCTATACTGGCATGGATGCGCGCCTGGCGAAGCTGGCTCGTTTCCTGATCCGGCATCGAAAAGGAGCTCTGGTACTTCAAATCGTGGTCTTCGGGGCCTGCATTTGGGCAATCGCGGGGATGCGGCTGTACGACGATCCAAATGCCTGGCCGCCGAAGAACGATCCATTCGTGCAATTGAACCGTAAGATATCCGATCACTTCGGCGGCGGAAATTCGGTCAGTATCGAATTCAGCGTCAAGGACGGCACTATCTTCACTCCCGAGAACCTCAAGACGATCAAGGACGTCAATGACTCCCTCTATGACATACCTGGCGTCATACCTTACGCGGTTCGGTCGATTGCGGCGTTGGAGGCGAAGCACTTTTCCTTTCTTGGCGCCGGGACCCCAGACGAAGAAATGGTCATTGCTCCGCTCATGCCCGAATATCCTCACACTGACAAACAGGTGAAAGATATCGAAGAGGGCGCGACCACTAACCCTATGGTCTATGGGACACTGGTCTCCAAAGACAAGAAGTCCGCGCTGATTCTGTCCGATTTCCGTTCCGAAGCGCGACCGGGTTCCAAACTGGCCACGACGGAGCCGGTGGCAATTTATAAGTCGATTACGGCCACTCTGAAGGCCAATGAACGTGCCGGCATCACTCTGCGCGCTGCCGGCACGCCCATCATCGTCGGCTGGGTGAATAGCGACGGTCTCCGCTACGTAGTCATTGCGTTTGGATTTTTTCTCTTAATTATCGGACTTACTCTATTGTACGGCTTTCGCACGTTCAGCGGAGTCTTTCTACCAATGCGGGTGGCTCTGCTCGGCGCCTTGATGGGCTTTGGGTTGTATCGTCTGTTTTTCGGCCACACCCTTTATTCGGCTGCCGCACTGCTGGCGCCGTTCATTGTCGTGGCGGCCGGCGCCTGTCACTCTGTACAATTCCTGACGCGGTTCTTTTTCGAAGAATATCCACGACTCGGAAATGTGGAAGATGCGATCATAAGCACCTTCGTGAGCCGATTGCGGCCTATGTTGGTGTCCTTGCTGTGCGACGTAGTTCCTTTCGCAATCATGGCGGCCATTCCCTTCGAGAACGTTCGAGCACTGGGAATAGTAACCGGACTGGGGCTTGCCTCCCTGACCTTTGACGAATTCGTGATGATGATCCCGGCATTGAGTTCCATCACGATGAAGGAGCTTGAGAGCGAGCATTTTCACGCGGCCAAAAACACTGGAGCATCATCAACCGATATCTGGCTCGAAAAGTTGATCCGCGCTATCATCGATCGCCCCGCGGTAGGCGTTGCCATTTTGGTTGTGACTGTTGCGGCAACGGCCTTCCTGGGCCGCGATATCGCAAAGACTCCGATCGGTCAGAACAATACCTACGCAATCCACAACTATCTCACGCGCTCCTGGAACCGCAGTGCCATTTTTCATATGGAGCAGGAGATTGTTCACCGGTTCGGCGGTGTCTATCCGATGACCGTCCTGATCGAAGGTAAGCCCGGGGTACGTAAGTCGCTCGAAGATCCCGCTGTAATGGGCGCAGTAGACAAACTTGCCAAGTTTATGCGCGATGAGAAGAGTGTCGGCTATGTGGCCGATCCTGCACTCGATATCACTGCCCGGTACGAGTTTGTTCACGGTCTCGACAAAGCCTACGCGCACGTGCCGACCACCAAACAGGAAATTGGAGAAGGATTGGAGGCTTTCGAGGCTATCACGCCAGGCGCATACGACTGGCTATTCAGCGAAGACTATAACTCTTGCGTTGTAACCGGCTACTGCGCAAGTACGGATCCGATAACAGTCCGTAATTTGATCGAGAATACGCGCAGCGAAGCCGATACCCTCTTCCGTGGCCTGCCGGTCGATGTGGGTGTCGCTGGCGGCGCCGTGGGTATAGCCCAGGCATTCAACAGCAACATCAAGTATTATCTTATAGTTAGTGCGCTTTTGGGTTTTCTCGGAACATTCCTGCTCTCTATTCCGTTCATCAGATCGATTCTACTGCCGGCCTTGCTGATCGTGCCGCTTGTTCTCGGTACTATCGCGGCATTGGGCTTAATGATCACCTGCGGAATCGAACTCAATTCGAATGCTACCGCGGCGTTAGCTATCGCCAGCGGAGTCGGGATCGATTCGGAAGTCTATTTGTTGTACCGCGTGCGCGAGGAATACCTCCGCCTGCATGACTTCCGCGAAGCCCTGGTGCAGGGTTATGTAAAAATACGACGCGCCCTTCTGGTGTCTAACGGAGCGCTAATACTTGGATGTTGGGTGCTGGCTCCAATCCCGCTGTACATCGGCTACGTCGGATTTGGCATGGGCCTGGTACTCGCCCTGTGCTTCATCACCAGCGCGGTGGTTTCGCCGATCGTGTGGTCGTGGTTCGGCGGCAGAACGATTATAGGCAGGACGTCCACCGCGATCGCACCTCAGCAGGCTCAACTCGAACCTCTCAGGAGTGCGCAAGGTCACTGAGCCGATAGCTTCAATGAGTGGCCGCTTGAATGACATCTACCCCGAGACGTTGAAAAGGCACTATGAGGATCCGCGCAACTACCGGCCGATGGAAGGCGAAAGCAGCAAAGCTTCTGCAGTGAATCCGGTTTGTGGGGATGAAGTGACAATCTACCTCAAGGGTAACCAGAGCAAGGTGAACGAGGTGACTTACCAGGGCCACTTGTGTGCGATCTCGAAAGCCTCCGCATCTCTGATGAGCGAGGCGGTACGAGGCCGGGACGCGCAGGAAATATCGGTAATCAGCCGCGACTTCGAGGCGATGATGCGCGGTTCCGACGCGGTCTCACTCGGAGACCTCGACGCTCTTCGCTCGATACGCGCGTACAGGGTTCGTATTCGATGTGCGCTGTTACCTTGGGAAGCCCTCCGCAAGGCATGTGAAGTGTTAGCATGATTCACTTTGGGCTGGTCTACAGTTTCGAAGGCGACCGGGCCGCCAATGTCTTCCACGAAGCCATTGACGAGGTGTTGCTGGCAGAACAGGTTGGAATTGAGTCGGTATTCATCAGCGAACATCATTTTGTAGACACCGGCTTTTTCCCGTCGCCTCTCATGTCGCTGAGTTACCTTGCTGCTAGAACCAGCAAGATCAGAATCGGCACCGGCGTCCTTCTGCTGCCCCTGTACAATCCAGTGCACGTCGCTGAAGATTGCGCCGTTCTCGATATCATTTCAGGCGGCAGGCTAATTCTGGGTGTAGGACAGGGCTACCGGCCGGAAGAATTCAGTGCCTTCGGCGTTCCTCTTGGCGACCGCCCAGGACGCCTCAGGGAAGGCGTCACGCTGGTTCGCCGTTTATGGACTGAGCAGAGCGTTACCTTCAACGGGAAGCAGTTTCAAACCAAAAAGTTGCCACTTAGTCCGAAACCGGTTCAAAAGCCTGCGCCACCAATATGGGTGGCTGCAAAGAAGCGTCGCGCAGTTGAATTGGCCGCCGAGGTCGGCGACGGCTGGTTCGCCGATCCGATTACTCCGGTGTCGATTATTCGGCGCAATAGAACTTATTGGGAAAACGCGATTCGCACGGCTGGCTTTGATCCGGCTGATCGGACGTTTGCCTATTACCGGGAATTTCTGGTCGCGGACGACGACGATACCGCGTGGCGAAATGGCCGCGACTCGATGATCAACGGCTACCGCAATTATTTACGCTGGGGACATCTCGTCGACGATGAGGGTAAACCGATCCCGCCGGACCGCGAAGATCTTCTTGAGCAGATAGTCAGGGAGCGTTTCACTTGGGGCGGGCCTGAACGGTGTCTGGAAGACATCGCTAAGCTGCGCGAGATGCTTGATCCAAACTATCTCATCATGAAGATGAGATTTCCCGGACTGTCGCATCAAAACGCAATGAAGTCTCTCCAGCTATTTGGGCAAAAAATACTGCCCCAAGTCAGCCGGAACTAGAGCTGCTGTTAACAGAGCAAGGAGAACAATCATGCCAGTAGCAGGTGGATTCGGAGCGAGCGTCAAGCGAGTTGAAGATCCCCGCTTCCTCAGGGGCCAAGCGAATTACGTCGAAGACCTGAAATTGCCGAGAACCCTGGGCGTCGCATTTGTTCGAAGCACCTATGCGCACGCGCGAATCAAATCCATCGACGTGAGCAAGGCCTTGGCTCATCCGGGAGTGTTTCGCGTACTGACCGGCGAAGAAGCGAAAAAACTCTGCAAGCCCATAAGGGTGGAAATACCACCCGAGAAATTTCCGGGAAAGTATAAGGCGTGCAACTTCTACTGCATCGCAGTCGATAAGGTTAATTTCGTAGGCGATATAGTTGCTGCAGTTGTGGGTACCAACCGTTACGTCGCCGAGGACGGCGTCGAGTTGGTCGACGTCGAGTACGAACCGCTGACGCCGGTGCTTGATGCAGAGGAAGGGGCAAAGCCGGGCTCGCCTATTATCCATGAAGAGTGGGGCGACAACCTGATGCTAAACGGCAGTTTGATAGAGAGCGGCGATGTCGACAAGGCTTTCAGCGAGGCTGATGTCACCGTGAAAGGGCGCTTCCAGATGAACCGTCACTGCGCCTCTCCCCTGGAAGCGCGCGCAGTGGTTGCGTTTCACGACCCGGTTCTCAAACAGATGACGGTGTGGACCTCGAGCCAGATGCCGCACATGGTGCGTACTAAGATTGCTGAAGCTATCGACTATCCCGAGCATACCATTCGCGTGATAAGTCCTGACGTAGGGGGCGGCTTCGGATTGAAATGCCACATCTTCCCCGAAGAACTGATTCTTTCATTGTTGACTCGCGAGATGGGCCGTCCGCTCAGATGGATCGAAGACCGCCGCGAGAATCTCTACGGCTCCTACCACGCTAAAGATGAACTCTGTTACGCGGAACTCGCGCTGAAGAAGGATGGCACCATTCTAGGTCTCAAGGCAAAGTTCATAGGCGATATTGGCGCCTATACCTCCTATCCATGGACGCCTTCGTTCGAACCTCTCCAGGCGGCCTTGGCCTGTCCGGGTCCTTACAAGATCACAAACGTGCGGGTCGAAGCTATGGCCGTCGCGACCAACAAAACGACTTCAAGCGTATTTCGCGGCGTGGGACTGCCGGCCGGCCAGTACACGATGGAACACATCATGGATCTCGCGGCCTCCAGGCTGAAGATGGATCCCGTGGAGTTGCGCCGCAAGAACATCATGTCGAGCAGCGATTTTCCCTGCAAATCCGCAACCGGACTTGACTATGACAGTGCAAGTCCGCGCGAATCTCTCGACATGGCGGTGAAGATGATTGACTACGCGAAGTTTCGCAAGGAGCAGGCGGAAGGTCTCAAAAAAGGCAAATATTTGGGTATAGGTTTCAGCTCGATGATCGAGATGACAACCTTTGGCTTCGACTACTGGAAAAATATTGGCTTCAAGAGCGTATCGGGTTACGATTCCGCGCATCTGCGCGTGGATCCCAATGGTGGCGTCACTCTAACTGTGGGAACGCACTCTCATGGCCAGGGTCATGCCACCGTTTATGCTCAGTTAATTGCAGATGGCTTGGGCTGCAAGGTCGAGGACGTGACCTTTGTTCAAGGTGATACCGCCATGACTCCTTATGGTTGGGGGACGTGGGGCAGCCGCAGCGCCGTTGCAGGTGGCGGGGCCGTAATTAACGCCACCAGCAAGATTCGGGAGAAGATGGTACGGGTGGCAGCCAACCTGATGGAGGTGAGTCCGCGTGATATTGAAGTCAAGGACGGCAAAATCTCGGTCAAAGGAGTCCCGGGCAAGAGCATGACGCTTCGCGATGTCGCGCAAGCGGCGGTGTACACCGCTGACGTGTCTGCCGAGGAAGAACCCGGTCTGGAAGCGTCTAACTACTACAAAGCCCCGACCCCATACGCCAACGCTACACATGTTGCGGTCGTTGAAGTCGATCCTGCTACTGGTTTTGTGAAGATCGTCCGTTACCTGGTGGTCGAGGACTGCGGTCGCATGATCAACCCCATGATTGTCGAGGGACAGATAGCAGGCGGTGTTGCGCAGGGCATCGGACTGGCGATGTATGAGCATCTTCGTTACGACGAGAGTGGCCAGATCCTCACGACATCTTTGATGGACTATCTGATTCCGACTGCCGCAGATGTTCCACCGCTAGAGTTCGGTCATATTGAGACGCCCTGTCCCATCTCGGTAGGTGGTATCAAAGGTATGGGTGAAGGTGGGGCGGTTGCGCCACCGCCGGCAATCGCAAACGCGATATGCGACGCGCTGTCATCTTTTGGTTGGAAGACCATCGACACGCTTCCCATGTCTCCGGAAGTAGTGCACGCACTTACTACCAGTTGAGGCCTCGGGTCTTTAGAGTCATAGGCCAATGCGAGAAATAATCGACGAAATGCGGCGGATGATCGATGAGCCCGAAGGTGGAGCTCTCGTCACTATCACGCGAACCAATGGATCCACCTATCGCCGTGAAGGCGCCAAGATGCTTTGTCTTGCTGGCGGACACATGATCGGCTCGATTAGCGGCGGCTGCCTTGAGAGTGACGCCTACGAAGTCTCGCTCGAAGTAGTTGAACGTAACCAGCCGCAGATGGTCTTTTACGATACCAGCGCTGAAGACGAGAATGTTTGGGGCCTGGGCCTTGGCTGTAATGGCTCGGTCGAGGTTTTGATCGAACCGATGGCATGGTGGCGCAGTGGAGAGGGCAAAGCCCTGTTCGACCAAATGATGCGTCGGGTCGACAATGGCGAACGATGCGCGGTGGTCACCCTACTCGCCAAGGACGGCGAACGGCTGACCACCTTGCGCCGCATGATTGTCGATCCTGACGGCAAGATAATAGGTACCTTGGGTGCACGTGGCCTCGATTCTCTCGCGGCTCGTCGCGCCCAAACAATCGTCACCGACGAAACTATTCGACCGTCACGCAAGGTTACCATTGACTGGGACTCCGCTGCTTACGAGATATTCGTTGACGCCCTCATTCCACCCACACGCCTACTCGTGGTCGGCGGCGGACACGACGCTATTCCCATGGTTAAATTTGCCAGGCAAATGGGATTGGTGGTGACCTTGATCGATAGTCGAGCGAAGTTTGCCACACCCGACCGGTTTCCCGACGCCGATCAGATCGTTTGTGCGCAACCCGAAGAGTTCTCCCAGCGCGTCTCTCAGGAAGGTCGTCCGGCGGTGATTCTGATGAATCATCATTATCTGAAGGATCGAATCATTCTCGGGCAGCTCCTTGCTTCCCCGCTCGAGCTGACTTACATCGGTGCGCTGGGACCGCGCGTGCGAACCGAAAAAATGATCAGCGATCTGCGCGCACAAGGACTCACACTTAATGAAGAGAAAGTTCGCGCGATCAGAACTCCCATAGGACTCGACGTTGGCGCCGACAGCCCTGAAGAGATTGCGATCTCGGTGCTTTCGGAACTGCTGGCAGTCAAAAACAAGCGTAGCGGACTGCCATTGCGCGAAAAAAACAAGCCTATCCATCAGGCGGCTTGAGTGGTTTCAAGTGAAATGCATTGGCCCAGTTTGCCCAACTGCCAAATTCAAAAGGTGACAATGCTTTGGCTGGCATAGGGAAATCGCTGCGTCCCGATTTTCCGATTCTTGAGCAAAAGATCGGACGCAATTCGCTTGTCTACTTGGACAACGCGGCGACCTCTCAAAAGCCTCGTGTAGTGATCGAGTCGCTCGCAAACTTTTATCAGATCGCCAATTCGAACGTGCATCGATCCGTTCACACGCTGGCTGAACGAGCTACCGACCTTTATGAGCGCGCGCGAGAAAAAGTGGCGGAGTTTATAGGTGCCGAGCACCCAAGCGAAATAATATTCGTCCGCAATACCACCGAAGCCATCAATCTTGTCGCGTACGCTTTCGCCCGTTCACGCCTCGCTCCAGGTGACGAAATCGTCGTCACAGTTCTCAATCATCATAGTAATCTGGTTCCGTGGCAGCAGGCAGCCGCGCAGAGCGACGCCAAGGTCCGTGCTATCCCGCTTACCCGTGATTTGCAGCTCGACATGAGGACGGCGGCATCCATCATAGGTCCTCGCACGAAGATCGTCGCGATAACCCATAAGTCTAATGTGACTGGAACTATCGTTGACGTTGCGGCGCTATCGCGTATGGCGAGGCAGGTCGGCGCCGCCGTCGTGATCGACGCCGCGCAAAGCGTGCCGCATCTGCCGGTTGATGTGCACCAGTTGGACTGCGATTTTCTCGCCTTTTCGGGGCACAAAATGCTCGGTCCGATGGGCATAGGAGTGCTATACGGCCGCAGGGAATTGCTGGAACAGATGCCGCCGTTCATGACAGGTGGCGAAATGGTGCTCGAAGTCGAGTTGGAAACCGCTACCTGGAACGACATTCCACTGAAGTTCGAGGCTGGAACGCCGAACGTCGCTGGCGCTGTCGCCCTTGCTACTGCGATTGACTACTTGTCGGCGGTAGGGATGCAGACTATCGCTGAGCATGAGAAGGTTTTGGCGGATGCAGCATGGAAGAGGCTCGAAAAAATCGAGGGAATCCAATGCGTGAAACCTTCTCTCGGTTCCAATGGAATCGTCAGTTTCTCTATGACCGACATACATCCTCATGACGTCGCAACGATCCTCGACAGCGAAGGAGTCGCCGTCCGCGCCGGGCACCACTGCGCTCAACCGCTTCACAAGGTGCTTGGAGTTCCTGCGACCGTGAGAGCGAGCTTCTACCTATACAACGATCACGACGACGTCGATCGCCTGGTCGACGCGTTGCGCACCGCACGCCAATTCTTCCACAAACGCGGCAGGTCCCGCGAAGTCCCGCTCTGAATTTGACGAGGTAGTTTCCGATGGCGGTGACAAAACAAGTAGGTAGCAGTGTCAAGAGGGTGGAAGATCCGCGCTTCCTTCACGGGAGAGCTTCTTACGTTGATGATCTTCATCTACCCGGAACTCTTCACGTTGCATTCGTTCGCAGTTCCCATGCGCATGCACGGATCAAGAGTATTGACTCGAGTGCAGCCTCACGATTGCCCGGGGTCCATCGAATTTTCACAGGTGATGAAGTCTCCAAGGCGCTGAAACCGATGGGTATCCCGTTTCGCGAGGAGGTGTTCCCGAAATCAGTATTCAGGCAATGCGCGTGGCCCTGCATGGCGACCGGAAAGGTGCGTTACGTAGGCGAACCGATCGTCGCGGTCTTGGCCGCCAGCAGATACATCGCCGAGGACGCTGCCGGCTTGGTCGAAATCGACTACGACGTGCTGCCCGCGGTCGTCGATCCGGAAGCCGCGCTCAAGCCAGGTGCGCCCCTGATTCATGAGGACTTGGGCACCAACGTGATGATGAAAGTTGGCGGCGGCGGCGGCGACGTTGACGCTGCATTCAAGCAAGCCGCATTCGTTCTGCGGGAGCGCTTTCATACCAATCGTCACGCTGCCATCCCAATGGAGGGCAGGGCGACTCTCGCCATGTTGATGCCGACCGGCGACATCACGTTGTGGACGTCGACACAGACGCCTCATCTTGTGCGCACTCGCGTCGCCGACATCATGCAGTTCCCGGAGCAGAAACTTCGCGTGATCGGTCCCGACGTGGGGGGCGGTTTCGGTCTCAAGTGTCACGTATTTCCGGAGGAAGCCCTGATCTGTTACTTCGCGCAACAAACCGGGGTACCCGTGAAGTGGATCGAGGATCGCCGCGAGCATTTTCTCAATTCGTTTCACGCCAAGGAAGATATTGTCGAATGCGAGATGGGCTTCGATAACGACGGTATCGTCAAGGGCATCCGCGCCCGAATCATTGGCGACCTTGGCGCCTACAGTGCCGATCCCTGGCCATCGCCGTTTGAAGCATTGCAGCTCGCAGCAGCTCTCCCTGGTCCCTATAAAATCACGGACTACGCATATGAGGTGGTGACCGCATGGACCAACAAGACCACGCTCAGCGTGTATCGCGGCGTAGGCTTGCCGGGAGCGGTGTTTGTCCAGGAACACATGATGGACATCGCGGCGCGCCGGTTGAAACTCGATCCCGTCACCATTCGGCAGCGCAACCTGATCCGTCCCGAAGAATTTCCCTACACCACCGTTACCGGCCTTAACTATGACACCAGCAGCTCGACCGACGCCCTGCAAAAAGCGGTTGATCTGATCGACTACGGCGGATTTCGACGTCGCCAATCCGAAGCCCGCGCAAAGGGCCGCCACCTTGGCATTGGCATCTCAACTTACATAGAGATGACGACTTTCGGAACTCGCTACTGGACGCCCTTGGGGATCGATCACTGCGCCTACGACTCGGCTAACGTGCGGATGGATCCCAGCGGGGGCGTAGTGGTCACAGTGGGAACTTTTTCCCACGGCCAAGGTCATCATACTACCTACGCCCAGCTCATCGCGGACGAACTTGGCGTGCAGGTCAAGGATGTTAATTTCGTACAAGGGGATACTCAGTCGACACCGTACGGCTGGGGAACCTGGGGAAGCAGAAGCATAGTCGCAGGCGGCGGAGCGGTCGTGAACGCTGCGATTAAGGTGAAGGAAAAGATGTTTCGGATCGCAGCTCATATGCTTGAGGTGAGTGCGGCCGATCTCGAGTTGGTTCCTGGCAAGGTTCAACTAAAGGGTGCGCCGGCCAAATCAGTTACTGTGAAGGAGCTGGCTAAGGCTGCCGTTTGGTCCGCTTGGAAACTGCCGCCGGGAGAGGATCCCGGACTCGAGGGAACTCATTACTATGACCCGCCACCAGCGACCTTCGCCAATGCGACGCATATTGCGGAGGTCGAAGTCGATATCGAAACCGGGCACGTCAAACTGGCGCGATACGTAGTCGTTGAAGACTGCGGCAAGATGGTCAATCCAATGATCGTCGAGGCGCAGGTGATCGGTGGCGTCGCTCAGGGAATCGGTACTGCCCTTTACGAACACCTTCAGTATGACGATGGTGGGCAGCTACTGACCACATCTTTCATGGATTACCTGGTTCCGACCGCGGCAGACGTTCCACATATAGATGTTGGACATATCGAGACCTTGACCCCATTGACCGTGCATGGAGTCAAAGGTATGGGTGAAGGCGGAGCGATTGCGCCGCCCGCCGCTATAGCCAATGCGGTAGCGGATGCGCTATCCCCTTACGGAGCCAAAATCACAAATTTGCCGATTGCGCCCGAGATGGTGTGGAAGCTCGCACATCCGCAAAGCAGGGGCGCCGGAAGTTGAGACGTAACCCGAACATTGGAGAAAGGCCGTTATAGGAGGGCTCTTCGAGATCAATGAATTGGAGCATCATTTATTCGTATCAGGTCGAGCACAACGACGGCTATCGGACGTTTGCCGACTCTCTTGCTCAGATCGAGTTGGCTGAGCAGCGCGGCTTCGGTACCGCGCTCGTAAGCGAGCATCACTTGGTCGAGAATGGTTACTTCCCGGCGCCGTTTGTAACCTTGAGCGCGATTGCGATGAAAACCCGCAAGATCCGCATAGGCTCAGGCATAATCATTCTTCCTCTTTACGATCCCTTGCACGTGGCCGAGCACGGCGCGGTACTCGATGTAATCTCCAACGGCCGCTTTACACTGGGTGTCGGTCAAGGATACCGCCAGGAGGAGTTTGACGCGTTCCAGATCCCTCTGTCTGACAGGCCGGGCCGAATGCGGGAAAGTGTCGAAGCGATCCGCGCATTGTGGACTCAACCGAAGGTCAACTTGCAGACCAAGCACTTTACCTACAAGGACGTCATGGTTCGTCCAAAACCCAAACAACAGCCTGCCCCGCCGATCTGGGTCGCGGCCAAGAAGAAGAGCGCGGTGCGTCTGGCGGCGCAAGTCGGAGATGCATGGTTTGCGGATCCGATTACATCGCTCAAGATGCTGAAGGAGAGAGTCGCCGACTACAAGACGGCTCTCAAAGAAAGCAAGAAGCCCACCACTAACATCTCGTTCCCACTGATGCGCGAGGTGTATTGCGCCGAAACCGACGAGAAGGCGTGGGAAGAAGCCCGCGAACCTATGCTCTACGTCTACCGCGAATACCTGCAGTGGGGACACATGCTGGACGACGACGGCAATTCAGTTCCGCCCGGTGACGAGCGGGCCCTTGGACTTCTTCGCAGCAGATTTATCGTCGGCAGTCCTGAAACCTGCGTCAAGGAATGCCTCAAGTATAAGAACGAACTGGGAGTTACTGATTTTGTCATGCGAATGAAGTTCCCGGGTCTTCCGCACGAGCGAGTGTTGAATTCAATCAATCTCTGGGCCGACAAGGTTATGCCACATGTTCAATGAGGTGAAGTGAAGAATGGAAGCCGATACCGTTATCAAGAACGCTACCATCGTGACCCATGACCGCACCTTCAAAGGCGGCGTCGCTATCCGTAAAGGGAAAATTTCGGCGATTGCTGAAGAAGCCGGGGCGTTGCCATCAGCCAGGAACGTGATCGACGCTTCTGGCAAGCATCTAATTCCCGGGCTGGTCGATGCGCACATGCATCTGCACTATCCGCACAATGGGCTCGAGCCGAATTTACAGAGCGAGTCGCAGTCGTCGGCAGCGGGCGGAGTCACCACGAT
>NZ_JBAUYR010000002.1:0-17296 GCF_049584895.1 Binatus sp. (SeqCode)
GCAGGTTCGCAATCGCCGCGGCTTTTCCGACCGGAGCGCCCGCCTCGGCCTGCGGTTTTGCGACGAGGTCGGACTCGGTCGCGTCGTAGTAGTTGGCGAGCACCTGCGTGGTCACGCCGCCGGATTCGAGGGTGTAGCGTCCAGCCTGCAGCGGACGGATTCGCACGCGGCCCCATTTGTCGGCAGCAATTGTACGCACGCTTGCGTCGGGCTGGGTAACGCGCGCCGTTCCATTCGCAGGCACGCTCACATCGGAGCCGGTCGCGACGATGAAAATATCGCGCGGCGCGGTGAGTTGCTTCATGAGATCGACGGTCAGCACCAGCGCGTCGAGATGGTCAGGCGCGAGCAGCAGGTGATCGCGTACGTCGAAGGCGAGTACGCCGACGGGACCGCTGGTCGCGCGACCGATCGCGGCGATCGGAATCGACGGATGGCCGGGGCCCGCAGCGGTGGCGATCAGATCCATCCATTCGGGAATTGCGACGATTCGGGTCGCGCCCAGCGTCAGAGATTCCGTCGCGGGCGATTGGCCCATCGAGTCATTACGAATATCGGCGTTCGCAATCGTCCCACTGACGGAGATTCCCACGCCGGCTGCGTACGGCGAACTCTTCGTCGCATCCGGCGGATATATGAGGAGCGTGGACGCCGCCTTGACCGCCGGCAAATAGCAGTCGTGCATCACAGCTAGCTCGAGCGGCTTCGCGTTCGCGGCGGCTGCGTTCGATTGCGGAACGTATTTAGAGGGATCGGCGGTCTCGATCTGGAAATTCGAGTTGACCGCGAGCAACACGCGCGCGATATCGTCGCGCACCGCGGCGTCGGGCGAAAGCACCAGCACGCGCGCCGCGACATCGGACGGCGCATACGCGTAGCGGCTATTGTCTGCGTCGATCGCATCGGCGGTCAGAATTCGCGCATGCAGCAAACCGCCCGTCTTGAGCGGTCCGAACGACGCCAGAATCTGTTCGCGCGGCGCGAGCATCATGGTCTGATGAAACTCCTCGGCGTCACCGAGATCGATTGCCAGTTCCGCTGGATGAGGCCGCGCGGAGAAGTTGCGAATCACGGTGCGGCCGCGCGTCGACCCGGGGATGCCGGGATCGAGCGACACGATCGCCAGGTTGGAATCGCCGGAGCCAACCTGGTGGAAATTGACCCGCGCGGTCGAGGCGGCGTCTGCAAGAATCGCGGGCGCGGGCGGACGGTCCGCGAACAGATCGATTTCCGACGCGCCATGCGCTCGAATCAGTGCCGCTCTGAGAGCCGCCGTGCGCGCGGGTACCGCCATCGGAACCAGATCGTCGAGCGCCTTGCGCAAATCGGCCCGGTTCGCCGTCTGCGGATGCCGCACCTGCGCTTCGAGTGCGTATGCGATCACGCTGAACTCGTCGCCAATCGGAGCTTGATCGATTATTTCCAGGGCGTCGTGACGCGCCTGGTCCAGCCGTGTGCCGGAGCCGTCGTGCGCGCTCATCCCGGCGCCGAGATCGAACACCAGCGCGTGGCTGCGGCCGTGACCGGGCGACGGCGGTCGCATCACGTACAGTCCAGCGATCGCGAGCGTCAATGCTGCCAGCGTCGCCATCTCGAGCCAGAACAGCGGGTCGAGCCGCACTTGACGAACGCTCGCAACCGGAGCGGGCGCCTCGTCGAAAAGCATCAGGCTCGACACTTCGATCGTCGGACGCGATCTCGATCGCAGATAAATCAGCACCAGCAGCGCGAGGCTGAGGCCATAAATGATGTTCTGCGGATTCAGGAAGCCCACGGCTATCTCACAATTCCGAGCAGCGGCAGTTCGCGTTCCATAAAACTATCCAGGTTGCCCGCGCCGAACGCCTGCGCGTACGTAATCGCGTGCGACGTGCAGATTTGACGCAGATGCGCGACGATCTTTTCAACCTTGCGCCTAATCGCCGCGATCATCGTCGGGCCGAGCACCGTTTCGCGGACTTCACCGGTCTCCGCATCACGAATGCGATAGAGCCCCGGCGGATACGCGGCACTGCTCTCCTGCTCGCCCATCACGTGGATTACTTTTACGTCGTGGCGTGCGGCCACCAGCCGCTTGAGCGCATCTTCGATGTCGAGTTCGTTCACGAGAAAATCCGAAATGACGACGACTGTCCCGGCCGGCCGGCGCTGAAGCAGCAATTCGTCAACGACTGCGCCCAATCGTGTCTCGCCGCCCGCTCTCACCGACGTCACGAACGATTTGAAATTGAGGTACGACTCGCGGCGGCGATGAAACGGCGTCGCCTCGAGCTTCATCGACCCGCGATGCATCGCGAACGCGCCGATTCGCACCGCGTCGTTGTCAGCCATCCCGATGTACGCGAGCGACGCGCCGATCGCCAGCGCGAGCCCGAGCTTGTCGTCGCGCTCGGGCAATCCCATCGACGCGCTCGCGTCGATTAGCGAGGTGACCTCGACCTGCCGGTCGGCGCGATACGTTCGCAGCATCAGTTCGTCGAGGCGCGCGAACGCGTTCCAGTCGAGGAAGCGCAAATCGTCGCCGGGCGCGTAATCCTTGTAATTTTCCGGCTCGATTCCGAGACCCTGGACGCGGCCGAGAGCGCGCTGGCCGGCGCGGACGGTGCGGGCGCGCTTGATGCCCAGCACCAGCCGGTCCAACTTGCGCAAATATTCGGGCTCGAAAGCGCGTGCCTCGAGCATCGTCGACCGCCTATACTTTCGCAGCGCGAACCGACTTGATGACGCGCTCGACAATGTGCGCGGCGTCGATTCCGTCGGATAGCGCGGCGTAGTTGAGCATTATGCGATGGGCCAGCGCAGCGACCGCGACGTGCTCGATATCTTCACGCGCGATATTGGCGCGCCCGTCGAGCAGCGCACGCACCTTGGCGCCGAGAATCAACGCCTGCGCGCCGCGCGGACTCGAGCCGAACATCACGTAGCGATTGACCATCTCGTCGTGCACCGCCTTGGCCTCGTCGGTCACGAAGCGCGAGTTCTGCGGCTGCGTCGCACGCACCAGCCGCGCCGCGTAAGTCTCCATCGCGGGTGCGGCCATCACTTCGCGCACCAGCCGCTTGAGGCCTTCAACATGATCGGCGGCTTCGGCCGCGTGGAAGATAGGCTCGATGCCCGCGTCTTCGGGGCCGGTGGTCGACGAGATAATTCGCGTCAGTTCGGTTTCGTCGGGATAGTTCAGCCGGACTTTGAACAGGAAGCGATCGAGCTGCGCCTCGGGCAGCGGATAGGTGCCCTCCATCTCGATCGGATTCAGCGTGGCCATCACGAAGTATGGCGGCTTTAGGCGGTAGGTCGTGCCTGACACAGTCACTTGCAGCTCGGCCATCGCCTCGAGCAACGCGGACTGCGTCTTCGGCGTCGCGCGATTGATCTCGTCGCCGAGCAGGATATGGCAGAACGCGGGCCCCGGCTGAAAGGTGAACTCGCGACGACCGTCCTCGCCCGAGAGGATCACGCGTGTCCCGGTGATATCCGCCGGCATCAGGTCGACGGTGAACTGAATTCGGTTGAAGCTAAGATTGAGCGCGAGCCCCAGCGTCTTGACCAGCGTGGTCTTGCCGGTGCCGGGCACACCTTCGATCAGAACGTGACCGCCCGCGAACAGTGCCGAGAGCAATTCCTCGACCGCCTGCTCGTGACCAATGATAGATTTATGGATCTCGGCCTGAATCCGCCGAAACGTCCGGGCGAAATCCGCCACTGTTGGCGTTTCCGCCTGTACGTCGCTCATCGTTCGAATACCCGCTTGATTGTAGTTCGATCGTCGGCCGGCACTGCGGCGCGCGCCACCGGCTCGTCCGGCTCCTGGTTCACGCTGAGAGGAGTGCGCACTTTGGGCGGCACGTACGCGTGACCGGCGCCCTTCGCGCCGTGATCGACGGGCCGCGCCTCGATTGCAATCTCAAATCCCTCGTTGCCCAGCTTCGACGCCGCGGGCGCACCGAACAGACTGTCGGGATCGGCGCCGATTCCATGCGCCGAGCCGCCGTTGCTGCTGTTCTCACCGCTCTGCTGGATATTGCGATCGGCGGCATTGTCGTCCTTGTTGGGATTGTCGACGCCGGCGTTGGACTCGACGCTCGCCGCACCCCGGCCGCCCGGCGAAGGCCACGAATTCGGCTGGCGCGAATCGTCTTCCGGTGGCAAATCGAGCGCGTGGTTGGACTTCGGCTGGTCTTGTTGGAACTGTCCTGCAACCTCGCCGTGCCGATTCTTCTGCGCATCGGGCGCGCGATGAATTTCATTTTGATCCTGATCGCGTCCCGCGTCGGCCAGCCGCAGGTTGAGCCGCTGCTTCGAGGCCGCCTGCTGCCCGGTGAGCTTGTTTTGCAGATTCCCGGCCATGTCACGCGCGCGATTCATCAGCTGATTCAGCGAACTACCGGTGGCATCTCCGCCGCCCGCACCTTCGCGAGCGAGCTTCTCCTGGAGCCGGCGCATGGTCGCAGCGTCTGCGGTAACCTGCATCCCGTTTTCATCGCCCGGTTCGGCGGGCCTTACATGCAAATCGTCGAGATCGACCGTGAGATCGTCCTGCCCGTTGCCCGGAGTGATCACCGGCGGACGCTTGATTTTTGAAATGGGAAATGCGAGCGCCGCCAGCACGATTGCTCCCGCCAACGGATAGACCGCGCGCGATACGCGACGACGCTCGATCTTCGAGACTGAGAATTCATCGTGATGCCCGAGCGTGTCCTCGACCAGGTACGACCACAACGGGCCGCGGCTTCCGGTGTCCTTGAGCGCGACGATTGTCGAGAGCCGTCCCTTCAGCTCCGCGCGATCGTCGGCAATTGCGGCTGCCTTCACCGCGCTCGTACGCATTTGCCATCCGGCCGAGGCGGCGCTCGCGATACCTATTATCGCGACGACCACCAGCGCCGCACCGCCAACCAGGAAAGCGAGCGGCGTCAGCAAATATGCCATCGCGAAAACGGCGGCGCCGGCCGCAATTGCGATCGCGAGGGTGTAGAAAATCGCGTGCTGCAATGCCAGCGAGTTCAGTCGCGCCCGAACCGAACCTACCCGGCCCAGAATTTGCCTGAGTTTCTCGTCAGCTCGCCTGTCTTGTGAGGGAAACGACATCAAATGCGCCAAGCGCGTAGATCGACAATAGTTTAGCGCATCTACTCAAGCAACGATAAATCTCCGGTGACCGCGACTGTTGGTCAGGTCAGAACGTCCATCCGACAATCGACTTGAGAAAGATTCCGTTACTTGCGCGAGTCACGCCGATCCCCACGCCCAGATTGAGCTCGAGCTGCGGGATAAAATCGAAATTCAGCGTCGGCACAATGAAATGCTGCTGCTCCTGCACCTTCGCCAGCGGCTGAATCGATCCCATATCGCCGTAGTATTCGAGCGCTGGCGAAAGCCAGTCGTTGAGCTTGTAGACCAGCATGCCCGACGGATCGAATTGCATTCCGCGGTGCGCGCCGGGACCGCTGAATGGATCTATGAACGCGAAGTCCGTCACCAGCCGAAAATTTTTGTAGTTCGCGCCCGCGATCGGCCGCAGCTCCAGCGTCAGGGGATTCTCCTCGGCCGCATGCCTCATGTAGTCGAGCTCGATATTTCCGCCGAATTGCACCGGCCACTCGAAGGTCTGCGGGATTCCGAAATGGACCTTGGTACGTGAGCCCGAATATTCGTAGTCGCCGTTCGAGAGCTTCGCAGTGCAGAAATACTGGCCGACCTCGAGCCAGCGCAGAACTCCGTAGGTGCCTTCGACTGTTTCGTGTACCTGGTAAACGTCCATCTGGCTTTTCGCCAGCTGCCCGGTGGCGGTCGTGATCGTGTTCGAGTGAAGTTCGAGCGTCAGATGCCCGACTGGCGCCGTGCCCGTGTCGTAAATCTGAATTTCGTAGAAATCGATCGCTTGCGACGGACGCGCGCCCGCGAGTAATGGGCCGATAGTTACAGCGATCGCTAAAATGTGTCGGACATATTTCTTCACGCGAGTCCGGATAAATTCTTTAGCGCGATTCCTTGAGGCCAGCGTCGTCGGCCGCTCCCAGAGCGATCGCGGACCAGTCCAGGTCGGCACGTCCCTTCGCAATCGCCGAAACGAACCGATCGTGCAGCAGGCTCGCCGTCGGCATCGGCGCCGTCACCTCCGAGGCGTTCTGAAGCACGAGGTTCATATCCTTGAGTCCGAGCGGCAGCCGAAAACCCGGCGGGCTGAACCGTCCATGCGAAATGATCGCGCCATAGCCCTGGTACACCGGCGCCGCGAACAGCGTCTTCGTCAGCATCTCGAGTGCGGCGGACGGATCGACGCCGCTTTTGCGCATCATCGCGGATGCCTCGCCCATCGCCTCCATCGCCGCTGCGATCATGAAGTTGCCCGCGAGCTTCACCACGTTCGCCGAGCCAACGTTGTCGCCAAAGTCGAATATCGCATCGCCCATCGCCTCGAGGATCGGTTTCACTTTGGTTTTGGCTTCAGCAGGCCCCGAAACGCAGATCTTCAACTGCTTCGCCTGTGCCGCCGTCGGCCGCCCGAACACCGGCGCCGCAACCATCACGCTCCCATGCGACGCGTGATACGCGGCCAACTCGCGCGTAGTCGCCGGCGAGACGGTACTCATCGAGATATGAATTCCGTCGGGCGCGAGATGCTCGGCGATCGCATCCGGACCAGTAACCAGTGCCTTGACCGCGGCGTCATCGGCGAGCATCGAGACGACGATCCCTCCAGGCTGCGCGACGTCGCCCGCGCGATCCGCGCGAAGCGCACCTTTCGCAACGAGAGGCTCGGCCTTCGACGCGGTCCGATTGTAAACCGTCAGATGGAATCCCGCGGCGAGCAAGTTCGTCGCCATCGGCAGACCCATCGCGCCCAACCCGACAAATCCAATTTTTTGTGCCATAAGCTCACGTTACCACCAGGCCCGACTGGAGCAATGAATTTTTTTGGCCGTTCACCGCGAGTGCACGACGCCGATCCGCGGGCACTGCGCCGCGATCTTGCATCGCGAGCACCACGGCGACGTCGGATGACAAATCGTCTGGCCGAATGCGACCAGGATTCCGTTGTACTCGAGCCAATGCTTCGACGGCAGCACCGCTCGCAGCGCAACCTCGGTCTTGTCCGGCGTCTTGGTGCGCACCAGGCCCCATCGATTCGAAATGCGATGCACATGAGTATCGACGCAGATCCCCGGCTTCGCATACGCCTCGGTCACGACCAGATTCGCGGTCTTGCGCCCGACGCCCTTGAGCGTCAGCAGCGCGTCGATCTCGTCAGGCACGCGTCCGTCGAATTTATCGATCAGGTCGCGGCAAATTCCGCGGATAACCCGCGCCTTGGTGCGATAGAAGCCCACCGGAAAGATAAGCCGCTCGAGCGTTTTCGGCGAAAGCGCGAGTATCGCATCCGGCGTATGCGCGCGATCGAACAATCGCACCGACGCCGCCGCGGTAGTCGCGTCCTTGGTGCGCAGACTCAGGATGCACGAGATCAGCGTCCGAAACGGATCGCGATGCTGCACCGCGATAAAACTCACAATCGGCGCATTCCACGACGGCGCCTCGCGCCTGAGCACGCTTAGCGCACGACTGACCCCGCGCGCATCCAGCGGCGCGCGCCGCATCGGTTTTATTTTATTAACTGATGCCACTTTCGCTTCCGTCGAACGGGTTTCAGCCTTTGTGCGTTGCTGCCTACGAGATACCGCGCAGGTGCGCGAGATCTTTCGCTGCGCTTCAAGATGACACAAAAAAGCGAGCGACCCCACGCGCCATTCTGAGCTCCTGCAGCGAAGAATCTCGACAGACGCCCTCGCGTCCGGCGCAGGCACGCTCGCCTGCGCGCCTTCATCGCACTTCGCTTTTGTCCATCGAGCCGGTTGACGGCGCGCTCGCGACCGTGTTGCTTCATGGCGTGATTAAAGTCTTACCGCGGCGCTCGATGACTCACGCATCCGCTATCAACGCCTTTTCGCTACTCGCTTGCCTTGCGATTTCCAGCGCCGCTTTCGCTGCCTCACCCGCGGGCTCACCCAATGTGCTGCCGGCCGAGTCCATGGGCGTCACAGAGGCGCCGCCGCCTCAGCCAATCAATTGGGATCGCGTAACCCAGGAAGCGACCGACCTGCTGTCTAAGTACATTCAGATCAACACCACCAATCCGCCCGGCAACGAGCTCGAGGCGGCGCGGATGCTCAAGGAAAAATTTCTCACCGACGGCGTTCCCGCCACCACCTGGGAGCCGCAGCATGGACGCGGAATCGTCGCAGCCCGCCTCCGCGGCATCGGCAAGCATAACAAGTCGATCATCCTGTTGAGCCATATGGACGTCGTGCCGGCAAATCCCAAGGAATGGCAGGTGCCGCCCTTCTCGGGCCTCGTCAAGAACGGGGAAATCTGGGGACGCGGCGCGATCGACGACAAGGGCCCCGGCGTCATCGAGCTGATGGCGATGCTCGCGATCAAGCGCGCGGGCATCCTGCTCAATCGCGACGTCTTGTTCATCGCCACCGGCGACGAGGAAGAAGGGGGCAAGAATGGCGCGGGATGGTTCGTCGATCACGAGGCCAGCGTCTTCTCCGATGCCGGCTACCTGCTCAACGAAGGCGGCGGGATTCACCCGCTGGCCGACAACAAGCGCAAGGTCTACGTAGTCTCGGTCACCGAGAAGACTCCCCTCTGGCTACGGCTCACTGCCAATGGCCCGGCCGGGCACGCGTCCGATCCGCCTGCGGAAACGGCGGTCACGCGGCTGGTGCGTGCGCTGGATAAATTGAGCGAGTACAAGACGCCCATCCACGTCATCGGTCCGGTGCAGGACTACTATCATTCGATCGCTCAGCTCGATCACGGGCCGCGGGAGCTGCTCGATCTCGCCTCGGCGCTGAAGAATCCCGCGTTTCAGGAGAAGTTTGTTTCCGATCCGGGCCAGAACGCGCAGGTCCGCGACACCATCACGCCCACCGTGCTGTCCGCCAGCCAGAAGACCAACGTGATTTCCGAGACGGCGTACGCGGAAATCGATTGCCGGCTGCTGCCGGGCAGCGATTCGAAGACAGTGGTGAACGACATCAAAAAAGCGATTGCCGACGACAGCATCAAGATTGATGTGCTCCTGAACTTTCAGCCGATCTCGTCGCCGTCGCGCTCGCCGCTGATGAACGCAATCGAGACGCTGGCTCGGGTTCACGATCAGGCGAGTGTCGTGCCCTCGATGGTCATAGGTTTCACCGACAGCCACTATTTTCGCCAGAAAAAAATCGTGTCCTATGGTTTCATTCCGATCGAAGTTCTTCCGGCCGAAGGAAAAGGCATTCACGGCATCAACGAACGGGTCGGAGTGAAGGAACTCGCCGACGGAATTCAACGGATGGTACAATTGCTTAAGATCTTCGGAGGCAAATAGCAGGTGTTGCGATGATTCGAGGCGGCGTTGGTTATTCGACCGCGCGCAATCCGCGCAGCGCCGCTGCCGAGGCGACGGCAGCCGCGCTCGCGCAGGCGGGAATCAGCCGCGCGACCGGGGCCCTATGCTTCGCGACTCCAGCGTATGGCGCGGCGTATCCGATGATCCTGCGCACGGTGGCTTCCGAAGCGCACACACGCGAAGTAGCAGGATGCTCGAGCATGGGCGTCATCGCGGGCGAAACCGAAGCTGAATCCGGCCATGCGCTCGCCGTACTGGTATTTGGCGGCAACGAAGACGAAATCCGTGCAACACGATTCTTCGTACCGACCCTGCGCGGCCGCGCCGCGGGCGTCGCGTCCGACGTTGCCGCCACGGTACGCTCGAAGCTCGGCAAATCGAACCTGCTGATTCTCCTTGCGGATACTTACAACTTCGAAGCAGAGGCGACGCTCGAAGCTCTCGGAACTGAATTGCCCGGCGTGACGATTGCCGGCGGCGGCGCGAGCGAAGACGGCTCAATCGGCGAGACGTTTGTTTTCTGCGGCGACACGATCAGCTCGAACGCCGTCTCGGGGATGCTTGTTTCAGGAGAGTTCGAACTCACACTGGCTAACAGTATCGCATGCGGCCTGATCGGCACGGCGCATCGCGTGACCGCCGCGCGCGACAACATCGTAATCGAGCTCGACGGCCGCCCGGCTTACGAAATCTTCGCGGAAGCCGCCGGGCCCCTGGCCACCGACCTGCGCCGCGCGCTCACGTACATATTCGTCGCGATTCCAGTGTACGAAAACGCGGATACTATTGAGCGCGGACAATTTGTGGTGCGCAACATTGTCGGCGCCAGCGAGGAACACGGCGTTATCGCAGTCGCGTTCCAGCCCAAAGTGGGAGACACGATCGGTTTCGTGCTGCGCGATGCCGAGCGCTCGCGCGAGGACCTGAAGGCGACCCTCGACGATTTGAACGACCGCCTCGACAATCAAACGCCGCCCGCTTTCGGCCTGTACTTCAATTGCGTCTCGCGCGGCGCCGGCCTCTACAACATCCCGGGCCACGATTCCGCCTACATCAGACGCGCCCTCGGCCCGGTCCCCATCGCCGGCTTTTTCACCGGTTTCGAAATCAGCTCGCTCGCCGAGCAAACCTCGCTGCTCCAATACTCCGGCGTCTTGGCATTGATCTCGGGGAAAAAATAGTGCTGATGAACTTGCGCAGCCTGTGAGTGCCGCGTGTGCGCTTTTCCTTTTGTCGTTCAGAGCGCAGCGAAGAATCCCGGATCTTTCTCGGCGCCCGCCGACGCACCCAACCACGGTGTAATCGCGATGACCGCCAATGAGCTCAATCCGTGAGGGATGCGTCCGCCAGCACTGCGAGAGACCGGGATTCTTCGCTGCGCTCTGAATGACACAAAGACAACAGCGCAGACGCTGCTCAAACCGCGCGCAGTGGTAGCTTGCGCGTCACCAGCATCGCGATGCGATACGTGAAATACATCTCGCCGTCGATTCTTACCGGACGCGCGCCGCTTAAATCTTCGACCGCATCGCGCTCGACCATCGCAAGAGCTTTCGCCGCGCGCTCCGGCGACGCATCCGCCGCCTTTATCCACTGCGAGACTGGAGTGCGGTAGCCATGCGACGTAAACCGCACTATTTCGAGCCCGGCCGCGCCCATCATCTTGATCAACTCACTCATCGCGAGCGCATTGGTATGCGAAGTGTCGCGCAACCGTTCGAACTCATTGTAATAGGCCGCGCGCTCCGGCTGTTCGCTGGCAATCAAATCCTCGATCGCCACCAACCCGTCAGCCCGACACACTCGCGCCATCTCGGCAATCACTTTCTCAGGTGCGGCGAAATGATGAACTGCAAACCTACACACGACGACATCAAACTCGCCGTCCTTGAACGGCAGCCGCGATTCGACGTCGCCCTTCTGGAAGCTGACGTTGGTGAGTCCGCGCTCCGCGCGCATCTTCTCGGCAATCTTGAGCGGCGCGTCGGTGAGATCGATTCCCACGACTTCGCGGCACACCGCCGCAAACGCCATCGCGACATGCCCCGGCCCGGTCGCAACTTCCAGCACGCGCGCATCGGCCGGCGGCGCGACAATCTCAACCAGCTTGCGCAGATGCTCCGCGTCGCGAATCGCGGGCGCAGTCGCGTAGTCATTCGCCTGCCGAGTGAATTCTTCGCGGACAAGATCTTTGTGTTCCATTCTTTTCACCGATCCGGTGATCATTGTCGCGGTTCACGCGCGCGAATCAAGCGCGCAACCAGCGCCAGTGCGAAATTGAGTAGTGTCCTAATCTGAAATCTCCTATCGTCAACGCCTAGGCTACGTCACGAGGCAGACACATGAAGAGAGACTTTGCGCTAAGAATAGATTCCCTTTTGGGCGGCGTCCGATCGAGTCTTGACGCAATCGTCGAGTACATGCGGCATCACATTCCGAGCGGCGATTTGTCGGATGAAGAATTCAAGAAGTGTGTCCATTTCGTCGGCAAGAGCATGCATGGCACCATCGAATTTTCGAACGAGCTTTATCGTCTGTTTCCCGACATTACGCCTGATGAGTTGAAGGGCGATCCACCCAAGTCAAAATAGGGCAATGCCACATTCCCGGCGCTTGCACGTTTGAAAGCCTTAATGGTACCTGAAACATGGATCTGAGCGGTTTCAAGCCGCAGGATTCCCCATCGATAAAACGGAGGCACGTAAGTTGGATTTCGGATTTTCTGAAGAACAAGAGATGCTTCGGGACGCGGCCAAGCGCTTTCTGGCCGACAACTGCCCGACCAAGTATGTCCGCCAGATGATGGCGGACGCGACCGCCCACGACCCCGCCTTCTGGAAAAAGCTGGTCGAACTCGGATGGCCGGGACTGCTCATCCCTGAAAGCTACGGCGGACAAGGCGGCAGCTTCCTCGACATGACGGTGATCGTCGAAGAAGCGGGCAAGGCTCTAGTGCCGGGACCCTTCTTTACCTCCGCACTGCTCGCGGCGCCGCTGTTGATTGAAGGCGGCTCGGACCAGCAGAAGAAAGATCTGCTGCCGCGAATGGCGAAAGGTGAGTTCATCGGCACCGTCGCAATCGCGGAGGCCGCGGGCCGCTTCGACGCCGAAGGAATCCAGCTCAAGGCGACCAAGAGCGGCAACGAATACACGATCACCGGCGAGAAGTTTTTCGTGCCCGACGCGCACGTCGCCAACGGGATGGCGGTCGCAGTCCGCACCGGAGGCAGCGGCGAGAAGGGAATCTCGATCCTCGCGATGAGCGCGAAGGCGCCCGGCATCACCATCACTCAGCTCAAGACGGTCGATATGACACGGCGGCTGTGCCACGTGAAGTTCGACAACGTGAAAACTTCTGAACTCGTCGGCAAGGAAGGCGAGGGATGGCCGATTCTGCGGCGCACGCTTGACATCGCAACCGCGGGACTCGCGGCCGAGATGGTCGGGACCGCGCAGAAGGCGCTCGACATGTCGGTCGACTATGCCAAGACGCGTGTGCAGTTCGGCAAGCCGATCGGATCGTTCCAGGCGGTCAAGCACAAGTGCGTCGACATGATGGTCGCGGTCGAGAACGCGCGCTCTCTGACGTACTACGCGTGCTGGACCGTCGACACCAAGGGCGCGGAAGCGGCGACCGCGGTGCCGATGGCGAAAGCGTACGCATCCGACATGGCAAAGAACGTGACGTCGGAAGCAATCCAGGTCCACGGCGGCATCGGCTTCACTTGGGAGCACGACATGCACCTGTTCCATCGCCGCGCTCTGGCCGGCGAAGCAAATTTCGGCAACGCCCCGGTGCATCGGGAGACAGTGGCGAAATCGCTGCTCGGCTGATCGCAGCAAGATAAGATCGATAGAGGGCCGCCGGTATCGAACCCGCGGCCCACTTTATTTCGAGGCGCAAAGCGTGGACTACAGGTCTGACCGAGATCGCGTCCTACAGAGGTGGCAACAATTTTTTGATGGTTTCGACTATTCGAATGCCGTTCCCGATGAACGAAGACAGATTAGCTAAGCGCCCGACGACCTTCCAGAATCTTTCGCCCAAAGGGGTTTTTGACATTCGTTGTCGTGCTTCCGGATTCAGCATCAAAGACCCTAGGGTTTCATTTACGGCTCGCTGAAGAGGTTCTGGTCCGAACAGGTGGTATTGACGCATTGCATCCGTCATCAGCCTGAGCTGCTCCATCAGACAAAGCTTAAGCTCGCCGTCTATCTCACTTTGGCGAATCGCAATTTCGAGGTCATTGATTTCCTTCTGGATCTCTTTCAGCTCCTCCTCTCCAAGTTCTTTCTCTCCCCGTTCGCGCGATAAGCCATCGGCACAATATTGGAGACGTTCAAGAGGTTGAAATCCATTCACTTGAAGCGGTTTAAGAAAACTGGAGAGGTCTCCCACCAGCGATATCGCGCCAAGAGCTGCCCAAACCTCTGGCTTCCAGCTCAGGTATCGATTGGGATCTAAGCGCGGCGTCGCTCGGACTTGCTCTTCCGCGCGAACTGCCAGTTTCGCCATCTCGCCGAGACGCACGAGCAGGTGAGGAGTATCGTTTGTGTTGACCTCGAGAGCACTAGCGAACGAGGTCCGAGCAGGATTGTTGGGAGGAATCCTGACCAAGTGCGTGAGGAGGGCATGGAGACGTGACGCAGGATTGTTCAGCTTGTCCAATTTAGATGTCTCTCTTTTCGCGCCACGCGAACATTCTCGTGGGAAAGATCGGATGATCTATGGAGCCGCGGCTACGCGGTGGCCTTCGATTTTTCTGCTTCGGCGGCAGCGCTTCGTGCGGCTAGGCGGTCGCGCATTGCGCGGTGGCTTTCGCGAGTGATTGGGTAGCGCGAAAAGACCAGCGCGCTTAGCAGGTAGATTGCGGCGGGGCCGAGTGCGAACAGCGCGCGCAGATGTTCTCCCGCTGCCGGCGTGATTCCGCCGCCGCCGGGTTTGTAGCCGACCCAGCTTAAGACCGGGCCGACCATCAGCAGCGTCACCGCGACCGCCAGCTTTATCGACATCGAGGTGATTCCGCCGTACGCGCCTTCCTGGCGCTGGCCGGTGCGCTCCTCGTCCCACTCGATTACGTCAGCCGACGCCGACATCTGCGTGACCCAGATTCCGATTGCCGAGAATCCCGTGAACGCCATCAAGAGGTAGAGCGCGACGGTGCTTTGCGGCGTCATCATCATGAACAGCAGCGAGCCCATCGCGTTGCAGACCATCGCGACCACGAACGCTGGCTTCTTTTCGAAACGCACGGTGATCCGGAACCAGAACGGATACGAGATGACCGAGCCGGCGAAGTATGCGATTAGCCATCGCGCCGCCGCGTTCTCATCGCGATACCAGTACTTCGCCAGGAAGCGGATCAGCACGGTCGGGATGTTGATCGCCATGATCGCCAGCGTCGTGGCGATCAGCAAAATAATGAACGGCCGATTGCCCCCAATCGATTTGATCGACGCCCACAGCTTCGAGCGCTCGAGCGTCGAGAACTCGGCGCGCTCGCGCAGACCCGTGTATGCGAGCATTGCGCCTCCTGCTACCACCACCGCGCAGATTGCGCCGGTCACCTTGAAATCGGTGCCGCGTGCGAACAGGTAGGTAGCCGCGAACGGCAATAGCGCTCCGCTGATATCGCCGACGGTGCCGAGCAGCATTCGGAACGTCGAGAGCTTGGTCCGTTCGTCGTAGTCGAGCGTGAGCTCGGGCATCAGCGCGCTGTACGCCGTCTCGTAGATCTTGCGCGACGTGAGCATCAGGAAATAGAAGCCGAAGAACCATACGAACAAGCCTGCGTGCAGCCGCGGCGGCGAGAGCAGCAGGTAGTAGCAGACCGCCATCGGAATCGCGGCGAAGAAAAACGGCCGGCGGCGTCCTGACTTGAAACGCGCGCGATCGGAAATATTGCCGACCAGCGGATCGGTCACCGCGTCCAGCACCAGCGCGAGGAAGAATGCAAGGCCGGCCAGCGATGGAGAGAGGCCCATCCGATCGCTATAAAAATAGAGCAGGTGAAGCCCGATCAGAGTCACGCACAGGTTGAGGCCGGTCTGCGCCTGCGCGTAGATTAGCAGAGGACGAAGGCCAATCTTTTCGCTCGAACTCCGGTTTGCCACAGTCCGCAGAGACTACTCGATGGACATGCCGATTTACAAAGCGATTGCGATTGCCCGCCCGACTCAGCTATCGGGATGACGATGAGAATTTTCGAGCGAGGTCCGATGCGCGAACGCCGGTGGCTGTTGTTATTGCCCGTTGTACTTCTTCTGTCGATGGCACTGGCGACATCCGGATGCTCGCAGATTAAGGCATGGTGGAATCCCGACGACGACTCGACCGATCTCGACGACGCCGCCAACGCCAACGAGGGTGAGCCGCTGCCGCCTCCGGTCGCCAACGTTGCGATCAGCTACCGGCGTCCGGGCGACGCCCTCGCACGCGCGACCGTGATCAAGTTTTTCGGAGCCGAAGTGATCGCCAACCATCAGCGCGACGCGACGCGTACCGAATCGGTGGTGCGATTCGACGGCGGCGTTCCCATTTGGGAGTTCAAGGCCGACGAAGGAACGTTTGGCTCACTCACCGGCGTCGGGGCGGCCAAGTATTCGCTCAAGAGTGTCGAGTACTCGAAGGTGCCGTCGCACTTCACGCAGGTTCTTCCCGACGAAGGGCCCCCGGAGCCGCTGGACCGCGGAGCCTACTACGTCTTTCAAATCGAGCGGGCGTCCGGTTCCATCAGCTACCAGGCGGTCAAGGTGCTCGCCGATGGTTCCCTGCAGGCGTACAACGCGCAACCGCGCGCGGGCAGCAGTTATCTACTGTGTTGCAACGTCACGTCGGATTTTCCTGAGCCGGTTATTCTTCCGGATACGACGCAGGATGCGGGAACGGCGAATCCGTCGCCTGACGAATCGCCCGATCAGTCCGGCGCTCCTGCGGATCAATCTGCCGCTCCTCCCGAGGGGTCCGGTCCGTCGCTCGATCCCAACGCTCCATAGTGTCTTTAACGCGCTTTTTCGACCTTTCGTTCTCTGGTTAATCGCCGTTGAGGACGTCTTTGTTCAATGAATCCGCCTTTCTCGGCGCAGACAACGCTCATTTCATTTATGAATACTAATTCAGTACTGAACGTCTACTCGTAATTGACACATGATTCATTTTCCGCCTAAAATCCAGTCTCATGGGATCAGCTGTGCGACAATCTGCGGATACGCCGAATCGATTTGATCGTCGTCGTGAAAAAACGCGCGTCGATTTAATCCAGGCGGCCGAGCGCGTCATCTCGAGCAAGGGCTACCATCAGACACGCATCGCCGACATCGCCACCGAAGCTGACGTTGGCCTCGGCACCTTCTACCTGCACTTCAAAACCAAGAACGAAATCTTTATCGAGCTGATCGAGCATGGCGCGGCCGAATTGCGGCGCGAGCTCGCCGAGGCAAAGGCGGGCGTCCATACGCCGGCCGAAAAACTCAAGATCACGATTGACACTATTCTCGACGCGGCGGCCGAAGCGCCGGAACTTTTCCGCATCGTCTTCGGCCACAGCCCCGCGTTTCTCGATCTGATGGTTCGCGTCCACGAAGTGTTCATCGACGACTTGCGCGACGACCTCGCGCCGGCGGTCGGCGAGCGCGCAGACGCGATCGCGCATCTGACAGTCGGAATGCTCTCGCAGGCGATTTCGTGGTTGCTCGCGAGCCGCGATCTCTCTCATGCGGAACTGAAAAATATCACGGTAAATTTTGCCCTGGGCGGACTCGAGCGCGCGGAACGGCTCGGCGCCCCATGAAATGAATCTGGAGGATTCTCGCAATGGCTCACGACCACACGATTGTTAACACCGACCTCGAAAGCGTCTTCCACTGGGACTACAGCGTGAAGTTCCCGCAGATGGA
>NZ_JBAUYR010000003.1:0-40796 GCF_049584895.1 Binatus sp. (SeqCode)
TGCGTGCGCGCGGCGGAGTGCATCAGGCGGCGCCCGACAAGGATCCCGCGCTGCGGATCAAGATGATCGACGATGCAGGCGCGCTGCGGATTCCGTTCACTACGGGAATCCTGCTCGGTATCGGCGAGACTCCGGCCGAGCGCGCGCTCAGCCTGACCGCGATTCGCGACACCCATGAGCGTCACGGCCATATCCAGGAGGTGATCATCCAGAATTTTCGCGCGAAGCCTGAAATCGCGATGGCTGACGCGCCGGAGCCCGACGCCTACGACATGGCGCGTGCGATTGCGACTGCGCGCCTGGTGCTTGGGCCTACGATGAACGTGCAGGCGCCGCCTAATTTGTCGCCGCGTCAGATTGAGTTGTTCCTGAATGCGGGAATCAACGACTGGGGCGGGATTTCGCCGCTCAGCAAGGACTACGTGAATCCCGAGGCGCCGTGGCCGCATCTCGATCGGCTCGGCGAGAAATGCGCGCGAGCTGGTTTTGCGCTCGGTGAAAGGCTCGCAATTTACAACGAATACATCAATGATGAATGGCTCGACCCGGCGGTCGCGACTAAAGTGCGCGCGATATGGGATCGACCTGTCGGAGGCCAATCATGAACCTGGAGTACTGGCGCACTTACGTCGACGAAATCGAAGCGACCCCCGTCGAGGCTCTGCTCGGCAAGGCGTCCCCCGCGGTGCGCACCGCCCTTGAGCATGCTCTCCTGAAAAAAGAGCTGACGCCCGAAGAAGGTCTGCTGCTCTACACGTCGGAGGGCGACGATCTGCGGGCGACGGTGAAATGCGCGGATCTCGCGCGCGCCGAGGACATCGGCGACGAAGTCACCTACGTCGTCAATCGCAATATCAACTTCACCAATATCTGTTTCGTGGGATGCCAGTTTTGCGGCTTCAAGCGGCAGCGTTGGGAGGCCGACGCCTACGATCATTCCGACGATACAATCGTGCGCAAAGTTGCGGACGCGGTCGCGCGCGGTGCCACCGAGATTTGCATGCAGGGCGGAATCAACCCCGACATGCCGCCGTTCAAGTATCGTGACCTGCTCGACGCGATGAAGCGCGCGTTCCCCGAGATTCACATCCACGCGTTCTCGCCGATGGAAATAATGTACGGCGCCAAGCGCGTGCGGATGGACTACCCGGAATACATCACGATGCTCAAGGAGCACGGGCTCGGCTCGATTCCCGGCACCGCAGCGGAAATCCTCGACGACGGCGTACGCGAAATTTTGAGCCACAAAAAAGTCGACGTTGCCGCGTGGGTCGAGATAATCACCACTGCGCACGCGGTCGGCGTGCCGACGACGTCAACTGTGATGTATGGGCACGTCGAGAGTCCGCAACACGTGGTGAACCATCTCGATCTGCTGCGCACGATCCAGAAACAAACGCATGGATTCACCGAGTTCGTGCCGCTGCGATTTATCCATCAGAACACGATGCTCTATCGTAAGGGTCTCGTGTCGCCTGTCGATCGCGGGCAACTGGATTTCCAGATGTACGCAACCTCGCGCCTGTTTCTGCGGGGGCAGATCGACAACATACAAACGTCGTGGGTGAAGTGCGGCATCGATCTCGCCGCGCTGACGCTCAAGGCCGGATGCAACGATCTGTCGGGCACGCTGATGGAAGAAAGCATCACGGCGCAAGCGGGCGGCGACTCGGGCGAGTTCATCCCGGTCGACGTGTTCGAAGAAAAAGCGCGCGAGATGGGCCGCGTCGCGGTCGAGCGCACCACTCTCTACAAGAAGCTCTACGGAAAAAAGGCACCCAATGGCGCGCGGCCAATCGCGAACCCTCCCACGTCGGCAGATAACCACGCTAGCGGGGGGAGTGGGTGCGGCTAAGTTCATTCGCGGACTCGTTCGGCGTATCGATACGGCGCAGCTGACGGTCGTCGTCAACACCGGCGACGACGAAACCTTTTATGGGCTTCACGTCTCGCCCGACATCGACACCGTTACTTACACGCTCGCCGGCGCGGTGAATCGCGCGCAGGGCTGGGGCCTCGACGGCGAATCCTTCAACATGCTCCCGGCGCTCGAGCGCTTTTACGGCAAGCCGTGGTTCGGTCTTGGCGATCGCGACCTCGCCACTCATCTATATAGGACCGACCGGATGCGTCAGGGTGCATCGCTCACTCAAATCACTGCGGAGATCGCGCAAGCGTTCGGAGTCAAATCGCGAATCTTGCCGATGAGCGACGATCGCGTACGGACCTTCGTGAAGCTGCGCGGACGTCATGCGATTCCGTTCCAGGAATATTTCGTGCGCGGACGCGCTCGCGGCGTCGTCGAAAAGATCGAGCTGCGAGGAATCGCTGACGCGCGCCCGACGCCCGCAGTCCTCGACGCGATTCGCAAATCCGCGGCCGTCATCCTTGCGCCGTCGAATCCATTTGTGTCGCTCGGTCCGATTTTGCAATTGAAAGGCGTGCGCGAGTCTTTGCGCCAGGTGAAATCGAGCGTCGCTGCTATCAGTCCCATCGTCGGCGGCAAGACGATCAAAGGTCCCGCCGATAAAATGCTTCGCGGCCTCGGAATAGAAGTCTCGCCCCTGGGAGTCGCGCGCATCTATCGCGACATCGTCGGGCTGTTCGTTCTCGACAACGCCGATAAGCGCTACGTCGAACCGATCGAGCGCCTTGGGATGCGCGCGCTCGCCACCGACACGATCATGACCACTCCCGAGCGCGCCGCCGAGTTGGCAAAAGTGGTTCTGCAAGCCTTGCAGGTGTAGTACTCTGGTCCGCGAATGCGCACGATAAGTCTCACAGCGGTCGAGGGCATCCCGATGGTGAAGGCGGGCGACGATCTCGCCGCGCTGATCGTCAAAGGGCTGGCAGACAGCGGCTTCAAGCTCGCGGCCGGCGATATTCTCGTCGTCTGTCAGAAGGTAGTCTCGAAATCTGAGGGTCGCATCGTGAACTTCAAGGATTTCGAGCCCTCCGAATTCGCCAAGGCCTACGCCAAGCGATGGGAGAAAGACCCGCGCGCGGTCGAAATCGTATTGCGCCAGACCAGTAGAATCGTTCGCAACGATCGCGGCGTGATGATCGTCGAGACCGGACCCGGATGGGTCTGCGCCAACGCCGGCGTCGACGAGTCCAACAGCCTCGAGGACGACCTCGCGATCCTGTTGCCCGAAGATCCTGACGCCTCCGCGCGACGCCTTCGCGACGAGATTCGCCGCCGTCTCGGCGTCACCGTCGCCGTGCTGATCACCGACACCTTCGGCCGTCCGTGGCGCGACGGCCTCACCGAGATCTGTCTCGGCATAGCCGGCATGAATCCGATACTCGACTTGCGCGGCACCACTGACTTAGGCGGCCGCGAATTGCATCACACTGTCGTCGCGATCGCCGACGAGATCGCGTCCGCGGCCGGCCTGCTGATGGAAAAAGCGGGCGCTATTCCCGCGGTGGTCGTGCGGGGATACCAATACGAACCGTTCGAGGGCAGCGCGAAAATATTGATTCGCCCCGCCGAAGCCGATTTATTCCGTTGATACGATTTCACTGAAAAAACTGAAACAATGAAAAGAGCCAAGGCCACTCAACTCGCAGCCGCATCGACGCCCGAGGCGTTGAATCCCGCGCGCCTCGTCGAAGCCGACCTCGCCGCGGTCGAAGCGAAGCTGTCGCGCCTGCTCGACTCGAAAGAACCGATTATCGCGGAAATTTGTCACTACCTCGTCGACGCCGGCGGCAAGCGGCTGCGTCCGACCTTCATCATGCTGGTGTATCGCGCATGCGGCGGGCCCGACGCGCGCGTCGACGAGCCGATCGACGCCGCAATCGCGCTCGAGCTGATCCATTCCGCAACACTGCTCCACGACGACATCATCGATCGCGGCTTGCTGCGCCGTGGCAAGCCGTCGGCCTTCGCCCGCTACGGATTCGGCCCCTCGCTGATCGCGGGCGACTACCTGTTCTGCCGCGCGTTCGAAGTCTCCGGCCGCTTCGAGGAACGTCTCGTACGCACAGCGGCGCAGGCCTGCATCCAACTCACCGAAGGCGAAGTGATGGAGAGCAGGTTCCGTCATAACGCGGCTGCGACGCTGGCCGACTATATCAACGTGATCGATCGCAAGACCGCGTCGCTGTTCTATGCCGGCGGCAGGCTCGCGGCGGAACTGGCTCGTGTATCGGCGCGGACCATCGACGCGATGGCCAAGCTCGGGACCGCGATGGGCCTCGCGTTCCAGATGGTCGACGACCTGCTCGACATCCTCGGCCCGGAAGAAAAAATCGGCAAACCGGTTGGATCCGATTTGCGCGCCGGCATTCCGTCGCTGCCGGTCGTGCTCGGCGTCGAGCGCAACGCCGAACTGCGCGCGCTCTTTCAGAACGGTACGCAGATGGAAGGCGCGGCGTTCGATCGTGCGCTCGACCTGCTGCGCGATCCCGAAATTATCGGCGCCGCACGCCGCCTGGCCGCGGAGCAGATCGCGATCGCACGCGCGATCGTCAGTCAGCTCGAACCATCGCCCTACCGCGACGGCCTGGCAACGTTGATCGACGACCAGACCTCGCGCGAAGTCTAGAATGACGGACGCAATCGTCGTCGGCGCCGGACCCGCAGGCGCCCTGCTCGCTTACATGCTCGCCCGCCGCGGCGTTCCGGTAACATTGCTCGAACGACAGACTGATTTTTCGCGCGAGTTCCGCGGCGAGATCCTGATGCCCTCGGGAATCGCGGCGATGCACGAGGCCGGACTTCGTCAGCAGTTCGACGCCTTGCCAAACCTGCCGATTGGAAATGTCCAGATTTTTCGCGGCGAACGGCCCGTGTTCAATGGTCCGCTTGACGGCCTCAAGGTGCGCCCGCGAGTTGTGCCGCAACCTGCGATGCTCGAGATGATTGTCGCTGAAGCGTCGAAACTCCCGGACTTCAAGCTCGAGCGCGGCGTGACTGTGCGCGATTTGATTTACGAAAAAGATCGAGTGATAGGCGTTCATGCCGACGCGCACGACGGTCCGCGCGAATATCGCGGCGACTTTGTGATCGCATGCGACGGACGCGCATCTGTGATTCGCAAACGCGCCGCGCTCCCACAAGATCGCATCATGCAAGGCTTCGACGTGGTGTGGGGCCACGTCCCGGGCCAATTTCCCGACGGCCGCACCGCGCGCGCCTACATCGGAAACGGGCATCTGCTCATCATGTATCCGTCCCCCGAAGGCCACACGCAGATCGGCTGGGTGATAGACAAGGGGACCTTCGGCGATATCAAACGGATGGGCGATCGATGGATCGACGAGCTCGCGCCGCATGTGTCACCCGACCTGCGACAATATCTCGCGGCGAACAAGACCGGGCTCGCGCGTCCGTTCCTACTCGACGTCATTTGCGATCGGCTGCGCGAATGGACCGCGCCCGGCCTCCTCCTGATCGGCGACGCGGCTCATCCGATGTCGCCAGTCGGCGGACAAGGCATCAACGTCGCACTTCGCGACGCAGTCGTCACGGCGAACCATCTCGGTCGCGCGCTCAAGATGCGCGAAGACGAAGCCACGCTCGACTTCGCCGCGCGCAACATTCAAGCCGAGCGATGGCCCGAGATCACAACCATCCAGGACATGCAGCAAATCGGCCCCCGGTTCCTGCTGTCGAACTCGCTCCTAAGCCGCATCGTAGTCAGCGCACCGATGATCGCCTTCGCAAAAACCTTCCTCGGCGGCTACCTGGTGCGGCGCTTCGACCCATTCCTGAACGGCGTCACCCGCGTCGTGATGGAGTTGTAAGGCGCCATTAGCGGGAGGAAATGGCAATGCACAGTGCCTGCCATCAAGGACCACGATCCTCGCGCGCCACAAGATTTTGCGGCTCTCTCCTGTTCCTGTTGTCGTCCTTATCCTTCACTGCCATCGCAGTTGCGCGCGACTCGACCGGAAACAAGGCTGACATCGAGCGCGGAACGAAGACACCTGAAATTGTCTTCAGCGGAAACACAGCCTTCAGTTCCGAAAAGTTATGGCAGATATTGTCGAGCAGATTGTTCACCGATTCCGACAGTCTAATTCCGACCGCCGCCCTTTACGAAGTGACCGACAATCTAACTGCCTTTTACTACGACAACGGTTTTTTGAATGTTCAGGTCGACCAGCCACAGATCGCCTCGGCCACCGATCGGGTAATGATCGGAATCTATGAAGGTCCACTGTACCGAATTGGATCGATTGCGATCGAAGGTGAATTGAGACTTCCGCGGCGCGACGTTGAGTCGCAAATGACAATGCGGAGTGGGCAGCCTTTCCAGAGTTCGACCCTTCAACGCAACGTTCTTGCGCTAGCGGACTTTTATGCAGATCGGGGATTCGCGTTCGTAAACGTAGATCCGAGAACGAAAATCGATTCCAAGCGTCATCTCGTCAACGTGAACGTTCTCATCAAGCCCGGTGACGAGATACGGATCGACGAAATCACGATAAGCGGAAACACGACAACGCCGGACCAGGTTATCCGAGCGGCGCTGCGATTTCATGAACATGAACTCTACTCGGCGCACGCTATCCGCGAATCGATGGCTCGGTTAGGAGAACTAGGCCTTAGACCTGAGATAACGACTGAGCCTTCAACCAAGCGGGACGAGATCAACGTGAAGTTGACTGTTGTCGAAAAATCCAAAGGCTGAAGCGCCAGGTTCCGGCTCGAACTCTCGTTTTCGGACTGCGTGATGTTGCTGCGAAGCTGAGTCAGAATTTCAAAATAGAAATCCCACATAAAAGGACTTTCAGTATGGATGCCGCAATCGAAACCGTCCTGCGTGAGTACGATCAACGTGCCGCCGCCGAGATGAAGCGGATGCAAGCGCTTCCGCCCGCCGAGATGATGCAGCACATCGACGAATTTCTGCTTCCCGTCGGCCCTGCTACTGGGCAGTTGATGAACATCCTAATCAAGGAGGCGAAGGCGAAAACTATCCTCGAGATCGGAACCTCGCACGGGTACTCGACGGTATGGCTGGCCGAGGCAGCGCGCGCGACGGGCGGTAAAGTCATCACGCTCGATGTCCACGCGGGCAAGCAGGAATACGCTCGCAATGCGCTCGGCAAGGCCGGGCTTGCGAATGTGGTCGAGTTCAAGCTTGGCGACGCGCGCGAATCGATTGCGGCGCTATCCGCACCGATCGATTTCGTGCTGCTCGATCTATGGAAGGATCTCTACATCCTGTGCTTCGACCTTTTCTATCCGAAGCTGGGATCGGGCGCGATGATCGTCGCCGACAATATGTTGTTTCCCGAATTTTCGCGCGCTGACGCCGCCGAGTATCGCAAGCACGTCCGCGTGAAGACCGACATCCAATCGGTGTTGTTGCCGGTCGGCAGCGGGATCGAACTAAGCCGCTGCACCCGCGGCCTCGAGTTCAAATGATGAAACGGATAAACAAAAGCCAAAAGCGGATTCAGGCTTTGAGCCAAGCTTCCGCGTCGAACGGAAAAGGTTTGGACAAGGCCACACTCGATAGCGCCTTGGATCGTCTGATTGAGACGATGGATGGCGTCAATCGCGAACTAGACGGTCTTCTCGCTAAAGCCAAAGAATAGTCGCGTCTCGCGCATCTTTGAAAAGGGTCGGACTCGAGGGTTCGGCCTTTTGCTTTTTGGTATCACCATTGACATGAAGCGAAGAAAGAGCGAAAACGTAACTTGTGGCTGCGCTTCCGAAACCTTCGTTGTGGATCGATCCTCCAAGCCCGATTCAGGTCGTCAAACGGCCACAACAGCTTGAATTTTCTGGGGTTTTTCGGGGGCATGAACTCACTCGCAAGGACCGACGGATAAGCTCCGGACTCGCGCCGCTCGACGCTCTGATCGACGGCGGAATTCCGCGCGGGCGAATCAGCGAAATCACCGGGCGTGCCGGTTCGGGCAAGACCTCGATTGCCGCATCGTTCGCCGCCTTCGCCACTCGTCGCGGCGAGGTCGCCGCATGGCTCGACAGCTCCAGCAGTTTCGATCCCGAGAGCATGGCGGCCGCTGGAGTGGATCTTCGCCGGATGCTGTGGGCGTCGATGAGGCGAGGATCGAAGAACCTTTGTTCCCCTCTCCAGAAGGGGAGGCCAGTGGGATTAGAGGTGAGGTCGATCGTCAAAGCTGCGGAACTCGTGCTCGAGGCGGGAGGCTTCGGCCTGGTCGTCGTCGATTTCGGCGAGACGCCGCGCGCACTCACTTACGCGTCATCGCTGCGAATCGCGCGCGCGGCTGAGCGCAGTGGCGCCGCTGTGATTGCAATCGCGCCGTGGCGGATGTGCGGGACGTTCGCCGCGCTCAGCATTGCTGCCAGCCGCGCCGAGACTTCGTTCAGCCGGCTCGCTCCCGGCTCACCAGTAATGTTCGACGGCCTCGCAGTCGATGCGATGATCGCGCGCAACAAGATGGGCGGGACGGGACGGCATGTCCGCGTTCGCGCGCTCGTCGATCCAATTCCAAATCCATTCGAGGTGCATCCGCACTCCGACGGCAAAGAATTTCCGGTTCGAATTTCCGCAAGCAGCTAGCAGCTAAAAACGGTGTTCCGATGGCTCGTATCGCGTGCATCATGGTCGCAGATTTTTCTATTGCGGCTCTCGTGCGCTCGAATCCAGCGCTCGCGGACAAGGTGCTGGCTATTGGAAACAGCCTCGCGCCGCATGCCGAGCTCGACGCCGTCTCTAACCGCGCGCGTGAACATGGAATCCGTCCCGGGATGACGATCGCGCAGGCGCGCGCGATCTCTTCAGATCTGATCGTAGTCCATCGATCGCCCGCCGCGGAAAGCTCGGCGCATTCCGCGCTGCTCGACGCGGCCGAATCGGTTTCGCCGGTGATCGAGTCGGGCGCGCCGGGATGCGCGTGGGTCGATCTCGCGGGCCTGCATCGCATCTACAATGGCGAAGAAGAAATCACCGCAGAACTTTTGCGATGCGTGCGCAGAGTCGGGATGGAACCGGCCGCCGGCGTCGCGGCCAACAAGGAAATTGCGCATCTGGCCGCGCGATGCGGCGGTTTGCGCGTGATCGAAGCCGGGCGCGAGCGCGAATTCCTGAACTGGCTGCCGCTCGACATGCTCGGTCTCGGAAAATCGGATCGCGGCGACGATCTCGAGACCACGCTCGCCAGGTGGGGGATGCGCCGCTTGGGCGAGCTTGCGCGCCTCAATCCCGACGCGGTCGGCACGCGGCTGGGGCGCCGTGGCGTCGAGCTGGTCCGCCTTGCGCGTGGTGGCAGTCACGCGCCGTTGGTACCGCGTCGCCGCGCCGAGTTTTTCGTCGAGACAGTCGAGCTGGAATACGGGATCGAGCTCCTGGAGCCGCTGGGATTCGTCATGCGTGCAATGCTCGAGCGGCTGGTCGAACGGCTTTCGCTTCGCGGCATGGTGGCCGGCGATATCACGCTCGCATTCGGGATGAGCGGTCATCGCAGTTTCAATCGGCAGGTCGCGGTGGCGGCGCCGTCGAACGACGTCCGCGCGATTCTCACGCTAATCAACCTGAGTCTTGAGGCGTCGCCGCCCGAAGCCGCCGTCGAATCAATTAGAATCGAAATCGCGCCGCGCGTCCCGCGCCCTGCGCAGACCGACATGTTCCTGCCCGCCGCTCCCGCGCCCGACAAGCTGCAGACCACGATTGCGCGGCTGTCCGCGCTATGCGGCCCCGGCAACGTCGGCATGCTGAGCGCCGAGAATTCGCATCGCCCCGAAGCGACGCGTCTTGATGCGTTCTCGCCGCCCGCTCCGCCGCCAATTCCCGAAAACGCTCCCGCGAAAAATGTGACGCAGCTCGTGATACGCGCGATTCGTCCGGCGCGGGAAATCGAAGTGATGTGCTCGCGGGAGATTCCGGAGTTCGTCCGCGGCGAGAATCTCGGCGCGCGCGTCATCTCGATCGCCGGCCCGTGGCGGCGCGACGGCGAATGGTGGCTCGGATGCATCGAAGACACCGATACGCACTCGGATTCATCCGACAAAACAAATCCAGCACTGAAGCACGGCCTTGAACTCCATGACGGACGCATGTTCGGAGCGCATCCGCGCCAGGTCTCCGCGGAAAATCTCAAAGCACTGTCCGCGCTAACGCCGGTGCCCTCGCCCACTCCGCATCTCAACAGCGCCAACGGAAACGGTGCGCGAGCAGAAATGAACGGCGCAAATAAATGCGGCTTCATCCGCGATTACTATGAACTTGCGCTCGAAGACGGCGGCGTCTATCGCGTCTACCGTGATGCAAACTCACACAAATGGTTTCTCGACGGCACCTACGACTGACTAACCGCGGCGAATCGCCATGAAGTCCGATTACATCGAGCTGCGCGCGCGCAGCGCTTTCAGTTTTCTTGAAGGGGCGAGCACGCCTGAGGATCTTGCGGCGTGCGCGGCGGAACTTGGGTACGGCGCGATGGCGCTTGGCGATCGCGACGGACTTTACGGCGCGCCGCGTTTTTATACGGCCGCGAAGTCCGCGGGAATCCGGCAAATCGTCGGCGCGGAGCTGACGCTGGACGACGACTCGCGCCTCTACGTCCTCGCGCCCGATCGAAAGTGCTACCAGAATCTCTGCCGCATGATCACCGACTCGAAGATGCGCGTGCTCAATCCTGGTGCGCTCGCACGCGACGGCTCGGTCGCTGCGCCCGTTTATCCCGCCAAGGGCGCGAGTCGCATCACGCTCGACGAACTCGAACGCTACGGCCGCGGCCTGATCTGCCTTGGCGGCGGCGTGATGAGCCCGTTGTCGCGCATGCTCGTGCGTGGCGAGGATCCCCGCGAGCTGAGCAGGCGGCTCGTCGGGATTTTCGGCGCGGAAAATTTCTACGTCGATTTGCAGCGTCATCTCGACGCCGGCGAGGAGCGACTTAATCGCAAGCTCGCAGCGCTAGCGGACGCGGCGCGAATCCCAATTGTCGCGAGCAATGACGTATGCCACGGCGGTTCCGATCGCAGGCTGCTCGATGTGCTGACCTGCATCCGGCTCAAGACCACGCTCGAGGAAGCCGGCCGCGCATTGTGGATCAACAGTCAGCGTCATTTGAAATCTCCAGCCGAGATGGCCGCGCTGTTTCGCGATCTGCCCGGCGCTGTCGCCGCCTCGCGCGCGATTGCCGAGCGATGCGCTTTCCAGCTCTGTGACATGGGTTATCGCTTCCCCGATTATCCGCTGCCACCGAACGAAACGCCCGATAGCTATTTGCGGATACTCACTTATGCAGGTGCGCGCGAGCGATGGCGCGGCGCGATGGATGATCGCACACGCCGCCAACTCGAGCACGAGCTCGGGATCATCGAGCGGCTCAAGCTCGCCGGCTACTTCCTGATCGTCTGGGACATCGTGCAGTTCTGCCGCGAGAATCGGATCATGGTGCAGGGACGCGGATCCGCGGCCAACAGCGCGGTGTGTTACGCGCTCGGAATCACGGCGGTGGACGCGGTCAAGATGGAACTGCTGTTCGAGCGCTTTCTTTCCGAGGAGCGCGGCGAATGGCCCGACATCGACCTTGACCTGCCCAGCGGCGACGATCGCGAGATGGCGATACAATACGTCTATCGCCGCTACGGCGAACGCGGCGCCGCGATGACCGCGAACGTGATCACCTATCGAACAAAAAGTGCGGTGCGCGAGGTCGGCAAGACGCTCGGCTTTTCGCCCGAGCAGGTTGACCGGCTCGCCAAGCTCAACCAGGTGTACGAGTTCCGCGACCATCATGACGATCTGGTGACGCTGTTAAAGCGCGGCGGGGTCGATGCGGAAACACCGCGAATCAGGATGCTGGTCGAGCTCGTGCGCAAAATTCAGAGCCTGCCTCGCCATCTCGGGCAACATAGCGGCGGGATGGTGATCGCCGCGCAGCCGCTCGACGAGATCGTTCCGCTCGAGCCGGCCTCGATGCCCGGCCGCGTTGTGATTCAATGGGACAAAGACGACTGCGCCGATCTCGGCATCATCAAGATCGATCTGCTCGGACTCGGGATGCTGGCCGCGCTGAAGGAGGCGATCCCGATGATTCGCACGCACGAAGGCGTCGAGATCGATCTTGCGCATCTGCCGGCCGACGATCCCGACGTGTACGCGATGCTGCGACGCGCGGATACCGTCGGCGTTTTTCAGATCGAGAGCCGCGCGCAGATGGCGACGCTGCCGCGGATGAAGCCCGAGCGCTTTTACGACCTGGTGGTCGAGGTCGCGATAATTCGCCCCGGCCCCATCGTCGGCAAAATGGTGCATCCGTATCTCGATCGCCGCAACCAACGCGCGCCGGTCGAGTATCCGCATCCGTCGCTCGAGCCGATCCTGAAACGCACGCTCGGTGTCCCACTTTTCCAGGAACAGTTGCTGCGGATGGCGATGACGGTTGCGGGCTTCAGCGGCGGCGAGGCCGAGGAACTGCGGCGCGCGATGGGATTCAAGCGCTCGGCGGAGCGGATGGAAAAAATCGAAGCGCGGCTGCGTGCCGGGATGCTGCGAAACGGCCTGCAAGGCAGCGTCGCCGACGATATCGTGCGATCGATCACGTCATTCGCGCTGTACGGATTTCCCGAATCGCACGCCGCGAGCTTCGCGCTGATCGCGTACGCTTCGGCGTACCTGAAGTACCATCATCCGGCCGCGCTCGTTGCCGCGATGCTCAATTGCTACCCGCTCGGCTTCTATCATCCCTCGACGCTGGTGAAAGATGCCGCGCGTCACGGCGTCGTCGTGCTGCCGATTGATGTGACGCGATCGAGCTGGAAATGCACGATTGAGATCGTTGATGGGCGGCCTGCGATGCGCATGGGATTGCGATACGTCACTGGCCTGCGCGTAGAAGTTGGGCTTCGAATCGAGAGCGAGCGTGCACGGCGGCAGTTCGACTCGATTGCTGATCTTACCGCGCGCGTCGGACCGAACCGCCGCGAGATCGACGCGCTGGCTTATGCAGGCGCGTTCGCATCGTTCGGCCTGGCGCGGCGCGACGCGATGTGGAATGCGGCCGCGGTCGAGCGCGATCCCGCGAGCCTGCTGGCGGGGGTGAAGCCGCGGGACGGTGAAGCTCCCCTCGAATCGATGACGCCGATCGATGAGACGCTGGCCGATTACGCCGCGACCGGCCTCACCGCCGGGCCACACCTGATGACGTATCTTCGCAGCGACTTGACCGCGCGCGGAATTCTGAGCGCCGACGATCTCACGCGCGCCAAACATCAGTCGTGGGTGAAGACCGCCGGCGTCGTAATCGTGCGGCAACGTCCCGGAACCGCCAAGGGCTTCCTGTTCATCACGCTCGAGGACGAAACCGGAATTTCAAATCTGATCGTTACGCCTGACCTGTTCCAGCAGAATCGCCTGTTGTTGCGCAGCGCCGGAATCCTGCTGGCCGAGGGCGTGCTGCAGCAGGTTGACGGCGTGACCGCGATTCGCGCGCGCCGCTTCGAGGAGATCAAGATTCCCGGCACAGTCCCGCCATCGCACGATTTCCATTGATCGCGATTTCACACGAAGCCCGCTGCGATGTTGTATGTATCAACAGATCAGGAGGCAACCATGAACCGCGACACCCAACGGGCCAAAGCTGAAGCATTTCGAGCGATGCACGATCGCTCGCGGATTTTAGTGCTGCCCAACGCATGGGACGCGATGAGCGCGCGCGTAATCGAAGAGGCGGGGGCGAGTGCGATCGCGACCACCAGCGCGGGCGTCGCATTTTCGGTCGGCTATCCCGACGGAGAGGCGATTCCGCGCGACGAGATGATTGCCGCGATCGCCCGCATCTCTCGCGTCGTCACGATTCCCGTCACTGCCGACATCGAGTCCGGCTTTGCGCGAGACACTCGCGAGCTCGCAGAGACTATTCGCCGCGTTATCGACGCCGGCGCGGTTGGAATCAACCTCGAAGACCAGGTTCACGACGGCATCCCACGCCTCTACGATCTCGACCAAGCCGTCGATCGCGTCCGCGCCGCGCGCGAAGCTGCCGACTCCGCTGGCGTCCCGGTCGTGATCAATGCGCGCACTGACGTGTATCTCCTGGGAATCGGCGAGCCCGAAACGCGTTTCGCGCATGCTATTCGCCGCGCGAACGCGTACCGCAAGGCCGGCGCCGATTGCCTGTTCCTTCCCGCGGTCACGCGTCGTGCCGAGATCGAGCAAATCGTGCCCGCCCTCGACGGTCCGCTCAATCTGCTCGCCTTCCCCGGCATCCCCACGATTCCCGAGCTCGAGCGTCTGGGAGTTGCGCGACTGAGCGTCGGGACGCGGCTGACTCTCAACGCGATGTCGGCATTGAAGAAGACGGCTGCCGAATTGTTGAGCACCGGCACGTACGAATCGATGCTGGTGGGCGACATCACGTTCGCCGACGCGAACCGTCTGATGGCCAGTCGCCGAAGTTAGTGCCGCCAGGACTCAATGCGTAACCGGTTTTTCGGGTTAACGTACAGTTAGGTGAGAGCGGCCGCTGCCAAAAAGGCAGCGCTTAATCACTCAAGGAGTTTATATGGTTTCGAAGTTTTCTCGCGGTATTGTACCGGCAGTTCTGGCGATCATTCTGGTCGCCGCCGTCGCGCATGTCGCATCGTCGAATTCGGGCGGGATGGGTGGTCACATGGGGCATCGAGGTTTTCACGGGATGCATGGCGGTATGGACGCGCTCGGGATGCCGCTGCCGCTCTTGTTGAGAACCGCCAATCTGACCGACGCGCAGAAGCAGCAAATTCACACTATCTTCCAGAATCGGCGCGCCTCGCGTAAGGCTGAATACCAGCAGCTCAAAGCCGCCAAGGAAGCAATCGCGGCAAAGTTCACGTCAACCGGCAGCGTTGCAGCCAGCGATTTGTCCGTTCCGGTTACGACCATCACCCAGATTCATGATCAGATGATGAATGAGCAGATTCAGGACGCGATCGCCATCCGCAACGTGCTGACACCGGCGCAACTCGCGCAGATCTCAGCGACCAAGGCCAAGCTCGACTCGATTCACGCCGAGATGAAGGCCTTGTGGGCGCAAAGCGGCAGCGCCAGCACCAGCGACTCAACTTCCACCCCGACTGAGTAGCACCCAGTCCGATACCTCCATCGGACCAGGCGGGGTCGCGGCTTCCAGGCTGCGACTCCGCCCCCCTATTTCCCCTCACATAAAATAAAGTGGTTGAGCACGCGCGCTAACCGCCTCGCGTCAAAATGCGCTAATCTCTCCGCCGGCAGGTAATTCGCGGGAGATTCTCTATGAGACTTAAAGGAAAGGTAGCGCTGATCACTGGCGCTGGCTCTGGAATGGGGCGCGCGGCCTCCGTACTGTTCGCGCGCGAAGGCGCAAAAGTCGCGGCAATCGACGTAACTGAGGCGTCCGCGGCCGAGACTGCGCGGATGATCAAATCGTCGGGCGGCGAGGCCATCTCATTTCGCGCCGACGTGTCTGACTCGGAAGACGCGCGCGCGATGGTCGAAGAAACCGTCCGCGCATTCGGCGGACTCGACGTGCTTTACAACAATGCGGGAATCGAAGGCGAGTCGGGCTTCATCGCGCAGCTCAGCGAAGAGGCGTTCGACCGCGTGATCGCGATCAACCTGCGCGGCGTATGGCTCGGGATGAAATATGGACTGCCGAGGATCGTCGAGCGCGGCGGCGGCGCCGTCATCAACACGGCGTCGGTCGCAGGGATCGTCGGACTCAAGGGCGCGGCCGCATACTGCGCGGCGAAAGCCGGCGTGATCTCGCTGACGCGCGTCGCGGCGCTCGAATACGGACGCTACAACGTTCGCGTCAACTGCATCTGCCCGGGCGTGATCCACACGCCGATGGTCGATCGAATCACCGGTCCCGACGGATTGCAGCCCAGGTTCATCCAGCGCAGTTCGGTGCTCGGTCGCGTCGGCAGCGCAGACGAAATCGCGCACACTGCATTGTTCCTCGCCAGCGACGAAGCACCGTTCGCCACCGGCGCGCCCTTCATAATTGACGGCGGCTGGATCGCCAGTTGAAGATAAAGTTCGCGAGCTGAAATCACGCCATGGACCGCCTCACCGGCAAAGTCGCAATCGTAACCGGCGCCGCGCAGGGAATCGGGCGAGCGATCGCATCGCGACTCGCCGATGAGGGCGCCAAGGTGGCGTTGGCCGATATTCAGTTCGACGCCGCAGAGCGTGTGGCGTCGGAAATTCGTTCCACCGGTGCCAAGGCGATCGCGGTCGCACTCGACGTCACCAACCTTGACGATGCGATCGCAGCAGCCGATCGCGTCGAGCGTGAACTGGGCCCGATCGACATCCTCGTAAACAACGCCGGATGGGACGTCCTGATGCCGTTCGTCGAAACCACCCCCGATCTTTGGGACAAAGTGATCGCAATCAACTATCGCGGGATGCTCAACTGCTGCAAGGCCGTGGCGCCCCGGATGCAGTCTCGCGGATCCGGCAAGATCATCTCGATATCTTCCGATGCCGCTCGCGTCGGCTCGAGCGGCGAAGCGGTTTACGCAGGATGCAAGGCGGCCATTATCGGTTTCTCCAAGACACTCGCGCGCGAACTTGCGGCGAATCACATCAACGTCAACGTCGTTTGTCCCGGCCCAACCGACACCGCTCTGCTCAAGACTGCGATGGCGGGGCGCGAGAAAGTCCTCGACGCGATGGCGCGCGGCATCCCGTTTCGCCGGCTCGGACAACCCGCGGATTTAGCCGGCGCCGTCGCTTTCTTCGCAAGCTCCGACTCAGACTTCGTCACCGGCCAGGTACTGAGCGTCAGCGGCGGCCTCACAATGGCCGGTTGACCGCAAGCCGCTGCGATGGTATCTGAACTATCGTTCAGAACATCATCAACGGGCGGAACGATAGAATGAGCAATCCACCACCTGCGACCGATATCCGATTCTCGGGACCCGACGGGCTCCCCGCCGACTACACAGATCTCTTGATTCGGATGCTCTCGATACAGTCGCGGATCGAGTCCGAGTACATGCTCGCGCCGGAACGCACGCTGCTGAAGCCGCTCGCGATGGCTCCCACAGCCGACGACAAGGCCGAATATGCGGCGTTCTGGTCGGATGAAGTCCGCCACGCCAGCTACTGGATGAAGCTGCTCGAAGACCTCGGTGTCACCGTCGACAGCAAGTTCATGGCGTCTCCCATGCCAATCTACATTTTCGAAATGCGTGACCAGGCCGAAGATTGGCTCGAATATGGCCTGTTCAGCTTCTTTGCCGACCGCCAGGGCGCCTACATGGGATACGAATGGGTAGGATGCAGCTACGAGCCGCTCGCGCGAATAGCAGAGCGGGTGCACAAAGAGGAACTCGGCCACGCCGCCTTCGGCTACCGCCTCATTCGCAGGTATCTCCAACGCGAAGGTGACGCTGGACGGGAACTCCTGAAAAAACATCTCGCAAAGTGGTACCCCGCCGGCCTCGATATGTTTGGAAAATCTGGATCCAAGCGGCAATTCGACTACGTGCGATGGGGCCTGCGACGCCGCAGCAACGAGCAGATGCGCGACGAGTTCACCGAAGAGGTGAACAATCTGCTGACCAAGCTCGAGATTCCAATCCCCGATCCGGCAGCCGGACGCCGCTTCAGTTGAGGTGACGAATTGAAGAAGGCGAATCTCGAGGAAGCGCCGAAGCGCGTAGCGCGAATCAAGCCGGTCTCGCGCGCGATGGCGCCCGACGAACGTTACGACGCAAACATCGACAACATTTTGCGAGCGGCTGCGGCCGTCTTCGCTGAAAAGAGTTTCGGCCTCGCCTCGATTCGCGACATCGCGGCGCGCGCGCGAATTTCGTTTCCCCGCATCTACTACTACCTCCGCAACAAGGAGGAGCTGCTTTACCTCATCTCGCGGCGCGCGTTCGAGCAGCTGGTCTCGCTCGCCGAGTCGCGGATGTCCGAGACCGACGACCCTGAAGAACGCCTGCGGCTCTTCATCCGCAGCCATCTCGAATATCACATGAGCAATCTCGCCGAGATGAAGGTGCTCGTGCGCGAAGCTGATTCGCTGACGGGCCGTTACGCCGCCGACATCACGCGCCTCAAGCGTGAGTACTCGCGAATCGGCCGCCGTTTGCTCGAAGGGTACGCCGCACATCGCAACAAAACGCTGGACCGTGAGCAGGCGCGAATCCTCACCTCGCTGCTGTTCGGCGCGATGAACTGGTTTTACACATGGTACGATCCTGCGCGCGACTACGAACAGCGCGGCCGTATCATGGACGAATGCTTCCGTATGATCGCGGGGACACTTTCCGCGCGTTGAGCGACGATGCTCGAAGGATGCACGCCATTTCCCGCCGAACTTGCAGAGCGCTACGTGCGGGAGGGAATCTGGCGCGACGAAACCATCCCGCAAGCAATCGCAAAGGCAGCGCTGGAGCATCCTGATTCGATCGTTGTCAGCGATTCGACTCGAAGCCTTACCTATTCGCAACTGATTGCTGAAGCGGGAAGTATCGCCACCCTCCTCTCCCGCAATGGGATCGATTCCAACGATCGGATCATCATTCAACTTCCGAATTGCGTGGAATTCGCGACGCTGACCATCGCATGTCTCGAAATCGGCGCGATTCCTGTCATGGCGCTCCCAGCTTTCCGCAAGGCCGAGCTCGAATACCTCATATCGTTTTCTGATGCGAAGGCAATCGCGATCGCACCGGAGCACCGTGGGTTCGATCACGCCGCGCTGGCGCGCGATCTCAATATTCGGCTCATTCTTTCGACGTCACCGGCCGCTGGATGCGTCTCGATGCGTGAACATGGCGTCTCATCGCGCTCGATTGGATCTTCGACCAGCGACGATCCTTTCGAGGTCGCGCTGTTCCTGCTGTCTGGCGGGACCACCGGCCTGCCGAAGCTGATTCCGCGCACTCACGCCGACTATCTATACAACGCGCGGGAGTCCGGTGCGGCGACCGGTCTAACACACGAGTCACGCATCCTGATCGCGCTTCCTGCCGAGCACAACTTCCCGCTGGCATGCCCGGGGTTACTCGGCGCTTTGCTAACCGGGGCGCACACTGTCTTCACTCAATCGTCCAAGGCCGCCGATCTCGCGAATGTAATCGAGCGCGAACGGATTACTCACCTGCCATGCGTTCCCGCGCTTGCGATCGCGTTGCTTGACCTTCCACAATCTTTACGCGCGAGCCTGGCCTCTCTGCGCGTCATCACAGTTGGCGGTCAACGGCTCCAGGAGCCAACCGCACGCGCATTCCAGCGCGCCTTTCCGCACCTCATCGTGCAGCAAGTTCTCGGAATGGCCGAAGGATTGTTGTGCTACACGCCGCTCGACGCGCCCGGGGAAATCGCGTTCATGACCCAAGGCCGTCCACTCTCTCCTGCCGACGAGATCCGGATCGTGGACCCCGACGACACCGATTCTGCGCCGGGTGCAATCGGCGAACTATGGTGTCGCGGACCGTACACAATTCGCGGTTATTTTCGCGCGCCGGATCGCAATCGCGAAGCGTTCACCGACGACGGATTCTACCGCACCGGCGACTTGGTGCGGCTTGATCCGTCCGGGAATCTGGTAGTCGAAGGAAGAATCAAGGACCTGATCAATCGCGGTGGCGAAAAGATCAATGCCGAGGAAATCGAAGCGCACCTGATCGCGCATCCTGCCGTCAGCTCTGCCGCTGTAGTGGCGATGCCCGACGCAATTCTCGGCGAGAAGGCCTGCGCCTATCTGTCTCTGCATCACGGAGAAACATTCGCGCTCGCCGCGATGCGCGAGTTTCTTGCGGCTCGAGGCGTCGCTCAGTTCAAGTGGCCCGAACGAATCGAAATCGTTGGCGAGCTACCTCTAACCAATGTCGGCAAGATAAGAAAAGCGGAACTGCGACGCGACATAGCGGAGAAACTCGCTGCCGAACTCGGCTCGTTGGCTTCCAGAGCAGTCGCATTATAAGGAAATTGATCATGGACGTCGAAAAAGGGACTCGTCAGCTCAAAAGCCTGATCGAAAAGCTCGAGCGCAACAATCGCACGCTTCGCTCGCATCCAACGATCGAGAAGATTGAGCGCGGCGAGTTGTCGCAAGCGCAGCTTCGTCATTGGGCGACGCAGCTTTTCATCGGCAACAAGGCGCACAACGCAAATATCCTCGGGCTCATCTACGCGAAGTGCGACGACTTTCCGGCGCGCAAGGCGATAGTCGAGAATCTGATCGAGGAGGAACTCGGCCGCGTCTCCGGCGCCAATCGATCGCATCCCGAGCTCTACCTCGAATTTGGCGAGGCGATCGGAATCCCGCGCGCCGAACTGCTCAACGCCAGCATGACTCCCGACGCGACTGCGATGATGCATTGGATGTACTGGCTGGCCGATTCGAAACCGTGGTACGTGACGCTCGCCGGCATCAGTCTCGGCTCCGAGCTCTTCAACCCCGATGCGTACGTCCGCGTGATCGACGGACTCAGCCGGCATTACAAACTCTCCGACGACGCCCTGCTGTTCTTCAGCGTTCACGTCAAGGTCGACCAGGACCATGGCGACTCGAGCGCCGGTTCGATCTTCCGCGCGATACCCGAGAGCGCCGCGGCAGAGACTTTGTGGGCCGTCGAGACTCACATCGAGTTGATGCGCCGGCTGTGGTCCGACATCAACCCGCCGCCCGTGTGATAGCGGCTGCTAACGTCGCAGGTCCTGGATGATCTCCTTTAGAACGCCGCGGTCGTGGTCGTTCTTTACTGGCATGTCGAATGAGAGGCGGTTCACGCCAGCGAAGCGTTTCTTTATCACTGCCGCGATTTCGTCGTAGGTGCCGACCGCGGCGAAGGCGTGAACCATCTCGTCGGTGACGAGCTTCGCCATCTCGGGCCACTTCTGTTGCACTGATAATTTGTGCAACTGGTCGGCCGTGTCTCCCCATCCGTCGATTTCGAAGCTGGAACGATATGAACGAGTCGATCCGTAGAACGCGATCGTCGATTTCATTCCGGTGACGGCGCGCGCGAGCGAGTCCTTATCTTTGCCTGCGCATAGAAAGCCGCCGCCGCCGATTTGAAAATTATCCCACTCAGCGGCTGGCCGGCCCGATTTCTCGAATCCTTTTTTCAGATTCGGGAACGCGATCTGATCGAGATATTTCCGCGTGACGATTCCATGCAGCCGCACGCCGTCGCAGACTTCGCCCGCAACTTGCAGCATCCGCTCCTGCACCGCCGCAATCAGCACGGGGATATGCGGATTCGAGACCGGCGGCGGCGCGAAGTTCGGGGTCATCAGCGAGAGATTGTAATGCTCGCTCTGAAAATTGAACGGCTCGCGCGTCTGCCAGGTCCGCCAGCACGCGCGCATCGCACCGACGTAGTCTTTCATCCGTTGCGCAGGTTTCGACCACGGCATCCCGAAGCGCCGGGTCACATGGCCTTTCACCTGCGATCCGAGTCCGAGGTTCAGCCGCCCGCCGCTCATGCGCTGCAAGTCCCACGCAGTGTAGGCGGTCGCGACGGGACTCTTCGTGTATGCGAGCGCGATGCCGGTCGCCAGCTCTATCTTCGACGGTTCCTGCGCCGCGATTGCCAGCTCGAGATACGGGTCGTGCTGGGTTTCGACCGCGAGAATGGTGTCGTAGCCGAGCGCGTCGGCCTCGCGCACCTGGTCGCGAATCGTGCTCCACGTCGGCTCGGGCCGCTTGGTGCCGTCCTGCATATCGGGCGTGTAGGCCGTGCCGAGATTGAGGCCGCGTTCGATTTTTATTTTTGCCATGTGGGTTTTATCGCGTCACATCGACCGCGCTGTCAACCGGCGCAGTCAGCTCGATGCGAGCGACCTAACCCCTAACTCCTTCCCATTGTGGGAAGCGGAACCAGATTCATAGTCAGCTGAGGGCGATCCCGGGGGCGGGGAATTTTCGGCACATCTCGGTGACTGCGGCTGCGATCCTCTTGAGCGCCACCTCGTCGCCGGCGTGAGCGATTGCTTCGTCCATGAATTTTGCGATCTGGCGCATCTCGGCGTCGCCCATTCCGCGCGAGGTTACCGCCGGCGTGCCGAGGCGAAGGCCACTGGGGCTGAACGGTTTGCGCGGATCGTATGGGACGGTGTTGTAGTTGCAGACGATTCCGGCCGCATCGAGCGCCTTCGCGCCTTTTTTGCCGATCACCTTTTTACTGGTCAGATCGACCAGTATCAGATGATTATCGGTGCCGCCCGAGACGAGACTGAATCCGCGCGCGAGAAGTTCGTCGGCCAGCGTCTTCGCGTTGCTCACGACTTTCTTTGCGTACGCCTTGAACTCCGGCGTCGCCGCCTCTTTCAACGCGACTGCTATCGCGGCTGTCGTATGATTGTGTGGACCGCCCTGCAATCCCGGGAAGACCGCCTTGTCGATCGCTTCGGCGTATTGCTCGCGGCACATAATCATCGCGCCGCGCGGGCCGCGCAGGGTTTTGTGAGTGGTCGTCATGATCACGTCGGCGTAGGGCGACGGATCCGGATGCACGCCGCCGACGATCAGTCCGGCGACGTGTGAGATGTCGGCCAGCAGCAACGCGCCGACTTCCTTTGCAATCTCGCTGAAACTCTTGAAGTCCCACAGACGCGGATACGCAGTGCCGCCGGTCACGATTATTTTCGGCCGCTCCTTGTGCGCGAGCGCGCGGACCTTGTCGAAATCGACGATGTGACTCTCGCGATCAACCTCGTACTGCGCCGACTTCCAGAACGTACCTGTGATGCTCACCGGCCATCCGTGGGTCAGATGCCCCCCATGTGGCAGCGCGAGGCCCATGATGGTGTCGCCCGGCTTGAGCAGCGCGAAATATACCGCGACATTTGCGGGCGAGCCGGAGTACGGCTGCACGTTCGCGTGCTCGACCTTGAACAACGCCTTGGCGCGGTCCACCGCGAGCGTTTCGATTTGATCGACGTTGCGCTGGCCTTCGTAGTAGCGGCGTCCGGGGTAGCCCTCGGAATATTTGTTGGTGAGAATCGAGCCGGTCGCTTCGAGCACCGCCTTCGAAACGTAATTCTCCGACGCGATCAGCCGGACCGAATCGATTTCGTACCGCTCCTCGTCCTTGATGAGCTGATAAATTTCGGGGTCAGTTCGCTTGAGTTCGTCCACACCGCACCTCCTTTGCCGTCATCGAAATGAGCCTACAGTCGCGAATGCGACGAGGCAAAAGCAGGGGTGCACGCCGCACCGGGAGAAACGGATTTTAATGCAAATCGGGCGGCGTGACTTTCGCGATCCATGCGCGATAGTTGCCGTCGTATCCGACCGCGAGTTGGCGTTTTCGCACGTGCCCGAGCAATCGCGCGACGTTTTCGGGCGCGATCTTTGGTCGCGTGCTGAGCGCGCCCGCGATTTTCTCGCCCGACGCCGCCGCCTCTTTGCGCGCGCTCTCTGCTATCTTAAGTTCCTCGCCGGACAATCCCAGGTACGCTTCCGCCACCAGCGTTCCAATCTCGCTGCCGCTGTCGAGCGAGTCCTTGATATTGCCCTTGCCCGTCAGCACATTGCCGGCCGCGAACACGCCGGTCGGACCGTCCATCAGCAGGCCGATCTTCTGGTTGACGTAGGTATATGTCTCGCCCTTCTGCGGAATGCCGGGTATCGGTTCCGGGATGCTGCCGATCGAGCTGATCGTCAGCGGCGCGCGCGCGGACTCGACGCCCTCCTGTACGATTCGCACCTGCCCATCCGCAACTTCCGTGCGACTGAAGTTCACCCCGACCATCACGCCGTTCTCGACGATCACTCCGCTCGGCGCGCGCAATTCCTGGAACTCGAACAGGAACTTGCGCTGCGCTTTTTCGAGAATTTTCGCGCGCGCCTGCCTGAGCGCCTCCGCGCGCTTGGCCGGTGCGTCGGGCGGGATGTCCGAGAGCGGCATGTCGAGCACGCGCCGCCGGTAGTACAGCTTGCAGGGCGCAATACCCAGGTCGTTGTACTTTAATTCGCTCGCAGCCAGCACCGGATCGATTCCTTCGCGCTCGAGCGCGAGCATGTCGCCCGCGATGCCGCGCGCTTTCAGCGCAGCCAGCGTCATCTCGATTTGCAGCACTTTCACAACGTCGATCGACGCGAGTCCGCCGCCTACGACGATCGCGCCGGGGGTCAGATCGTAGCGCGGGCCGTCGTAGTTCTTTTCCAGGTAGTGATTGAACCAGTAGATGAGCTTGTTCTGGTAGACGAGGCCGCGATCGATGAACTGGTCGGCGCCCTCGACCGGAAACGCGCGATCCTTCCACGCGCCGTGGGTCAGCACGATTCCGCTGAGTCCCCACGCCGTCCGCAGGTCCTCAAAATCAAGCTCCCGGCCCATCCGCGTCATCGGCACGTATTCGATGTTCGGATGGTCGAGGCGCTGGTTGATTTCCTCGTACTCGTCCTTGCGCTGCTTGACGTGCCATCGCGGGAGCCCGTCCTCGATTTTTCCATACGGGCGCGGATTCTGCTCGAACACAATTACCAGCGCGCCGCGCTCGGCCAGGATTCGCGCGATCTCCGAACCGGCAGTCGCGGCCCCGACCACCGCCATCACGTGGCGCGATGATTTATTTTCTGAGTCGGTCATAAGGGTATATTTGATTAGCGTCTGCCGCTCTGCCGTGCAATCTCAATCGCTATGCGATGACGCTTGCACCAGTTCGTCTTGCGCGTATGGAACTCTCATGGTTTCCTAGCCTTGTGATGCGTGGGCGGCGGATTGTGTTTCGACAACTTCCAAAAATCGCGATTGTCTCCCTGATGCTCCTGCTGGCTGGCTGCGCATATGCCGTTAGCGGCGGGGCCGATGCGGCAGAAGGCGAGCAGCACGACTATCCTTACACGGCGCATGATTCATTCCTTCTAACCCAGGACGTGCTCCGAGGCGACGGCATACTGTTCGAGGTCAAGCCCAACGACTCGCTCGTCACGCTGTGGAAAGACGCTGACACGGGAGCCGGCGCGCTCGGCAGTCTGATCGGGAAGCATCCGCAATACCGCTATGAAATTGAAGCCGTGCCGCTTACCGATCGAAGCTCCAGGGTGGTCGTCAACGTGCGCGTCGAGGATATTCCCGAGGAAGACATCGCCAAGTACAAGGCTGGCACGCGTCTCAACCTGTTCAACAAGATCACCGACCTCGCCGCGAAATTCCCGCCGTCGGAGGGCACTCCTAAAGAAGGCGGCGTCAACTATGCTCTGCTTCCCAATGAGGATCTGAAGGGGCTGGCGAAGCGGGCGACCGGCAATGAGGACAACTGGCGGCTAATCGCGCAGGACAATGGTCTCAAATCGCCGACCGACGGCGCCAGTCTGCCCAGTATCTGGATCAGGAACACCTTGCTGAGCGTGCCGAATAAGGGTTCCACCGGGGACAATTGAAAAGGGGCCCCCCGGAAGCATGAAAAATCGAAGCTTAGATAAATCGATGCCCGCCCTAGTGCGTCCGGGCGGGCATCGAAATAGCGCTCTCGCGCTATCGCGCGGATCAATCGTTGGGGTAAGATGCCTCGCTCGCGTCGTATTCCGGGCTTAGTCCCGCAGGACTTACGGCGGCGACCACGGCTAGAAACTGCTCGAACGTCATTTGGAGATTGAGGAATCCGCCTTGGCAGAATACCCATCCGTAGTAGTCAAGAATCTCGTCCGGGATCATCACCGGCAGGCGGGGCAGCGTTGAAACTACCGGAAACGGACGCGGCTCGCCCGGATTGATGTTGTCCCAAACGCCAGACTGGTCCGGCGCGCCGTCCGACTCAACTGCGTTCACTTCCCGCAAGGGAACTACTTTGCCTCTGGCAACTCGATTCATAGGCAGTAACGCCTCCCGCTACCCACGTTTACTCTCCGCTTGCAGGCACCAATTCTAGACGAAGCAGCGGGCCGGTCAAGGAGCATTTTGGATATGTTTTCACTTATCGGTGAGTTTCGTAGGCATGTGAGCTACGCGGCGCGATCGCGAAGAAATGGCGCAACCGTTCTTAAGTAGCTGAAATTATTATGTTTTCAGTATTTCAGGCTATCGTTCTGGGCATCGTTCAGGGGCTGACCGAGTTTTTGCCGGTCTCAAGCTCGGGTCATTTAATACTGGTCCCGTGGCTCTTGAAATGGCAGGAAGACCCGGGTCTTGCCTTCGATGTCGTGCTTCACCTCGGGACGCTGCTGGCGCTGGTAGTCTTCTACTGGCGCGAATGGCTCGAGATGGCCATGTCGTTCGTCAACGGCGATCGCGTCCGCCGCCGGTTACTCCTTCTATTGATAGTCGCTTCGATACCTGGGGCAATCATCGGAGTTCTACTCGAGAAGCAAGCCGAGACGATCTTTCGATCGCCAGTGCTGATTGCTATCACGCTTGCTACACTTGGCCTTATTCTGTGGGCGGCTGACGCGTTTGGGTCGAAAAAGCGCAGAATAGACGACCTCACCTTCGTCGACGCCATCGTCATCGGGTTCAGCCAGGCACTCGCGATTATCCCCGGTGTCTCCCGCTCCGGCGCAACGATCACGACCGCGCGCTTTCTTGGAATCGAACGCGCGGACGCCGCCAATTTCTCGTTCTTGATGGCGACGCCGATCATCGCGGGCGCCGGCCTTCATGAAGCGCACAAGGCGTTCAACGCCGGCGTTACACCACAGCTTGGATGGGGATTTGGGGCGTCGGCAGTTTTCGGTCTGATCGCAATCGTCTGGCTACTGAATTATGTGCGAACCAACACCTACCGGCCGTTCGCGATCTATCGAATCATGCTCGCCGCAGTCGTGGTCGCGGTCGCGTTAGCGCGGGCGTAATCGATGTCCACCGAGACCTCGGCGGGTTCGATGCCGCCTGTCGCCCACGAAACGGCTCTGCGCGCTCGCGCCTTTCAGGTGGGTTTGACGCTATGCATCATCAACACGATCATTGGCGCGGGTCAGCCCGTCATCACGCGATGGGGCGCGGTTCATCTCGATCCCCTGCTTTTTTGCACCGGAGCTGTCGTATTCGCGACGCTATGCACGATTCCCGTGCTCCAGTTCACCGGCGAGTTGAGGTTGATCTTCGACCCGCGCTACCGCGGTCGGCTGTTCATGATCGCGATGGCGGGAACCGTGATGACCAGTCTCACGCTCACCTACGGACTCACCCGTATTGGCGCGGTCGCGGGAGTGTTGCTGCTGCAAACCGAGCCGGTCTACTCGCTGGTGCTCTCGACGATCTTCGTCGGTGAGCGGCCGTCGATTCGCCAGGTGCTCGCGACCGCAACCGTGCTGGTTGGGATCGGGTCGGTGTTCGCTGGTGGCGGCTCATTTTCACCGCTATGGGCGTCGGCGATCATCTTCACGACTCCGCTGTTCTGGCAGACGTCGCACGTGTTGGGGCTGAAGCTGATGCCGCCGCTGACACCGACCTCGATGACCGGCGGCCGCTTCCTTTACGCGTCGATTGTGCTGACGGCGATGCTGTTGATTTTCCGGCGCGACGCGCTGCTGCAACTTGCCGATCCAACCACGCTCGGCGTCATCATGGTCACCGGTTTCTTCGTGTATTTTCTGAGCGGGCTCACATGGTACGGCGCTATCAACCGGCTCTCGCTGGCGTGGACGACGGCCCTGGTCGTCCCGGGCATCCCGATACTGTCGATTTTGTTCGCGGTGATGTTTCTGGGTGAGCGCGCAACGAGGCGTGAAGTCGTCGGCATTCTGATTTCAGTCAGCGGCGTGCTGGCCCTCGTCCTGGGCGCGGATCCCCATCGCAAACAAGCAGCCTCGGAAGCCGCCGAAGCAATCCACGAACCGCTCATCTAAGAGGTGTGAATTACGGCGGCTTCTCGAGGCGCCCCTCTTCATGCTTTCCCTAAAGCTTGCCGTCCACGGTGTTCACCACCGTGCTAATGGCAGTGCCGGTGGTATGCAAGGTCGCATAAACCACCACGGCGATCGACGACAGGATGAGCGCATACTCAGCCATCGTCTGGCCGCGCGCGAAACTATCGGCCTTCACATAGAGTTTTCTGATTACGTCCATTTTTTGTCCCTCCGTCCATGCGTTTTTCGTAACTTTACTATTTGTAGGAAAACCTAGTTGGTATGTATTGATTACCTACTCAAATAGTATAAAAACTCTCCAAACTGACTACTAACCAACTTCGTCAAACTACAATTCACTGCCTATTGGATGTACTAAATATGTCATACTTAAGTCAAGCATGTAGTACCCTCTTTTTTTTCTTTCAAACTTAGATTTATTTGTTTTAAAGCTTGATAAAGCAGCTATATATAAATTAGGATATCAAAACATCTCTTGCCGCCATGAAATTATCCTTAAAGGAGGCGAAAACTGCGCCCTTGGGTGTCGATTCATCCAGCGCCCGCCACTTCTTTCTGTCTTGCGGCCGTGATGCTAAACCCTCATCCATGGCCGAAGAACTCCTGACCATCAAACTTTACTACGACTACAAGAGCCCCTTCGCGTATCTCGCGATGCATCCTGCGTACGCCCTGATGGAATCGCATAGCGTCCGCCTGCATTACATCCCGCACGAGCTCAACGTCCGCGGCGCATTCGGCGGCGAACTGGAGGAGCGGCCCGAGCGCGAATGGCGAAAGGTCAGGTACCTGTACCTGGACGCCCGGCGCTACGCGAATGCGCGCGGCATGATCATCCGCGGACCGCAGAAGATCTTTGACTCGAAACTGTCTCTCATGTCCGGATTGTTTGCCGACAGGCACGGCCTCTTTCGCCCGTACTCCGACCGCGTTTTCGAGCGCTTCTTCAAGCGCGAGTTGGATATCGAAAACGCCTCCGCTCTCGCCGGCGTCATGAAGGAAACGGGGCTCGACCCTGACGCATTTCAGCGCTACGCCGCCCACGAGGGCCAGCGCGAACTGTCCGAGGCATTCGCGACGGGCGATCGCGACGGCGTCTTCGGCGTGCCGACCTTCATCGTCGACGGTGAACCGTTCTGGGGCAACGATCGCGTCGAATGGATCGTCAAGAAGCTCGACACCATGGGACTGAGGAGATAGCTGCGGATGAGCGAATACCAGTTTTACGCGCTGACTACTGTGATTCTGTTCTTCAAGATGATCGCGATCTCGGTGGTTCAGGGTGTCGGGCGAGTCAACACGAAAACATTCGTGACGGCTGAAGACGCGCGCTTCTTCGCGCAGGCGCCGCCCGCGCTGGAGGAGGCGCCGATCGTCAAGCGCGCCGCGATGGCCTGGCGCAACGACCTCGAGAACATTCCTATGTTCCTGTTTCTCGGGTTGATTTACGTCACGGTCGGATGCTGGCCCGAAGGCGCCTACATCTATTTCACGATCTTCGTCATCGCGCGAATCCTGCACACGATTGCGTACCTGAACGGCATGCAACCATGGCGAACAATTTTCTTCACCGTTGGAATGTTTGTATGTGTCACGCTTTCCATCCAAATCCTGGGCGCGGTGCTCTAAGCTATGAAACCCGTACCAGTTGGAGCCAAAGGCAAGTTCGAACAGATCGTCGAGACGCGGCATCTCGCGAGCGAACTCGATTCGTCGCTCGCATCGGTTCTGTCGACGCCGACAATGGTCGCGATGATGGAACAGGCTGCTATCGAAGCGATCAAGCCGTTTCTCGACGCGGGCGAGAGTTCCGTCGGCATGTCGGTTGAAGTCAGCCACACTGCGGCGACGCCGCCGGGGCATCGCGCTCGCGCTGAAGCCGAAGTGACCAAGGTCGAGGGGCGGCGACTCGAGTTTATCGTGCGCGCCTTCGATGACGTCGAGCAGATTGGCTCCGGGACTCATCGACGCGCGGTAGTCGACGCCGCCAAGTTCAACGATCGCCTCAAAACCAAACAGAAAAACTAGCGCGCTCAGGACAGCACGATGGCCAAGGAAATTTTCGATCGCAAAGAGGTTTACGTCGGGCGCGATTTCGGCGGCGTCACTTACGACATTACGCCCGAGTTCGTCGCTAAGTACGTCGCCGGCACCGGAGACGACAATCCGTGGTATCGCGGCCCGTCTCCGTTCGGCGGCCCTGTCGCGCCCGCTCTGATTCTCTACGACGCCGTCTACCACTCGCTCGGGTGGTATCTGCCGAACATTTACGGCAACCTGCACGCGCGCCAGGAATGGAGCCTGTTCGCGCCCGTGATGGTGGGGGAGCGGCTCACGACTCGCGCCGTAATCGTCGACCGCTACGTCAAGCGCGATCGCGAGTACGTCGTAAACGAGGTCCTCGTCAGCAACGCGTCGGGGCAAATCGTCTCGCGCAGCCGCACCCATCAGAGCTTCCTGCTCCCCGAACAAACCAAGCAGGGGTTCGTCGTCGATAAGTCGCGCGAGAAGGATTCGTCGCGATCATTCACAATAGGCGAGCGCGGCGGCGATCCGATCGAATCTCCGATGCGCAAGATCACCGAAGATATGTGCATGGCTTTTTCAGGGCCCGTCCGCAACTACCATAACGACAAGCAAAAGGCGGTCGAGCTGGGATTTCCGGAAATCGTCGTGCAGGGGATGCTCTCCGTATGCCTCGTCGCCGAAATGATGACGAAACGCTTCGGCCCCGGCTTCCTCTACGGCGGCAAGATGGATCTGCGGCTCGTCAACGTCGTGTGGGGCAACGACGTCACCGGGCCGAAAGGCTTGATAGTCGAGCGTCACCCCGAGGGCAGCCGCTCACGCGCGGAAGTTGAAGTCTGGTGCGACAAGGCTGACGGAACCAAGACCATAGTCGGCAGTGCGAGCGCGCTCGAACTGTAACGCAGTCCCGCTCGTGAGCGCGAAGGTATTGCTCGTGGCCGCGGGAATGGGACTGTTCGTCGCAGGATGCGCCAATCGATGCGACTACGCACAGACCAAATGCCAGTACGAATGCAATCGCAATTACCAGGTATGCGAGCTACACGGCAATGACGAATTCTATTGCCGAAACGAAATCGGTAATTGTACGGTAGCTTGTCAGGACCAGCGCAGCAGTTGTCATTCCTGGATATACTATTGAATTGACTATTGCGCAGTAGTCAGTGCTTCGACGTCCGCAATCGATTTCGGCGTCGCGGCCGTCATCACTTCGTGACCGTCTGGCGTCACCAGCACGTCGTCCTCGATTCGAATCCCCAACCCGCGAAGACTGTCAGCGACTTCGTCGTCGTCGGGAGCGATATACAGCCCCGGCTCGACCGTCAGTACCATCCCTGGCTCGAGCACTCGCGACGAACCGTCCACCCGGTAAAGCCCAACATCATGCACGTCCATGCCCAGCCAGTGACTCGTGCGATGCATATAGTAGCGGCGATACGCGCCCTTCTCGATTATTTCTTCTGCCGATCCTTGCAGGATTCCGAGCTGCCTCATGCCGTCAACCAGCACGCGCAGAGCGGTTTCGTGCGGATCGTCGAAATGCGCACCGGGCTTGATCGCGTCGATCGCTTTGAGCTGCGCGTCGAGCACTACTTCGTACAAACTGCGCTGCAAGCCTGAGAAGCGCGCGCCAATCGGCGACGTGCGCGTGATATCCGCCGCATAAAAATCGTACTCCGCGCCCGCGTCGATCAGCAGCAGCTCGCCGGTCCGCATCTCGCGATCGTTGCTGATGTAGTGCAGTGTCGCCGCGTTGGGTCCCGACGCTATGATCGACGGATAGCTCGGCCCCGTCGCGCCTTGCGAGCGAAACGCGTAGTCAACCTCCGCCTCGATCTGCCATTCGCGCATCCCGCCGCGCGCCTTCATCATCGCGCGTTTGTGCGCGTCGGCTGAAATCGCCATCGCGCGACGCATCGCCTCGAGTTCCGCGGGCTCCTTCATCAGCCGCGCCTCATGGATGATGTCGCGCGGATCGATTATCGCCGACGGCCCCATCCCGATTCGCGGCCGCATCGTCTGCGCCCATCGAATCAGCTTCATCACCCGCTCATCCATCTTTTCGTTGAGCCCGAGCGGGTAATGCACACGTTCACTTTTTTCGAGATAGCGGGGCAGAACTTTTTCGAGCTCGTCGATCACGTAGGCCTTGTCCGCGCCGTACTCGATGATCGCGCCCTCGATTCCCGCGCGCCTGCCAGTCCACGTCTCCCGCTCCTTGTCGCGCGGCCGCACGAACATTACGAATTCGCCGTCCGGATGCCCCGGCGACAACAGCGCGACCGACTCCGGCTCTGCGAATCCGGTCAGGTAGTAGAAGTCGCTGTCCTGCCGATACACGAACTCGACGTCGCCCGATCGCACCGCAACCGGCGCGCTGGGCATGATCGCAGTAGCGCCTGGCGCGATCGCATCCATCATGCGTTTGCGGCGCGCGCGAAAAGTCTCGTTTTCGCTGTGTCCGTTAACACCCATCGCAAATCATTACGCCACGCGCGTGTTGTTCACGCCAGTAGCGTTCACGGCAAGCCCGCGCGCGGAACTTCGACTTGAGTGGTCTCGATTCTCCCACCGCGCGTCGCGCGACATTTCTCCGGATCCGAATTCGGCGCCGTCGCAATGAACAGGGTCCGCCCGTCGGGACCGCCGAGCATGCATGCGAACGCGTCCGTCTCGACCTTTATCCGCTCGACAATCTCGCCACCCTGCTTGACCCGAATCACTTCCGATGCGGTCGGACACGCCACCCAGATTGCATTTTCCGCATCCAGACAAATTCCATCAGGCACTCTTCCCGCGATATCGGCCCACACGCGTCGATTGCTCAGCAAGCCGTCCGCGCCAATATCGAACGCCGTTAAACGCTGCCCGAATGACTCGCCAACGACGAGCGTTTTCCCATCCGGCGTAATCACCATCCCGTTCGGGAACATCATTTCCTCGGCCACGACGCGAGCGACGCCGTCCGCGCCAACCATCACCAGCGTCGTCCCGCGCGGAGTCTCGTTCTTGTGCAAATCGAATCCGAAGTTCCCGACGTACGCGTGGCCGCGCGCATCGACCACCATGTCGTTACAATCGAAGGGCGCGAGCTTGGTCATGTCGGCCACTGTCTTCAGGCCATCGCGATCGAGACGCATTAACTTCCGATCCGTCATCGACACCACGAGCATTCGCCCATCCGGCAACCATCCAAGCCCCGACGGCCGATTCGGCACTTCGCAAATGACCTCGGGCTTACCCGCCAGATCGACCGCGACCACCTGATGCGCATGCATGTCGGAGAAAAAGAACTTCCCATCACGCCATCGCGGTCCCTCGGGAAACGCGAGCCCATCGACCAAAACCTTGAGAGTACGCATTGTGATTATGAACCTCTAATCCAGCGCGCCCTTCGCGCGCATTGCATCGACTTCAGCCGCGCTGTAGCCGAGCAACCCCGTCATCACCTCGTCAGTATGTTGCCCGAGCACGGGGGCGGCCGCTTTCACCTCGCACGGCGTCCCGCTCATCCGCCACGGAATTCCGCAATGCTGCCGCTTACCCACTTCGGGATGCTCGCGGTAGACAAAGTACTCGCGCTCTGTGAGATGCCGATCCTCCGATAGGTACTTGTTATCGGCGCATGCTCCCGCCGCGACTCCAGCCGCCTGCAGAGTATCCACTACATAGGCAGCTCTCCGAGTCGCGGTCCATGCACTGACTATTGCTTCGAGTGCATCTTCATTCTCTTTGCGCGCCGCGAGCGTAGCGAATCGCGGATCATTGGCTAGTTCCGGTTTACCTATTGCTCTAGCCAGTCGCGCCCATTCGGCGTCGTCCGCACACACTATCGCGACCCATTGATCGATCGTGACGTCAAGTATCTTCTCCGGCAGATCGACGCACTTGAAAAGCTGATGCGGCGCCATCAACGGATCGCGATTGCCGTTTCGCTCCGGCTCGCGTCCGTTCATCGTGTACTCGAGAATCCCTTCTGCCAGCAGGTCCATCGCGCACTCCCACTGGCTCATGTCGATATACTGTCCCTCGCCGGTTTTCGCGCGATGGAACAGCGCACTGATTATCGCGAACGCGCCATGTACTCCCGCGTTGGGGTCGGCGTAGCTGAACCCCGCGTGCATCGGGGGAAAGCCCTTATAGCCAGTCAAAGCCGACAGCCCCGATAACGGCACCTGCGCCGGCCCGTAAGCAACGTAGTGACTATACGGTCCGGTGTCGCCGTAGCCCGACAGAGTAATCATTACTACATTGGGATTTACCTTCTTCACTTCTTCGTAGCCGAATCCCATCTTCTCGAGCACGCCCGCCGCGAAGTTGTTAATCACAACGTCGCTATTCTTGATCAGCCGCCACGCCGCTTCCTTCGCCTCGGGATGCTTGAAATTCAGCGACAGCGATTTCTTGCCCTGATTGTATTGATTGAAGTAGCCGGACTTGTTGAGGCTGTTGAACACACCGTCGGGCCACGGCGGCAGCATGCGAGTCACGCACGGGCGAGTCTTGGTCTCGATTCTGATCACTTCGGCCCCAAGATGCGCCAGTTGCAGGGTGCAGTACGGTCCCGCCCACACCCAGGTGAAATCGCAAACTCTAATTCCTGATAGAGGAGGCTTCGCCATTACTAAATCACACCCTTGCGCTTGAGTTCGTCGAGGCGCGTTGGCGTTATCCCGAGCTTGCCGAATACTTCGGCGTTATGCTGTCCCATGGTCGGCGCCGGCATCCGAATTTCCCACGGTGTGCGCGCGAACTTGAGCGGCGCGCCCGGATATTTATGCGTGCCCGCGACCGGTTGCGCGATCTCGACGAAGAATCCGCGCGCCTTGAGATGCTCCGAGTTGAGCAGGTCGCCCATGGTCGACACCGGCGCAAACGGAACGCGCTTGGCCTGCGCCTTGCGGTACAGATCGAGCACCGTTTGCTGGCTGACCCATTCTTCGAGCAACGGTTTGAGCGCGTCCCAGTTCAGCGCGCGGACCAGCCGATCCTTGAAAATCTCCATCTCCGCCCATTCGGGATTTCCCATGATTTCGACGAAATTGCGCCACTGATGCTCCTCGATGCAGCACAGATAAATGTAGCCGTCCTTGCATTGCATCGTCTCGACCGGCTGCAGCGGCTTCTGCCCGAGGCGAGTCGCGATCATCTTCATGTACGGCCAGTACTCGAACGTCATCTCGAGGATCGACGCGATCGATTCCTGCACCGACACTTCGACATGCTGCCCTGCCCCGTCGCGGAGTTGCGCGAACGCCGCCGCAATCGTCGCAGTCGCGCCATGCACTCCGCCCTGGTAGCCCGCCTGATGGCCCGCAGTCTTGAGCGGTGGCAACTCCGGATGTTCAGGCCCGCCGCCGTTCAACACGCACACGCCGCCCGCGCACCAGATCGTCAGGTCCTCAGCCCGGTAGTCGCGATATGGCCCCGACAGGCCGAACGGCAGTATCGACGTCATGATTAGTTTTGGATTCGCGCGCCGCATCCGCTCGTAGGTGAGTCCGACGCGATCCATCTCGGGCGGCGTGACGTTATGAATCAGGATGTCGGCGCCCGCGACCAGCTTCTCCAGAATCTCGAAGCCCTCGGGCTTTGTGATATCGAGCGTGACGCCGCGTTTGTTTGTATTGAGATAGAGGAACAGACCGCTGGTCTCGGGGTTCGGTTTGTCGCCCGGAAACGGACCGCGCGTCCGAGCGCGATCGCCGACGCCCGGCCGCTCAATCTTGACGACCTCGGCGCCCATGTCCGCCAGCAGCTTGCTGCAATATGGCGCCGAGACCATCTCGCCTACTTCGACGATTTTTAAACTGGATAACGCTCCCGCCATCGATACTACTCCGGAAACACTTGCCTGAACGGCTTCACCTCGATCCTCGCAAAAACGCCGCTCGTGACGTACGGATCGCTATTCGCAAACGCGATCGCCTCCGCCTCGCTCTCCATATCTACAATGATAAGACTGCCGCTGCCGTCGGTGAATGGCCCCGCGATCTTCACTTTGCCGGCGTTCACCAACGGCTGCAGATTCGCGAGATGAGCCGGCCGCACCTTCGGTCGCAGCGCAGCGCCTTCGGGTCCGTCATGGCCGATAATCACGAACAGCATCTCATCGTCCTTCTGAAAATAATATGCGGAATGAACCGATGTTACTTAGCACGGCCGACCCGGTCCCGCAAAAGTACCTCAATCACCGCTCCATCTGATCGAGCAGATGCAGAATCACACCGATCCCGGGAATATTAACTTCGAGCTCCTCGGCGAGCGTGCGAATTACGCGCACCCGGCGCAGAGCCTCGCGATCGTACAGCGCCTCGAGGCGCCCGCGTACTCGCTCGAGGCGCGCCGGCGCGATCAAATCCTCGCGCTCCCACGACGCCAACTCGCGCTCGCTGATTCCGCCGACTGCGCAGAACACGCTGCGGCTCATCAGCACCACTTCGCCGCGAGTCGAGGTTTTAGATGAAGACCGGCGCGCCATCGCAACTCAGCTCCGCATTATTTCGACGCCATCAGTTCCGCGCGCGGATCCGGAACGCCGCGCGCCGTGAAGCTATCGGCCAGCTGCTGCATCAGCGTGCGCTCTTTGGCGGTCATGTCCGTCGGCGCGAGCACCTTCAGCTCATAGAGCAGGTCGCCGGCCGGCTCCTTGCCGCGCGCAGGCAGCCCGCGCCCGCGCAGCCGCATCACGCGTCCGGTCTGGCTCCCGGCTGGAATCTTGAGCGACACGCGTCCGTCGACGGTCGGCGCGGTGATCTCGGCGCCAAGCGCTGCTTCGTAATCCCACACCGGCAAATTAACCCTGATGGATCGATCCGCGAGCTGAAACACCGGATGCGACTCGATTCGGATGGTCAGGAAGAGATCGCCATTCAGATCGGGACGCGGCCCGCGCCCGCCCTGCCCCTTCAAGCGCAACTGCGTGCCGTCCGTCACACCCGCCGGAATCGTGACTTCGAGGGTGCGCCGCGCCTGCACCACTCCGGTCCCGCTGCAGGTCGGGCACGGCGAGGCTGATCGAATCACGCGCGCCTTGCCCTGCTTCTCCTCGCGCGAGATCATCCCGGTGCCACCGCAGGTGGTGCATTCGTCCTCGGCAAGCAGATCGAGCCGCCGTTTGGCGCCCTTGACAGCATCCATAATCGTGATTCCGACGTCGGCGTGCAGGTCCGGCGCACGCACCGGCTGGTTGGCGAAGTCGAAGCCGGAAAATCCGCGTGACGTGCGGCCGCCGCCGCGTCCGAAGCCGAAACCGCTTCGACCACCGCCGCCACCACCGCCGAAGAATTGTGAGAAAAAATCGCTGAAGTCGCCGCCACCGCCGCCGCCAAAATCCGCACCGCTACCGCCCGCGCCAGCCGCCCGTTGCTGCTGCGCGTATCGGCGCATCATCTCCTCCTGCGACACGCCATGCTCCCAATCTGCGCCGAGCTCGTCATACTTCTTGCGCTTCTCGGGGTCGCTGATGACCTGGTAGGCCTCGTTTATCTGCTTGAATTTGGCCTCGGCTTCTTTGTTGTTGGGATTGACGTCGGGATGGAATTTGCGGGCGAGCTTGCGGTAGGCGCTCTTGATGTCCGCATCGCTCGCCTTCCGGTCAACGCCGAGAGTTTTGTAGTAGTCTTGAAATTCCATCCAGCATGCTCAGTTTGGAAAATCTTATTTCAGCGAATCATGCGTCAGGCTGTGATTGCGACGCCGATGCTGTTGACTCTTCCGTCAGCGCCGCCATCCGCGTCTCCAGCGTGCGAAGCTCGGCGTCGAGCGCCGCTTGCCGGCGCCAGATGAATACGACGTACAGAAAAATCACCCCGAAGATGATGCTGTACGCGGCGAACAGGTATCCAAGGTGTTCCATCAAATAAACTTAATCACTTGCTGTCCGATAGTGCCGCGTCGGCGAACGCAATTCTGACCGCCAGCTCACTCATCCTGCTGCGCGCGCGCAACTGCGTGAAGCGCAACATCAGCAGCCACGCCCATAGTGCCGTGAATGCGGCCAGGCATACCAGCAGCGTCGCGACCATCCGCGGGTCTTCGAGTCCATGCCCGCCCTGCCTGGTGACCAGCACCGCGGGATGAATGGTGCGCCAAAGCCGCACCGACGCGATCACTATCGGCACGTCGAGCGCGGCGACGACTCCGATTACGGCTCCGAAGCGCGCCACCTGGGGCGTATCGTCGGCGCTCGCGCGCAGCATCAGGTAGCCGCCGTACATCAGCCACAGGATGAAGGTAGTCGTCAGGCGAGAGTCCCACGTCCACCACGTGCCCCAAATCGGCTTTGCCCAAATCGAACCCGCGATGATCATCAACGTGCAGAAGACCATCCCGGTTTCGGCGGCGGCGTAGCCCAGGTCGTCCCACAGCTGATCTCCCAGCCACAGATAAAATATTCCGGCGATCGCGACAATTCCGAACGACGCGAAAGCGACCCATGCCAGCGGCACGTGAAAATAAAAGATCAGTTGCGCGATTCCCTGCTCGGCCTCAGGCGGCACGTAGTCGAATACCATGAACAGCGCCGCGATCATCAGCGCCAGCGTCACGTATCCGAGTCCGTTGCGAATCGCGGAATTAGTCATGGAGCAAAATCAGTCCTCACCTACCACATGCTCGAATAACAGGTAACCGGCGGTGACAAACAGCACGTCGAACGCGACCATGATCTTCAGCCACTGGCCCATCGAATCGAGCGGTATGCCCGCGAGCGCCGCCGCACTCGCCTTCACGCCCGCTATCAGAGCAGGCACGAAAATCGGCACGGCGAGAATCGGCAATAACATATCGCCGCCGCGAGTCCGTCCGGTGATCGCGGAGAGCAGCGTCGCAAGCGCGGAAAATCCGATCGCGCCAAGAGCGAGGATCGGCGCGAGGCGCGCTATCGACGCGTCGAATTCAAGATTGAAGAACAGCACCATCAGGATGACCGCGCCCACCTCCGCGACTGCCATGAACATCAGCGCCGCGACGAGTTTGGCGGCGTAGAGCGTGCCGGGATCGAGCGGGCTCAGGAGCAGGCCGCGAATCGCGCCGTTGTCGCGCTCGGCGAGCAGCGCGCGATTCGCACCAAGCATCCCGGCGAACACCATCGCGACCCACAGTGCACCCGCCGCCACCTCGAAGCTGCGCACGCGCGCCGCGTCGAGCGCGAATACGAGCACGACCAGCACCAGCATCGACAGCGCGAGCAGCGCCAGCGTGCTCTCGCCGCTGCGAAGTTCGAGACGCAAATCCTTGCGCAGCACTGCGGTGAATCCCGACATCGCTTCTATCTACCGAGCAGCGAGCGGATTCGCCCCGCCGCGCCGCCCCTCCTCCTTATGTACGTGCGGCTGCAGGCGGCCTCGCGAAATTTCGTAGGCGGCGAAGTCCACGCCTTCTATTTCGGGGATCGCGTGAGCGGTAGCTATCACCGAGGCGCCGTGTTCGACTGCACCGCGAATCAGCGACGCGATTACTTCGCTTCCATCATGATCGAGCGACGCGAACGGCTCGTCCAGCAGTAACAGCGCAGGCTCAGGAAGCATCGCACGCGCGGCAGACAGCCGCTGTTCCATCCCGCGCGAGAATGTACGCATGCGGGAATCGGCAACGTCGGCCAGGCCGACACGTTCAAGCCACAGTTGGGAGGACGCATGCGGGTCGGCGACTGAATATAGCTCGCCGTAAAATTCCAGATTCTCGCGCGCGGTGAGATTCGGGTAGAGGAAACTCTGATGCGCCACCACGCCGATTCGACGCCGGTACCGCGCCGCAAGTTTGCGCGTGTCCTGTCCGAAGACAAGAGCGTAACCGTCGCTGGGAGCCTCGAGTCCCGCGAGGATTCGCAGCAGTGTTGATTTGCCGGCGCCATTGCCGCCGATCACGAATGCACCCGCGCCCGGCAACAGGCGCAACTCCACCTCCCGCAGCACGGGCGACAGACCGTAAGTCTTTGCGAGGCTATGAGTCTCGACGACCGGCGCCGACATCACTCGGACCGGGCGATTGCCGCGCCCATCGGTTTGATCGCGATGCCGCATTGCGCGCAGAACTTCGAATCGATTGCCGCACGCATCCCGCATTGCGGACAGAAGCTGATCTTTCGCGACTGTGACGACTGCGGCGCAGGTTGCGGCGGGCGCGGTGGTTCGGCGTGCACGACGAGGGTCGGTATCGGGTCAATGCGCCGCAGCGCTGGCGCGGACTTGCGCGGGGCCAAAGGTGTGACGCTCGGCTTCTTCGCGTTCGCGGCGTTGTCGGCCTGCACGCGGATATTCTCGACCGCGGCCATCGCCGTCAACGCCCGATCTTCGAGCGCTTTGTGCATCGATTCGTAGTCGGCGTTGGACAGCTTGCCCATCTCGCGATCGAATTCGAGCTCGCGCAGACCTTGCACCGCCAGCGCGCGTTCATGCTCGTGGCGCTCGACTTGCAGCTCGCCGGCGGACTTGGCGCGCGCTCCGACCAGGCCGATGCCGAGCGGAGCCGCGACGAACAGCGCGACTCCGGCGACAATCAGCGCGGCGGCGAGGATGAACACCGGCTACCTGCGCTCCTCGAGTTCTTTTTCGAGTTTGCGTCTGAGCTCGGGATCGAATGACGCCGGCTGCGCGCCCGCCGTCGAGTCCGAAGACACCGACGGCTGATTCGAATGCCATCGTCCGACGGCTAGCACCATCAAGCCGCCGCCGAGTGCGAGCGCGATGAACGGCATCGTCCACGCAAGGATGTTGAAGCCCTCGGTGGTCGGTGCGGACAAAACTTTTTCGCCATATTGACGCCGATAGAAGGCGATTATCTGCGCGCGGGTCTTGCCCTCGGCGATCATGCGATCGATTTCGCGGCGCATCGGCACTGAGAATCCGCAGGTCGGCATATTGCAATTGGCGACCGTCAAACCGCAGCCGCATTGGCAGGTCAAACCCTCAGAAACCTCCGCGTTGGTTGGAGTTTCCGACGCGAACGTTTCACGTGAAACGTTTTTTAGTTCAGGAGAAAGAAAAACGAATAGCGCGACTACGAAGAATAAAATCGACGAAACGAATACGAGTTTGGCGCGCACGAATTCAGTCACCTCCGGGCGCTGCATC
>NZ_JBAUYR010000004.1:0-41553 GCF_049584895.1 Binatus sp. (SeqCode)
CTGTGATTCCTTCCTGGATTTGCATGAGACCAGAAAATCACAGGCTAAAGCCTGTGCCACGTCTTTCTTCTCACTAAGGTGCAGGGGTTACCCCTGCCCAGGGAGGTGTGGAACCCACGGCGGGTTCCACATTTAAAATTAACGTTTCTTAATTTTTGTCTCATTATATATGCTCACCTCTATGCCCGAGACTTTTCAGAAGGAGAGCACGCTCGACCGATTCTTCAACCGCCTGATGGGCCGTGCGCTCAAGCTTGGATTTGCGCCTGGGTACATGCGGCTGCTCGAGGTTCGCGGCAGGAAGTCGGGCAGGACCTTCACCACTCCGGTCAACGTGCTCGATTTCAATGGTCGGCGATGGCTGGTTGCTGCGCGAGGCGAGACCGCGTGGGCGCGCAATGCGCGCGCGGCCGGCCATGTCGTGTTGCGCCGAGGGTCTAGCGCGGAATCGATGATCGTTCGCGAGCTTGCCGACGCCGACAAGCCCGAGGTCATCAAGGCGTTCCTCGATCGCTTCGCCTCACAGGTTCAGCGTTTCTTCGACGTGAAGGCCGGCGCGCCGGTCGACGCGTTTCGCGCCACTGCGTCGCGCACGCCGGTGTTTGAGCTGATGTCCGGCTCGTAGGATCTGCGAAACCTTATATTGTGGATGATCCCGCGCCGTCGCCGAGTCCGCCTCCGAATGAAGAGCAGATAGCTGCGGATTCCGCCGCGCGCGAGCGCGTGACCGTTCTCGCGCTGGTCGCGATGCTCTTTTACCAGGGCTTCGCGGTCGCAATCGTCTCGGTCGCGGCACCGTGGATCGGAACCAGCTTCCATCTCGACGGCGCCGGAATCGCGCGCCTGTTCGCGTGGATCTCGCTCTCGGCGCTGGGCGCGCTCGCACTCTCGCGGATGATCGATCGGTACGGACGCCGCCGCATGATCCTGTGGTGCATGGCCGCGATTCCGGTTTGCAGCATCGGGACCGCAGTATCCACCAAACTGATCTGGTTCGCGGTGTTTCAGATCGGACTGTATGCGGTGGTCGGCGCCGCGGGCTCGGGATGCGTCGTGATGCTTTCCGAAGAACTGCCTATAGCGCGTCGCGCACGCGGCCAGAGCTTCGGCGGCCTCGCGGCCTCGGTGGGAGCAGGACTGTGCGTGTTCCTGATGCCGATCTTCGATGCGTACGGATGGTCGTGGCGATGGATGTTCGTGATATCGGCGGCGGGCATCGCGATGCTGCCTGCGATGGCGCGGCTGTTGCCCGAGAGTGGGCGATGGGAAGTTTCCGACGCGTCGGGAATCACTAGCAGGACGCGGTTCTATGATGTCTTTCAGCCGCTCTATCGCAAGCGATCGATCACGATGATCATATGCGCGCTCGCCGCCGCAATCTCAACCACGGGCGCGAACGCATTCAGCTACTACCACGCGGTCTCTGTGGTCGGTATGTCGTCGGCGGGCACCAGCGCGATGACGATCGTCGCCGGCGGCCTGGGATTGCTGGGCTTCCCATTCGGCGCATGGACTGCGGAGCGATTCGGCCGCGTGCCGACAGTGGTAGCCTTCGGAATCGCAATCACCGCCGGACACCTATGGTACTTCTGGGGCCCGCCGACCCATTTCGCATGGCCCCTGATGTGGCTATCGGCGGGATTCTTCTGGTTCAACCTATGCGACAACGGCGGCACCGTCGCCAGCAACGTGGCAGCAACCGAACTGTTCCCGACACCTCTGCGCGGCACGATGATAGGATGGTTCGCGCTGGTCAGCGCAATCGGCGCCGTAATCTCCAACGCCGCAGTAGCACTATTGGCAAACAAAATGGGCGGCCTATCGATAGTAGTAGGCACGTTGTCGATAGTAGGAATCCCCGCGGCAATCCTATTCGGCATCATGATCGACGAAACCCGCGGCATGTCATTAGAGATGGCCGGCAAGGAGGAAGAATTCACATCTGAGAATTAGCGGGCCGCGCTGCTCGTAATACCTCGCCCGTTAAGTCACGGGAGAGGAGGCCGGCGGCGCAGCCGCCGGTAGGTGAGGGTACTGGGCCTCCAGCAACCGCTAGAACAGGCCTGAGCGCTCCGCGTCCGCGCTCTTCCCCTCTCCCGACGGGAGAGGATTTAAGGTGAGGGACCTTGCTCAGCGCGCGCCCCGCGCGCGATTCAGGATTTTCAAGAATGAGCGCCCAGGAATTTTTCGATATCGGCAAGAACCTGGTCAGCACTCGCGTGCACCTGATTATTCCAGAATCGAAGTACGCGATAGCCGCGCGAGGTGAGATAGGTTGTGCGGATTTCGTCGTCGGCAGATCGATCCGCATGCTGGCCGCCATCGACTTCGATTATCAGTCGGCGTTCGATTGAGCAGAAATCGATGAAATACGGACCAATCGGAAATTGACGCCTGAACTTAATGTTGCAAAGCCGCCTGCCTCGAAGATGACGCCAGAGAATGTTCTCTGCCACCGTCTGATCGCGGCGTAGTCTGCGTGCTGTTTCGTGAGACGACTCGGACGAAGGCATGGCCTTCAGGAATTTTGCAGTTTCGGAGAGAAACACAAGGCACGCCGAGAACCAAAACATTTAATCGCGCGCGAAAAAATGCGCGCTGAATAAGGTCCCTCACCTTCAATCCTCTCCCCGCGGGAGAGGGGAAGAGCGCCGCGCCGAGTTTACTAAGGTGTCATTGATGGCACCGACGTCAGTAGGCTACAAAGCCTATCAGTGAACTCTAAGAGGGTTTTTCCGGCGGCCGAAGAACTACGCTGTAGATGCGCTGCTCGTCTTTTTTCCAGAACCGTCCCGGATAGTCGCATGTCTTTTCGCGACGTAGCGCTTTACGCGGATCTCGCGCTCCGACTCGCGCGCTTGAGCCAAATCGAAAGCAAGCTGCATTCGCATCAGATGTTCCATCTTCGGTCCGAACGCCTTCTCGACTCGCAAAGCCATTTCGCTCGTAAGTGTCGCGTTCTGGTTCAGCAAGCTCGAAAGCGCCTGCCGCCCGACACCGAGTAACTTGGCGGTCTCGGTTACTGTCAGTCCGAGCGGCTCGATCACTTCGCGGCGGATTACACCGCCAACATGCGGAGGATTCTTCATCGCCATAATTTCCAGCGCCTCATTCAATGATAGTCGACAAAATCAAGATCGAATGCGTCACCTTCCTCAAATCGAAAGATGATTCGCCAGTTTCCACTCACGGTCACGCTCCAAAACCCCTTCAGTTCCCCCTTCAGCGGATGCAATCGCCAGCCCGGGAATAATCCCACTTCGTCGGGATGTGCCGCCTCATCGATCGCCAGCAGAATGTCGGAAATCTTCTCCACCATGGAAGTTGGCAAATCGCGGCCGTTCCCACTTTTGTACAACCGCTTCAGGCCTCGATGCCGAATCGAGCGAATGCCCATCCCTAAGGGATTATCGCCTGTCGCGCGACAGGCGTCAAACTGATACTTCGTTTACCGGTGACACCCTCAACGCTGATAGACCCTCAACATCGCGCAACTCGAGATTCGCGTTTCGTTCTCCTGAACTAAAAAACGTTTCACGTGAAACGTTTGGCTCTGGATCCTAAGAAATAACATCAGTTTCGCAGAATGCTCCGGATTTCGCGGGCCGAAATCCCTCACTCTATCGTCAGCGGTGTCTCAGCGAATTCCTTCTTTTCGACGTCCCAGGCGAAGGCGGCGGCTTTCGCGAATTTGCCGGAGCGGATCGACAGCACGATGTAGATGGTATCGGGGTAGTCGGGCTCGGACGGGTCGAATGAGCATGCTTGGGCGCGGTCCGTCGGCGAGAAGTATGCGTCGTGATCGGGATGCGAATGGTAGACGATGCGTAGAGCTAGCTTGCGGTTGTCGATCTCGTTCAGCACCGCGAGATGCTGCTTTGGGTCCATCAGAAATGCGGTGCGCGCGTCGCGCGGGTACGCCGCAGGATCTTTCGCGTGCATCGCGTTCTGGATATTGGCGATTGGGCGCACCTCTTCGACCGTGTTGTCGCCGATGATGAAGCCGCAGCATTCGAACGGGAACTCGCGCTCGGCCTGTGCGACGATCGCGTCCATGCTCGCGCGGCGTATCGATGCTGCCTTCATCGCTTCTCTCTCTTTTCAGTCCTTTTAGAATTTTCAAATGCGCGCTCGGCAGCTCTAATCAGGCGCGTGAGCATCCGATTTGTCTCGGCGTTGAGACCTAGACGATCGGCAAGCTCGACGATTTTTCCGTTCAGCGCGCTGATATCGGTGCGTCCGCGAACATGAAGATCGTGCATCATCGTTGGCCGATGACTAACCGTCGGCGGGATCAATTGCTCGTAAAAGAACTTTTGATATTCTTCGGCGCTCGAGAAGGGAAGGGCGACGCCGACCGCGCGCGCGACCGCGAACGCCTCTTCGATTGCGCGATCCATGATCGGCCTCACGTCCTGATCTGCGGCAAGCGCGCCGTAGTTCAGCCGCAAAAGCGCGCCGAGCGGATTCAGCGCGACGTTGTACAGAATCTTGGTCCACAGCACCGGCATGATGTCGTCGACGGCGATGGTGGGGACGCCGGCGGCGTCGACCATCGCGGCGATCGCGCGGGCGCGCTCCGCGAGCGTCGGCGAATCCTCAAGATTAAGCGCGGGTGCAGGGCCGGTTGCGACCGGCTGCGCGAAGACCGTCACATGCGCGCATCCGGGCGATGGAACTTCGGCGCCGAAAATCACGCGGGCGCCCAATACGCGCCGCCGCCCGAAGGTTTCGATCAACGCTTCGATGTTGCCGAGACCGTTTTGCAGCGAGACGATCACGCCGTCGTCGGCCAATCGCTCGCGAAGCGCTGCGGCGATCGATTCGGTGTCGTAGCTCTTGACCGCGCAGAGAATCAAACCGAAGCGCCCGCCCAACTTCGCGGGATCGTCGGCCAGTTTCATGCCGCCGACAGTTCGATCGCCAAGCAGGCCCGAGATCCTCAGACCTCCACGGGCGATCGCCTCGAGATGCGCTCGGCGGCCGAGGAGCGTGACGTCGTGACCCGCCTCCTGCAGCATACCGCCGAGGATCGAGCCGATTGCGCCCGCGCCCGCGATAAGGATGGGAGTGTCGGTCATCCAGTCGAAGTTATCGGTCGCCGATTGGTTAGACAACGTGTTCGGTCGCTTGCGGTCGAACAATCGCGCGCAGTAGGAAGTAGGGATGGAACGGACTTCGATTAGATTGGGCGGCGTCGAGCTGGCATCGTCGGTCATGAACGCGTCGGGCGCGCGATCGGCGGAACGCGGCGAGATCTACGAACTGTGCGCGGTGCATAGCGGCGCGATCGTTTTCAAATCGTGCAATCGCAGCGGACTCGATACGCCCGAGAACCTGAAAAATCGCGGCGTCGAACATTTTCAGTCAATTGCCAGCGAGCTCACCGCTCGCAACAAGCGAGTTATCGGCAGCGTCGTTGGCGCGAGCGAAGAGGAATTTATCGACGTCGCCCGCATGCTCGATCGCGCCGGCGTCAGTATCGTCGAGCTGAACCTGGCCGACGACTACGTGACAAAGTCGGTGGCGCCGTTCGCGTCATTCGAGCGGCTCAAATCGCTCATAGGCGGAGTTCGCAGCGAAACCGGATGCGTGCTGGCGGTGAAAGTGCCGCCGCCGCGCATCCCGTTCGAGCCGCGTGCAATCGCAGACCTGTTCAAGTCGATGCGAATCGCGGTCGCAGTATGCGCCAACGATCTGTCGAAGGATCTCTCGGTCGAGATCGCAAGCGGAACTGTGCAGGGCCCTGCGCGCACGTTGTCGCAAGCGCATGCGTTTTTCAAAGAGAGCGAAAATCTGCTCGACGTGATGGCGGTCGGCGGAATCAACAGCGGCCGCGATGCCTACGTCGCGCATTTGACGGGCGCAAAGGCGGTGCAGGTCGGATCGGCGCTGATGAAGGAAGGCGCGGGCGCGCTCGGTCGAATCGATCGTGAACTCGATTCAATTCTTGGCGAGCATAGCCACAAATCAGTATCCGAAATCGTGGGCAAAGTTCGTTTTACCGGATGAGTATTCACGCGGCGCGACCGCTGTCCTTGATGACTTGCTCCGCTTCTTGCGGCTCTGATACTTTCGGCTGTCATACGCGCGCACTGCGCGCGTTCGTATTTTGGAGCATCGCTTCCACGTCCCCGTCGTCTAGCTCGGCCTAGGACACCGGCCTTTCACGTCGGTAACACGGGTTCAAATCCCGTCGGGGACGCCAACATTTTCTGGTTTTCAGGGCGTTTGACAGCCGCAATTGACCGCCACGGGATCACAGAAGACAGGTCTCGACTCGGCGCGCTGTACAGAAATAGCCGACGCGCTCTGCTCGACGGTGGATGAGATTTGTGACGTGCTCTTCCGCCTTGCACAGCGCGGAGACCATCTTCGTTGTCGTCCACCATTAGATCGGACTTTCGTTTGCGCCGCAGGAGGCTGCGGATCGAGGGCGGCCAGCCCAGAAAGACGAGATGCCCCAAGTGGAGCACGTCGTGATAGCGGTAGTGGTCGGGTGATTGAGAGAAGCAACGCTTCGCCAGAAGACTGGGTGTCAGCGTTCGAATCTTTACCGACTGGCTCAACGGAAAAGTTCACAGGATGAGGCCACACAACCGCGAACTGGTTTTCGTGCTTACTCGCGATTTTTGGCTTCCATCCAAAATGTGATACAATTGCGATCGATTAAAACAATGCTTTCTCGTCGATACTCGCAGCTCGTCGCCATGATTCTTGTCGCGATGAGTATTGTGGCCTTCGCTCCTCGGGTGCTGCATCCGCACCTACGTCTCTCCTGCGGTTCGACCGACGGTACAACTTTTAGCGGTCCGCAGCGCTTCACCGATGATTCGTCTCGCGTGCCTGATCTCAAAGCTGGCCATGAAGTGAATGGCGTTCCGCTACCGCAGGATCTGAAACTGATTTCGTACGATCAAAACGTCAAACCGTTGATAAGTTTCAGATTTACGATCCCTTCCGTGCAACTGATAGTCAGACCGCCCAAATTGCTCCCATCGCGCGCGGAAAACCAAGACCCACTCTAGGGAAAACTTTACGCCCGCAATTCGCCAAGCGCGCGAGCAAATGTTCGCGTGCAGTTGTGATCAAGCGATAAGTCCGCCGGCGCATGTACCAAGCCGGGATTGGGAGTTTGCATCGTGCCAAGTTTCTCATTGCGCAATCCGTACCTGATCATTGTCGGAGCGCTGGTGATCGTGATTCTGGGAGTAACTGCGTTTACGCAGATGCCGACAGACGTCTTTCCGGACATTAAAATTCCAGCGGTTGTGGTGGCTACCTTTTACCAGGGCATGCCGCCGCTCGACATGGAAGACAACATAACCTTCCGTTACGAGCGATTCTTTACGCTGGGCAGCAACATCGAGCATATCGAGTCGCGTTCGCTGTCGGGCGTAAGCATCATCAAGGTCTTCTTTCAGCCGGGCACCGAAGTCACATCTGCGGCTGCGCAAATGGGAACCTTGGCGGAGGCCGATCTCGGGATCCTGCCGCCGGGCACGCTCCCACCGCTGGTGCTGCAGTATGACGCATCTTCCTTGCCGGTGGTGTTGGTCACGCTTGAAGGTAAGGGCTACGACGAGACTCAACTCGAGGATCAAGCGCGCTATAACGTTCGGAACCAGCTCGCTACCGTGCCGGGCGCGTCGGCGCCAATACCGTTTGGTGGAAGGTTTCGCCAGGTCATGGCGTACGCAAATCCTCAGGCGCTGCAAGCGCGCGGCCTGTCGTTGATGGACGTCGTCAAGGCGCTCGACACGTCCAACGTCATTCTGCCAGCTGGAGACGTCAAGATCGGCTCCAAGGACTACTACATCTACTCCAACAGCATGATCGAGAAGGTGCCTGACATAGGACAGGTCCCCGTGAAGATAGGACGCGGTCAGGCGCCCGTGTTGATGGATGATGTCGCAAAGGTCGAGGACTCATCGCAGATTCAGTACAACCAGGTGCTCATCAACGGGCAACCGTCAGTATATGTGCCGGTGCTACGTCAGGTCGGCGCGAATACCATATCGGTAGTAGATGGCGTCAAGGAGCTGCTGCCGAAGATCTTCGGCCTTCCGGCCGGGATGAAACTGAAGACTATCTTCGACCAATCCATTTACGTCAGGCAAGCGGTGGCTAGTCTGGAACATGAGGCTATATCGGGTTCGGTTCTGGCCTCGCTGGTGATTCTCATATTTCTCGGTAGCTTCAGATCTACCTTTGCTATCTTCCTATCCATTCCGCTTTCCATTCTGGCAGGTGGATTCGGTCTCTTCATGAACGGCTCGACCATCAATATCATGACGCTTGGCGGGTTCGCACTCGCTATAGGCCGACTGGTCGATGACTCGGTGGTAGTGCTCGAGAATATCAATCGCCATCTGGCAGAAGGGAAGGAACCGCACGTCGCCGCACGAGAAGGAGCCGAGGAAGTAGCACTTCCAGTTCTCGCGTCGACGATAACTACCTGCATCGTCTTCTTCCCGGTGATGTTTCTGTTTGGAGTCGCCAAGTATCTGTTCAGCGCACTGGCGCTAGCGGTGGTGTTGTCGATGGCCGCGTCGTACCTGGTCTCGATGAGCATAATACCGCTCTACTGCGCGCGTTTTCTGACCAGAGAACAGGCGCTCGCGGCGGAACATGGCGAAGCATCCGGTATATTCGCGGCCTTCAATCGCGTGTATGAGCGTTTTGCCTTGGGTTACGAACGTCTGCTCGAAAATGCGCTGGACCATAAAGCGGTAGTCGTCGGCGCGGTTACGATCCTGTTCCTCGTCAGCCTAGCGATGTATCCGCTTCTTGGTACTGAGTTGTTTCCCGAGACCGATGCGGGAACCTTCACGATCAATTTTCGCGCGCCGGCCGGTACCAGAATCGAATTGACCACCGAGATGGCGCGTCAGATCGAGGCCATCGTCCGCAAGGTGATCCCGCCGGACGACCTCGACACCGTCGTCTCGAATATCGGCATTGCCCCCAGCATATCCGCGATTTATTCGCCTAACGCGGCCCAGGATTCAGCTTTCATGCAGATTGCGCTCAAGCCCGGTCATCGGCATCCGACCAAGTACTATGTCTCCCAGTTGAAAAAACTTCTTCCCTTGCAAGTTCCGGACGCCCGGACTCTGTTTTCCTCGGGCAGCATAGTCGATTCCGTTCTCAATCTCGGGAAGCTGGCTCCCATCGATGTCGAGTTTACCGGCAACAGCTTTAGCGAACTGCATAAGGTGGCAAAGGAACTTCAAGAGAGAATTGGCGCTCTGCCGCAGGTTTCGCAGAGTTTCGTCGCGCAGGAGTTGAACTATCCGACATTAAACATAAAGGTCGACCGCGTGAGAGCGGCGCGCTTGGGCGTCGCGCAGCAGGAAGTCATATCGAACGTGATCACGGCGCTCGACTCGAACCTGTATATCAAGCCATCGATCTGGATCGATCGCGCGAACAAGGACGACTACTTTCTCACAGTGCAGTACCCAGGCTCAGACAAAGGCTTTGATTCTCTTGAAGTGCTGCAGAACATTCCGATCGAGACGGTGAACAAGGAAACCGGGCACGCGCAGAGCCTGTTGCTGCGAGATGTGGCGTCTATTTCACCCGAGTTCAACCCGTCAGAAGCCGATCATTACAGCATTCAACGCGTGGTCGATCTGCTGGTCGCGCCCAGCACCGAGGACTTGGGTGGCACGCAGGAACAGATCCAGGACCAGGTGAGCAAGATGACGCTTCCGCCTGGAGTCTCTGTCCGGTACCGCGGCGCAGTAGCCTCGATGCAGAAATCTTTCGCCAGCTTTGGGTTCGGCCTCTCTTTGGCGGTGGTTCTGCTTTACCTGGTGATGGTCGCGCAGTTCCGTTCTTTCCTGGATCCGCTAATCATCATGTTCGCCGTTCCCATGGGGCTGATAGGAGTCATTTGGACGCTGTGGTTAACCGGAACTACGCTCAATATCGAGTCCTTCATGGGGATCATCGTGATGGTCGGCATCGTGGTGTCGAATTCGATATTGCTCGTCGACTTCGCCAACGAGCGACGCCGCCAGGGACAGGAGCTTAGGCGTGCGGCGGTCGAGTCGGCGCGAATAAGAATGCGGCCAATACTTATGACCGCCCTGGCGACGGTGGCCGGTCTTATGCCGATCGCGATGAAATTGGGCGAGGGATCCGAAGCTTCGGCGCCTCTGGCGAGGGCGGCAGTGGGTGGTCTAATCGTTTCCACCGTGCTGACGCTGTTCCTTGTTCCTTGCGTTTACGAGTTCTTCTATCGGCGGATCCAGGATAGCGCAATCGCGCAAGCGCCCGAGGTGGAGCAGTGAGGAACATTGGTTGGGCGATTGCTTTCTCGATTGCCGTTTTGTGCGCGGGCGGCTGCGATGCGCCTGTGATTCCCATGACTACGACTCAACGAGCGACGGTGGATGTGGTCCATCCACGCCAAGGAGATATAGCCAAGACTATTGAGATGCCGGGCGACGTCGTAGGTTTCTATGAAGCCGCGCTTCACGCGAAGGTTACCGGATACCTGAAAAGTATCAGCGTCGACAAAGGCGACTCGGTTAAGACGGGGCAGGTACTAGCCGAGATCGAAGTGCCGGAACTGCGATCGAACCTGGCGCGCTCGCAGGCGAGCCTCGAAATCGAGCGCATAACTTACGAACGTCTGAGAAAGGTTCAGCAGAGCGACCCGCGATTAATCTCACAACAGGACGTCGACATGGCCTACGCCAAGTACCGTGAGGCGCAGGCCGCGGTTGCAACCCTGCAAACTATGTTCGGATATACAAGGATCATCGCCCCTTTTGATGGAGTAATCACGGGGCGATTCGCCGATCCCGGGGCGTTGATTCGCGCTGGCGGCGGCGACATTGGAGTCGACGAAACTTCGGGGATGATTTCTCCGGGAGCTACCGAGGGAGCCGGAGGTCACCGCGAGGGCGGCGGTCCGATCCTCACGTTGGCCGAGATAGATAAATTACGTGTCTATATCTACGTACCGGAAGCTTCATATCCGTTCATCCATGTTGGTACGCCGGCGAGTCTGCGCTTCGACGAGTTTCCGGACCGAGTGTTCAACGGCACCGTCGCCAGGTATGCGTCGTCGCTCGATCTGGCAACGCGGACGATGCTGACCGAGGTCGACATAGATAATCCGAAGCGGTTGGTCTACCCGCGAAGCTATGCTCACGTCACAATCGAACTGGTGCGCCATCCTGACGCTCTCAGCGTCCCGGCCTCTGCCATTCAAGGTTCAAGAGAGTCGGCGCGCGTATTGGTTGTTAATGACGGGCGGCTGGTCGAAGTTCCGGTGAAAACCGGGATCAACAATGGCTCCTATGTCGAAGTAACGTCGGGCTTGTCGCCACAATCGCTGGTAGTCGCGACCTACAGCAACAATCTGACTCGGGGACAGCAGGTGGATTGTCGGATTCAGAATGGAGATGGGCAGGCTACATCGGCGGCGGCTCAGAGCTCCGACTGACTCGAACAAAACTGTCAACGCCAAATCAACGAAAAGTTGGGTAGGCTGATAATGAAATCTTTGCGAATCTTCATTCTCTCCGCATCGGTACTTTTCCTGGCGCACGGAGTGGTCAACGCGGCGGGTGCTACGGCGGAATTACCCGGCGACGCGCAATTTGCGGCGCCCGCTCCCGGAACGCCAATGATGCCAGGAGAGAACTGGCCGCCAGGAACTTCGTCGACTGTCAACCCGCCACCGGGGACTTCGTCGCCTGCTAGCCCGTCGACGCTTAAGCGATCGGCTCAATCCCAGCCCAGTAACCTCAACGGAAGTCCAATTCCGCCGGGATCGCAACTGACGCTCAAGAATGCGATCGCGATCGCTTTGAAATATCACCCGAGACTCCAGGAAGCCGCGGACAACACCAGCGCCGCGCAGCAGCAGATCGGCCAGGCGCGATCGTCCCTTGGACCGCAGTTGTTTGGCGCCACGCAGTATCTTCGCAGTACCGACAATGGCATCGGCAACACGAGCTATTACAATCCAGACGGAGCGTTCCCGCGATTATCTGGAACCAATCACAACCTGCCTTCGAATGACTTTTCGCAAAGTTGGGACACCAGCAATAACTACATGGGAGGTGTGATGCTCTCTCAGTTTCTGGTCGACTTCGGCCGTCGACATGGATTTGTTTCCGAACGTCAGTTCGAAGCTGCAGCCGCAGCGGCCAATCAGCAACTCACCGAGTTGGATCTGATCTACGAAGTGTCTGAAAGGTACTTCGAGCTGCTGGAGGCGAAACGATTGATCGCGGTTTACGAGAAAGCTTTAGAGCAACGTCAATATCACCTGCACGAGGCGCAGGTTAAGGCTAATGCCGGTCTGCGGCCGCAACTCGATACCTATATCACAACGGCCGAGGTCGAGCGCGCGCAGTTGCATCTGGTCGATGCGCGTAACAGCGACGAAGACGCAAAAGTCGCGCTTGATAACGCCTTGGGCCTCAGCGATTCAGCGCCCGCGTACGAGCTTGCTGATATTTTAACCTACTATCCAGTTAACGAATCATTGAACGCTCTGCTCGATACGGCTTTCCGGAGCAGGCCGGATTTGACGGCTCTCGATGATCAGGCAAAGGCTATGGGAGCCAGGATTGTTCAGTATCGCAGTGACTACTTTCCTACCGTTAATGCAGTGGCAGGATACTCGGCGATGGGAACTGGAACTCCGGCTGCAAACAATTTCAACGCCGGGATAGTTATCACATGGCCTATCTTCAATAGCTTTCTTACTACCGATCAAATTGCAGAGACCAGGTTCCGGCAACATGCAATCCTTCGCGAGATCGAGGACCTGCGGCAAGAGGTAATCCTGCAAGTTCATACGGCGTATCTGAATTGGCAGGCTTCTCTTCAGCGTATCTCCCGCGCGGAAAAGACTCTTGCCGCTTCGCGCGCAGAACTGGAGCTAGCCGAGAAGCGCTATGAAGCGGGGCTGACAAGTATTATCGAACTGGAAGATGCGCAACGCAGCTACACCGCTGACGATGCCGCGTACGCCGACGCTCTTTACGGATTCTCGGTCACCAAGGCAGCCGTTGACAGAGCAACGGGTCGATCGCTGGCGGAATTCTGAGGACACAAATCCAGGTAAGGCTTATGCTGAATTACAACAAGATAATGTGCGCGTTCGAATTCGACGGCAATTCGACGGCGGCGTTGCTGTTGTCGGGCACGCTGGCAAAGGAAAGCAACGCTACCCTCTACATCTTGCACATCGCCAGAGTGCCCACCTCGGACATGGACGTTCCGCTACCGTTTGACTCCGATCCGCGCTGGGAAAAGGAAGCCAGGTCCAGGCTCGCAGAGATAGTCAAGAAGACCATCAAGCCCGAGGTTCAATGTGTTATCGAGGTAAGAACGGGTGTGCCCGACCTTGATATCGTGCGAGCCGCGCGCGATCTCGGAGTAGAGTTGATTGTAATGGTGACGCACGGGCGCACCGGGCTTGAGCACCTGGTTTTGGGCAGCGTCACTGAGCACGTCATTCGCGAAGCTCCTTGTCCCGTGCTCGTATTACACTGCACCGCTCCGACAACGGGGCCTGCTTAACGATGAAGTCAAAGAATCCGTGCGTGTCGCGCGTGGCCCAATGGTTGACCACCTTGGGCGCCCGGTGTTTTGAGTAGGCAAACCTACCAAGCATTCTCATTCGGAACCCACATTGCCTGATCTATCTGCGACCACGAAACCGGTCGCTCAGCTTCGAGGTCCCGGACTACACGATCTACCCGCTTGTCCTGCACGGTGCAGTCCTCGGTAAGTATCGGATCCCATCCGCCCAGATGGTCGTGGTATATCTGATCGTCCAGGGTTTTCGCATGCTCCAGTTGCTTGATCAGGACGACTCGCTCTTCGGGCGAGAGATGCTTGGGCGGAACGAATAGCGCGTCCGATATTTCCGAATCGGGAACGTTCGTGTGTTCACTCAGATCATCGATCGCCGTTTGCGCCCTCGCGGCCCGTGTCATGTAGTCGCCCTGCGCAGCCGGACCCAACCCGGGATCCATCGCGTCGCTTAGATCGGACCGCCTCGCTTCCTGCAACTTTTCGATCAAATTCGTGCGATCCCGGTATGACATACTGGTCGACGAGCACGACGATAGGTACAAGGCCGGAAGCGCAATCAGTAGTAAGACGTTTTCGAAACCAAATTTGCGGTGGGCCATAAATCTCACAAGCTTTGAGAGTGCTTCTCTATGATCGAAGACATCTCACACAGCAACTCTAATCACAACCCACTATCTCCAAGCTCGGGTAAAGAACAAGCCGTGAGTGTCAAGCGCCATACTTACAAAAGGACGCGCCACGCCGGGTGGAAACGGGGCGCGTTGGCTCTCACGAACAGCAGGACTCTCGAAACATCGACAGAACGGTGGCAGAGATTTAGTTTAGGTTGAGTGCGCCACGCCGCGCTGCCTGCCAGAACTCGGGCTAAGCTTCACGTGCAGAGCCTGCCCGACTGGCTGAGGCACCGCGACCGACAAAGTGACGGCCGGGCCAACATTGCTCAACGCAGATGCCTGGCCACGCCTCTGACTCTCCCAGCCTGGCGCGAGCATTTTGGGTGCTCGCGCCAGGCCGTACCGAATCCTACTAGTATCTGAACTCCAGGTGCAGGAAGAATGCGTGGGTGTCACGCGGTACCGCGTACGGCACAGCCACCGACTTCGCGCCCAGTTGTCCCGGAGCGAACGTGAACTGGCTGTGGTAGTACTGGATAGCCTGTGAATCGAACGCGACCCTGAAGTATTTGTTGATCATCCACTGCACACCCAGGTCGTAGCGGGTGAAGTCGAGTGGGTCTTTGCTTATCCGAGTGTTCGGTTGAAACCACTGCGCCAGGCCGAAGGCCGTGAATGGGGTGTACGGGATATCGAAGTGGCCGCCCAAGTCTGCGCCCATCTGCACTGACTGTGAGTTCAGGATACCTCCGACCATCTTGTTCCAGGCGGCGAAGCTGCTCGGGCCCGTGCTCGGGATACCGATTGCGTCTGACGGTCCACTACCCGAGAACAAGTTGGATGAGCTGAACGCGTTGTGACCGTAGTCCCATTCGGCGAAAGCGCCCCAGGTCTGATCCCACGGAGTCAATCCGTTGTAATGAGCGATACCCGCGGCGCGCGCGATATGCCCGCAGGTGCCGTTGTTGTTGGTCAGCTCGTTTTCATCAGGTGTGCACTTGTTCGAGTAGCCGTAGTCGTAGAAGCCGGTGAGGCCAAGGCCGTCGTAGCGCGACTCTGCGCCGAATGGATTGATCGTCACGCGACCCATGACCTGCTTGTAGGCGCTCTGCTCGACGGCGTGGAAGCTGGCGTCGTCGTACACGCCGACATCGTAGTCGGCCCACTGCTTCTCGTTAAACTTGATCGGCCCCTTCATTGCGACACCGACCTGTGTCGAACTCAAACTCAGATAGTTCCAAGGCGTGAGGGCTGTGTAGCGAAAGCCCCACAGATTCTCTTCCCAATCGACGAGCGGATTCTGCTGCTGGCCGAAAGTGATTTTGTCGTCGTGCATCGGGGCGAATTTCAGAACCTTTTGGAAGAAGGTGTTGTAGTCGATGTACGCATACTTCAGCCTAAATCCGAGGTCGCCATCATCGGTCTGGGCAAATCCGGAGTTGGCCCCGCTCTTGTCGCCGCTGCTGGCTACGCACTTGGTCGTGGTCGTGGTCTTGATTCCTCCGGTCGAGGTCGAGGTCGAGGTCGCCGTGCAGGTGGTCCCGGTGTTGAGCGCCACATACATATTAGGCGTCACGCGCGCCGATATGTCGTCAATTGGAGTGAATTTGAAATCCAGATAGGTGCGCGTGATGTCAAACGAGTTGAAGCTGTTGTTGCCGACTCCGGGCCAGACCTGCTGAGTCAGGAACTGCGGGCCAAATCCGGTGTGAGAATAGTATCGGTAATCTGCATAGATAAGAGTGCCGACGGAGATCTTCTTGTACCAGCGATCGCCGAATTCCGTAGCCCATGGCTGAATCGTCGAGACCTGCTTGGCCATCTCGGCGTTCCACTGCTGCTGCTGGGCTTGCCTTTGCGCTTCCTCGGCCTGCATCGCAGCGCGCTCCTGATCCAGTTGTGCCTGGGTCTGCGCGCTCACTCGACGTTCGACCTTGCGCTCGATCTCCTCGGTCGATCCGGCCGGGATGTACTCGCCAAGCCTGACGCATCGCCTGCATCGCTTGGTGAAGACCTGCCCGGTGGTGGGATCGCTGTACAGCGTGATCGCCCGCACCTCGTCGCTAAACACCGGTCTTGGCGTCATCGCGACTGCGCTGAGCATCAGCGCCGCGCCAAGCATCGACAGCGTAACCATTCGTATCGTTCGTCTCATCATCGTCCTCCCTGGACTCTCCCTAATCCACGATGCGAAAACTCTCGCCGGCCGAAACACTCTCGACGAGAACCCTAGGACGCGAAATGCCCGCTCGATGCATGAAATCGGCGTCCTCCCTCCGCGGCAACGGCAAACTAGAAAGGAGTCGTTACGACATGATGAGTCGATTGTTACGAACTCGCGAATTCTTACGCTGAGAAGGGTCGAGGATTAGCGAAAATTCACAGGCAGGGATCGGAGCAGGAGCAAGTAGGGTGTCGGAGTATCAGATCAGATGCTGACGACCTGTCCCATTTGTGAGGTGTCGTAGGCGCATAGCTGGCTGATCTCGCGCGCAAAACGCCGCGAGTTGAGCGCGTCGAGCATCGCCTTGATTGGCGCCGACTCAGCCTCCTGTTCGATGATCACGAGATCGTAGCGCTCGTCCTGATGTGGAATAAAATGCAGCCCGTAGGCGTCGGCACCGAGCCTGATGGTGACCCCGGCGTCCGCCATGCCCGCCGCGATCGCAGCCGCGACCTCGAGATGGCCGCCGACTTCCAAATCATAACCTTTGACGCGATCGCGCTGGATGCCGAGCATGCCGAGCGCTTCGTCGAGCGCCAACCGCGCTCCCGAACCATCCTCGCGATTCACGATTCTTAAGCCCGGTCTGCCCAGGTCAGCGAAACTGCGGATCGCGAGCGGATTGCCGGGCGCCGCGGCAAGGCCCAATTCCCAGCGGGCGAAATTGACGACCAGCGAACGGCGCCGCCCCAACGCGCGGCGGATTGGCGCCAGGTTGTACTCTCCGCTCTTTTGATCTCGAAGATGCACGCCGGCCACGTGAGCATGCTCATTGACCAATGCCTGCAACGCCGCTCGACTCGAGCACGGAAGCGCGACCGCGTGAACCGGCGACCGTCGGCGCGCAAGCCAGTCGGTGAGAATGGCGACCGCCGGATCGCATCCTGCCATCAGGATCGTCGAATCGATTTCGTTGAACGATTGAAACGTCGCGATGTCGGCGCCGGATCGCTTCGCGCGCTGAAGCACACCGGCCGCCGGGGCGAGCGTGAGATGCGCCGCGGGTTGCGGCACGGCCACGACTTTTCCACGCACCCGCGCGAGCGCCACCCGTGATTGCGGGCCAATCCGGCGCGCGGGTTCGTTCTGGAACCATCCGGCGCCGACCACGATCGAGGGTTCATCGCCGCTTTCGCCGAAGAGCTCCTCGACACTCTCGCCGAGTTCGCGTGCGAGACGGATCGCGATTGCCACGCCGGGATGATAAACGCCCGACTCGATCGCGCCCAACGCCTGCCGCGAGATTCCAGCGCGACGGGCCAGTTCGGTTTGGGTGAGATTGCGCGCCATTCGAGCGCGTCCGACGGCGTTGCCAATTGATGCCATGATACTTGTCAATCCGCTCTTAACATGGCATATGATATGCCCTTATGAAAAGACATAAAATCATCTGGCTTCCACCGCGTCCAACCTCTACCGCAATCATGCTGGCGCTGCTGCTCGCCGCGGCGACTCCATGCCGCGCGCAGGACTTTGGCACAGATATCATAAATTACTTCGTAAACTGGTTTCCGCGCGTCACCCAGATTCAGAGTGAGCAGCCGCACTGGGTGACTCCGCTGGTGACTGTAACGCCGCGGCTTGAAGAAGAAGTGCGCTACGACCAGTACTTCGAGTCGATGCGGGACGGAGTCGCGACCGACAACTTCGGCGCCGGCAAGGGAATCGAGCTGATCCCGTTTCAGAATACTGAAGTCATAATCGGGGTGCCTGCGTTCCTGAAGCGCAACATTCCGCGCAACACCGATGGCTTCGCCGACTGGCCATTTCTGATCAAGTACCGGCTGCTCTCCGGCAACGAGGAAAACGGCAACTACATCGTCACCGCCTTCATGGGATTCAGCGTGCCGACCGGATCGAAGGTCAACGGCAACGGTCATGGGATCTTCACGCCGACGCTGGCGGCCGGTAAGGGATTTGGCAATTTCGACGTCCAGTCAACGGTTGGAGTCGCGTTTCCCAGCGGCGGCCTCGACCGGCTCGGGATGCCGCTGGCATGGAATACCGCGTTTCAATATCGCCTCTTCAAATATTTCTGGCCGGAGTTCGAGACCAACTACACATGGCAGTCGTACGGCGCCGACACCGGGCACAGCACGCTCTATCTCACGCCTGGGCTCGTGATCGGGCGCATCCCGATTCACGATCGCATCGGCTTGACGTTCGGCGCTGGTTATCAGGTGGCGGTGACGATGCATCGCAACTACAACCACAACGTCATCCTGACCGCGCGCATTCCGTTCTGAAAAAGCGCTTCGAATTTGTCAGGAAAAAAGCCGCGAGCTAAGGACGGCAACCGCTAGATCTGATACACGAACAGCTTCTGTTCCTTTGGTCTCAGGAACACGTTAGCGCCGGTTTCCAGCTGCAGCACCTGGTAGCGCTCGTGGCTGATTTCGACTTGCACCATGTCGCCCCATGCGGCGACCAGCTCGACTTTGACCTGCGGCCCGGCCGGGTTGATCGATTTCACGGTAGCAGGGAACGTCTGCTTGCCGTTGGGCCTCAGCACGATTTCCAGCAGATGCGGCCGCACGTAGAGGACCGCCTTGCCGTTCTCGTCCGGATGCGCATGCGTGTGCGTGTTCTCCAGCTCGACCGCGGTGTCACCGAGGAACACGCGGCCGTTCTCGATTCGGCCGTGGAACAGATTCACGTTGCCGAGAAAGTTGTACACGAACGCATTGGCGGGATGGTGATAGACTTCCTCCGCCGTGCCGATCTGCTCGATGCGTCCCTGGTTCATCACGACGATCCGGTTGGCGAGTTCGAGCGCCTCTTCCTGATCGTGCGTGACGAAGACGCTGGTGATCTTGATCTCGTCATGCAGCCGCCGCAGCCATCGGCGCAGTTCCTGCCGGACCTTGGCGTCTAGCGCGCCGAACGGCTCGTCGAGTAACAGGACTTTCGGCTCGACCGCGAGCGTGCGCGCGAGTGCGACGCGCTGGCGCTGCCCGCCGGAGAGCTGCGAGGGGTAGCGATCGGCGAGAAAATCGAGCTGCACGAGTTTCAGCAGGTCATGCACGCGCCGCGCGACTTCGGCCTCTGCCGGACGTTCGCGCCGCGGCAGCACGCGCATTCCGAAGGCGACGTTCTCGAACACCGTCATGTGGCGAAACAGCGCGTAATGCTGAAAGACGAAGCCGACCTTGCGCTTGCGGACGCTGACCGCGCTGGCGTCCTCGCCGTGGAACAGCACCTCGCCGGTGTCCGGCGTTTCCAGCCCCGCGATTATTCTCAGCAGCGTGGTTTTGCCCGAGCCCGACAGGCCCAGCAGCGCGACCAGCTCGCCGGTTTCGATATGCAGATTGATATTGTCAACCGCAACGAAGTCGCCGAACTTTTTGCTGATGTTCTTGAGCTCGATACTCATGCCGCAACTTTGACCGCCATGTCGTCCTGCTCCTGCTTCACCGGCACCGCGCGGCGCTCCAGGTAATACTTGGCGATGAGCGTCGCGATCGCGAGCAGGGTGAGCAGCGACGAGACCGCAAACGCGGCCGCGAACTGGTAGTCATTGTACAGAATCTCGACGTACAGCGGCATCGTGTTGGTATGCCCGCGGATATGCCCCGACACCACCGAGACCGCGCCGAACTCGCCCATCGCGCGCGCGTTGCACAGCACCATCCCGTACAGCAGGCCCCATTTTACGTTGGGGATCGTCACGCGAAAAAACATTTGCCAGCCGCCGGCGCCGAGCACGACCGCGGCTTCCTCTTCCTCGCTGCCGACGGCTTGCATAATGGGGATCAGTTCGCGCGCGGCGAGTGGAAACGTCACGAAGATCGTCGCGAGCACGATTCCCGGCTCCGCGAAAATAATTCTGATTCCGTGATCAGCGAGCCATCCGCCGAGTGGCGCGCGCACTCCCAGCAGCAGCACGAACAGCATCCCCGCGATCACCGGCGAGACCGAGAACGGGATGTCGATCAGCGTCAGCAGCATTTGCTTGCCGGGAAAATCGAAGCGCGCGATCGCCCATGATGCGGCGATGCCGAAGGTGACGTTGAGCGGCACCGCGATCGCAGCGGTCATCAGCGTCAGTCGAATCGCGGCGCGTGCTTCCGGATCAGTTATCGCGGCGAAGTACGCACCGATTCCCTTCTGCAGCGCCTCGGTGAAGACCGCGATCACAGGAATGAAAATAAATAGCGCGACGAACACCAGCGCGATCGTGATCAACGCAATTCTGACCGCCGGCGGATCAGCAGTCCCGGGTTTTTTCGGTGCGCCTTGCGACTGAGCAGCCATCTGGAACGTCAAGCCGCCAGCCGGCGGCTACTCCACCTTTGCAGCACGTTGATACCGAGCAGAATCACGAACGACGCCGTTAGCATCACCACTGCGATCGCGGTTGCGCCGGCGTAATCGAATTGCTCGAGCTTGCTCATGATCAGCAATGGCACAACTTCGGTATGCATCGGCATGTTGCCCGATATGAAAACCACCGAGCCGTATTCGCCGAGAGCGCGCGCAAATGCGAGCGCAAATCCAGTCAGCAGCGCGGGCACCAGCGCGGGCGCGATTACCAAAATGAACGTTTGCAATCGGCTCGCGCCGAGCGTCGCCGCAGCCTCTTCGTATTCCTGATCGAGATCCTCGAGCACGGGCTGTATCGTGCGAACCACGAACGGCAGCCCGACGAAAGTCAGCGCGACGATCACTCCGAGCGGCGCGTACGCGACTTTTATTCCGAGCGGCGCGAGGTAACGACCGATCCATCCGTTGCCCGCATAAATCGCGGTGAGAGTGATTCCCGCCACCGAAGTCGGGAGTGCGAACGGCAGATCGACCATCACGTCGATCAAAGTTTTGCCGGGAAACTCGTAGCGCACGAGGCTCCACGCAACGATGAAACCGAACACCGAGTTGATCAGGGCGCCCGCGATCGAGGCGCCGAAGCTTAGCTTGTACGCCGCGATTGTGCGAGGACTCGCGACGGCGGCCCAGAATTGAGGCCAGGTCAGCGTAAACGTCTTGAAGAAGATCGTCGAGATTGGAATCAGCACGACAATCCCGAGGTAGGCGAGCGTGAAGCCGAGCGTCAGCCCGAATCCTGGCAGCACGTTCTTGTTTCTCGTCTTAGCTTTCGTTGCCATCCGCTAACTTCCCGGCTGATAGATCTTGTCGAACACGCCGCCGTCGCCGAAGAACTTCGGCTGTGCCTGTTTCCATCCGCCAAAATCCGAATCGATTGTAAGGAGGGGCAGGTTCGGGAACTGGTTCGCATATTTGGCGGCGACGGTATGGTCTTGAGGACGGAAAAAATTCTGCGCGATGATTTCCTGTCCTGCCGGCGTGTACAGAAATTCCAGGTACGCCTTCGAGATAGCCGCGGTGCCGTGACGGCTATCCACCTTGTCGACCCACGCGACCGGAGGTTCGGCCCGGATGCTCAGTGACGGATACACGATCTCGTATTTGTCGGCGCCGAATTGCTTGATCGCCATCCGCGCTTCATTCTCCCACGCGATCAGCACGTCGCCTATTTCGCGCTCGACGAAAGTCGTGGTCGAGCCGCGCGCACCCGAATCGAGCACCGGCACGTTCTTGTAGAGCGCGCCGACGAACTCCGCCGCCTTGGCCTCGTCGCCGCCATTCTTCTTGAGCGCGTAGCCCCACGCCGCGAGAAAGTTCCATCGCGCGCCGCCCGAGGCTTTCGGATTCGGCGTGATCACCGAGATGCCCGGTTTCACCAGGTCATCCCAATCGTGGATCTTTTTCGGATTACCCTTGCGCACCAGCAGCACAATCGTCGACGTGTAGGGACAGCTATTGTCGGGCAGACGCGACTGCCAGCTTGCCGGCAACAAGTCGGCGTTCTCGACGATCGCATCGATATCGCCCGCGAGGCCGAGCGTCACCACGTCAGCCTCGAGTCCGTCGATCACAGCGCGCGCCTGCTTGCCCGAGCCGCCGTGCGACTGATTGATAGTGACGTCGTCGCCGGTCTTCGCTTTCCAATCCTTGGCGAACTGCGCGTTGACGGTTTCGTAGAGTTCGCGAGTTGGATCGTATGAGACGTTGAGGAGCGTGATTTCTGCGCCGCGCGATTGCCCAACGGCAAAAGCAACGCTCGCCGCCATCACGACGACGGCGGCGAGCGCTTTAGCAAATCTTAATCTGTGACCAAACATTCTTTGCTCCAGTTAAGATCCGAAGGAAATTTGCAGTTGCGACTCGAAGACGCTTTCGTTGGGCCGATCCTTTACGTCGGTGGCCGTGCCGGCGCCGCCGTTGAAGAACGTGTTCGCATAGTCGAACTGCCACTTGACGTTGGGGGTCAGGTACCAGTTGATGCCCGCAGCAAACTCGGTCGCGGTTTTTGCCGACAAGCTCGGATTGGCGAAACCGAGCTGGAACTGCCGGGTCTGCGCGGCGACATTACTGATCCTGGCCGCCACCTCCCATGCGCCAAAGAATCCATTGCGCGGGTCGAACGAATGATAAGGCTTGACCCAACCGTACGACGCGTCTTCCCCGGTCAGTATGTAGGAAGCCTGCGCCATATAGCCGGTGTCGGTGAAGGTATCGGTGCGATCGATTAGCCTTTTGAACGGAGCACTACCCTTGGTAGTAAACAGGTTCAGCGAGTGCTCGTCCTGCGCATATTCGGCCATCAAGCCAAGACCCCGCCAGTAGTAGTAAGCCTGGGGCTCGAGACGAGCGCGCAAGCCCGACGCGGTTACGCCAGAGTTGTACGAGAACCAGGTACTCATGCCGTAGGTCCGGTAGACCGAGGTCGTGGTGCCGCGTTCATCGCCATAAGTGCCGGCGAAACCGAAGCCCAGCCCCTTGAGCCATCGGGTCTCGCTGAGTTCGAACGGCGTCGCGAAGATACGGCCGACGAAATCCTTGCCGTCATTGTTGTCGAGGTCGGTAGTATCCGCGGCAGTGTTGTCAGGTACTCCATTCATCAGTGCGGCGTCATAGAAAATGCGGCCATCGAGCAGTCTGCCGTGCAGGCTGGCACCCGTGTCGCGGTTCGGGACAATGTTCTGGATCTCCGAACGCTCGCTGAATTCCAGGTCGCGGTCCGACTGCAAGCGCTCGAGATCAAGCGGCGCCTTGAACTTCCCGGCCCTCAGGCTGGCATAGTCCCAATAGGTCATATTGATGTACGCGTCCTGCAGCGTGACCCTGCCCTGGCCGAAGTCGGGCGTGATGTTGAAGTTGTAGTACTGGCCGAGCGAGCCGGTCAGAATCGGCCGCACCCGATTCAGGAAGAATGTGCTGCCGACGTCCTTGTCCGAGCCGCTGGTGAAGAAGCGGCCGTCGCCCTGGATGATTCCACTCAAATTGAGATTGTAATCGTGGTTGGGTGAGGAGAGCGAGAATCCTTCCTCGCCTACGTGGACCACGGGCATCGAGAGCGCCTTCTGATGCTCGGCCTGCACGGTCTCCTGCTGGACTTCCAGCTTGCGGTCGATCACTTTCACCTTCTGGTCAAGTCCTTCGAGCGTATCGACCCGGTGCTCGAGCTGGTTGATTTCTGTCTTGAGCAATTGAATTTCCTGATCTCTCGGATCTGCGGCGGGTGTCGACTGCGCGTGCGCCGGCCGGGCGGCGAAGACCACCCCGATAATTACCGCCGCCAGCATGACCGGCAGAATCGGCAAAGTGAGTTTTCTCATCTCGGAAGCCCCTCATCGTATTGGGAACTTCCGGATGTCCGGTCAGCTCGCGGTTGGAAATTAGCTCTGTCATGGTGCAGCCGGATCCTTCCCTGGTCCGAGCTCCTTCCTGAGTTTTCGTCATTTGATGCAGCCGCCCGGCTGGTTGTTGGTCGCCGTCGAATCGTTGGCGAACCATTTGTTGCTGCCGCAACTCGAGTTCGCGTCGAACAGATCGTCCTTCGGATTGTGTGTGCCGCCGCTCAATACCTGGTTGGTCACGATCGAATCTTTGGCGCCGATATCCAGCGCGACTCCATAGTTGGCGTTCGCCTGGATATTGCCGGTGAAAATGTAGTTGCCGGGCGACGGTCCTCCACCGCATCCGGAGCTGGTCGGGCCGATCGCCGAGCATCCTACGTACAGTCCGATATCGCCGTTGGACTCAGTTTTCGAATTGGTCACGTCACTGACAGACGTTTGCCTCAGCCATATTCCGTAGTTGAGATTGTTCTCCGCCGTAGTGTTAGTCAGCTCGATGTCCTCGGCTTTGAACAGCTCGACGCCCGCCGTTCCATTGGTATTCGCCGTGACATCGTCGGCGACGGTCTGCCTGCTCTGAATCAGCAAGCCGATGTCGAATCCGCTAATAACGGAGCCCCGAAATTCCAGAAAGTCCGAGCGGAAGGGAGCGTGAACCCAAACTCCGATTCCGGTTGGACTCGTGCCGCCGGGGCCGGTGATGTTTTTCTTGCCGCCGTCCAGGATCACGAAGCTCGAGGCGATCTCGATGCACGCACCGGCCGGTGTGAGTCCCTGTGTCGAATCGATTGCAAGCCCGATCTTGTAGGATCCCGATTTGACGATGCTGCATCCGCACGAATTGATGGTCGGGGGGCATGCGGTCTGGGCGGAGGCCGCGGCGGGCATCATCAAGCCAGCAGTTGTCGCCAGTATCGGCAGGATCCACGGAAAACGGAGCGTAGCGCGGTTTCTCATCTCAAAAAGTCCCTCGTCGACTGGGGGAACTTCCGGATGACCGGTCAGCTCGCAGTTGGTGATTGACGGCTCTGGCATGATGTACCCGGATCCTTCCCTGGTCCGGGACTCCTCTCTTATCGATCGGCTATCCACGACCGGTCTTGTCGAAGCGAAACTTTTCTTTGCGCTCGATTTGCACGACGCGCGAGTCCTGGATCACGACCTCGACCGATCCGAAGCGCACCCCGCTGATTGCGTTCGCGATTCGCCGGAGGATTTCGTTGCCCGGATCCCCATCTGGTTGAAGGTCGACGCGGCTGTTCAGATTCGAATCTGGTTTCATAATCTATCCTATTAGATGACTAGACTAATCTTTCAAAAAAAGGCTGACTCCATTTTCAGATAGAGAAACTCAGCGATTCGTTGCCGCTGACCACTGCCTCGACCCGCTTGAGCATGTCCTCGAGCGAAGTCGAATCCATTATTCTCGCGGTCGCGTCGCGGACTTCTTTCATCACGATCCTGATGCCGCAACTGCGCTCGTCGCGACACTCGCGGCATCGCATGTAAGCCGTCTTGCTGACGCATGGCAACGGCGCGATCGGCCCGTCCAGCACGCGTATTATATGCCCGACGCTGATCAAGTGAGGCTCGCGTCCAAGGAAATATCCACCGCCCTTGCCCTTCTTGCTCTGCAGGAGCCCCTGGTTCTTGAGCTCGAGCAGTATCAGTTCCAAAAACTTGCGCGGGATACCCTCGCGCTGCGCCATATCAGAAATCAACACCGGTCCTTGGCCGTATTCCTTGGCCAGGACCAGCATCGCCTTGAGGGCATATTTGGATTTCTTTGAAAGCATATTTGTTTATAAGCCGATAGATTTACTAGACTAAATGCTCAATCTAGTCAAGACTCTCGCTAGGATTCGAATTTCCGATGCGCCTATTGGGCACTGGTTCAGTTTGAGAACCAGTGCCCAAGTTCCCAAGACTGCACTCGCCAAAGCGAGGCGCGGTTGCAGGTTGCCTCAGCCGGGGTTGCGCGATTTTATGGTGGCTGAGCGCCCGGTGTGTTCGCCAATTCGAGCAGAGAAGCTAAGGAGAACGCCATGACCAGCGAGGAAAAAAATTGGAAGAGCGATGGCGTCAGGATCATTCCTGGCGATTCGTTGGATCAGAACACTCCGCAATCGCCTGGAATGACTCGGGCCGCGGCTATCAACCACGCTCGGGTCGGAGCCCAGAAAATCTGGGCCGGGACGGTCAGAATCGAACCGAATGCCAAAACCGGACCGCACCATCATGGATCGCTCGAGAGCGTCATTTACGTCATACGCGGGCGCGCGCGTATGCGATGGGGCGAACATCTGGAATACACCGCGGAGGCTGGGCCGGGAGACTTCATTTATATCCCACCCTACGTGCCGCATCAGGAAATAAATGCTCTGACGCAAGACCCGCTCGAGTGCGTGATTGTCCGCAGCGACCAGGAAGCTGTGGTTGTCAACCTCGACATTGAAGCCGTGGAGAAGCCCGAGGCGGTCGCGTGGATCGACCCTATTCACAGGAGTAACTGACGGGATTCAATTCGTTCGCACTTGAATACGATTGCAGGTTGCCTCAGCCGGGATTGCGCGATTTTATGGTGGCTGAGCGGACAGAGAGCCGCGGGCCAGGAATCGTTGCAATATGTGGATAGTCGCACTCGCTCTGAGGCGTCCGGTCACCATCATCGCGATGGCCGCGTTGATGATGCTGTTTGGGCTGTACTCATTTTTCTCGATGTCCAAGGACATCTTTCCCGCCGTCAACCTGCCCGAAGTCAACCTGGTCTGGTACTACCCGGGAATGTCGGCGCCCGAAATCGAAAAGCGGATCGTCAACATCACGGAGCGGGCGACCTCGCAGACCGTCACCGGAGTCGATCACATCGAGTCCAACTCCTTTAGCGGCATCGGGGTGGTCAAGATTTATTTTCAAGAGAACGCGAGCACCGCGCTTGCGATTGCGCAATTGTCCTCAGTCACTAGCGCGATCAGAAATATTCTGCCCCAGGGCATCGCACCGCCGACCATCCTGAATTTCAACGCGACCAACGTCCCGATCATCGACGTCATCAGCACCAGCGAAACGCTGTCGGAGATGCAGCTCTACGACTACATGTTCAACTTTGTCGGGTTGTTCCTGTTCACCCTGCCGGGAGTGCAGAGCCCGGCTCCGTTCGGCGGCGCGACCCGGCAGGTGATGCTCAACCTCGATCCGGGGCGGTTGTATGCGAAAGGGGTGTCCCCGCAAGACGTTTTGAACACGCTCGAGACATCGAACGTGATTCTGCCGGGCGGCACCGCAAAGTTCGGTAACTACGAATATGTCGTCACGCTAAACGGCAGTCCCATCAAGGTCGACGAGTTCAACCATATCCCGATCAAGTACCAGAACAACGCGACGGTGTTTGTTGGCGACGTGGCGCCCGCGAGCGACAGCTACGCGGTGCAAACCGACATCGCGCGTGTGAACGGGGTCCGGGCGTCGTTTCGTTACGTGCTGAAGCTCGCGTCGGCGTCGACGCTCGACGTGGTTAACGACGTCAAGGGCGTCATTCCGCGAATTAACGCTCTGGCGCCCAAAGGGACCAAAATTTACCTGGCCTTCGATCAATCACTGTTCGTCAAAGATTCACTGATCGACGTCTTTCAGGAAATTTTCATTGCTTCGGTGCTGGTCGGGATTATGACGATCGTTTTTCTGGGGTCGTGGCGCAGCACCCTCATCGTGATCACGTCGATTCCGCTCGCGATCATGACCTCGATCGCCGCACTGCACGTGACCGGACAAACGATCAACATAATGACTCTCGGCGGGCTCGCGTTGTCGGTCGGAATGCTGGTGGATGACGCGACCGTCGAGGTTGAAAATATCCATCGCAACCATGCGATGGGTAAACCGCTGGCGGTCGCCATTCTGGACGGGGCGCATCAGATCGCGATGCCGGCGCTGGTCGGCACGCTTTGCATCTGTATCGTCTTCGCGCCGGTCGCGATGCTGAAAGGCGTGTCGAAATTCCTGTTCACTCCGCTCGCGATGGCCGTAATCTTCGCGATGCTCACGTCGTATCTGCTCTCGCGAACGCTGGTCGCCACGATGGCGATAAACCTGTTGCCCGAGGATCCCAATGAGCACGGAATCGGCGGGCGCGTAGGCGAGTACCTCGAGCGGTTCGACCAGGCTTTCGAGCGTTTCAAAGGGAGATACAAAAGCGGACTCACGACCGCGCTGGAGCATCGCGGGCTGGTGCTCGGATGCATCGCGGTAGTGATTCTATCGTCGATGTTGCTGTTGTTCGCGGTTGGCCAGGATTTTTTTCCGTACGTCGACGCGGGTCAAATCAAACTGCACGTGCGGGTACCGGCTGGAACTCGGCTGGAAGAGACTGAGCGGATGATGGCGAAGGTCGAGAACATCGTGCGCTCGACGATTCCTTCCGACGAACTTCAACTGATGACCGATCACATCGGTCTGCCGGTCTACTGGGCGCTGCTCTTTTACCAGACCGATACGATCGGTCCGCAGGACGCGGATCTGCAGATCGAATTGTCAGAGAAGCATCATCCGAGCCTGGGATACATCAAGAAGATTCGTCAAGCGGTGAACGAGCAGATGCCCGGCGTGCAGATTTATTCGCAGGCCGCGGACATCACGAGCCAGGTGCTCAACTTCGGCCTGTCGGCGCCGATAGACGTTCAGTTTCAAGGCCGGGACGCGTACTCGTCGTACAAGCTCGCAGTCGAGCTGCTCCCCAAAATCAAAGTCATCCCGGGCGCGGTTGATGTGCGAATACCGGAGACTTTCGACTATCCCACGCTGAGAGTGAATATCGATCGGGCCAAGGCGCTGCAGTTGGGTATTTCGGAGAACCTGGCTGCCCAGAATCTGCTCAACTCGCTCGCCTCGAGCGTCGTTGTCGCTCCCAACAACTGGCTGGATTGGGACACCGGTGTTAATTACAGCGTTGCTGTGCAGACGCCGCAGCACGTGGTCAACTCGTTCGATGAAGTCCTCAAGACGCCGGTCAATGGCCTTGTCAGCAGCACCAGCAACAGCGATAGCACTACCACCGGCAGCAGCAACGCGCAGACTCAATTTGTGTCTAACATCGCGTCGATCGAACACACGGTGACGCCGCTTGGAATCGCGCACATGAACGTACTGCCGGTAATCGATCTGAACTGCGGGGTCGAAGGCCGCGACCTCGGTGGAGTCGCCGCGGACGTGCAGAAGGCGATAGCTACGCTCAAGGACATCCCGCCGGGAACGACGGTCCAGATTCGCGGCCAGAGCCAGGCGATGCGCGAGGCGTTCGGCGGAATGGGCTCCGGGCTTATCCTTGCGATGGTCCTTGTGTACTTGTTGATGGCGATAAACTTCCAATCGTGGCTCGATCCGCTGTTGATCATGATGGCGCTGCCGGGAGCCTTGGCGGGCGTGTTGTGGATGCTTGTGATTTGGCATACCACGCTCAACGTTCAATCGTTGATGGGAGCTATCATGTCGGTCGGGGTCGCGACCACCAACGGCAATCTGCTGATCACGTTCGCCAACGAGTACATGGAGAAGGAGAACGTCGATCCGATGACGGCTGCGATCGAGGCGGGCACCACGCGGCTGCGGCCGGTCCTGATGACCGCACTGGCAATGATTCTTGGGATGTTGCCGATGTCGCTGGCGCTTGGCGCCGGCGGAGGTGAGAATGCTCCGCTCGGGCGCGCGGTGATCGGCGGCTTGATAGCTGCGACATTCATGACGCTGCTGGTGATTCCGATCGTGTATTCGTTCGTGGGCGGCACTCGGATCAGCAAGCTGCAGCGCGACGCGCAAATGCGTCGGACCTGGGCACTGACCGAAGCCGCGAAAGAAGCGCAGATGTAAAAACTCGATGGCTGAACAAACCTCCACCACATCCTCGAGCGGCCTTGGTTTTTATCTCAAGTGGATCGCTCTTCCGTTGATCGCCATCGTCGTGGCAGCCGGAATCGTGCTGGCGCGCGAGCTTTCGCTCCGCAATCAGCGCGACGACCTGGCGCAGGCAGCGGCGCGAGGGCGTACTGTTCTATGCACCAAACTGCACGGAGAGACGGCCGCGCGCACGATCATTCTGCCGGGCGAGGTCCATGGCTTTTACGAGACGCCGATCTACGCGAAGATTTCCGGCTACGTGAAAGACATGTTCGTGGATAAGGGATCGGTGGTGAAAGCAGGCCAGCTGGTCGCCACCATCATATCGCCTGAAACCGATCAGCAAGTCCGCAACGCGAAAGCGACCTACGACCTTGCGAAGATCACAGACGATCGCAATCAGGTGCTCGTAAAGAATACCGTCATCCCGCAGCAGACTGCTGATGAAAGCCATCTGACTATGCTCGCGGATTTGGCGAGCTGGAAATCCCTGTATGCCACGCAGCAATACGAGCGTGTCTATGCGCCGTTCGACGGAATGATCACCGTGCGCAACCTATACCCGGGCGCGCTCGTCGCCACGCCGTCCGCCGCGGGTACATCGAATCCGAGCATCTACGAGATAGCGACCCTGAGCCCGCTTCGCGTCTATGTATATCTGCCGCAAACCTTTACTCCGCTGGTACATGACGGCGACCCGTCGGTAGTTACAGTCGACGAGTATCCGGACCGCGATTACAAAGGATCGATCACGCGGCATCCGAGCGCGCTGGACCAGGCGACGCGAACGATGCTGCTCGAGGTCGACCTGCAGAATCAGGACCTATCATTGTATCCGGGGATGTACGCGAACATCGCGATTACGATCAAAGGATCGAGCGGGGCGCCGCGGGTCCCTGACCAGGCATTGATCTTCAACGGCGAGAAGGTCTATGTCCCGATCGTGCGCGACAATCGAATTCATCTGGTCGATGTGAAACTCGGTCTTGACGACGGGATCAACTGCGAGATAACCCGCGGCTTGAAGGGCGATGAGACGGTGGCGCTTGCGCTGGGCCAGGCGGCTGTAGAAGGAGAATTGATCCGACCTTTGATTGCAAAGGGCAACTAGCTGCGGTAGCGGGGGCGATGAAGAGGACATACGAAAAAGAGCGGGTCGCCGCGCTCAGTGCGGGTCTCGCGATAATTGTTCTGGCCTGGACCGCGGCGCAGGCCTTTGCGTCGAACTGGATCGATTCCCTGGGCGTCCTTTCGGTATGGTTGTATGGACCTATTTCGGCGGCAGCGTGGGGTCTCCTGAGCGCCATCTCGTACGTACTCATAGTCCGGGCGCAACGAGGCAACCCGGCGCTATGTCCTGAGCACGAAGAGGCGACTCGCGAGCTTCGGCGGAAAACCTGCGAACTGACGAAGGTCCCCGTGTGCATCGAATTCGTCGACCAGCTCGAGCGCGACAAGCTCGGCGCTCTGATGGGCGGCTTCGCGATCACGATCGCGACGTGGCTCGCGCTCTTATCGTTCGCGCCGCACGATTGGCTGGACGGCATCGTCAGCACATCGCCGTGGATCTACAGTCTGGCGAGCATGGTAGTTTGGTGGGGCTCCGCAGAGCTTATGTATTGGGGCTTCCGCCACAGCCGCCATCAGGGTACGTCAATTCCTCACGCGCACTGATTCCGACAGTTATCGAACCTCGCGGCCTGCGATGCTTTCGACGGGCTAATGCATCTGCGATAATCGCAGCAGTGGCACGTCAGGTACCTAATGATGCGGTTATCGAAGCGCTCGGACACGTAAAGTATCCCGGTTACTCCGCCGACATTGTTGCGCTTGGAATCGTCGAGGATGCCCAGCCGGCGCCCGACGGCAGCTACGCGGTCACGCTCCGGCAGGTCAGCGAGCGCGACGAGGTGATTCGCGAACTCGCCGCGAAAATCCATCACGCACTCACGCACGATCTCGGCGTGCCCAAGGTCGAGCTCCGTGTGCATCGAATCGAAGCTGAGCTTGGCGAGAAAACCGGGCGCGTGCGGCTCGAAGGCACCAAGCACATCATCGCAGTCGGAAGCGGCAAGGGCGGAGTCGGCAAATCCACCGTAGCGGCAAACATTGCGGTGGCGCTGGCGCGATTGGGGCTCAGCGTCGGGTTGCTCGACGCCGATATTTACGGGCCGTCGGTACCGATGATGTTCAACGTCGGTGACGAGCGCCCTAAGTCGGCGGGCGGACAGAATTTCTACCCAATCGAGAAGTATGGCGTGAAGCTGATCTCGATCGGATTTTTCCTCGGAGAGAAGGCGCCGGTTATCTGGCGCGGGCCGATGGTGATGGGCGCGGTAAGACAGTTCCTGAAAGACACGCTGTGGGGTTCGCAGGATTTTCTAATCGTCGATCTTCCGCCCGGCACCGGCGACGCGCAACTCACGCTCGCGCAGCAGGTCTCGCTCGATGGCTGCGTAATCGTCACGACCCCGCAGGACGTTGCGCTGCTCGACGCGACCCGCGCGGTCAAGATGTTTCGCCAGGTGCATTGCCCGATTCTCGGCGTGGTCGAGAACATGAGCTATTTCGTTTGCCCCGATTGCGGCGAGCGCGATGAACTTTTTGGCTACGGCGGTGGCGAGAAGATGGCAGCGGAGGAGGGGACGAATCTGCTCGCGAGGATCCCGATCTATCCCGACGTGCGGCAGGCGGGCGACGACGGGATGCCGATAGTTGTCGCGAATCCCGCGCATCCCGCGAGCATTGCGTTCCTGGAACTTGCACGTCGTATCGCAGATGCCGTCGCCGACTGAATGGATAGCGCGTTACTTGCTCCACCTGCCACGCGCCGATATTGTTGCCGTTCGGTCCGATCGTTCTAAGACCGCTTGCGGAGCTGGAAGATGTCGACGCTGATAACAGAAGAATGCATCAACTGCGGTGCGTGCGAGCCGGAATGCCCCAACACCGCGATTTACGAAGGCGGCGCGCAATGGGAGCTCAACGGCGCGACCAAGCCGGCGATCAAGGAAGACATCTATTACATCGTCCCCGACAAATGCACCGAGTGCGTCGGCTTCTTCGATCAGGAGCAGTGCGCGGCGGTATGCCCGGTCGATTGCTGCATCCCCGACCCCAACATTCCCGAGACTGAAGAGGTGTTGATCGAGCGCGCTCGCGTGCTCCATCCCGATCAAACCTTCGGCGCCGAATTCCCCTCGCGGTTTCGAAAGGGTTGATCCCAAGGAGCTCTGAAGTTTGACGACAAAAGGTCCCGTCCGAATCGCACCCGCGGACGGCAAGCTCGGCGTGCTGCTTCCCGGCATCGGCGCGGTCAGCACGACGTTCATCGCGGGAGTCGAGGCGGTCAAGCGTGGCCTCGGCGCGCCGATCGGATCGCTGACGCAGCTCGCCACCGTTCGGCTCGGCAAACGCACTGAGGGACGCACGCCGCTGATCAAGGATTTCGTACCGCTCGCGAGGCTCGAGGATCTCGAATTCGGCGGCTGGGACATTTACGAAGACAGCGCGTACGAAGCCGCGCTCAACGCGGCGGTGCTCGATCGCGGGCTCCTGGAGCAGGTGCGCGAGCCGCTGGAAAAACTTCATCCGATGGATGCAGTTTTCGATCAGGACTACGTGCGCAACATCCGCGGCAGCAATCTTAAAGAAGCGCGCACCAAGATGGACAAGGCCGCGATGCTGATGGACGACATCCGGGATTTCCAGAAGCGCACGGGAGTCGCGCGCACCGTGATGGTCTGGTGCGGCTCGACCGAGGTGTTCCATCGTCCGTCGGCGGTGCATGAATCGCTGAAGGCGTTCGAGGCCGGGCTCGCGAACAACGATCCCGAAATCGCGCCGAGCCAGATTTACGCGTACGCCGCGCTCAAGATGGGAATCCCATACGCGAACGGCGCGCCCAACCTGACGACCGATACGCCCGCGCTGCTCGAGCTCGCGCGCGAGACCAACCTCCCGATTTGCGGCAAGGACTTCAAGACCGGGCAGACGTTTATGAAGACGTTGATCGCGCCGGGGCTGAAGGCGCGCATGCTCGGGATGTCGGGATGGTTCTCTACCAACATCCTGGGCAATCGCGACGGCGAGGTGCTCGAGGATCCCGGCTCGTTCAAATCCAAGGAAGAGACCAAGCTGTCGGTGCTTGATCAGATCCTCCAGCCGGAGCTGCATCCGCAACTCTACAAAGACGTTTTCCATTCGGTGAAAATCAATTACTACCCGCCGCGCGGCGACTCGAAAGAGGGCTGGGACAATATCGATATCTTCGGATGGCTCGGCTACCCGATGCAGATCAAAATTAACTTTCTGTGCCGCGATTCGATCCTTGCGGCGCCGCTCGTGCTCGACCTGGTGCTGTTCATGGATTTGGCGCATCGCGCCGGCATGCGCGGGGTTCAGGAATGGCTGTCGTTCTACTTCAAGGCGCCGATGCATGCGCCGAACATTTATCCCGAGCACGACATTTTCATCCAGCTGATGAAGCTCAAGAACACGCTGCGCTGGATGCGCGGCGAGGACCTGATCACGCATCTCGGGCTGGAGTATTACGACTGACCGTCGATACGCAGGCCGTTTCAACCGCTGGCGCGCCGCATTAGAATCAGCATCGATGGGCGTGCTCGACGGCAAGACGATCGTGCTCGGGGTGAGCGGTGGAATCGCCGCTTACAAGTCGGCGGAACTCGTGCGGCTGCTGGTCAATGCGGGCGCGAATGTCCGAGTAATGATGACGCGCAACGCGACGGAGTTCATCACACCGCTCACGCTGCAGACGCTCAGCTCGAATCCTGTCGCCACCGACACGTTTTCTCTCACGCAGGAATCCGAGATCGGACACATCAGGCTCGCCGATAGTGCCGATGCGATCGTAATCGCGCCTGCGACGGCAGACGTTATCGCGAAGGCTGCGGTAGGTATCGCCGACGACATTGTTACCACCGTGCTGCTCGCGACGCGCGCGAAAGTTGCGTTTGCGCCTGCGATGAACGTGCACATGTACGAGCATCCTACCGTCGCCGAGAACCTGGCCAGGCTGCGGTCGCGCGGCGCGGTGATTATAGAGCCGGGCGAGGGTGCTCTGGCATGCGGCTACGAGGGCAAGGGGCGCCTGCCGGACCCGGCGGTCGTCGTCGCGGAAATCGAGAAGATGCTCTCCGCGCAGGATCTTGCGGGCGAGAACATCCTGGTGACGGCGGGGCCGACGCAGGAGCCGATCGATCCGGTGCGGTTCGTCACCAATCGTTCGTCGGGCAAGATGGGATTTGCGATCGCGCGCGCGGCATGGCGTCGCGGTGCGGCGGTGCGAATCGTCTCAGGACCGTCTGCGCTCGCGACTCCGTATGGCGTAGAGCGAGTCGACACGGTGACGGCGTCCGCGATGCTCGCGAAAACCTCCAGCAATTTTCCGTGGTCTACGGCGCTCGTGATGGCGGCGGCGGTTGCGGATTTCCGGCCTGCGAATCCTGCGCGCGGCAAGATTAAGAAAGATGCGCGCGGGCTTCGACTCGAGATGGAATCGATTGTGGACGAGATGCCGCTGCTGGCAGCGAAGAAAGGCTCGCGCCTGATAATAGGATTCGCAGCCGAGACCGACGACCTCGAAGCGAACGCGCGCGTCAAGCTCAAGCGCAAAGGACTCGACCTTATCGTCGCCAATGACGTGACCCGCGAGGGCGCCGGCTTCGAAGTCGATACTAATATTGTCACGCTGATCGGCGCTGACGGTAGCTCTCAGAGCCATCCACAGATGTCCAAGGACGCGGTCGCCGACCTGATACTCGATCGAGTCGTCGCGCTCCGCGCCGCCAAACCGAAGTCGGGCCGCGCGGATAAACCCTCGCGCTTGCGCGCCGTCAGATAGCCCTCGAATGGACGCTTCATCGCTCGATCGCCGCACGCTGGTCGCAACGATCCGCGACTACGTCGAGCAGTTGCGCGAAGAGGGCATGGAAGGGCTGCCGGCATCGACATCTCCCGCGCCGCGCGCGATGCCCGCTGCGCCGCTTGTTACTCCGAGCAAAGCTGACTCCGCGCCGATGTCGACCGAATTGTTCTCGAAATATCCAGGGCTCGAAAAGTCTTCGACGCTCGACGAATTGCGCGAGTTCATCGGAGATTGCCAGCGATGCAAGCTGGCGCCGCGACGGACCAATCTTGTCTTCGGTGTCGGCAATCCCAACGCAGATCTGATGTTCGTGGGCGAGGCGCCTGGCGCCGACGAGGACGCTCGCGGTGAGCCGTTCGTCGGCCGCGCCGGTCAGTTGCTGACCGACATCATCGAGCGCGGGATGGGGATCAGGCGAGAGGACGTGTACATCTGCAATGTGATCAAGTGCCGCCCGCCCGACAATCGAAATCCCGAGCCGGACGAAGTCGCGGCGTGCGAGCCGTTTCTGTTTCGTCAGATTGATATCGTAAAACCGCGCGCGATCATCGGGCTGGGAACATTCGCGGTGCAGGCGGTGCTCAAGGTGAAGATTCCGATCAGCAAGCTGCGCGGGAATTGGCAGGACTTTCGTGGTATCCGGTTCATGCCGACGTTTCATCCCGCGTATCTGCTGCGCACGCCCGGCGACAAGCGGCTGGTGTGGGCGGATATCCAAGAAGTGATGAAATATCTCGGGATGCCGATCCCGCGCCGCGGCGGTTCCGCGCCGTGAGCGCGCGCGCAAGATTCGTTTTCGTTGTCGTCGCGGCGTTGGCGATTGCGATTGGATCGTTCACGTCGCGACGAATCCTTGCCGCCGACGCGCCCGCGAAAGCGGCGCCTCATACGCCGCCATGGGTTGAGCTGATCACGATCGACGGCTCGATCAATCCCGCCGTCGCTTCTTACATCGACGATTCGCTGACGTCCGCAAATACCGACGGCGCAAGCGCATTGGTGATTGAGCTCGACACGCCGGGCGGGCTGCTGAATTCCGCGGAAAAGATCGTCAAGACAATTTTGGCGGCTCCGGTGCCGGTGATCGTGTACGTTGCCCCGTCGGGCGCAAGTGCCGCGTCCGCCGGCGTGTTCATTACCGAAGCCGCGCACGTGGCCGCGATGGCTCCTGGAACGACGATCGGCGCGGCGCATCCGGTGGAACAGGGCGGCGAAGATATCAAGGGCGCGATGGGTCAGAAGATTGAGAACTTCACCGCAACCTTCGCGCGCACGATCGCGCAGCAGCGCGGGCGCAACGAAGACTGGGTCGAGCAGGCCGTCCGCCACAGTATTGCGATTGGTGAGCGCGAGGCGCTCGCGAAGAACGTCGTCGATATCGTCGCGCCTGACATCCGCAGCCTGCTGACGCAGGCGACCGGCCGCAAGGTGCAGGTCGAGGGCAAAACAGTGACGCTCGCTCTGGCGGACGCCGCGGTGCGCCGCATTCGGATGACGCCCGGCCAGCAACTGCTCAACGTACTGGCCGATCCAAACATCGTCTACCTGCTGATGATGGCGGGATTGATTGGCCTGTACTTCGAGTTCGCGCATCCTGGCGTGATCTTTCCCGGCGTCGCAGGCGCGATTTGCCTGCTGCTCGCGCTCGCGTCGTTCCAGGTGCTGCCGGTTAATCTCACCGGCCTGCTGCTGATTTTTCTCGGCGTCGGAATGCTGATCTCGGAGGCCTTTGTCACCAGCTACGGAATCCTCGGCCTGGGCGGCGTCACGGCGTTTGTCATCGGTTCGCTGTTTTTTATCGACACATCGAAGACCGACCTGGCGGTGAATCGCAACATTATATACGGCGCTGCTGCCGCGCTGACGCTGATAATTCTAGGCATCGGATATATCGTGGCGCGCGAACGACGCAACCGCGCGACCACCGGCGCAGAAGGCATCATCGGAGAGGTTGGCGAAGTGCGCGAGGCGATCGCTCCCGGCACGCCTGGCAAAGTTTTCGTGCACGGCGAGATTTGGCGCGCCGTCAGCGCCGACGCGCTCAGCCCCGGCGCGCGCGCACGAGTCCAGTCGATCAACGGGTTGGAATTACAGGTGCAGAAGGCGTGAAGCTCGCGAGATTTCGCAGAGCCCGGAAGATAGCGTAGGGTATCGACAAGCCTCGCGCGCATTGGGGGCGAAGGAGAATCGCGATGGCGAGCGGAGTCGGCATAGTCGTCTTCATCGGCGTAATTTTCGTTTTGAGCGGGCTCAAGGTGCTCAATGAATACGAGCGCGGCGTCGTGTTTCGACTCGGGCGCCTCACTCCTTATCGCGGGCCGGGCGTGATTTTCGTGATCCCCGTGCTCGAGCGGATGGCGCGCATCGATCTGCGGACTGTGACGCTCGACATTCCGCCGCAAGACGTCATCACCAAAGACAACGTGACGGTCAAGGTCAGCGCGGTGCTGTATTTTCGCGTGGTAGATCCGTCGCGCGCGGTCACCGAGGTTGCGAACTACCTGTTCGCCACGATGCAACTTGCGCAAACCACGTTGCGTTCCGTCGGCGGGCAGACCGAACTGGACGAGTTGCTCAGCCAGCGTGACAAGCTCAACGCGCGCATCCAGGAAATAGTGGATTCGCAAACTGAGCCGTGGGGCGTGAAGGTCACGCTGGTCGAGCTGAAAAATATCGATCTGCCGCAGGACATGCAGCGCGCAATCGCGGCGCAGGCCGAGGCGGAGCGCGAGCGCCGCGCCAAGGTGATCGCGGCCGAAGGCGAATTCCAGGCGTCACAGCGGCTCGCGGATGCGGCCGAGATCATGAGCAAGAGTCCGATCACGCTCCAGCTTCGCTATCTGCAGACGCTCAAGGAGATAGCGACGGAAAACAATTCCACCACAGTTTTTCCGATGCCGATCGATCTGTTCGAACCGTTCCGCGCGTTCTCAAAATTGAGCGGCGGCGGTGACGACAAGCCCAAGACCTGAAAGCGGTGCGTCTTAGCGTTAGCACCAAATTTGATTTTCGGAGAAAATTTTTAGCTTATGGGTAAGCTGATCATGGTTCGTCATGGCGAGAGCGAGGGCAACGCGATCCGACGCTTCACTACTTCGGGCGAGGCGAAGATCACGGACCTCGGGCGCCGTCAGGCTCTGGAAGCCGCCGTCAGAATCAAGCTGAAGTATAAGCCGATACTGGTGATTGCGAGCACCTTCGCGCGCGCGAGAGAGACCGGGCTGATCATTGCCTCTGAACTGGGTATCCCGATCGAATACGAAGAACAGTTTCGCGAGATGAGTCTTGGCGACCTCGCCGGAAAACCGTACGACTCGATCGCCAACGATCCCAACTACGATCCGAAGCGTTCATGGGTATGGCGCGCGCCCAACGGCGAGAGTCATGAGGATGTACTCAAGCGGGTCGCGCCGGTACTCGATGCGGTTGCGAAAAAATATCTCGACGACGAGATCGTGGTCGTCAGTCATGGCGGTGTGATGCGAGCGGTGTGGTCGCATGTTACGGGAAGCTGGGAAAATGCGCACGTGCCGCCGAATTGCGGCATAGTCGTGATCGAACATCATGGCGGTCGCTACAGCAAGCCCGAAGTGATTTTTGGAGAAACTCCGGCGAGCGAAACCGGCGGATAGATCTCAGGCTTTACCTGCGCCCGGCAAAACTGAATCGAGAAATTCCTGACTGCGCAGTCGTCGATCGATGATCGATCCGATGAATCGCGCGAGCGCGAGAGCACCGTCCGGGCCTGCCGCCTCAGAGCCGGGCGAATCGCTCATCGGCAATACGCCAAGCCGTGCGAGGATCGTCGCAGCCCTGCTCGTCATCTTGATCGCGGCTTCCGGCACAGACGGCCGGCATTTCGCGCATACGATACCGCCGCGCGCCACGACGAAATAAACCGCCGCGCCGTTGTCGCCGTTGTTTCCATTAAGAGTCGCGCAGATTCGGCAGCGCGTGAACTCGAGTCCGAATCCCGCCCATCCGAGCAGTCGCATCTCGAACGCCTGCCGCAAAGCAGCGTCGGCGAACCGAGTGCTGAGCGCGCCGAGGCCATCCGACAACACACGATAGGCCTCGGCCGCTTCGCTCTCTTCGGTCGTCAGCGCGTCGGTGAGCTCAAGCATGTAGCTGCCGAGCGCGATCTTCGCGAGGTCGTCGTCGAGCACATGCTGCGTCAGATCGGCGGCTTCAGCGCGCGTGATAAACACCAACTGTCCGTGCGGTCTCCGCCGAAAGTGCAGGACGACGTGCGAAAACGGTTCGAGCTTGCGCTCGAAGCGATGCCGCGACGCCTTGGCGCCCTTCGCGATTCCGCTGAGCTTGCCGGCGTGAAGCGTTAGCAGCGTAACGATTCGATCGGACTCGGCGTAGTCGCGCGCGCGAAGCACGATCGCCGGAGTTGTTTCTTCGATCGGCATTAATTTCTAATCGCCGACGCTTCTGCGGAAGACGGCTTGCTGAATGTCCTTGACCTCGACGCGCATCCGCTCCGCGTTGGCAATCGCGCGGCCCGAGTCCGACGCTTCCTTCATCAGCACATCGAAACGCGCGGCGATATTTGCAAGCTTCGCGTTCGCCTCGGTCAACGCGCGACGCCGCAGCTCCTCACTCTCCCACGCACCTTCGGCGTACTCGCGCAGCTCGCGGCTCTCGAACACCAGCTCCTGCAGCTTGTCCTCGTAACCTCGCACGATTCGACGCAGCGCTTCGATCACTTTTGGCCGCTCTTCTGGATCCTTCCACAGGACGTGCGCGAGGAACATCAGATCGTCTTCGGCGACTGCGGAACGACCCGCGAGAATTGCGTGCGCGCGCAAAATGCCGAGTGAATTCTTCCAACGCCGATCTGACACGACGATTTGCTCTCGCGCGAGCTCGCGCCGAATTTGCGCAATCGCCTCGAGGATCGCGCCGGGCACCGTGACTGACGACGCCGCCGCGCGCAACTCGTCGAGCTCCTCAAACTTTAGCGTCGTGCGCGCGCGCTCCGGGCCGCCCGCCATCATGCGGATGAAGCCGTGTTCCTCGGTGATGTAATCGGCCATGAAACGCAGCATGAAGCGATCGTAAAGCGCGGTCAGCTCGTCTTCGTCGGGCAGTTCGTTCGACGCGCCGAACATCGTGATCAGCGGCACCGCGACGCGCTCGCGACCGTTGTGGAAAATGCGCTCGTTGATGATCGTCAACAGCGCGTTGAGGATCGACGAGTTGGCTTTGAAGATTTCGTCCAGGAACGCGATGTGCGCCTCGGGCAGTTTGTACGTAGTGACGCGCCGATAATCGTCTTCCTCGAGTCCCTTCAGGCTGACCGCGCCGAAAATTTCCTCCGGCGTGCTGAACTTCGTCAGCAGCCACTGAAAATAGTTCGCGCCTTCGATTCGCCGGCAAAGTTCGTCGGCCAGCATCGATTTGGCCGTCCCCGGAGGCCCGATTATCAGCACGTGATTCGCCGACAGCATTGCCACGATTGCGCCGTCGATCAGATCGGTTCGTTCGAGGAACATCCGGTTCAGTTCCTCGCGGATTCGCGCGAGCTTCGATAATGCGGTGTCTGCCATTCGCCTGTTAATCATGATCTCTACCAGACCGCAGCCAAAGACTTAACCCCATGCGCGCTTCGAGGCTTGCCGCCGCTCCGCCGCTGGCGCTAGATCAGGTAGTTGTACGCGGCAGGAGGATCGCAATGGAAAAGGCGCTGAGCGG
>NZ_JBAUYR010000005.1:0-38408 GCF_049584895.1 Binatus sp. (SeqCode)
TTCCAGGTCTATCTCGCCGCGCACGACGTTGACGTCTGGTCGCTGGACTATCGCACCCATTTCATTCCGCCGCAGACGCCGCAGAGCGATCTGTCCGAGCTTGCGGGATGGAGCAACGACCTTTTCGAAACTGACATCGACGCGGCCGCGAAATTCGTCAGCGAAAAATCCGGCCGCAGCCAAATCTTCGTCGCCGGCTTCAGCCGCGGCGTCGAGTTCGCCTACCTCTATGCCGCCATGCATCCCGACCGCGTCGCAGGAATCATCGCGCTCGACGGATTTATCCCTACTCATCCGATGCGCACCGAGCCTGCAACGCCCGGCCAGTATGCCGACGACATCGGCGGCAAACATCTGACCTACGACAAGCGTTACAAGCTGATGCAGATGGTGATCGAGAATCCCGATCAGGCTGCGCCGATTCCCAAGTACAAAACCGCCCGTGAAAACCTCGAGCACGTCATGTACGATGCGGCCCCCGGCAACGGCGCGTTCGCGAATATGCAGGCCGGTCATTCCGACGCGGTGGTGCTCGCGAAACTGCTAATCGCGTACGATCGCTACTGGCCGTCGGTTCAGGACGGCGAGAATCCGTTCACGCCGGAACTGCTCGCGTCGCTCAAGGCGTCGAAGATTCCCGTGATCGCGTTCGCCAGCACCAACTTCGGTGCGAATTGGCCCGGCGACGTCGAAGCAGCGACGAAATCGACCGGAGCGCCCGATCCCTCATTCACCAAGCTCGACGGCTGGGGCCATCTCGACGTGTTAGCGGGAACGAAATCTGAGAGCCAGGTCTTCGTGCCGACCGCCGCGTGGATCAAGCAGCATGAGAAGTAGGGGGAAATTGAGGCGCGTCGGGCCGCGGCGGAGCGGGCTGGCTCGGCGCCGGAATAATCATGACCGCGGCAAGTGCCCACGCGCCGAGAATGAGTCCCGCGATCGTCCATCGAAGCGCAGAGCGTCCGCGGCGCGACGCGACAATTGCTGTCAGCGGAGTCAGCGCGAGATTTATAATGATCGACGTCGCGATCATGTTCGCGGGCGGCTCGTGATACCCCATCAGGGCGAAGCCCGACGCGATGCTTAGAATGCTGGCGAGAGTGGTCATCCGGTTTGCGCGGCTCGCCCCTCTATATATAGTTGAAAGTCATGGCCCGCGGCGACAACGACAACCTGATGGACCGGCTCCGCCAGATGAGCGAGGAAGGCATCACGGGCTTTTTCAACGAAGTCATGTCGAACGACAGGATGCGCTCGAGTTTCGGCAAGGCCGGTGAACGCTTCATGGCGAACAAGCAGTCGTTCGATCGCAACGTCGAGCAGGTGCTCGACTTCGTCAACATCCCGTCCAAGCGCGACGTGCGCGACCTGAAGGCGCGGCTCGACCATCTGAGCTCGCAACTGCTGAACCTCAGCATCAAGCTCGACCGAGTTCTCGATCATGAAGAGCCCGCGAAAGCGAAGCCGGCGGTCCGTCGCACGAAGAAACCTGGTTAATCACTGGACACCTGCGGCAGATCGTTATCCGTCATCCGGCAAAGCGAGCAATCGCGAGGGCAGATCTTGTCATCCTGACAAAGCGAGCAATGCGAGCGGTAGCAAATAGCTTCTGGCCTCCGGACAGCTTCGCGCGAGCGAAGCCGGTTCCGGTTTTGAAATCGCGTAGCGGTCCTTTGTTCGAGCGAAACGCGCTGGAAGCGCGAGATCCTTCGCTGCGCTCAGGATGACTCAAAGAAAAATTCACGCGGCGCGGATGCTGCGGCCTATCTCCGCGAGGTCCGCGATAGTGCGCGGCTCGCGGCCTAGGTCCGGCGCGACCATCAGCACTGCGTCTCCGGGAATCGATTCGCGCAGCGCGCTCAGTGAGACTTCCTCGCGCGTCTTGAGGGCGGCGTAGTCGGCAAGATTGCGCTTCAACTTTTTCTTTAGCGACGGCGCGATGTGTGCCGATGCTAGCTCACTAGCATCCGGGAGTTCTGCAAGCACACGATTCACGACCATCGCGGAGACTCGCAGGCCTGCCCCCTCGAGTGCCATGACAAATTCGCGCGCCTGCGCGATACGGCTCGACTCTGCCGTCGTGACGATCACGATCGCGGTGTCCGACGCGCGCAGCTTGTCCTGGGCGCGCGCGGCGCGAGCCGAGAAGCCTTCGTACATCCCGTCGAAGCTGCGGACGAACGACTGCACGTCGCCAAGGAGATGCAGTCCAGTCACGCGATCGAACGCGGCGAGCACCGCGCGCGCCGCCATGTCGACAAGGCGAAGCTGGCTCTTGAATATCCCGGCGGGCGCGCCGAGCAGGCTGATGGCGCGCGAGTTGAGCAGTTCGAGCAGGCGCCGCGGCGCGTCGAGGAAGTCGATCGCCTCGGTCGCGGGCGGAGTGTCGAGCACAATCAGGTCGGTGTCGGGATTGGCGGCGAGCTCGAGCAATTTTTCCATAGCCATGTAATCCGCCACACCCGCCAGCGCGCCCGAGAGATTGCGATAGATTCGATTCGCGAGAATCGCGTCGCGCGCCGCGCCCGACGTCGCGTAGCGCGCGATGATCGAATCGAAGGTGCGCTTCGGATCAAGCCGCAGCGCCCGCAGTCTCGCGCGACTGGACTCATTGCGGCGCGCAAGGCGGATTCCCTCGAGCACGACTTCGATCGGCTCCGACGAATCCGCCTCGAGGCCGAGCGCGTCGAGCAGGCGCGGCGCGGGATCCACCGTCATCACGTCAACCGCGCATCCAAGCATCGCGGCGCGCACCGCAAGCGCGGCGCTGATAGTAGTCTTGCCGACGCCGCCGGGGCCGAGACAGATGACGAGACTCTGCGCGTGCAGGTCAATCGACTTGCGATTCGCCGAATCGTTCGGATGTGGCCTCGGCTTCATCGGCCGATCAGCTTCGCATCGAGCACGCGCCCGAGTTTCTCGAGCTCGACGCGGCCGATGGCCGGCGTGAACATCATCGGGAGGTTGATGGTCGATATCCCGGCGTCGGCGAAGCGCGGCGCGACCAGCGCGGCCTTTTCATGCGCGCAGTTTCGGCGCACGGCCAGGCGGGCGTGGCCGCCGAGCGGGCTCATCGCGGCGAGTTCCGACGTGTCAAACAGCAAATCGGGAACGCAGTTCATTATCGCGGCGACGGTGACGACTCCCAGCCGCTCGCGAATCGTCGCTGCGGTTTCAAGCGCCTCGCGCACCGCAAGGTCTTCCGGAGTCATCGTGATCACCGCGCCGAAGCGCGTCGCGTCCTTGAGAAAGCCGTCAATCGAATCGGCCAGCCGGTTCAGGGTGCCGGCCGGCGCGATTCCTTTCACGCCCGATGAGACCGACAGCAGCTCGACCGCGCTGCCCGACGCGGGCGCATCGATCACGAGATAGCGATCCTCGAGCGCCGCGTCTCCCGCCATGATTCGGAGCCGTTCCAGCAGCAAAAAGGCTTCGAGGCCCGGCAGCGCCGCTGTCACATATCCGAAAGTCCGGCTGCGCAGCATCCGGCGCGAGATCGCGCGAATCGGCACGATGCGATCGATGAACGCCTCGAGCTCCGCGCGCGGCGTCAGCGCGATCACGTCAAGCGACTCGGTGACTTTGATCGGCGTCGAATTCTCCGGCATCGCGCCGAGCGCCGCCGCCGCCGACATCCTGCGGTCCAGGTCGGCGAGCGTGGTCGGACGCCGATGCGACAGCGCAAGCGCAATCGCGGCGGCGACTGTACTCTTGCCGGTCCCCCCTTTGCCGGTTACGAACAAGACCCGCGGCAGCATCATCGGCTAGAATGTAGGGGTCGGGGAGTTGGCAGTAAACCGTGAGCAAAAGGCCGCCATCAATCGACTCGATGCTGATCGCGATACCGCCCGAGCAGATCGTGCTGTTCAAATCGATCGTCGAGTCATACGACAATCTCGCGACCCTGAGAACCGAAGATCCCACGCGCCACCACCTGCGGATCTACTTCTCGGCCGACTCGCGCGCCGAGGTCGAGGCGATGATGGCGTCGCTGGCGGCTCAGTTCACGATCGAGCGGATTGGTGAGGGCTAAATCACCTTATAGAATGTGAAACCGCCCAAATTTCAGAGCTCCCGTGCGCCCTCCCCGCAAGCCTCATTGAGAAAGCGGCATCTAGGGAGCTGACAGTAATTTCAGGGTCTACTTTTTGGCGGATTTTCCGCAACGGAGGCGAGGCGAACATTGCCCCTCCAACGTGGAATTGCCGTTAGGGTGTAATATGCCCGCGGCCAGACACTTCGGTCGAAAAGGCTGCGGCGTTATTCCAGGTTGAAGAACCCGCCGCCGCCGGGCTTTCGTACTACAGGAAGTAATGATTTACGTCTAGTGTAGCAATACTGCTACATATTGTAGTATTTCAGATACAAAGTTGCCGGGTCTTGGCGTCAAACGATCGGCGACTCGTTTATCCAAAAACCAGTATTCCACAGTGTTTCAAAGCAATATGACGTGTTTTGTTCAGTTTTGACACGCAATGGCAGATTTTTTGCTTGCTTCTCACATAGGGAGGGTTACTTATATGTTACTATTTAGGTTCCGAAGAACTCCATCTGTCGTCCGCTCACCGCGCGTTTCCAGAGTTTCCCGTCATGGGCCGTCTGGTCAGATCGCCCCATTACTCGCCGGCGTAATCGCCGTTCTGATTGGATCCGTTGCATTGGGCACCGATGTTGCTCTGCATTATTTCAACTGGGTGCAGATACAAAAGGCCGCCGACTCGGGCGTGCTGGCTGGCGCAAACTCTCTTCCGGACAATCCAACTCAGGCTATAACGGTCGCAGAGCAGTTCGCGGAGTCCAATGGCGTCAAGGCCTCCGAGATAACCTCCGCTGCTGTCGCATCGAACGATCTGTCGATCACGATGACGGTGCAGCGAACGGTTCCCTACTATTTCGCCAAGGTCCTTGGAATGACGAACGGGACGATACAGGTGACGGCCGCGGCTGCGCCGCAGCCCGCCACCTATACCGTCGGGGCGCCTTCGCCGGGAGCTGTTTCGAGCGGTACCTACACGCCTGCCGCCTGCAACAACACCGGCGATTGCCAGGTCATCCCAATAGGACTGGACGTCAACACCGTGTACAGCGACGGTGAGCAGATAAATCTTCAGCAGGGTCAGGTCGGGCCGGGCAACTGGGACTTGCTGGCGCTGGGTGGAACCGGCGGAAGCAACCTCAGAACCAACATCGCCGATGGCTATAGCGGACTGATCAGCGTGGGACAGTGGGTAACCACTGAACCGGGCAAGAAAGTTGGTCCCGTTGATCAGGGCTTCCAGGATCGTCTGAATGCCGCCTCGAGCTCTGACCCAAGCGGCACGTATTCGAACCACACCGCAACCGATCCTCGCTTGCTGGTAGTGCCGGTCGTGAACTGGGAAGGTCAGAACGGTAGGAGCCAGGTGCAGGTGGATGCCTTCGCTACGGTATGGCTCGACAGCTACAGCGGCGGCCAGGTTACCGTGAACTTCATAAGCGCGGTCGTCCCGAACAGCTACGGCGATGCGAGCGCTCCAAACTACGGCGGGCATGGACACCCGATCCTCATTCATTAAGGGTTCGCACACCGAGTGGGCAAGATTACTGAAAGCCAGGAGGTTAAAAGCCAGGAGGTTATATGATCATGAACACAAATATTGACCGCAAATCGAAAGGTCGCCCCCCCAGGTTCGACGCGCTCGTGCGCCGGCTCCGGGGAGGCAGCAGTGCGCAGTCCGTCATCGAATTCGCTTTTGCATTGCCAGTTGTATTGATCCTGCTGCTGGTTGGAATTCAGTTCGCGATTATTGGTGAAGCGTCTTTAGCCTTGGGCCAGGTCAATTATCAGGGCGCGCGATACGCGGCGGTTTACACGAATTCGACCCAGGCGCAGGTTCAAAGCTACATGCTCTCGGTGGCGTCGCCGACCATCGCTGCAAACGGCGGAGCCTATCTGACCTCTACTCTGAGCCCAGCTCCTCCCTGCACCTACGGCAGCTCTGTCACAGTCTCCGTCTCATTCAACGCCAATTCCTTAATGGCGCTTCCCAATCCATTTCTTGGCATCCCCTTTCCTACAACGCTGACTAGTTCGGAATCAGCGTTCTGCGAGGGGAGCACAAACTAAACGGCGATTAGCGACTATCTTGTCGCCTTTTCAGGCAGGGAGTGAAAGAAAACATGAAATCTACGCGAAATATAGCAGTCCTAATTATGCTCTTTACCATCGCTGGAGCCACCGCCGCGATCGCCGGCAACCCAAAAAGCGTGGTTGTGACGAATAACACGTCCTACACAATGACAGAGTTTTATGCTTCGTCCTCAGACTCCTCGGGTTGGGACACAACCAATAATTTGTTCGCCGGACAGACGCTCGGGCCGGGCCAGCAGACCACGATCACCATTAGCGATAGCGGTGGTGATGGCGATAGTGAGTGCAACTACGATCTGATGGCAGTGCTCTACGGCACAACGCAGGCTACCTATAGCTACTCGGTCAATACGTGCGGAGGAGGCACCTGGGCAATTACCGGCATGTAACTCTTCCTCTGAGATAGCGTCGGGTTCCCTCGTCCTACACGGATCTGCGGGAGCGGGGACCAAAATCTGAAACTAATGGGCCGGTTTGTTTCTTGCGGGCGGGTGTCATCCGACACGCCGCCCGCGACCGCCGATGCGTTGGCGCTGGGCTCTATCGAGCAATCAGCTTAACGGCATCTCCACCAGTGGTGGCGTCGGAAGTAGGGGTTGGCGCATGCCCACGGCCGATAGTATTCGATGGTCGTGAAGGGAGCCGCCGGGACGACCTCTTGAACTACCACCGGATGCACAGGGCGAACGACGACCGCGGCTGAGGCGAGATTCGGGATCACCATCATCAGGAGCCCGAAGATCGCGGCAATAATGGTTGTGTGGATTTTCATAAGCGTCTCTCCTGCCTTGAATACGGATCCTCAGATTTGACGGTTACGAAGCCTAAACAGCCATTAATATTAGAGTTTTGTTAGGTGGAGAATCTTGACAAGGTGTGGATGGAGTTAACCTCCTCGATGGGCCGCGAGCATTAGTTTAGTTACTTCGACCGACCTCGTTGTCGGTCGGCTTTTGGTAGCGATATACTACAAATAGTAGCAATACTGCCACCATTGGTTCTTGACGTATTTATGCCGCCTTGTTAGATTACGGCTCGACAAGTTGGATTTAGGTGTGTTTTCGCATCACGAGCCGTCCTACAAATTACCTTCTGTTGCTGGCTTGCCATAAAGAAGGACGGGTGATACGAAAATGAGATCTAAAGCCGAACGGTGTCATAAAATCACCATTCACCGTTTTCGGTGAATTTTTGAGAGGTTCTGTATGAAGCAAACATCCTACAGTTACCGTGGCCACATAGCCGTACTGTACGGCGGCCAGGCCTCGGTCGGTGAAGAGCCCTCCGGACTCGCGCGCCACGGGCGGGGACAGGCCATGGTTGAGTTCGCTCTTACCCTGCCGGTGCTGCTGACCCTGCTAGTGGCCATAATCGTAGTCGGGATTGTTTTCAATAACTATCTGACGCTGACGAATGCTACCACTGCTGGTGCCCAGCAGCTTTCGATTAGTCGAGGGCAAAGCTCAGATCCGTGCGCGACGACTAGTCAGACGGTCCAGGCAGCAGCGCCTAACCTCACTTCAGGGGGCCTCGTGTACTCGATTGCGTTTGGGACCGGAAATCCGGTCTCGTACGGATCTCCATACACGGGCACATCCTGCACTAGCGCCGCCGCCCAGTTAGTGTCGGGCAATACTGCCAAAGTAACGGTTACCTATCCGTGCAGCCTTCTGATCTTCGGATTCAACTATGCGCCCTCGGGCTGTAGCCTCTCGGCGCAAACAGCGGAGCTGATTCAATGAAACCCACCAAGGAACCTACTGCACTCAAGAATGGATCCACTTTGCGCTGGATCGGCGGTGCCCGGCGCGGCCAGTCGTTCGTGCTGATAACGGTCGCTATGGTCGCCATTTGCGGAATCGCGGCGATCGTGTTCGACGTCGGCACTGCCTATATTGGTTATCAGCAACTCCGGGCTCAGACCCAGGCAGCTGCATTGGCGGGCGGCGCGGTCATGTCCAATGACGGCGAAACAATAAGCAATGTAATAACCACTGCGACCGACTACAGCGGTCATACTGGGGATGTAAACACCAACTCTAGTCTTCTGAGCAACGTTCAGATTGCGGCTACGGCGAAGTGCCTGACGAGCACTGCCGCCATCGCCGAGGGAGTACCCTATTGTACCGCGGCCAGCCCATGCGGCTGCCTTGTGACCGGGTATAACGCCCTCTCCGTGACGGAGACAGCCACCGTCCCGACGACATTCGCCAGGGTGCTAGGCTTCAATTCGTTTAGTCTCAGCGCGACTGCCATGGCGAGCGCAAAAGGCGGATTCAATGGCCCGTACAACGTGGCAATTGTCGTTGATACAACGGCGTCGATGAATAGTAGTGACAGCGGCAATTGCAGCTCAACAAAAATCTCCTGCGCGTTGCAAGGTGTCCAGACTCTGCTGAAAACGCTCTCGCCGTGCGCCGGCGGGCTGACCAGCTGCGGCTCGGCCAGCGGCAGCTCAGTCACGGTTCCTGCGCCTGCGACTGGCAATCTGACTGCGAGTAACGTTACAAACGCAGTCGACGAAGTCAGCCTGTTTGCGTTCCCGGGACCGGTATCCACCGCTCAGGCACAGCTTGATACCAATTGCTCCGGCACGAACCCTGCCATTACCTCATACAACGGATTTTTCTCGAACAATTCATGCACGGGCGCTGGCGCCCCGGCTGCTTGTTGCACGAGCCGAGGCGAGGGAAGTTGCTCAACTACCTATACACCGCCGGAGTACGAGATCGTTCCATTTTCCAGCGACTATCGCGCATCCGACACGGCGACTTCGCTGATCGCCGGCTCCAACCTCGTGATCGCGGCCGGTGCGGGCTGTAGCAGGGGCATAGCCGCCCCAGGCGGTGAGGGGACCTTCTATGCGGGCGTAATCGATACGGCACAAAAAGCATTGGCAACAGCCGCTTCCAACAGACCGAACACGAAGAACGTGATGATCCTCATCAGCGATGGCGAAGCGAACGCGGACGCTCCAGGCCCGGGGGTTACCGATGGTATGGAGGCGCCGACGCCGGCGCCGGCGAAGGTTTACCCGGCTACGAAGCAGTGCGCCCAAGCAGTAGCTTCCGCCCAAGCCGCTGCGGCAGCGGGAACCACGGTATACGCGGTTGCCTACGGCTCGGAGTCAACCGGATGCACGACCGACACCGGCACATATTCGAGCCCAGTGTGTACGATGCAGGCGATCGCAAACTCGCCCACAACGGCGGGTTCTTACCAGCAGAATAACGCGAACTTCTTCACCGATGTCTCATCCACGAAAAGTTCCTGCGCGTCGGCTGCTCGATCGACCAGTACCCTCGACCAGATCTTCAAGACAATCGCGGGCGATCTCACGGTCTCCCGGTTGATTCCCAACGGCACGACTTAAACGCCTGAATGCTGCCACTGCTCCCTTCATGGGGAGCAGTGGCAGCGCCACCCGCTAAGGGTGCGTGAGGCTGAGCTGACAGCTCGGCTTTTCCCGCTGATTTTCTCCAAAGACTCCAGCAAATCTCTCGCAAGCACGATAACTCTCCGACCGCGATGAAAGTCGCGGGCGAGAAGTCGTCGGCGTTTCGCCAGCCGCGTCGTTTAACGCAGGTTGTGGATAGCTGCCGGGCTGGCCCCTTTCGAGCGACATAGTGGTACTTTTACGCCACAACGAGTAGCAATTTCGCCACTGGTGTTGTACGTTTTTCCTACTAAATGGCGAAAAAGCGAAGTACCGTGCGGAAACATCCGGCGCCCGCTTTTGGCATTCAGGTTGCTTTGAGTCGCTGGACCGACCTGTTTTGAGTCTCTTGCCAGCGCGAATCCGTGTGCCGGTTTCGCGTTCCAGAGGTTCACAAGGGGGTGGTCTATGAAAAACCCGTCTGGCAGTTCACCTGGTCAGTTGCGGCGCTATACGCCGGAATAATCGCCGTCTTGCTCTGAGCGATCGCATCAGCACCGACGTCGCCGTGATGTACGCGAACTGGGAGCAGGTGCGGAAGACTGCAGACGCTGCCGCGATCGCCGGCGCCAATTACCTGGCTGGTTACGCATTTGAAGGCACGCCCGTCTCCGGCTGCACCCGGGAACCGGACGCCGGCACGACGGCCGAGGGATGCATCGTGAAGGCGGTTGCGGCAAACACGATTGCCAGTTCCAGCGCGCCCGCGCTTGGGGGATACCAGGTTCCGACGCTGACGCGATAGAAAAGGAGGAAGGTTCAAGCGATCGAGAGACGCATTTGACATAAGACGCTGTTCCAGGTGGTTGGCTGGGTAGCCTGGAGCTTACGCTGAGTACTGTTGTGCTACAAGTAGTAGCACAATCGCCACAGTTTTCTCCCTTTGATCGGAGAGGAATGTGAATAACCAAGTGGAGTATTTTCCGCCTATCGGTTGGCATCCCGGTTGCTTGCCTTGCGGACCGAGCGGGTCTGAAGCCTTGCAACGTAAGTGCCTTGGCGAGGCATGGGGCAGATCAGGCCAGGTCGGTGTTCGGCGAAGGAATTCACCTGGAGTGCCTTATGAAAAAGATTTTCGCCAACTCTCGCGGTCAGGTCGCCGCTTTGTACGCCGGGATAGCTGCAATCCTAATCGGAGCGATCGCTCTCGGCGGCGATGTCGCCGTCATGTACGCGAACTGGGAGCAGATGCAAAAGACTGCGGACGCTGCCGCAATCGCCGGCGCCAATTACCTGGCTGGTTACACATTTGAAGGCACGCCCGCCTCCGGCTGCACCGGTGAACCGGACGCTGCCACGACCGCAGCCTGCACCTATGCGGTCGACAATGGGCTGGCGGTTAGCAATCTCACGCTCACCGAGCCGACCTCGTCGACGATCAAAGTGGTGGCGCAGGAATCCGCTCTTCCCTACTTTTTCGGAAAAGCTATCGGCCTTAGCACCTATTCGGTATCGGCTACCGCCGCCGCAGCTGCCGGCGGAAATATCGGCACCGTTACCCAGGGCCTATTTCCGGTAGGACTTCAATGCACCAGCCCGTGCAGTTTGTCGAGTTTTGATCCGGGGCAATCAGTTTCGTTCGGGCAGAAGTTTGTCGGCGGTCTGGCGCCGGGCAACTGGCAATGGCTGAACCCTACCGGCGGTTCTGGCGGTGGCGATACCGCGCTGAGCGCGGCGATCGAGAGCGGTGATTCGGCCTCATTCTCAGTCGGCGGCACCATTCAGTCAGAACCGGGTAACAAGGGCAATTCAGGTCCTGTGAAAACTGCCTTGGCGGCCAGGTTGAGCAGTTGCGAATCGATCGCCGATCCGTGCACCAGCGGTGGTGGCAATCCGACCGATATCCCGCCCGGCGATCCATGCCTGGTAGTCGTGCCTGCGGTTGATTATCACGGATGCACCGGCAACTGCGGCTTAACCATCGAAGGGTTTGCGCTGATCTATCTGGAGCCTGCCACCACCACCAGCACCAATATCAACGGATGCTTCGTGAAGGCGATTGCGGCAAACACTATCGCCAGTTCGACCGCGCCCGCGCTCGGGGGATACCAGGTTCCGACGCTAACCCAGTAGAAAAGGGAAGATTGTATGACTAATCGATCTAAGGCAAAGAATCAGTCCCGTGTGAATGGCTGTCCGCAGGTATCGCGCAAGAAGCGAATGAGCCGTGGCCAGTCGATGGTTGAGTTCGCGCTGATGTCGAGCATCGCACTGGCAGTGATGCTGATCGGTGTGCAGTTTGCGCTGATCGGGCAGGCGGCTCTGGCGGTCAGCCAGGGAGCATCGGCACTCGCACGCTATGCCGCGGTGAATCCCGGGACGATGGGGCCGAATAGCTCCGTCAGCGCCAGCTCGTTACCGAGCGCTGCGCAGCAGTTGTTATCTTCGTCGATCCTTACTAACGCCGGCACCGACCTGACCGTGACGGTTGCCTCCTATACAGGGACGACGACGACCGCCACCAGTTCGCCCGGATACACCGACCGCACGGTCGTCAGTATGAGCTACAATGCAGCGAGCAAGATTTTTCTGCCGAGCAGCACTTTGCTTGGAATAACTTTTCCAACCACGCTGACCGCGTCGGACTCGCAGATGTACGAATGATCGGGACGCCGGGGAGGTCGAGTGAGCAATGGACCGCTCGCGCGGCGCTCCCCGCTGTTCCATGTGCATCAACGGCGCCCGTGCCGACGGGATTCAGCGTACTGCGAAGCGACGCGATATCCGAGGAGGGTGCACGCGCGCCACGGCGGTTGGTTTATCGATCGAGCGAATCGCACCAATCAGGCTTCCGGTCCCGCCGAGCAGACGGCCGGCGCCGCTCATCACCTGCGCGGTGGTCTGCCACGCCTGATTACTCTGATTGGACAGATGATCTTCGAGCTGGAACTTCTGTTGCGGTGTCAGTGTGCTGTAGCCGCCCTCATAATACGACGGCGCGTAATTCTGAGCGCCATACTGCGGCGCCATGTCGGTGCATCCCTGCAGAGCAGATAACGCGAGCGCCACAGCGACGGTCGCCAGCAACCTCGCGGCAGGATAGGGCATAGCAGAACGACCGGCGTGTCGCGCCGGCGGATAGGTCACCACAATCACGCCGAAACCTTGGACCTCAAGCGGCTCAGTGATGTTCGATCCCGTCGATTCCGCGCAATAGAAATCCCGTCCCCTGCTCGAGTTGCCCGGCGCCCGACGCGACGGCGGCGGTGGTTCGCCACGCCGAGTTGCTCTGATTGGCGAGGTGATCTTCGAGCTGCATCTTCTGCTCGGGCGAAAGCTGGCTGTACGATTCGCCGTTGTAGTAATTCGGCGTCTGCTGGATCGCCGCGCCCTGCGGATTGAACGCGGTGCATCCCTGTACGATCAGCATCGCCATCAGCAGGAGCAACGCGAACACCAGCCGGTACTCAACCGCGTCGCGCACTAACGAATCCTTGCTACTCATCGGTATTCCTCCACGAACGAGTACGAACGCGCGCGGATTTAGTTATTAACGGATAGTAATGCGCGCGTTGGGGGAAAGATGAGCCAGCATCGTGCCAGCGCGCGACGACGCGAGGCTTGAGCACGTCCGCTGAGAATTTCAAAATTTCGGCGTAGAGGTATTACGCAAATACGGCGATGCGATCGCAATGATGGTGCGCGGCGCGCGAGCTTACAGATTGTTAAGAGAGCAACCTAACCACTAAGCCCTTCCCTCGAAGTGATTTTGTTGGTGTTAACGCTCACGGCCAAATTGAACCGCTCGTTTTGATCTTGGAATACTCCATATATTTGTAAGTGGGTGAGCAAACCCACGCCGGCCAGAACTTCTAAGCTGGCACAAAAGAGCGACGCATGGCGCCCCGAGAAAGGAGACGGGCGTGTCCATCATGTATCGATTTGACTTCCCGTCAAACTTGTAATGCACGAAGGGTTCGTCGTAGTGGGATGCTATACTGGCGCGGTCGCGGGGGTGCAGGTTTTGTTCGGAAGGCCAAATGTCGTTTCGCGTGAGGAGAAGCCGAATGACCCAGTCCAGTGCTTGATCTGAGAGTGTTCTGGCGGCGAAGGATTCGACGTCGCCAGGCGGTTTTATTTAAGAGTCTAGATATGATTGACGGAGCCGTGTTGCCATCGGCTTCGCTTTCGGACTTGGCATAAGGGAAACCTTATGTTGCGGACTAGAATTGACTCCTATTTAGGTTTGCTCGTGCCGGCGCTATGCGGTAGTGTCCGGTGAAATTGACATTTTTCCTCGGTAAGGAAAGAGGCACAAACGCAGATGACCTCCAGACAACAGGACGGCAGATGAGCCAGTGTCGGAAATCTCGGATAGAACCCGTGCAAACGCCCCGAACCGAGCGGAAGGAAATGCTACCGGCCAGCGGGATCAGCTGGCGTGGCTGGGTAGTCGCGCTTGGTGTGCTCTGCGTGCTGGGAGCCCCTGGGCGCGCGAGGTCGCAGCAGGGACCATTCGTGCAATGCAACCAAAATTACGCACTCTGCGCTACAGCTACGTGCTTCTACTTGAATGGTGTCGCGTACTGCAAGTGCGACGAGGAAGTAGGAGCGAGTATCAGTATCCCCTTCGAATTCGATAACAATACGCAGAATATTTGCACCCTGCTGAATGACGGTTTGGACAATGGCTATACGGTGAGCACCTTCAGTCTTCCGGACCAAGTCACGAAAAAGTACGCCGCACAATACAAGCCGAGCTCGGGCTCCCCGCCTCCACTGGCTCTCTACACCTGCCCTAGAGGTAACTCGACGGGACCGTACGCGCAGTGCGATGGCGGTGTCTGCTTCGATAGCACAACGGGCCAAGAGTTTCCTGGTGTTGGCGCGATTGGTGACAATCAGATTCTCTGCTCCTGTCCGGTCACCGAGCCACGCAAAGTCGGGCCGCAGCTGGGATATCAGATAACCGGACCCTGGCAACATGCAGATGGTACGGCCTGCGGAGCAAATGACTCAACGTCTGACTGCTGCAGTTCCGCCTTTTTGAGTCAGTTCTGCTTCGCTGACTATGGTTCCGCCATTCCGACCGGCGCCACCATTCCGGTCGGCGCTCCTACGGGAACGGCCACAGCCCTTTCGATACTGCTGGGTGATATACAGCCCATCAACACGTGCTTTGAACGGTGAGTACTCGAACCGGCTTACGGCGATGACGGATGACGATTCGACGTTAGATTCGTGATCAAATCTTTCTTTGTGTATCGCAGCATTTGATCGACTTAGTCAAAGTCGTTCTCTGCGAACGAGACCGTCGATCTCCATCAGTGATCGACTTCGTCCATCTTTCTCTCTCGGAATAGGTCTAACGATCTCGATCATTACATATATTTATGGATTGAGCGCTTTGTAATCGCTACTCTAGGGGTTTCCGTTTTGGAATCTTCCGCACGTTCAATTCCGCGCGAATGTCTTGGTCTTTTAGGTCCCCCCAGCGCCCGGGGATTTGACCTAACAAGACAAACGACATCCGAAACTTCTCAAATATTTCACCGCTTTTGACTTCTAGTGCTGTATAAGCCTGTCGTACTTCGTAAGCCACAAAGTCGGCGGCCTGTGTCGGCGGATCATTTTTGGCAGCTGGAATCGGTGGCGAGCCAAAATATTCTTTGATGCGATCTGACATTTGTCCCCAATGAGCATCGCCACTCTCGAAAAAATACTTCAGCTGTAAGTAGTCGAGATGATTCGCGTACTGCCACATGATGGCATTTTCGATAGTAGTCTGACTTGCTAGGGCGAACGGCTGAAAATTCTCATGCAACTCATAAATCTTGTCGGCCTTTTAGTACTCGGATTGAAGAACCGTAATCCCTGACCACCATTCTCAAGGCGAGTGTCGATTGCATCAAAATCGTTTCGAAGGAAGGGGAAAATCGCCGGGGGATCACTTCGCGACCCTTACTGCGTAGTCGTGGCCTTCCCAGGTGCCGGTGTCGCGCCATTTGAAGGTGAAGCGGATCGGTGCCTTGTCGCTCGCGCCAATGTCGATGTCGGCGTACTCGAAGCCGATCGGGGTTGAACTCGAGCCGGTGTCGTTGACGTGCTGCCATTCGTCGTTGGTCCAATGCAGCATGAACGGCGCGGTGGCCTGGATGCGCAAGCGGTCGCCGGGTGAGACCGAACGCACGCGGCGGTTGGATTTCCAGACCATCAGGCGGCTCGGCTTTCGTCCGGGCTTCAGGTAGCGGTCTCGAACTTCATCGATGAGGTCGAACACGCGACCGTCGGAGGCCGAGCGCAGCAGCTTGATGTACTCGGCGTGCGCCCACATCAGGGGCGTCGCGCTGCCGGTCTGTTCGCCGAACTTGAGCAATCGTCGGCGGATGTCGGGCTGATCCCAAATCTGTTCGGGCAGCAACTGGGTCGAATTCGCAAACCGTTCCATCGCTCTGAGGTACGGCTTCGGATCGCGGCCAGCGGCGAGCTCGTAATGCCCGCGCTCTCCCGTCAGCAGCGGCCACGGACGTCCGCGGCCCCATCCGAGGAACGGCCCGCCGTCGTCGCGCTGTCCGTAGCCGTCGTGGGTGTAACGTCGCCAGCACGGCCCGGCGGGGAAGTCGGTCTTGAGCACGGCGTCGATGACGTGGAGCGAATCCTCCATCAACGGATCGCCGGCCTTGCGAATGCCATAGCGGACCAGCTCGAGAAACCCGCCGTCTACGATCTCGGCGGCCGGAAACTCGGTCTGCGCGCCGGGGGGACGATTGCGAATCGGCACGAGTTTGCCCGCGAGGCCTTCGTCGGCGTCGGGATCGCTGATGTCGATAGGATTGATGCGGACGTAGTGGCGCTTGATGCCGGGGACGAGGAAGCCGTCGTTGGTGACGGTCCAGTTTTCGACGTTCGCCTCGAGGAAGTCGGCGTACTCCTCGAGGAACTGCGCGGTGGCCTGGTCACCGCGGTCGCGAGCGAAGCCGGCGGCGCAAATCAATCCGGTGATATTCGCGGCCAGGGTCGAGGGCGAGTAGCCGGCGTTTTCCTCCCATCGCTCCTGCGGGGTGGGCGGGCCGTGGTCGACCAGGAAGTGAGCCGCCCGCAAGACCATCGGATAAGGATCGAAATCCTTGAGGCCAGAGTGCTTGTACAGTCGCCACGCCAGCACGATTGGAAATGAGACCTCGTCGAGCTGAATGCCGTTCCAGTACGGCTGGCCGTCGATCCAGAAATTCTGCGGAAAGCCGCCGTCCGGACGCTGCGCGCATGCGAGATAAATGAGGGCGCGCAGCGCAGTGGCGACGTCGCCGGTGGCGGCCAGGCCGCCCACGCTGTTGACCATGTCGCGGGTCCAGACGAGATGGTAGCCGCCGAGGTCCTCGTCGCTCTTGGCCTCGCCCCACGGGATGCTGAGCGACGCGATTAGCGCGCCGGGATAGGTTTTGTCTTCGTGGGCAAGCAGCAGTTGGGTGCCGCGGCGATAGAGAGCGCCGCCGTCGCCGGAGAATTTATCGAGCGGAACGATATGATCGCACGCGCGATGCCATTGCTCGAGGAAGCGGGCACGATGCGACGGGAAAGGTTCGGCGAGCGATTGATACAATGTCGTCACGGCGCGATTGAGCTCGCGCCCGAATCCCAGGCCAAGCGTGAAAGAGTAGCCCTTGGTCAAATCGATCTCGGCGGTGAGCGCGATGTTGCCGTTGAGCGCGGCGGCGAACTGATAGTCCATTTTGAAATTGGAGTGGATATCCTGCCATCCGTCGGTAGTGCCGACGTATCCGCATGAGGTCCTGAGAAATGGCGTCATGGCTCCCAGAGCCAGCCAGACGCCGTTCTTGTTCGCGGTCAGGAAGTCGTGGCCGACGATTTTGGTCAGGTAACCATTGTTGCCCCATCCCCCAACGCACAGATGCGGCGCGAGTAGGACATAGAGGTGCAGTTTTTTCAGCAGCTCCGGGTCGCCCTCGAGGCGGGCGTTGATGAGCAGAGTAGGCTGATGCGGATCGGTGATGATTTCCTTGAAGAGGTGATAGCGGCCGTCGGGTGAATGGTTGACGATTCGAACGCCTAGACCCGTGGGGTCGAGGTACTCGGTGACGGAATGGAGGTGGCGCCGTTCCTCGTGGAAGAAGGTCTCACCGTCGGTGATCAGGAACTGGAGGTCGCGGACCTGCGGCTGATCGATCGTCGGAAAATAAATCTCGTCGAGGACGCCGGCCGAGGCGGTGAACCATAAACGGCTCACGGAGGAGTAGGCGGTGCAGACTGCGTCCTTGGCGCTGCGAGTCCATCGCGGCGGAATGCCGGGTGCGCCGGTGGCGACGGGAGATGTCACAATTCTTGCCATGGGGTTTCGGCTCGGTTCGCTTCGCGGTCAGACGATTTCAGGTTGTTGCGGTTTGGGAGTGGTCGCGGTGGATTTTTCCGCAGGCTCAATCCGGAACATCCACGCGACGCCCACGCTCACAGCGTAAAGCAGAAGCAGCGGAATCGCGAGCAGGAACTGCGAGACCATATCGGGCGGGGTCAGGGCCGCGGAGACGATGAAGATCGCGAGGATCGCATAGCGCCAGTAGCCGAGCATCATCTTATAATCGATCATGCCGAGCTTGGTGAAGAAGAATGCGAAAATCGGCATCTCGAACGTGAGCGCGAACGCGAGCAGCAGCTTTGAGGAAAAGGCCAGATACTCGCTGATACGAATCGTCGGAGTGACGCCGATGCTTGCGTATTGCCCGAGGAAAAATGTGTAGCCGACTTTGAAAACCACCGCCCAGCAAAAGTATCCACCGAGGACGAAAAAAATCGTCGCAAAGATGACGAACGGCTTCGCCATCTTCCGCTCGGTTTCGTACAAGCCCGGCGCGATGAATTTCCAGATCTCGTAAAATACCGCAGGACTCGCGATGAACAGTCCCGCGATCAGCGCGACTTTGATCTTGGTGTAAAATGCCTCGCCGACCCCCGTGCCGATCAGCAACACCTTGCCGCCGGAAACCTCGCGAATCGGCCAGGTCAGCATACGGAAGAGCGGATCGGCGATCGCATACGCGATGACGAAGCCGATGCCGACCGCGATGAACGATCGAATCAGGCGGGTGCGGAGTTCCTGCAGATGCTCGATGAGCGACATCCCGGCTTGCTCGGGCGTCGCCTCGAGGGGCGCTGGCGGTGTGATATCCTCGCTAGGCACAGTGCGGGACGACCGGCTATTTGTTCTCGGGCGGCACGGCGGTAGTCGGCACCGCCTCAGTCGACTGTGGAGCGGGCGGAGGCTGCACGGCTTGAGGCGAGGATTTCGGCGGCGCAGGAGTGTTAGGACGAGGCTCTTCGAGCACGTCGGTCAGTTCGTGGAGAACGGTATTGCTTGCCAGGCGCAGCTCACGCAAGACTTTTCCTACGGTGCGCAAAACTTCGGGCAGGCGTTCGGGGCCGACCACGATCAGCGCGATCGCGAGAATCAAAACTATTTCAAAAAGGTCCAAACTCTGATGACCGCACGAGCAATGATGCCCGCTCCTGCAAGTTAATCATCATACCAGACGGCAGTGTCAACGATGTATAAAACCGGACTCGTCGCGGATCGCCGCTACCTGAAACACTTCGCCGGCCGGTCGCATCCGGAGCGTCCCGAGCGTATCGCAGCGATGATCGAGATGGCGGAGGCGCTCAAGCGGCCGGACCTCAAATTCATGGCGCCGCGCGAAGCGACGCAAGAGGAAATCGAGAGCTGTCACACTCCCGAGTACATTGCGACGATGGTGCGGACGGCGTCGCTCGATCGGTTTGATTTCGATCCCGATACGCATAGCTCGCGCGACACCTACGAGACCGCGCTGCTTTCCGCCGGCGGAGTGCTGACCGCGGTCGAGGCGGTGATGGACGGAGCAGTAGATAATGGATTTGCTATAGTCAGGCCGCCGGGGCATCACGCACTGCCTAATCGCGCGATGGGATTTTGCTTCTTCAACAACGTTGCAATCGCGGCGAAGTGGCTAATGGAGTCGCGCGGGCTCAAGCGCGTGATGATCGTCGATTGGGACGTCCATCACGGCAACGGCCTGCAGGATATATTTTACGAATCGCCCGAAGTGCTGTACGTATCGACGCATCAGTTCCCGCATTACCCCGGCACCGGATCGCTCCACGAAATCGGATACGGCGCGGGGATGGGGTTCACCGTGAATCTGCCGATGCCGGCGGAATTCGGCGACGCCGAATATCTTCGAGTGTTCGATCACTTGATCATGCCGATTGGCCGCCATTTCAAACCCGAGTTCATCCTGGTGTCGTCTGGCTTTGACGGACACTTTCGCGATCCGCTCGCGCAGATGCGTTTGACCGAAGCGGGATTCGCGGCGATGGCGCGGCGGGTGAAACGTTTGGCGGCAGAATGCTGCGGCGGGAAGATGGTCGCTGCGCTGGAAGGCGGCTACGACCTCGAAGCAATCGCCGAGTCGGGCCGCGCGGTGATCGACGAATTTGGACGCGACGCGGACGAGCCGATTCGTCCGGACGATGGCGGCGATCGGGTGATGCCGATGATCGAGCGCGCGGCGCAGAACGTCGGCCGCTTCTGGAATCTGGGTTAGGACGATCGATGGCGCTGAAACAGGGAGCTGCCGACAAAACACCGAACGAGAAGAGCAATGCGGGCAGTCGGCTCGTTACATTAGGCAGTTCGCCTCCGCGCGAATACTCACTCGACCAGCCGACAATTGCCATTGGCACTCATCCGTCGAACGATGTGGTGCTCGACGACACTTCAGTATCGCGCCGTCATGCGACGATTACGCGCAAGGCGGGCGGCTTTGAGCTGACTGATCTCGGATCGACAAACGGCACGTTCGTCAACGGCCGCCGACTGAGCGGTCCCACTGCACTGAAGCCCGGCGACGAGATCAAATTCGGCGCCGTGCGTGTTGCATTCGACCCGCAGTCAGTGGCGAAGCGATTGCGACGAGGACTCGTGATTTTGGCCGTGATGTTCCTCGCTGGATTCGCCGTCGCTCGTTATCGCGCCAGAATTGCACCCTCGACGTCGGAACCAGTCGCACCAAGTTCGCCGATCGCGGCCGGTTCCGCGCCTTCGGCGGCGAATACTCAGTCCGCATCGAGTGAGACGGGAGCGGCAGAGGGATCGGCTCCGGGGTCGTCATCGAATCCCGCGTCCGCCGCCGGGCCCGCATGGTTGCGGCGAGTAAACTATTACCGCGCGATGGTTAAGCTGCCGCCGATCGTTGAGGATCCTGAGCTGAGCAAGGGCGACAGGGCGCATACCGCGTATATCGTCAAGAACTACCACGACGCGATCATGACTGGCGGTCTCGGCGCCGAGATGCATGAGGAGGATCCGGGGAACGCGAATTTCACGCCTGCAGGACTCGAGGCCGCCAAGTCCAGTGACATGGACGTGTGGTCGATGCGCGGAGTGTCGAACGATGCCGACGGATGGGGCTCGCCGGAGTGGTCAATCGACGGATGGATGTCACTGCCGTTCCATCGGATGCCGATACTCAACCCGAAACTGACCAGCGCAGGATTCGGACTCGACTGCGAATCCGAGGCGTGCGCTGCCGGACTCAATTTGCTGAAAGGATCGCAGGGGGAAATGCCGGCGGCGGCGGCGAGGAGCTTGCCGATCGAGTTTCCTCCGGACGGCGGAACCGTCGCGATAAGGTCGTTCGAAAACGAATGGCCCAATCCACTTACCAGCTGCCCCGGCTATGCACCGCCCAGCGGACTGGCTATTACACTTCAGCTCGGAAACTGGATGGATACGCATCTCAGTGATTACTCACTCGCGCGGGTAAACCCCGACGGCAGCCGCTCACCAGTGCAGGCATGCGGTATCGACTCGACTAGCTACTCGAACCCCGACGCATACTCACAAGACCTTGGACGCAACGTGCTGAAGTCCTACGGCACGGTCGTGTTGATTCTGCGCGCGCCGCTCGACAAGGGCGGGAAGTACGCAGTATCGATGAACGCGAACGGAAGGCAGTACAACTGGACTTTCGCCATAGGTCCATGATGTAGTTGCGCCGCTAACTGTTGGTTGTCTGCAAAGAGGAGGGGGACGGTTGTTTTGAGACGTGCGGTACTAGTGGTGGTGGCGATCTGGTGTTGCGGGTTGGCCGGATGCTTCGAATGGACCGAGGACCCGCATGGCAATCTTCAATCGGTCGGCCTCCCCGGTCTGCCAGTCTGGAAATCAAAAACACCTCCCGCGCCGATGACCCCGGCCGAAATGGGATACACGCCTGAGGAAGCGTCCAAGATGGGCGGGCCGATCCTGGTCGAGCCGCCGAACGGATCGGTCAAGATGTACAGGTACCGCTACTATCAAACCGGGCAGAACAACTGCCAGCAGGATCTTCAAAAGATGCTGGCTGAGCGCGCTGCCAGCAACGCAACCGGCGCCGCTCCATACTGCGCGGATTCTTCAGGGGCCCCGTTAGCTTCATCTGCGTCCGCATCGTCTCCGTCCGCATCGTCTCCGTCCGCATCGTCTCCATCTGCGTCAGCTCCGCCTCCGGCTCCGACCGCGAAGGGTAATGAGTTTGTATTTTAACGGCCGCGGCTTTGAGCGAGCCACGCGAGGCTAGCCGCAAATGCTGAGGCCGCAGGCGGCGCGTCTGTTGGCTCTCGATCGCGAGGGGGCAGGCACGCGGTTGCTGCTGCTCGCGCTCGATGAAGCGGTGGTTGGATCGGCGGAAGGGTCGCCACTGCATCTTCCTGATCCGAGCGTCACATATCGTCATGCGACGATCAGATATGCGCGCGGGCGTTACCACGTCGTCGATCTCAAATCGGCGCAAGGCACGTTCGTCAATGGGCGCCGAATCCGCCGCAGGCGGGCACTCAAGCACGGCGACTTAATCAGGTTTGGCGGCGCGACTCCGTACCGGTTTATCGATCCAGACGCGCTCAAGCGACAGCGTTGGCGTCGAATCATGCGCGCCACTGCGGTCATTGCAATTCTCGTCTTCGTTGGATTGCTGGACCATTTCGAGAAATGGAATCTGCTGTCGCTAGCGACGTTGAACGAGATGGTCGCGTGGGTGGATTCGTATGCCACGCCGAAGCCGGTCGAAGCGCCGATTGCTCCGACTGCGAAAGTCGCGAAGGCGCCGGCTCCCGCCGCTTCAATAGCGCGCGCATCGAGTACTCCCGCGGCGTCAATAGCACGCGCGCCGAGTACCCCCGCGGCAATCACTTCGGTCGCGAGCGTCGCAGCGCCCGCTCCGGCGCCGGCGCCAAAATCAACCCGGCCATCACCGACAACCAAATTGGTCGCGGCGTCGGCGCCTCCGTGGCTGGAGCGGATGAATTTCTATCGCGCCGGCTTGGGTCTCGATCCAATTCGCGACAATCCGCAGTTGAGTGCCGGCGCCGCCGCGCATGCTCGTTACCTGTTGATCAACTTCGGCGAGGACATGCGCAGTGCAAAGCCGATGAGCGGAGATGCGTACGAGGAGAAGCCGGGCAAGGCCGGTTATACAACGATCGGCGCGGCGGCGGCGCGTAACCTCCAGCTGGCGTGGGGTTGTAGCTCGTACGACGTGACGCAGCAGATCGATCGTTGGATCGAGGGACCGTTTCATCGCCTCGCGGTGTTCGATCCTGACCTGATCGATGCCGGCTACGGCGAGGCTGAGAAGGAAGGATGCTGGGTTGCGGCGCTGCGATTGCCCCAGCCGCCCGAGGAACAGAAGGCATATCCGAGAGCGATCGAGTTTCCCCCCGACCGCGCGAACGTTGCGCTCGATTGGATCGGTCTCGAGACGCCCGATCCGCTCGAGAGCTGTCCGGGTTACACGCGGCCGGTGGGGCTTCCGCTGACGCTGCAACTCGGACGGCTGGTGGACACGAAACTCACCGCGACTTCCTTGATGGAAGACGGCAAGCCGATCGAACACTGCGCCTTCGACGCGGATAGCTATCGCAATCACATCCATTCTTTGCAGGAATTCGCCCACTGGAACTTGCGCGATGCAGGTGCGGTGGTGATTGTTCCGCGATCGCCGCTGCAGCCCGGGTCGCGCTACTCGGTCTCGATCACGGCGGATGGAAAGACATATGCGTGGAACTTTACGGTCGCAGACGCCACGAGGTTCACCGCGATCGCAAAGTTACCGAAGCCGGCACCGACAGCCGCGCTGCCGGAGACAGAGCCAACGGAAACGGAGTCGCTGCCGCCGCCGCCATCTCCATCTCGGACCGCGCGACTCAAACATCGCGCGACGCCGGTGCCTGAAGCGATGGCGTCGATGAGCGGGCCGGCAGAATATGTCGCGGCGGTTCCATCGCCGTCGCCAACGGCGGAAGAGACTCCCGCTGTCGTCGGGTCGAGCCCCGATTGGTTGACCGTGCTGAACGCATACCGCACGCGTCTCGGCGTGCCGCCGGTGGAAGAGGATGCGAGGCTAAGCGCCGGCTGCTTCGCCCACGCGAAATATCTGATGACCAACTATCACCCGCCGTTTGGGAATGTCGGAGGCAAGATGCACGAGGAGGAGCAATCGATGCCTGGCTATTCGGCCGCCGGTCTGAAGGCCGCGCGTGTGAGCGACGTGATATTCACACCGGTTATGCGCACGACTGATGCGCAGCGAAAGACAAGAGCTATTGAGGTCTGGATCTCGGGACCGTTCCATCGGCCGCAGCTGGTGAATCCCGAGCTCAAGCGAGCGGGGTTTGGCGAGTATTGCGTGGGCACCTACTGCGCGATGGTACTGGATCCGATCAGCGATCTGCACCCGGCATCTCGAGGCTACACGTTTGCTCATCCGCTCGAAGTCCCGCCCGACGGCGTAACAGTTAAGCCCAGCGGATTCCGCGGTGAATGGCCGGATCCGTTGTCGGCATGTCCCGGGTACTCGACGGACCAACTTACGATTACGTTCCAACTGGGGACAAACCTGCCGGCGAAGATCACAGACGCTCACCTGACTCAGACCACCGGCGCGGCGGCTGGAACGATAGTCGAGACCTGCGCCTACGATTACCAGACTTACACCAATCCCGACGCCGCGACGCAGGCACACGCACGCGGCATCCTCAACGCTTTTGGCGAAGTAGTAATGATAGTGAGGGACCCGCTCGCAGGTGGGGAGACGTATCGCGTCGCGATGACTGTCAACGGCAAGCCTTACTCGTGGAACTTCACAGCGGCTCGATGATCGGCGACTGACTATTGCTGGAAATCGACGGCGATGACGGTCGCCATCGAGTCGAGGGCGCTGTCCGGCGTCGCGATCACTAACTCGCCGATCGGATCGCGGTTGAACAGCGAGTCGGCGGCGGAGACTCGCTTGCGCACCTTGAGCGAAATGGTACTCGACAGCGGACGTGCGTCGCCGACGTGTTTCACCTTAACCCCGCGCACCGAGACGGACTCATACGGCCTCGCGAGCACGTGCAAGTACACGCGATTGCCGCGGCGCGTCGACGGTCCATAGAACTGCCACGGCTCGAGGCCGGGGTCGGTGCCGACGATCGCCTCGTTGTTGCGGCTCATCCAGTCAGCGATCGCGTCGAGGCGTTCAACCTGTTCGGGCGGCAGCGCTCCGTCGCCCATCGGGCTGACGTTGAGCAGCAGATTGCCGCCCTTGCCGGCCACCTCGCACAGCGTGTGGATCAACGAGCGGGTCGATTTGAGGTCCTTGTCGGAAGGGTTATAACCCCAGCTATTGTTAATCGTCAGGCACGTTTCCCACGGGCCTTCGGGCGGCTTGGGAGGAACGGCCTGCTCGGGCGTTTGATAGTCGCCGTAGCCTGGAATGCGATCATTGATAACGACCTCGGGCTGGAGCGAATGAATCATCTCGACAAACTCGCGTGACTTCCATTCCTCCGGCGTGCGTTCCCATCCGCCGTCGAACCAAAGCAGATCGATCTTGCCGTAGTTGGTCAGCAGCTCGCGCATCTGGGCGAACATGAACTCGATAAACCGATTCCATTGCTCAGGCGTCGAGCGGCGCCACGCGCCCCACTTGTAAGGCTTGTCGGACTCGAGAAAGGTCGGATAGTCAGGATGATGCCAGTCGATAAGTGAGTAGTACAGTCCGACCTTGAGACCCTCGGCCCGGAACGCGTCTGTGTATTCGCGAACTATATCGCGCTTGAAAGGCGAATACTCAATTGAATAGTCAGAATGTTTGGTGTGGAATAGCGAGTAGCCGTCGTGATGCTTACTAGTCAGAACGGCGTACTGCATACCGGCACGCTTGGCGCTTTTAGCGAGAGAGCGCGCATCCCAGTCTACCGGATTGAAGGTTTTGGCGGTCGAGTGGTACTCGTCGACGCCAACGCTCTGGCCGTTGGGCAGCGCGCCGACGCCTCCCACCAGCGGCCATGACAGCTCAAGGCCGCGCTGGCTGCAATGGCCCCAATGGATGAACATCCCGAATCTTGCTTTGTTGAACCACGATTCCATGGGTGCGCATTGTCACCTTCAATTGAGGGCGTTGTCTATAGCGTGAGGAACCTAACCCCTAGCCCCTTCCCGAGCGGGAAGGGGAACCGGAAAAGTATAAAAGTCGCGGCGTCCTATCCCCCTAACCCCCTTTCCAGAATGGAAAGGCGGAACAGAGGTCCTATTTCTCTGACCGTAGCCAGAATTGAAAAGAGAGAACAGAGAGCCGTGAAAAATCCAGCGCGCGTTCTCTTATTGGAAGGGCTTCCAGCCTAGGGCGGGTAGGAGTTGATCGTACGAGACGCCTAGGAGCCAGACGAAGGCGACCGGACCTGTGCCTGATGACGCGCGGTTGAGGGCGATTTGGGCGCCGAGATTCACCTCGAACGTGTCGTTCATCCACGCGATTGCGGGAGTCAGCTCGAGGTCGGGCGCCGACGAGTTGTTGTGCGCGCTTAGATATTGCGCGTAATCGAAATCGAGATGAGGCGTGAGATCGCGTAGCAGCATCGGAACCGAATCTGCCGCGACATTCGCGTCGAGGTAGCCGAGCGAATATTCGAGCTCGAGGTCGGCATTCAGCAAGTCGTCGCGGGCGCCGGTGACTTTGCTTTCGAATCCCGCGTCGCCCTCAATACCCGCGGGCCGCAAAATCGCGAGCGATTCTGGCAGGTCTCCGAAGCCTTTCTGAAAAAGCAGGTCGCCGCCGGCGCGCGGATGCGTCTCGGAAACGCGGCTGTCGCCAACCGGCAGCTCAAGAGTTGGGTTGATCGTGAGAACGAATCCATCGGCAGGGAGTGCCAGGAGCAGGTGCTTATACCCTAAACCGAGGTTGCTGAATCCGCTGACGGCAGCGTCCTCGCCTTCCTGCTCGAGGCGCTGGTAGCCGACGAAGAGCGAGAAGCTGGCGTCGGAGGAAATGGTTTTTTCGAGGTACAGCGACTCGAAGTTCTGCGTGCGATCGACGCCGCCCGAAATGGAGAGATAGTTTTCGACGGTCGCGTCGTTGCCGATGAAATTGCCGACGAACGATCGCGAGGGAGGGTCGGCGCGCACGAGCGTTGCGTATAGGAGTATCGATGCGATTACGAGTACAACGAGCAATTTCACTGTGAACATAGAACCGCACAGCGATAAGATTCGCAACGCCGCACTCTTGGGAGACGGCGCTGCGCGTGGTATTGGGAGATTGAAAAGCTGACGCGTGATGGGAGGCCTCCGACGATGAAAATTTCGATGTTCCATCTTATGCCGTATCGCGACCTGCCTGACGACTTCGCGCAGAAATACCACTCGGTGTGGGTCGACCCGCCGTATTGCGAGCTCGCCGATTCGGTGAAGGTCGGGCAGTACTACAACTGGACGCTCGACGAGCTGATCCATGCCGCGGACAAGGGAATCGACGGGATCTGCGTCAACGAGCATCATCAGAACGCCTACGGCTTCATGCCGAATCCCGACCTGATGGGATCGATTCTCGCGCGCGCGACTAACGGCACCGACGTCGCGGTGGTGCAGATGGGAGCGACGCTGCCGACTTCGAATCCGCCGATACGAATCGCGGAAGAATATTCGATGATCGATTGTATCAGCGGCGGCCGCATGGTGGCGGGGATGCCGCTCGGCACGTCGCAGGACGTGAACCTGTGCTACGGAATCCCACCGATCGAGCAGCGCGAGCGTTACTACGAGGCGCACGACCTGATTATCAAGTCGTGGACGTCGCCCGAGATTTTCGCGTGGAACGGCAAGTACTTCAAACTGCCGATGGTCAATATCTGGCCGCGTCCGATTCAGAAGCCGCATCCGCCCGTGTGGATTCCCGGCAGCGGCAGTCTCTCGACCTGGGATTTTTCCGCCAAGCACAACCACTGCTACTGCTTCTTGTCGTACTGGGGGAACAACTTCGGCAAACGCGTGATGGACGGGTTCTGGGATTTCGTCGCGAAGGGCAATCATGATCCCAATCCGTATCGCGCCGGATTTTTGCAGCTGGTGGCGGTGTCGGAAACCGACGCGCAGGCCGAAAAGGACTACTACAAGCACATCCGATATTTTTACGATAAGTGCCTGCATATTTTGCCGGAATATTTTCCCGTCGCCGGCAACCAGGATTATAAGAGCCTGGTCAACAGCGTGACCAAGTTGAATCCGCAGTTGTTCGACGTGATGAATAAGATTCCGACCTGGAAGTACAAGGACTTCGTCGACAATCAGTTCGTGATCGCAGGATCGCCGGCCACTGTGCGTCAGCAGTTGATGGAAGCGGTGAAGAAACTGCGCGTCGGCAACCTGATGGTGCTGCTGCATATCGGATCGATGCCGCATGATTTGACGATCAAGAATATCGATCTGTTTTGCAGCGAGGTGCTGCCGCATTTCCGCGGCGTGTGGGACGGCGAATGGGAGAATAAGTGGTGGCCCGAGTCGCTGAAGGGGCCGCGCACAAAGATCGCGTCGAACGGAGTGCATGCGGCGGCGCGGTAGTCGACGAGGAGAGAATAATCGCCTGCGCGGCGGGCGGCAGGGGTGACCCCTGCACCCAGTGTGAAAGTGAAAAACGCAAAGTTGCGCGCGGCGCGCTACTTTGCTCTCAGGGGCGCGGGAAAGGTTCTTTAGAGGGATAGATATGGCGGCTGCAAAAGATAAGACGGTAAGCGTTTGGAGCGATAAGGTTCATCCTAAGGTAAGGATTCTTGGCGATGGGCCGCCGATCGTCTATCTCCATGGCGGTTATGGGCCTATCGAAACCGAACTGCTCGACGAGCTGGCGAAGAGCTTCACTGTCCATGCGCCGGAGCATCCTGGGATCACGGCGGGCGACGAGGACTCCTACAAGGCGCTCGACGACATGTGGGATCTCGTCCTCTACTACTACGACCTGTTCGACAAGCTCGGGCTCAAGGCGCCGGCGGTGGTCGGTCATTCGTTCGGCGGTATGATCGCCGGAGAAATTGCGGCGACCGATCCGACGCGCGTCGGTAAGCTGGTGCTCATAAGTCCGCTGGGTCTGTGGCGCGACGACTCTCCGATTCGCAATTACATCGTGACGCCGCAGACCGATCTGCCCGCGCTGCTGTTCAAGGATCAGCATCACCCGTCGTTGAAGCGAATTACGTTGAATCCCGAGGATCAGGATGGGTTCATTCGGATCACGTGGGCTCTCGGATGCACCGGCAAATTCATGTGGCCGATACCGGACAAGGGTCTGCGCAAAAGGCTTCATCGAATCGCGGCACCGACGCTGATTGTGTGGGGCAAGGACGACAAGCTGCTGCCCGCGGTCTATGCCGATGAGTTTCGCAAAGGAATTCCTGGCGCAAAGATCCATCTGGTCGATAACGGCGCGCATATGATGCCGCTGGAGGAGCCGGCGAAGTTAGCGGCGACAGTGTCGAAGTTCCTCAAGGGATAGCCGCGGGGACGGTCACTTCATCGCTTGCGGATTGATCACGCCTCGAATACTTCCATACAGGACTGTAGGACTAATCTGCATCGACCTTTGATTGTTCGTGCGATTGCGAAAGGGATAAAATGAAACTCAACTCCTTTAGAATGTCGTGTCTTGCCGTCGTGGCGATGCTCGTATTCGCTTCGGCCTGCAAGGGCGCAACGGATGGACTTCCAGTGAGAAACACCGGCCATTACGCAATTATCGACACCGAACGCGGCACTATCGTCCTCGAGCTCTATCCCGAGTCTGCGCCCAAGACCGTGGCGAATTTCGAGACGCTCGTGAACAAGGGCTTCTACAACGGCCTGACGTGGCACCGGGTCGTCCCGGACTTCGTGATCCAGGGAGGAGATCCTGACGGCACCGGTGCTGGCGGCCCCGGATACACCGTGCCTGCCGAGATTAAGGAGAAGCATCTGCGCGGCAGTCTCGCGACCGCGCGGCAGGGTGACGAAGTTAATCCGACGCGCGCCTCGAGCGGCAGCCAGTTCTACATCTGCCTCCAGCCGCAGCCGGGACTCGACGGGCAATACACCGTATTCGGCGGCGTGATTAAGGGGATGGACGCGGTCGATCAGATTCAGAAGGGCGACCACATGAAGAAAATCACGCTCGCCAAGGAGTCGCCGAAATAAGGTGGCCCGCCCAAGGCGGGCGATTCGGAACCGGAACCGGCCTCGCGTGGCGCGAAGCTGTCCGAGATCCTTCCTCCCGTCGCTGACGCTCCCTGTCGTCAGGATGACACAGCGTCGCTCATGTTAGTCGGATGACGAAGCAAGCGGGTTCCTACTTTACCGTCGACCTGCATCTCCACACCAATCGCGGCAGTTCGGATTCGAACCTCGCGCCGAAGGACCTGGTCGATCGCGCGCGTGCGATTGGAATCGGCGCGGTCTGTATCACTGAGCACGACAACATGTGGGACTCGCGCGAGATGGCCGCGATGGCGGGAGACTCGGGCATTGTTTTTCTCCGCGGGATGGAAGTGACGACCGACATGGGCCACGTCGGCGCATTCGGGCTCGAGCGCTACGTCGGTGGAATATACAAGCTGGCCGAACTGCGGCGGGTGATCGATCTCGAAGGCGGGATCCTGATCGCGAATCATCCGTTCCGCTACAAACTCGACCCGCGCTTTTCGTTTATCAACCCCGACTCGGAGCCGATCGATCCGGCGTACCCGGACCGCGCGGCAAAGTTGAGAATCTTCGAGCTGGTCGATGCGATCGAAGTGCTCAACGGCGCGTGTGGCGAGGATGAAAACGTCTTCGCGCTCAAAGTCGCGCGTCATCTCGGGATTGCAGAGGTCGCGGGCTCGGACTCGCATTCTGCCGGATCAGTAGGATGCGTCACAACGCTGCTCGAAGGTCCAATCAAGGACGAGCGCGAGCTTATCGACGCGATTCGATCGCGGCGATGTCGCGCCGGCCGCGGCTTATTGAAGAGCGCACTGGCACCGTTCGAGCCGACTCAGTCGGCGAGTTAAGCCCGAAAAATCCAAGGAAACATAGGTATTTTCCTTTTCATTTTGACCGCGAGCACATTTGAAAGGAAAATCAACCTGTCTTGTGGCCCAAAACTATGGATTAACTCCTTGATTCTGCTAGAATTTCCTTTCAAATCGGCTACGAGTTGATTTGAGAGGAAAACCCTTGAAACTCAAAGAACTCACCGCGGAACAACGCAGAATCGCTGTCGATACTGCGCAACTCTACGAACATTCTGTCGAGCTTCACGCAGAGCGTCGGATATTTCGCGGAGGATTATACTGGAAGAAGGTTGCCGACCACGATTACCTCATCCGTATCACCGACCGTCACGGCGGCAATCGCTCGCTTGGGCCGCGCTCGCCCGAGACCGAGAATGCTTACCGGGAATTTACCGAAACCAAACGCGACCTCGATGCGCGAATCAAAACAATTAACCTCGAAGTCGCGCGACAGGCCAAGTTTTGCGTCGCCGCGGGAGTGAATCGGGTTCCGCGGCTTGCGGCGGACATTGTGCGATCGATCGATGCGAGCGGGCTGCTCGGCAGTCACCTGATCATTCTTGGCAGCCACGCGATGTATGCCTACGAGATGGCGGCCGGCGTGCAGCTCAAAGCCGGGCTTCTTCAGACCGAAGATCTCGACACTCTGCTGAACACGAAATCTGAAATCGAACTCGCGGGCTCGGTACGGAGTGCGGGGCTGCTCGGAATACTTCAGGACGTCGACGCGACCTTCAAGCCTCAACGAAAGAGATCGTTTCGAGCGGTTAATGCGAAGGGCTTCATGGTCGATTTGATTCGCGCGCCGATCGATTCCTCTGGCGGCCTCAACAGCATCGGTACCGGCATCGATCTCATCGCGGAACAGTTGCGCGGTCTCGAATGGCTCACTGCGTTGCCTCTGATGACCCAAATCGTGATCGCCGACAATGGTTTCCCGGTCAGGTTTGTGGTGCCTGAGCCGCGCGTGTTCGCGTTGCACAAGTTGTGGGTATCGCTTCAGCCGACGCGTGATCCGATAAAGCGCAAGCGCGATCTCCATCAGGCGGAGGCGGTCGTGCAGCTCGCGCTCGACTACTTCAATTTGAGGTTCGACGATCCGGCGATCAAAGCGCTTCCGTCCGATCTTACGTCGATGATTCCGGGACTGGTCGAGCGAATTAATGACCGGTGTTCGAAGGCGCAAAATGGAACGACCACGCTTCCGCCGGGCTTCAATGAGCGCGACGAGGATTAAAAATTCCGCGGCGGCATTGTTCATCACGCGATCATTCCGATAAAATTTTTGCGCCGCTGATGAGACTTCACAAATGAGTGCCAACAAGGATCGCCTCGCTTTTATCGAGCATCTCTCCTCGATTGGCGGCGAGCATTCTGACGACCTTCGCGAGACGCTTGATCGCGTGGCTTTCGCGATCGCATCCGGCATGGAAGCCGAGGTCTGCTCGCTCTACCTGTTCGATCCGCAGCGCGAGCGGCTGGTGCTCCGCGCCACCGTCGGGCTCGATCGCGAATCGGTAGGCAAGGTCTCGATGCGCCTCAACGAGGGACTGGTCGGGCTGGTGCTCGAGAAAGACGAGCCGGTTTACGTGCCCGACGCGATCAGCCATCAGCGCTACAAATATTTTCCTGAAACCGGCGAGGAGCGCTTCCATACTTTTCTCGGCGTGCCGGTGCATGACGGGCGCAAAAAGCCGCTCGGAGTGCTGGTCGCGCAAACGCTCGAGCGGCGCAAATTCAATCGGAACGAAATCCGGCTGCTGAGCACCGCCGCCAACCAGGTCGCGCAAATTCTTTCTCATTTCAGGCTGCGCGAATCGCTCGTCACCAAGGAAAAAGAGCGGCTCGAATACAAGCGCCGCATGATCGAGGCCAACCGCCAGCTCAAGGACTACGAAAAAGTCGGCGGCAAGACGCGTCACGCCGCGCCGGCCAAGATTCGCCGCCCGCGCCTGGCAGGTCTTTCCGCCTCACCGGGATTTGCGCAGGGCAACGCGCACGTGGTCGGCACTTTCCTGAGCAGTGTCGACCGTCATCAGAAATCCCGCGACCCCAAGGTCGAGAGCAAGCGCTTCGAGGAGGCGCTCGCGCGTTCGCTCGCCGAGTTGGCGACGCTGCGGGTGCGAATGGAACCGCTGATGCCCGAGTCGGACCTCAAGATTTTCGACGGCCATCGCATGATCCTCGAGGACGAGGAGTTCGTCGGCCGCATCCGCGACAGTATTACCAACGGCTACACCGCCGAGAGCGCGCTGTTCCGCGTGATCGAGGAGCTCAGCGCCTCGATGCTCGCGGTCGCCGACAATTACCTGCGCGAGCGCGCTACCGACTTCCGCGACGTCGGCCATCGCGTGCTGCGACATTTGCGGCAAGAGGAAAAGCGCGCGCCGTTCGCCAAGCCGACGATTATCGTTGCCGAGGAACTCACCCTCTCGCAGTTGACGATGGTCAATCATGACCGGCTCGCTGGTATCGCGCTGCAATCCGGCGGCGTCACCTCCCACGCGGCGATCCTCGCGCGCGCGTTCGAAATTCCGACGGTGGTTGGCGTCGAGCACCTGATGGAATCCGTCCTCGAGGGTGATCAACTCGTGCTCGACGGAAACGCGGGCGTGGTTTACGTGAACCCCGGCACTGAGATCGAGCGCGACTACGTGAGCTTGCAGCGGCGTTACGACGCATTCAAAAAAGAGCTTATCGAGGAGGGCAATGCGCCCACCGCGACCCGCGACGGCCATCGCGTGATGATGTTCGCCAATATCGCGCTGCTCCCCGACATCCACCTGGCGCTGCGCTACGGCGCCGAGGGCGTCGGTCTGCTGCGATCGGAGTTCTCGTTCCTGACCTACGAGGATTTTCCCGACGAGACCCAGCAGCTCGCGCTTTACAGCAAGATGCTCGAGGCGATCGGCAAGCGTCCCGTCACGATTCGCACGCTCGATATCGGCGCCGACAAATATCCGCCGTACATGCGGGTACCTCGCGAGGACAACCCGTTCCTGGGTTGGCGTTCGATACGGATCTCGCTCGAGATGGCCGGCCTGTTCAAGGTTCAGCTCCGCGCGATTCTCCGCGCCGCAGCCAAGCACAACGTCCGCATCATGTTCCCGATGATTTCGAGCCTCGAGGAATTGCGCCGCGCCAAAGAGTTGCTGGCCGAGTCGCAGGCCGAGCTGTTCAAGGAGGGCCTCGAGCATAATCCGAATATCGAAGTCGGCATCATGGTCGAGGTGCCGTCCGCCGTGTGGCTGGCGCCGCGGCTTGCGCGTGAGGTGGATTTTTTCTCGGTCGGCACCAACGATCTGATTCAGTACCTGCTCGCCGCCGATCGCAACAATCCCAAGGTTGCGCACCTGTACGAGGCGCTCCATCCCGCGGTGATTTCCGCCATCGCCGAGGTCGTCAACGTCGCGCGAGCGGCCGACAAAGAGGTCTGCCTGTGCGGCGAGATGGCCAGCGACCCGCTCGCGACGCTGCTGCTGGTCGGGATGGGTCTCGACGAACTGAGCCTGAGCCCACTGTTTATTCCGGTCGTGCGCAAGGTGATTCGGGAGGTTGATTATCAGACCGCCCGCCTGATCGCGCGCGAGACTCTGCAGATGGCCAGCGTGCAGGAAATCAAAGGCTACCTGGTCGAGCGTTATCGCGACCTCGGCCTGATCAACCTCGTCGAAATGTACCGTTAAGCGGTCTGTTTTTTGAAGGTGATTGCCCAGGCGAGAGCCGTTAGTCCGCGAAAGTACAAGGTGGTATTGTTTCTTCCATGAGTAAACTCGAAGCCATAGAGAAGAAAGTCTCCGGTCTTTCGGCTGAGGAACTCGCAGAGTTTCGGCGGTGGTTCGCTGAGTTTGACGCAGTTGCATGGGATCGCCAGATCGAACATGACGTAAAAGCGGGGAAACTCGACTCGTTGGCCGATGAAGCCCTTCGCGCCCATGCGGTGGACAAATCTACTGAGTTTTGAGGCACTTCGCCGCTCCGAGGTTTTGGGCATGCTATCGAGGACTGCGACCAGCGGTGCAGCGCTTGGCGGATGCGAAGTACCGCCTCCTCAAAGATGATCCCCGTCACCCCTCTCTTCACCTCAAGCGCGTAGGTCGGTTCTGGTCGTGCCGAGTCGGCCTTAACCATCGCGCTCTCGGCATCGATGTCGAGAGCGGTATCTTGTGGTTCTGGATCGGCGATCACGCCGAATATGATCGCGTTGTCGGCTAACCATTCTTCGGAGTAGATCACTAACGCTGCCAATACCGCCCAATAAATAAACCGATCGTTTTGATCATACTGTGCGGATTGGACCTCGGTGTGATCAACCTCGTCGAAATGTACCGCTGATTACCCCTTGCGCCGATTATTTGGGCCATTTCCTCGACCGCGGCGATATAAACATGTCTTAATACCGATGGGTTGACATTCCTGTTCGGGATTTGTTTACTGGTATTCTGACCGAGCGGTTAGATACTCCCCGCGTTCGGGTGTGATGGGCAGGTTGGGCTGCAAGGGGTAGGAACCAAAAGCAGAGGATCGATTGATGTTATTTCTTGTATTTCTTGGTGCTTTTCTGATTTTCGCGGCGAGTATCCTCTACTGGCTGTTGGGAACTAATCGTTACGGCGGCGACCGTCCGGCCGCAGCACTCCAGTTGACCGCTCGCGAAGGCGCGACCGCAGACGCGGTGAAGCCTGCGGTCTGCCGAACGGTTCGCGTCTATTTCATCAAGCCGTCGCGCTACGACGAGGACGGCTTCGTCCAGTATTTCCGCTATGGCGTTCAGCCCAACAACACTTTGACCGTGATGACGGCGCTCAACGAGGCGTTCAACAAGCGCTATGCGGCCGAGCGCAACGTCCGCCTCGAGACCGTGATTTGGGACGAAATCTGCGACGGCATTGTCAGCCCCGAGACGATCACCGCGATCAAGGACAAGGCGCGCGAAGACGGCGTCGAGTTGCTGATTGGGCTGGCCGGAGTGCAATCGAATCAGTATCCGCGCGGTCGCGACCTCGCGCTTCAATTCGTCGCCGCAGGCATCCCCACGATGATGGGCGGCTTCCATGTCAGCGGGTTCCCCGACTCGTGCAAGTTTCTCAACGAATGCGGCGTGACCACCGTGGTCGGCGAGGCTGAAAATATCTGGGGCGATATCGTCGAGGACTTTCTGCGCGGTGAGCTGAAGCTCGGCTACTCGGTCACGCAGGGAATTCGCGCCAAGACCGGTCAGGAAGACATTATCGTGCCGCTGATCACCGAGTCGCTGCTGCCGGTGCTCGACGACCGTTACCTCACGCGATTTTTCAACGATACCATGACCACGCTCGACACGTCGCGCGGATGCCCGTTCACCTGCTCGTACTGCAGCGTGAAGAACGTGATGGGCCGCACGATGCGCTCGCGCGAGCCCGACGCCGTCGTGAGCTGGGTCCGCGATGCATGCCAGCATCACGGTATCGAGTCGCTGTTCCTGGTCGATGACGACTTTTTCCGATCGCCGCGATGGGAAGAAATTCTCACCGGGCTGGTCGAAGTTAAGAAAGAATATCCGAAGCTCTCGTTCATGATGCAGGTGGACGTCGACGCGTCATGCTACGCGAACGTGGCTGAAGGCGAGACTGAGACCGCCAAGCATCGGCGCAGCAAGCGTTTCACTGAACTGGCCGCGGCCGCGGGATGCTACCAGGCATTCGTCGGAATCGAGTCGCTCAACCCCGACAATCTGAATTTTGCGACCAAGTATCAGAACACCGACGACCGGCAGGGCAAAGGCAAGCTCGAAGCGGTGCGCGCGCACGTAATCGACAAGTACCGTCGCGTCGTCAATAACTGGCACAAGGTCGGAGTGTCGGTGCATGCGGGCTACATGCTGGGATTCCCGTTCGATGGCCCGGACTGCGGGCGTGTCGCAGCGGCGACACTGAAAAAAATCGGTTTCGACATCGTGTCGTTTTTCATCATGACTCCGCTGCCGGGCACCGAGGACCAGGTCCGCTTCACCAAGGAAGGCGCGATCATCGACTGGGATTTCAATCAGCTCGACTCGCAGCACGTCACGCTCAAGCACGACAAGCTCGACACGGAGAGCTGGCTCGGCGCGTATCGCGACGCCTACAAGGGCTTCTATTCGATCCCGCGCTTTCTGCACACGATGCTCACCGTATGCGCCGGCCGCGGACTCGATGCGGAAGCGCGCAAGGGCGTACTCCGTCAGTTCACGTACTATTTCTTCAGCTATCGCCAGGGACGGCATCCGATGGTCGGCGGGATTTGGCCGATTCGCCGCCGTGACGTTCGCCGTGCAGCCGTCACCGACGACGAGGCGCGCCGCTTCTACCTCGGCGGTAAGCGCTTCGACGCGATTCTGCGCGGCGACGGCCGCGAAGGATTCGCCGGCGCCCCCGCCTAAGCGACGAAATTTTCACAAACTTTGCCGAATGCCGGCGCGATCCGAATCAGGGTCGCGCCGGTGTACCTTTTGATTGCTATCTGCGCCTAACGGTCGCATCGGCGCCGAAATGTCCGCGTGGCGCTTGCGCCAGCGGCATAGAAACAGCTAGGGATTTCACCGGGGAATTCACAATCTATGTTCACGCCGGCTGAAATCGTTATTGCCGTTGTCATCCTCGCGGCTCTGATCTTCGTTCCGATCCTGCGCCGTTTGCTCGGACTGATTATCCGCCTCGCGGTTTTTTTCGTCGCGGTAGCGATCGTAGCTGCCGGGGTCACGATGATCTTGAACAACGAAACGATTTTCGAAAGGCCGGGTATCGGGCAACGGGTGGAAAGGTTCCTCACGAAGAACTCCGCGGCCGCCAGCACGACCGGATCGGGATCGGTTACTTGCGTGATGGAAGCTCCGCCGCCACCACCGGTCACCGCGGAGGCCAAGCCGCGCAGGCACGCCGAAAAAAAAGAGCCCCAAATGCAGATCACGCGAAACGACGTGTCGAAGGCGGAACCCGCGCCGCTCGAGGATGTCTATCCAGAATTGATTCGCCGCAGCTTTCCCGGAATTCCGCGCGAGAAATTGTTCCAGCTCTCGACCGATACGGTCAACTCGCTCGGCGGATGGAAGATCGCCAAGTCCAACCCGAGCAACTTCACTCTCGATTGCGTCTATACGTCGCGATTCTTCAAATTCGAGGACGACGTGAGGATCACGGTCGAGCCATCCGGCGATATCGACGTATGCTCGCGCTCCGGCCTGGCGCGCCCCGGCACCACCTCGCTACTGCGATACTTCCCGGGCGACCTCGGCTCGAACGTCGGACACATCAAGCAATTCTACGAAGCCCTCGAGCCAAAGATGGACGAGGTCTACAAAGAAGAGCAGGACAAGCAGAACGCCAAGAAGCCCCCGCAGCACTGAACTCTGGGGTGTTTAAATTCCGGTTCCCCTTCCCGCTCGGGAAGGGGTCAGGGGTTAGGTGTCGAGTTGCAACAGGTTGTCCCTCGGAAGGCGAGAGATAGGAGTGCGGCCGCCGATGCCTTGATGGGGGCGGTGATGATTGTAGGAATGGAGCCAGGGCAACAGAGCATCGGCGC
>NZ_JBAUYR010000006.1:0-22620 GCF_049584895.1 Binatus sp. (SeqCode)
CGCTCGACGAGGTGGGCCTCGGCGAGCGCGCCGACGAGCCTATGCATGCGTTTTCCGGTGGGATGAAGCGGTTGCTGAACCTGGCCTGTGGGATTGTCCATCGTCCGCCCGTGCTGTTGTTGGACGAACCGACAGTTGGCGTCGATCTTCAGTCACGCGAACAGTTACTGGCGCGGATTCGGCACTATGCCGATGCGGGCGCGGGCGTAATTTACAGCACTCATTACATGGAAGAGGCAGAGCGCATTTGCGATCGCGTGCTGCTGATCGATCGCGGCAAACTGATCGCCGAGGGCGATCTCGAAAAGGTGATTTCGCTTGGAGGCAGCCGGCCTCGCATCGAACTCACCTATCGCGGGCAGTTGCCGGATGGCCGCTTCGGTAACCTGGCTGGGGTACGTGAAATAGGAACCACCTTCAGCGAGGGCAAAGCGATCCTCGAGATGAACAGTTTCGCGCAGGTCGCGGAGGTGCTGCACGGACTTCGGACCCTGGATGTGAACGTCGTCGATTTCAACCTGCACAGCCCGAATCTGTCGGACGCATTCATCGCGCTGACGGGCCACACGCTGCGCGATCAGGTCCTCTGAGAGTATCGCCATGCTTCGAGCAATCTGGCTAACCACGCAAAACGAGGCGCGGCTCCTGGTCAGGGATCCGACCGTGCTGTTCATGCTGTTGTTCGCGCCAGTCGTAATTATCACCGTCGCGGGATACTCACTGGGCAGTCTGTACGGGGGCTCGGCGAATTCTTTTTGGCTACCCCTGGTCGACCTCGATCACGGAAAAGTAGCGCAGGGAATAATTGAGGCTTTGCGCAGGGAGCACGGCGTCACTTTGGAGATGCTCGATGACCCCGACGAAGCACGACGACTGGTAAGTCGACGTGACCGGACGCCCGTCGCGATAGTGATTCCGGAGGAAACCAGCGTGGCTGTCGCAGCGGGCGGCAAGCCTCGGCTGACTCTGTTCGTCGACTCCGTCAGGCGAGTCGAGGTCAACGCTCTCGAGCTTCGTATCGACGAGTTATGCCGAAAGATCACCGAACAGGCGAGAACGGCGGCCCAATCGCAAATCGAGTCCTTCGGAGAAGCTCAGGCGATCACGCTCCCGGGAGACATCGGATTCGTCGAGAAACCTGCGATCGAGGGTGAAGCCGTGACTGTGAACGCCTTCGATCAGTATGTCCCCGGATTTGGCGTTACGTTTCTCCTGATCGGCATGATGCTGGGACTAGCGCTGACACTTTTCGATGAGCGCGATTGGGGTACCTTGAAGCGCCTCCAGGTCAGTGGCGCGCCGCTCACGGGTCTGCTGCTCGGAAAGGTATTCGCGCGGTTCATCGTCGGGATCGCGCAAATGGTGTTGCTATTCGCGGTCGGATGGGCGCTGTTCGGAATCTCGCTTGGGCGCAATCCTCTAGCCTTGATCATACCGACGGTCGGGATCTCTTTCGCGGCTGCAGCGCTAGGACTGGTGGTCGCCTCTATTGCAACCGCGCACGACTCGCTGATGTCAGTGGGCGTGACCATCAGCATGGCGATGGCGGCAATCGGCGGATGTTGGTGGCCGCTGGACTTTGAGCCCGGATGGATGCGCGAACTCGCTCGATGGCTACCAACGACATGGACGATGCAGGCGTTCAACGATTTGATGATTCGCAACCAGCCGCCGTCCGCGGCGTTGCTGCCCTTGGCGGCAACCATTGGCATAGGGGTGATCTTCATCGTGGCAGGACTTCTCCGTTTCCGGAGTCTCGACGACTAGCGGGGTGATGATGCGAAGGACCTTCCTATCGATAGCATGGCTAGTAGCACTAGCTGTCCTGATTGCGGGCTGTTCAAGCTCTCAGCAGTCAGTGGCGAGTTCTACCAACACGGTTAGCGCTGACTCACAGGTGAACACGATCCTTCAGAAGTCTTGTTACCAATGCCATTCGACCGGCGGCAGCGCGCCGTGGTATGCGGCAGTGTCACCGACCTACCTTGCTGCCAACTCGGCACGCGGAGTGCTGAATTTCTCCGACTGGCAGACTTACGACGCGCAGAAAAAATCGGACGCGTTGAAGAGCATAGAAGCCTCGGTCAACGGCGGTTCGATGCCGCCCGGGGACTACACCGCGCTCGATCACTCGGCGCGCTTGACCGATGATGAAAGGCAAGTGCTCCTGAAGTGGGCTTCTCAGCCCGCAATACCTGCACATTGAAATGTCATCCAGATCGCACGCGTTCGCAGTCGTTCTTGTCATCCTGGCTTTGGCGCACCGGGCGGTAGCGGCACAGTCGCTGTCTGGAACCCTTGAGCTCGATCCGGCGAAGACCTTGATCGAGTTTCGCTTGCCGGGCACGCTCCATACCACGCATGGAAAATTCAAGCTCGAGCACGGAACAATCAGAGCCGATCTCGCCACCGGAGAAGCCAGCGGCTCCATCGTCGTCGACGCCAGGAGCGGCGACACGGGCATCGGCGCGCGTGACAATGAGATGCGAAAGAGTGTTCTCGAGGCTCAACGGTATCCGACAATTACTTTTGAGCCGCGTCACGCCACCGGCCAGTTGGGAAGAGATGGTCAGCTCCAAGCAAGGCTACAAGGGATCCTGACAATCCACGGGGCGGAACACGAGATTGTCGTGGACGTTCAGGGACGGCTCGTCGGAGACAACCTGGTAGCCAGGACGCACTTTTCAGTTCCATACGTCGAATGGGGTATGGAAGATCCGAGCGTCTTATTTCTTACTGTGGCAAAGAAAGTCGATCTCGATATCGCCACCTCAGGCAATGTCGTCTGGACCGGTGACTCGGCCCGGAGCTCTCACTAGAGATACGAACGGATCTGCCACGGAGACCAAGTTAGGTTCGATTGCGAATATTTTAAGAAGGATCGTCCGCGAACCGTCGAATCCCCAAGCCCGTGGCCGTCAATTGTGGCTGTCAACGTATCGACTGACCTCGCTCACCCCGCGTGGTCCGCAAAAAACCCTTTATTTTCAATGCCGGGGCGAGGGCCGAACCCGCACGGAGGTTGCCCTCCAGAGGATTTTAAGTCGTCCAGGTTTTGACTTAACCGTGCGGAAACATTGGTTTTTCTCTTTCCATATGTGTAAATATAAGTTTATGTGTCGGTTTTGAGGTTATTTGAAGGGTATCCGATTGGTCCTAAAGGCCTATTAGGCCGGTTTACGGGCGGCGCTCGGCTCGAACCAAAATCCGGACGTATTTCTATTTCTGGCGATCCTCTCTCACCCTCAAAGCCTTGTCGATGACGAGTAACCGTAACCGTGCGGTCGCCGCGGCGATGGGCGCTGCTGCAGCGCTTGGCCTGACAGTCGATGATGCGATCGTGCTCCAGGAGTCGAACAGGCTCGCTGTGCGCCTAATGCCGTGCGACGTTCTTGCTCGGGTCGCGGAGGAGCGCATCAAACGCCAGGCGGAGTTCGAAGTCGAGCTTGCTTTACGGCTCGCGGAAACCGGGAGCCCCGTAGCAGCGCTTGAGCCTCGGGTCGCGCCGGGCGTCTACGTGCGTGACGGCTTTGTGGTCACGCTGTGGACCTACTACGAACCTGTGCCGTCCCGAGAGTTCGCGCCAGCCGACTACGCGCACGCGCTCGAACGGCTGCATGACTGCATGCGGCATATCGACTTCCCTACACCGCACTTTACGGATCGAATCACCGACGCCCAACGGCTTATCGGAAGCCGCGACCAGACTCCAGAGCTCGTTGACGCGGACCGTGAGCTTCTCAGCAACACGTTACGAAGTCTGCGGCAGGCGATCAGCGCTCGCAGGCGTCCCGAACAACTCCTGCACGGCGAACCACACCCGGGCAACGTGCTCAGGACGAAGAAGGGCCTGCTGTTCATAGACCTCGAGACCCTTTGCCGCGGGCCCGTCGAGTTCGATCTCGCCTACGTGCCCGAAGAGGTGAGCGTGCTCTACCGGAGCACCGATCAACAGCTGCTCCGCGAATGCCGGGTCCTGATGCTTGCGATGGTCGCAGCCTGGCGCTGGGATCGAAACGACCAATTCCCCAACGGGCGACAAGCAGCGCGAGAATTCGTCAGCGAGCTCCGGGCGGCACTGTCGGGCGCACCCTTCTCGACGCACTTGCCGCGCTGGACTCGCTGGTGGACGATAAAAATTGGAGCTAGTTCGTCGAGCTCTTTGCCCCACTAAGTAATGACGTCCTTCTTTTACGCCAGGGTTTGCAAACCCAAGTGCAAGCAAGGTTATGAGTCCAAGCCCAATCCTCGCCGCGCCCCGAAGTCATAGTACCGAAGCCGCGCTAACAGCCTGTCCGCCATTTGTCGGTCGCGCGCCCGGCCTTGTCACTCAAGACTTTTCAACCCAAATCGCCAAAGTTGAGTGTCGACTTGACGAGACGAAAAAAGCCCCGCCAGCGAAATGCCAGCGGGGCCGAGTCGACGTGGCGTGCGGGAAAGTTCAGAACGTACTAAAAGCGCTCGACGCGGAGCGCTCAGTTTAACAGCTAACTTAACAATTCAGGGCGCGGGCGGCGCGTCGCACGCTTCGAGACACGTCTCCTGGCTTTTGTTGCAGGTGCGGACCGCCGAATAGTAGGTTCCCAGGTCCGCCTTGGCGCAGGCGTACAGCGCAATCACAGCGCTCCGACACGCTGAGGAAAATGGGGTGGTTTCACACGCAGTTTGCGCTGCCGAGACTTCGGTTGGGCAGGCGCTCCCGATGGCACTCACAGTAGCGGTCTGAGCCGCTGCGGCGCAGGTGGAGTCGGTGTTCAAGCACGCCGCTTGGCACGGATAGTTCAGCTCGTTCAACAACGTCGCGGCGCCGCCCTCAGATGGTCCCCGAAAGCTCCGTGGCTGAGCCATCGCCGTCTATGCTGCAAGCAGCGTCACAATACCGATTATGCCAATAATCTTCATCCGAGTTCTCCTATGACTAACGACTATGACTAACGACGGAACCCATCGGTGAGTTGCCGGTAAGTTGTGAAAAACTACATTGAAGACTGGACAGAAGGCAAACGGCCTGCCATCGCACGCAGGCACCGCCAATCATTAAGCGTTTAGTGCCTGCCACTCATATAACCCTTGAGAATTAAGAGGGTTGACAGCGCCGGTCATCACGTTCGCCAAATCGAACTCTGCCCACAGCACTGCCAAATCGTCATCGAGCGCGAGCGGGCTGGGGGGCGATCCCCGCGAAGAATCCGCGCGCCGCCACCGGGCGTCCAGAGCATTCCCGGCGCTGCGCGGTTGGGCGCTTACATCTCCAGCGAGAATATCTACAGAATGTCTACAATTTCCGAATTTCGAAGCGCATCGAGAATTGACGCTAGGGCCAAGCCCTTCTCTGAGGATGCCGGGGGCGGGACTCGAACCCGCACGGAGCTTTCGCTCCAGAGGATTTTAAGTCCTCTGCGTATGCCATTTCGCCACCCCGGCTTTCAAGCGCGCAGGATCGTTAAATCATAAACACGCTCGCGCGCGAAGATCGTGCGTGGGAGCGCTTGCTGCGCTGCGGGGTGATTCCCGAGGTGCGCGATTCTTCATTTTGTCTGGCGAGCGGTGCAGCTATGCTCGACTCTCGGGAGCATCGTGGATGCGGACGGTTTCGAACGCATCGACGGAAGGACGGACCGCTTGCAGAGACTATTTGTATTCGTGGTTCTATTGGCGCTGACCCTGTCCGACTGCGCACTATATCGCGATTACGAGGCCTCGAAGCCCGAGACTGTGCGGAAGACTGAGGCGATTCTCTCCGACGCGGGCTTCACAACCATCAAGGTCGACACTGATGAGAAAGGGGGGTTGGTCGAAGATTTGCCGGCGTATGAGATTCGCAGCTACAAGGCAGAGTCGGGGGCGGTCTACTGGTACTACGATCCCAAGATTTGCTTATGCGTGTATGAAGGCCATCAAGCCGAATACGACCGGTACCAGATGGCGCAACGTCAGGAGAGTGACACCGCGCAGTACGCCTCACAGTCAGACGATGAGCAGGTTGCGTCATTGAACGCTTTGAATGCCGGATTTTTCCCTCCGCCGATAATTTGGATCGGCGGAATCGCACCTGTGCCACATTTTGGCGGCGGAGGTGGCGGCGGATTCCACGGAGGCCACGGCGGCATCGGCGGAGGCCATGGTGGCCACGGGCGTTAATTGGCCGCACAATTGCTCCTTTCCGAGATAGGACCGGAGTTTGTTGCACGCAAGCAATTAAGCACGTCGATGCTCACCTATGCTGTCACGATCTTCACTGGCGCCTTTCTGCTGTTCCAGGTTGAACCACTACTGGCGCGATACATTCTGCCCTGGTTCGGAGGTACGTCGGCTGTATGGATCACCTGCATGCTGTTCTTTCAGTTGCTGCTGGTCGCTGGATATGCCTACTCGCATCTGATTGCGACTCGTCTGACGCCTCGCCGGCAGGTAGTTGTTCACATCGCGATCGTCTCCGCATGCGTACTGCTTATGGGTGCACTAGCGCTGATATGGCAATCGCCGATCACGCCTGGTCCGAACTGGAAGCCGCTTAATCCTGATTTTCCGATAACCAGAATCTTTGCGCTCCTGATCGTCAGCATAGGACTGCCGTTCTTCATCCTGTCAACCACAGGGCCGTTGCTACAGACGTGGTTCGCGCAATCGCATCAAGGCGCCTCGCCCTATCGACTGTACGCGCTGTCGAACGTTGGCTCGCTGCTCGCCCTGGTGACGTATCCTTTCGTAGTAGAACCGGCGCTGACTCTCAGAGGTCAAGCGATCGTTTGGTCATTCCTGTTCGTCGGATTCGCGATAGGTGTTGGTTTATGCGGATTGAATCTGGCTAGCTCTGCGGTGTCGACTGTATCAAGAGGCGAGGTCCCGGCTGCGTCATCGCCACAACCGACTGCACCGAGTCGCGCTACTTATGCGCTGTGGATTGCGCTGGCTACGGTCGCATCATTGATGTTGCTCGCGACGACCAACGAGATTTGCCAGGAAGTCGCTGTCGTTCCTTTCTTGTGGGTCCTGCCGCTCGCGATTTATCTTCTGTCGTTCATCGTGTGCTTCGATTCAGATCGATGGTATCGGCGGGGAATATTTCAGCCGGCGTTGGGAGTTGCGATTTTCCTGACTTGCATAATTCTATGCCGTTCGAGCGCGAACATCTTTTCTCAAGTATTCGTTTATTGCGCGCTGCTCGGTGCGGTTTGCATGGTGTGCCATGGCGAGCTGGTCAGGCTAAAGCCGGCCGAGCGATACCTCACTTCATTCTACCTGATGGTCGCGGTCGGTGGCGCGCTCGGAGGAATCCTGGCGGCCCTGATAGCGCCGAAGGTGTTCAACGGTTACTGGGAATTCCACTTTGCAATTTGGGCCAGCGCGTTGATGCTCTTTATCGTTGTAATCAGGGACCCTCAATCGTGGATTCACGAATATCGGCCTATTACTGCGATGCTGCTGGTGGCCGGTGCGTTGGCTTTGCCTCAACTGTTGGGGGATGAGTCGATTTCCGACGCGATGCATCGCCTCGATAACAGTCATCTGCTTCTCGCAATCCTTCTAGCACTAGGGCTGTTGGCCGCTGCTGCGTTCCGCAAAGACTCGATACTGACGCGGAAGAGACCTGGTCTGATCGTACAAGGTGGCATGATTGCCGGCCTGGTTGTCGTCGCGGGAGTGCTATTGGCTAGTATCGCGGCTAACCTTGTTACCAGCTCGCTCGCTACCCGAAACTTCTATGGAGCGTTGGCGGTGTATTCGCTCAACAATGACGATCCTGAAAAGCACAACTTCAAACTTCGCCACGGGCGTATCGTACACGGTATTCAGTACACCGCAGCCGACAAGATACATCTGCCGCTCGCCTACTATGGATCGGACAGTGGTCTGGGACTGCTGATGGCCCACCTTCCACGTGATCGAACGATACGCGTGGGCGTGATAGGCCTGGGCATCGGAACGGTTGCGGCGTATGGCCGGGCCGGCGACTACATTCGCTTTTACGAGATCAATCCCGCCGTCACCAAAATAGCTATCGACCCGAACGGATTCTTTACCTATCTGCGCGATAGTGCCGCCAAAGTGGATATCATTCCGGGCGACGCGCGACTATCGATGGAGCGCGAAGTGGCTGGTAACAATCCGCAGGAATTCGATGTCCTGGTAGTTGACGCATTCGCGGGAGACGCTATCCCGGTACATCTGCTGACGGTTGAAGCATTCGAGATCTATCTGCGCGAATTGAATCCCAACGGCGTACTCGCGATTCACATTAGCAATCGATATCTCGATCTTCGGCCAGTGGTTCATGAAATCGCGGAGCGCTTCAAGCTCCATTCCGGATGGGTCCATGCTGCAGGCGGACCAACGACGCAGCCGTCAGACTGGATATTGCTCGCGCGCAACGACGAACTGTTAGGACAACCCGAAGTGTCGCGCCAGTTACAGTCGTTGGACTCGCAGCGAAAGGTCCGACTATGGACCGACGACTACAGCAATCTGTTTCAGATTCTGAAGTGATCGGTCCAGCCGAAATCTGAAAACGATTCGCGCCTATCAACCCGGGTTGCGCGCGAACGTCGGCACTCCAGGGAAATGAGGCGCCCACTTCGGCGCGCTGGCGACGAAGATGCTTGCTGTCGGCTGAAACTGATCTGGATCGTCCAGGCTGCTCGCTTTGATCGCCGTGAACGGCATGCCCGACAGAAGACTCATGATCGGTGAGCCGCAATTGGCGCAGAATGCGCGGCTCACCTTATTGCCGCTGTCTCCCGTCACCTCGTAGTGCTTGAGCTCTCCCTTGGTCAGCTTGAACGCCTCCTTGGGAACCAGCAGGACCGGCGCGAACGCGCTGCCGGTCGAGCGCTGGCAATCGCGACAGTAACAGTTCGCCTGCATGACTGCGTCGGTCGCCGACTCGTAGCGAACCGCGCCGCACAAGCATCCGCCAACAATTTTTGCTGCCATCACTTTCCTCCTGTCACTGTTATGCGAGCGCGAGGCGCTCGAACTGTTCCTTGGGCGCTTCCATCTCGATCAAAGCGGCGCGAAGTTTCTCGGCCGCGCGCTTTTCTTCAGCACTGCCTGCGCGGTTCTCTTCTTCACCGGGATCATCGTTCACGCGATACAAGTGATTGCCGCTGAACTTACCCATCGCCCAGTACGGCAGCAAATCGCCGGCGCGGAACGGCTGACGAATAACCGGAATCCTTGCACCCGGCATCGTGTCGAGTACGGCACGCTCGTCCGGCGGCGGCATGTGGAGTTGCGGCATGTGATGTATCGGCATCGTGGACCATCGATTCGACCACAGGCTGAGTGGTGCATTGTCGCCGGCCGGCGCACGCGCGTACTTCGCTTCGGCGTCGATCAGATGAACCTCGCGTCCCCATACTCCCGCCAGCGCCCAGTCGCGAATCGAGCGCGCCTCGCCGGTCATCATCGGAAGGATCGAGCGTCCGTGCGTACGATGCGCCATCTCGACGCCGAAAATTTCCGCAAGCGTGGCGCAGATATCGACATTAGTCGTCAGGGCATCAATTTTTCCAGTGACTCCACCGGGCATTGCGATGAATAGCGGAGTGTGGCCGAGCGGTTCGTAAATCGGGACCGCGGGCTTGCCCCAGATGTCCTTCTCGCCGAGGTAATGCCCGTGATCGGTGCATACGATGACCGTGGTGTCGTCGTAGAATCCGCCGCGCTCGATTGCCGCTAGCAGCCTGCCGAGCCACGCGTCGATCATCGTCAGCTTCGCGCCGTAGCATGCCCGAATCTGCCGCGCCTGCTCGAGTGTGAGCACGCCATGCGCCAGAGCGCCGCGCACGTAAGGCGGCCAGATCATGTGCGGGCCCTGCCACGACGAGTCGTACATCGAGGCGTAGGGCTCCGGCGTATCGAACGGTTCGTGCGGATCGAACTCGTCGACGAACAACATGAAGCGATCGTGACTGCGGGCCGAGCGCTCGAGCCATTCGGTCGCGGCGGCCATCGTGCGCGGGCCCGGAAAATCGGTCTCGTCGCGAAAGTAGCCGCGCGAGTTGTCGTAAGGTGTATGCCCGCGCGCGAACGACGGCGCGCCCATCCAGCTCGGGTCGGGACGTGTCTGCCACGGGTCGCTCTCATGCCCGCGCTGATAGTCCCACGCGGTGAAATCGGTGTGATAGTTTTCGCCGCCGACCTCGAACAGATGCGGATGGTCCGAGACCAGCTTGGTAACGACGCCGGCCGCGCGAAGATACGCGGTGAGCGGCCGTTCCCAGATTTCGATCGATCCCCACGGCTTCCACAGAAAATCGATCGCGCCGCAAAGAATATCGTGACGCGCCGGGATGCATGGCAGCGACCCTGAGTAGTGACGGTCGAAACGAACCGCGCGGCGCGCGAAGCTGTCGAGATTGGGCGTGGCAAACTCGCGCCCGCCGTATGCGCCGAGCATGTGGCGATTGAGGCTGTCGAGCAGGATTACGATCGCGTTTTTCGGACGCCGCGCTGTGATTTCGCTCGCGCTCATCGGACGAATCCTAGCAGAGGCGGAAGCTGGCCGGAAAAGCGCCAGGAATAACGCCTCGATGCGCATTTTCGGTGAAACCTCGGCCCCCAGACCCCGTCTATACAGCGAGCCGGGCGAAGAGATACTTGCGTCGCTCGAGGCTCAAGTGAGATTCTAGACGTGGTGCCGTAGTCATGAAGAATCGAATCCTAATCCCGAATCGTCTTAGTGCTGATGGACTCCGAGCTGGCGCAATCGCGATTGCATTCGCGATCTCCGGATGTGCCGTCGCGTCGCCGCCTATCGCGCATACCGCGAACGTCGTGGCGACTCCGCAACAAGGCGAGGTGTCGGTAAGTGTCTCGGCTGCGCCGTCGGTCGGCGAGGTAACTCCGGTTTATGTGTCGGTCGCCAATGGCACGGACGCGTCGCGCTCGGTTGTGCCGAGTCAGGTGTTCGCGCTCAATGACGCAGGCGAGCGAGTCGCTCCTCTGGCGCCGGGTGAGGCCGCCCGTCAGGCGGGCAGCGCCAAGGAGCTCGAAGGAGCTGTGAAAAGCGCCACCATCAGCGGGATAGGAGGCGCCGCCCTTGGCGCAGCAGGCGGCGCAATCGCGGGCGCTGCTGGTGTTACCGGAGGAGGCTGGGGTTTCGGATCTCCGGGCGCTGGCGCGTTATTCGGTACCGGGTTCGGCGGTGCATGGGGCGCTTTCAGCGGCGCTGAGCGAGGACAATCGAAAGCCGACCAGCAGGCCAATCAGCAAATCGAAGCGGTCTCGCTCAAGCCTGAGGACGTCCACAAGAACTTCACCGTCAGCGGCTACGTTTTCTTCCCGAAAGGACAATACAGCCAAGTCGAGATGCTGCTGGTGGATCGCGAGACTGGCGACACCCAAGTCGTCCGCGAACCGTGGCACTGAGATTTCGCGCTAGAGCATCGACGAGATAATCACGATAGCGCCCTGCCCCTTGCCCTTCTCGGCAGGATCGCAGATCACGGCCTTGTTGCCGATGAACTTGAGATCCGTCGGGTCCATCAGGCCCGACGCGAAACCTCGCGCGATGCCTCTTTCGACTCGGTAGACCACGCCGTCGCGCTGGTTGTCATTCTCCGAAGCAAACTTGCCGGTATCCGCGATCATCAACTCGTCGCTGTATGAGCCGAAGTCCGACGGCGACCACCCGAAGCCCGACGGGCGGATGAAACCGACCAGGTAAACATCGTCCTTCAACTTGCCGTCGGCCCCGATCATGCCGATACGGCCGACCTTAGCCGCGAAGTCCCCCTTCGCGCGCATCCCGATCAGCATCATGCCGGCAGCTTTCGTATCGGATGAAGGTGGAAATGAGATCGTGGTCAGTTCGAATACAACCGGCTTGTTGTAGGTGCCGAATGCGCTCGCCTTGCCGGACGAATCGATCGCGTAAATCGTCGAGTTGCCGCTAGCCACCGCGTAGAGCTTGCCTGCGAACGGCGAGCCCGATGCGCCGAATTCCAGATCGCGGCATTGGGTCGCCGCCGCGTCAGGCAGTTTTGCAAACGTGCTTACCGCGCCCGACTTGTCGATTCGTTCGACTTCGCACGGACCCTTGATACCGCCGGCCGCGGCGAGGACGAAAACGCTGCCCTGGTATGATCCAAATCCCGCGGGACCGATTGCGACTCCCGCCGGGTTCTTGATCTTCGTCTTGTCGGCGAGCGGCGTCGCTTTACCGGCGAACGTGACCGAGTAAACTCCCCCGGCCTGATCCGACACCACCATCGTGCCGTGGTTGTCCTGAACAAAGTACGGAGCAACGAGGCCGGGCGTCTTGAGCGCTTTGATCTCGAACGGAACCTCGACCTCGAGGCCCGCGCCGGCCGCTCGCGCGATCGAGTTGGTCAATCCGGGCATCGCCGCGATCGTCAGTACGACGATGCCGAACGCGGCGGCGAAAATTGAAAAATTACTTTTTCTTTTCGAGAAGTTCATCAAGTGCCTCGTTGACTTCGTACTTTTCGTTCGGATCCCGATCGTCCAGATCTGACTTGCGGCGCGATACCCACTCGGCCAATCCAACGGTCGCGGCTTCCTCGGGATTTGAAATCCCCAAAGACTCTGCGACGCGCATGAGCTGCGCGAACAGCTCGTCGGGGATTTCGATCTGAATTTTTCGGCTCAAGTTGCTTCGCTCGCTACAGTTCACGGTGATTGTTCGCCCTTCCATATAGTCTCAGGCCGCGGCGGTCGTCAAAATGAATTCAGACGTGTCATTACCAGTTAAATTTACAGGCACCATCATTGAGTACCTCGATCAGGGCCGGCTGAAGGCTGCGCTGGTCACGCGCGAACAGGAACGTCATCTCGCGGTGATCGATTCCGGCGGACACGAGCGGCTGGTGCCGCGCGATCTCGTCCTGATGCGCCATCCGGAACGACGGGCCGATCGCGAAAACGCCGGCGAGACGATAGCGGAACTCGAACACGAGCGCGCCGAGCTGGCCGCGGAGCTTGATCTCGAGTTGCTGTGGCAGGTTGCGCAGGAGCAGAACCGCAGTTTCTCGGCGGTGGAGCTCGCCGATTTGTTTTTCGGCCGGCGTTCGAATGCGGCCGCCTCCGTGATGCTCGAGGCGCTGCTGAACGATCGCACATACTTCGTTCGGCGCCACATGGACTTCCTGCCGCGCACGCCGGAGCAGGTCGAGCGGTTGCGGATCCAGAACGATCGGATTCGGGCGCGCAGCGACGACTATCGTAAAATCCAGAAGCAGCTGCGCGATGTTCTAAACGGCGCCGAGACGCCGCCCGCCGCCGAAGCGGGCGCGCTGATTGAAGAGCTGTCGCGTTATCTCAAGAACCCGTTCACCCGCAGCCGCGATATGACCCAGATGCTCACGCAGGCGGCGCCCGACGTCGATCCTGCCGAAGCGGCTTTCGAAATTCTCGAGCGCCTCGGCGCACGGCCGCGCGTACCGCGCTTCGCATTTATCGCGGGGCTCAAGGACGAATTCAGCGACGCCGTCATGAAGGAGGCTTCCGAGGCGGTGCCCGGCCCGCGTGCGATTTCTGACGGCGGATTCGCCGTCACCGTCGATGACGAAGATACCGTCGAGGTCGATGACGCGCTCAGTTGCGAAGCGCTCGCCGACGGCGGCATGCGTGTGCGAGTGCACATCGCGCTGGTTGCGGATTTCGTCGCCAAAGGCGGCGCGATGGACAATGAGGCGGCTTCGCGCGCGACCACTGTTTACCTGCCCGAGACGACTATCAGGATGCTGCCCGATCCGATCTCGTGCCGCGCCGCTAGTTTGATTGCCGGCGAAGATCGTCCCGTGATGACCACCGACGTGCGATTGTCGGCCGACGGCGAGCTGATCGACGCATCGATTTACCCCGCACGTATCCCAATCATGCGCCGGCTCGATTACGACCAGGTCGATCGGATTATCGAGTCGGGAAACAGGGCCGATGACACCGCCGCTACCGTCGCACGATTAAACGCTGCCGCAATTCAGCTTCGTCAACGACGCCGCACTGCCGGCGCTGTGCTCATGCAGCGACGCGAGGCGAAGGTCCGCGTGCGCGGCGACGACGTTCAAATCACTGTACTCGACAACGCATCGCCCGGCCGCACATTGGTGGCGGAGTTCATGGTGCTAAGCAATTTCGTCGCGGCTCGCTATGCCGCGATGAACCGGATTCCGATCATCTACCGGGTCCAGCCGCAGACGGGCGGCGACCTCGCCTCGATGCGCCCGCACCTTTCGCTGCATCCGGAATACCACGCAGGCATCGGACTCGACTTTTACGCGCAGTTGAGCTCGCCGATCCGCCGCTACGCAGATTTGGTCTTGCAGCGGCAACTGCTGGGCGCGCTTGCGAATCGCGACCACGACACTGCGATTTACACCGTCGATGAATTACTGACCGTGCTGGCGGGCGCCGAAAATGCGGAAGCGTCGGGGCGCGATCTCGAACGCCGTGCGAAGCGTTACTGGATTCTGCGCTACCTCGAGCGTCACGCTCTCGACGGTCCAATCGTCGCTTACGTCGTACGCGAAGGCCAAAGCGCGGAACTGGCTGATTTCGCAGTGCGCGGAACCCTGCATGGTGCGCCGACGCTGCCGAATCAAATGCCGATAATGGTTCAAGTAAGCCGCGTCGATCCGCTGCGCGGATGGCTCGCGTTCGATTTCGTCGGCCCCGCCGACGAAGCCTCAACCGGCGCGATTAGAACGGTCTGATTTTTGGTGTGATCCTGAGCGAACGAGCGCAGGAACTCTACGGCGACTTTGCGATTGACATTTGGTGCAGGGGTCATCCCTGCCGCGGGGTGCGGGGCGAGGAGCCCCGCGTTTCATTTGTTGCCGTTTTCTTGAGCCATCAGTACGTGGATCGTTGTCAGCTGCTTCACCATGTACGCGCGCTTGCCCTTCGGGGTGACGACTTCGATATCGTCCTCGGCGGCCTTGCCGATTAGCGCGCGGCCCAGCGGCGACGACAGGGAGATGCGGTTCTGCGCGCCGTCGACTTCCTCCGGCACTACGATCTCGAACTCCGCGATGCCGCCTTCGTCGAGGTCCTCGAGCCGGACGCGGCTGCCAAGGCCGACGGTGTCGCGCGGAATCGTCTCGAGATCGATCATCGTGAGCTCCGCGATTCGCGTCTCGAGGTTGCCGACGCGCGCACGCAGGAATTCCTGCCGTTGCTTCGCCATCGCCCATTCGGCGTTCTCGGACAGGTCGCCATGCGCACGCGCCCGTTCGAGTTCCTTGGGCAGGTCCACGGTCAGCTCATGCTTGAGCGTCTCGAGGTCTTTTTTGAGCCGCTTGATTACCGGTAGTTCAGCCATCGATTCATCTTCCCGAATCCGATCTGCTTTAATTCTATACGATTCACCGAGCGGGCGAGTGCTTCGGCTATTTTTTTCCTGGACTGCTTCAATCGGCGACGATCGACGTCAGGCTCCGATTTACGCCGGTCACGCTCTGAATCTTGTGCACGATCAGCTCGCCAAGCGAGGTCACGTCGGCAGCCTCCGCAATAGCGATAATGTCATGCGGCCCCGTGACCGCATGCGCCACGGAAACTCCGGGCACTCCGCGAATCTTCGACGCGACTTCGCGCGCCTTTCCCGGTGACGTGTCTATCAGGATGAATGCCTTCACTGCCATAGAGGTTTCCTCGGCGCGCGCCGCGGACGGCACGCATTTAGCGTGGTGGCGGAATCAAAGCACCCTTCTCATCATATACATAAAATCCACGGCCCGATTTGCGGCCGAGATAGCCGGCATCGACGTACTTCTTCAGCAGCGGGCACGGACGGTACTTGTCGTCGCCGAGCACTCGATGCATCACCTCCATGATCGCGAGGCAGGTGTCGAGCCCAATCAGATCGGCCAGCTCGAGCGGGCCCATCGGTTGATTGGTGCCAAGCTTCATCGCGGTGTCGATATCGGTCACGCCGCCGACGCCCTCGTACATCGTGTAAATCGCTTCGTTGATCATCGGCAGCAGCACGCGATTGACGATGAATCCCGGGAAATCCTGCGCGGTCATCGTGGTCTTGCCAAGTTGCTCGGCGAGTGTGCGGGTTTGCTGAAAGGTCGCTTCGGAGGTCGCGAGCCCGCGAATGATTTCGACCAGCTTCATCGCCGGCACCGGGTTCATGAAATGCATCCCGATAACGCGGTCTGCGCGCGAGGTCCGGGCACCCATCCGGGTGATCGAAATCGATGATGTATTGGACGCGAAAATCGTCTCGGGCGGACAGACCTTGTCGAGCTTCTGCAGCAGCGCGATCTTGGCGTCTTCGTTTTCGATCACCGCCTCGATCACGAAGCCGACCTTGCCCAGGTCCTCGAGATTGGTGGTGGTCTCGACCCGGCGCATCACGCGATCGCGCTCTTCGGGCTTGAAGCGGCCGCGCTCGATCATGCGATCGAGGTTGCGTGCGATCGTATCGACCCCGCGCTTGCACATTTCCGGCGCGATATCATGCATCACGACGGCGATTTCCGCCTGCGCCGCGACCTGCGCGATTCCAGCACCCATCTGCCCTGCCCCGATTACGCCGATTTTATGCAAACTCATTCGTCTCCTCGAAAAATTCTCAAACCCGAACTAGAGGTACGGGATATAATTTTTGAGCGAGCTTAGCAACGCTGCAACGTCGGCCTCGTCGCCCAGGTCGCGGCACAGAATTTCGTAGTAGCCCTTGATACGCCCGCGCTCCTGATTCTCTGGCGCCTCCACGAGCATCGCCTGGAAGTCTTTGAGAATCGCCTGCGCTTCGAGTTTCTTCTTCACCGGGATCGCTTCATCATCGACGGCAATCAGCAGCCGGATGTGATCGATCATCCGGTTCATCACGGCAAAGTCGCTGCGATCTTTTTCCGGCATCGCCTAATGATGATCCGGCGGTTCCTCGCCGCCGGTCCACGTTCCCGCGCCGCCGCCGCTACGCATCGCGGTGCGCACCTTCATCACGTCTTCGGGCGACTGCCGCCCGGGCATCCCGAGGTTGCGCATCAGGTGGTTCGTCATGTTCGAGGTCAGCCGGTCGCGAATTGTCGGCGCATCGCCGACCTGCGCGTCAAGCACAACGTCGACCTGATCGCGCGTGAGACCTTCGGCCACGAAAATATCGACCAGGCCGGCCAAGCCGACTTCGCCGCCTGCGCGATCCACGATTGCGACAACTTTGGCGCATGGCGTGCAGACGCGTCTGATAAATCCCGCACGCTTACTGCAATAGATACATCGCATCAGGAATTGGAAGCCTCAATTGTGCGACTAGCCCCGAAAAAAGCTTGAAGCGGCCGTGCGCACGAAAACTCGGCGGGCCCGCTTCATTTCTGAGGCTACTACCGGGTCTGGATGCTCGCAAGTATGAACGCGCCGAGCGATGCCGAAGTGTTGCATTTGACTTGCAGAGCTATTGGTACTACGATTGTGTAATTGAGAATCATTCTCAGAATTAATTGAAATAGCCTATGACGCAAACCGCTATCGCCTACTTTTTCTACTCGCTGGGCATCCTCTTTCGCGAGGGGATGGAGGCGATGCTGGTCGTTGTTGCGCTCGCGGCCGGTACGCGAGGCGCGGGACGAATTGGCAGATCGCGCGACATCTACGCCGGCGCGATTGCGGCTATCTTCGCCAGTATCGTGCTGGCGTGGGCGGTTAACCATCTAATCACTGACGACGCGAGCGACACGCTCGAAGGCGTCTTTCAACTGTTCGCGGCCGCTACCCTTTTCTATGTCAGCTCGTGGATGACCTCGAAGGGCCAGGCCGACCGCTGGATGAAGTTTATCTCGCACAAGCTCGAAGACGCCGAGCACAGCAAGATTCCCGGTATCGCGCTCGGCCTGACCGCGTTTCTCGCCGTGATGCGCGAGGGCGCGGAGACGATCGTGTTCTTCCAGGCGCTGACCAACGGCGCGACCGAAACGGTCGAGCGTCACGCGGTGATGGGCGGCATCGTCGCTGCCGCGGTCGCGCTCGCTGCAACCTTCGTCGTCATCCAGCGCGCCGCCGATCGAATTCCGATGCGGCTCTTCTTCCACGTGACTTCCTTCATGCTCTATGCGCTGGCGATCGTGTTCATCGGCCAGGGCGTCGCGAGTTTGCAGGAAGCGTCGGTGGTGCCGGCGACCTTCGTGAACTATGCGCCGACGATCCCGATGCTCGGCATCTTCCCGACAATTCAATCGCTCGGTGCGCAGGCTGTTCTGCTGATCTTCGCGCTCGCTGCCGTGTTCTTTCCGCGCAACGCAGCGCGCGAGGTCACGGTTGCGGAGCAAGCGGAGATGGGGCGGGCGCGCCAGGCTTGAGCGCGGGCGCCTGCGCGAAAGCATCGTCGTCGCCGCCGAACAGCACGCTCTCGACGTCAGAACTCAGCTTCTCGGAAATCACCAGCGCGCGAAATCCCATCCGCGTGCATTGATCGACCATCGGATCGCGCGCGACCGCACTTTGGCGGACGTGCTTCAGCGCGACGCGCAAATCATTCGTTCGATCGAGCAAGGCTGACAGGCGCGTCATCACGATCGCGGTCGAATTGCCACCGCCCGACGCGAGATCGAGCGCCAATGATTCCGCATGCTCGGAATCGGCGAGGGCATGAAGCGAAGTTTTGATTTCGTCGCACGCCGCTCCGGCATCATTCTCGGGCCTCGGCGGCAAATCGGCGGCGAAGATGGTCTGAAAAGTACCCAGCACGACGACGGCAACGAAAACCGCGCGCGTAGATACTAAAAAAAGGATCAGGCGGCTGTTTCCTCGGTGTCGTAACCGAGGGAACTGTAGAACGCCTCCTTTTCGCCGGACGGCATAATGTAGATTCCGTCCCATCCGCAAACCTCTTCGCAGAGCAGGCATCCGACGCAGGTTTTTTCGTTGACCTGCACCTTGCCGAGATAGACCGCCGTGTTTTCCGGCGACGGCGAGATGCAATCGAACGGGCAAACGTCGACGCACACGCCGCATCCGTTGCAGTTGTCGGGATGGACCACGGCGACCGGGCGTTCGGCGCGCTTGAGCACGTGGGTGATCTCGCCGTGATTGTTCATGATCGCGTCGTCAGGGCAAATCACGCCGCACGCGCCGCAATCGATGCACATCGCGGCTTCGATGTAATAAACCTTTTTCGACAGGCCCGAGATGGCGCCGGTCGGGCAGCGTTTTTCGCACGCGCTGCATCCGGTGCAATTCTCGGCGATGATCTCAAATGGCATACTGGTGGCCTACTTCCTCATCTCGTCGATGATACGTTCGCGATGGCCGTGCTCGATCAACTGATCGTTGCGCCGAGCCTGTTTGAGGGCAATATACGTAAAAAACATCACGAGGATCATCATCGCGATGATCGGGATGTTATCGGGAACGGTCAGAATTTCCAGAAACTGCTGAAACCCGGTAATTTGCACGCTTGAACCCTCGCCGCTCGACGTCGTCCTACAACCAGATGTACCAACGCCATTAGCCGCCGTCAACTTTGATGGGGCAATGGATGCGTCCCGCTAATCGAGCTTGCGACCTCAGGCCGAACTTGGAGCGCCCCGTCGCCACTCCCGCCTCCCAGAAAGTGGCAGCCGAGTGGACGACGGAGCGCTGAAGCCTGTTAATTCAAGCGAGTCGCGAGATCTTGGTATTTGCGGCTATGAGATTCAAAAGATTCGGAAGAGCTTCATGAGCACGAAGTCTGACATCGCTCTCGGTTTCTATCAGCGGCCTGAGCTCAATCACTTTTGGCTCGTCCTCAAAAACGAAGCCACCGGGCACTTCCTCCATATCGTCAACGCTGAACCAACCATACCGGTGGGTCCTCAAGTACATGAGGCGCCAACGATCTGAGTTCACTAGCTTCTCCCAAACGATGTATTCGCAAATTTCCTCTGCAGCAGATTCGCCATATTCCTGCGCATCGATTGGATCTCCGATAGCATGGGAATCATTAACAAACATGTATTGTGCGCGCTCAAAGACAGCAGACTCTACCAGAAAACGCTCGAACTCCTTTACGTCGTGCGAGACTCGGTTGAGTTCTTGAAGACGCGTTTGGATCGCGCTCCTAGACTTATCGATAGCAGTGCGCAAGCGTTCATCGTGCCATTCGAATTTCGACATCTTGGAAACTCCTCAAACGGTTAATGTTGGGTGGGATTCAACCCGAAACCGCGCCACTCAAGGCCAAAGGGGGCCAATCAAGGCCAAGGATCGAAGCGAGCACCAAGGCTATCTTGCGGCGTCCCCTCTGTCAAATTTCCTATCGAGCCCATTCACCAGCTAGTTCGCTTCCTTGTGGATAACTGTTTTGTGGACATCTCGATTAACAGCTAACTTCAAGTTGTCATGAACGCGGGACGAGGAACTGAAGAGGTCGATGTCTCCCAGGCAGATGCCCTGACGAAAGTCTTCTCGCGAGAAAACGTCGCCTACACCCTCAAGCGATTGGCCAGTGCTCGGGACAAGGACAACCTTATAGCACACCCTCTTCGGTCGGCTATTTTAATAGAGTTCGAGGAACAACTTAGCGAAACGATCTCCATGCGCGTGAATTCGAGATCTTGGAGTCCATCTGCCTCGTATTTGTGCTTAGCCAACAAGCGCTCTGGCAATTACCGCGAACTCGTATTTCCATCGCTCATTGATTCGGTCGTGGGCAGACGAGCGATCGACGCTCTCGAAGAAATAATCACGGCGGACGACGATGGCCGCACATTTTGCGGTCGAAGTCACGCAAGTACCAACCGGGAACCGGGCGACTACTCGAATTGGTTCCAAACGTGGATTGACTACACAGCTAGAATCGCGAGCGCAGCGCGGGGCGAAGGTCTTGCCTACGTATTTGATACCGACGTCGCAGATTTCTTCCCGTCGATCAACCGAGACCGGGCGAAACAATTCCTTGCGCAACGAACTGGAGCGCATGCTTCTCTGATCGAGCTGATCTTCTACTGTCTCGAAGCTTGGTTGCCGCGTTTCGACTATTTGGCGATGACCGGCCTTCCGATTGAGCCAAATGATATAAGCCGGCTTGTTGCTCATAATTATTTGAAAACTATTGACGCAGAGTTTCCAGACGGCGAGAAAAGCAAATATGTCCGATACGTGGATGACAGCACGATATTTGTTCCAGACCGAGAGACAGCTGAAGCGGTTAAGCGACGACACCACATGAGCTTGAGGGGCATTGGGCTAAACCCTAACGCCGCGAAGAGCGCAATTGTGACTGTGGAGGAATACGAAAATAGCCGTCATCCCGAGACAAACCTTCGTATTAGTATGATCGATGAAAACGACCATGAAGAAGACTTCAACGCCCTCCTCACCGAATGGTACAGCGATCGCGGCAAAGATAATTGGGATCGTCCTACGAAAAGACTGTATCGAACGGCAAGTAAGCACGTATGGCTCGGTTTGAAGCCTCACGTCCTCGAAGATTTATCGGCGTCACCTTATTTAACTGAGTCCGTTATCGAATATCTTCTGCACCTAGAGAACGCGGATGAATATCTCGAGGACATGTTGAAGTTCTGGAATCGCGAGGAAGGAAATACTGAGCGGCTCATTCATTTCGCAAGATTTCTCTGTGATGGCTCATTCACTCCTCAGATGTCCGAAAGGATTGCGGATTTTGCTGTAGGCCGAATCATCGGCGCAGACGATCGCCCGGGATCGGGCTATGCGCGAGCTCTTCTTTTGTTGGCACTGCACAAGCACGGCCAACGCAAACATCGCGAGAAAATTCTAGCATGGAGCTCAGTAGCGACTTTACAGGACGAACAGCTACGGCTGCATTTCATGTACGTATTTGTGTGCAGGAGCGAATTGCCCGAGATTCTGCGCGTACCTCTCCTTCAGCTCGCCTCGTCTGACACGGATCTGTTGCTTCAATTGTGCGAGCAGGCATTCGCTGCGAAGGTCCACAAGGCAAAAAAGATTCTCAATAGATACGTTAGGAAGCGCGGAAATTGTCGAAGCGTCGAAGCGCGGGTGCTTCCACTTTTATCCGCTTTGGCGAAATCGCGGAATGAGGGGGTTGAAGAGTGGTTTGAAAAGCTCCTGGAGCCACAATCAAAATCCTTGCCAATCCGCGATGCGGTACTGCTTTCGTTGCTTACCTCATTGCGCGCCGACATGGTTCGTTAACACCAATTCGAAGCTGCACAGAGTGGTTACTCGCGCATCGGGGCCCGGAGTCATCGCGTCCGGCTGGTTCGCATCGGCGAATCCCAGTTGCACGAAGCGGGCAGACGATGCGATTAGATGTTCTCCAAAGAACTCGAAGCGCGATAGCGGCCTTCCAATAAGCTGAACAAAGTCCAACCATGATTGAGTTGGACGGCTCTGGCGACATTGACGTCCTGACCTACTGCTTGCCTTCGCCAGTCTTCGTAGTCGTATCACTGGTACCCATTTCGGGATCGGTTTCTCCGGCAGCGGGACGCTACAAAACTTTCTCAATAACTTTTACAAGGAGACCCCGATGCAAGTTCCAGTGATCTTGTTGACCCTGATGTTGCTTTCATCGAATGCGTACGCCAACTGCGTCACTAACGAGCGCGGTCGCGTCGTGTGCAGCAACGGATCGGAAGCGGGCGGATATAACTCCAGGACTGGCACCGCATGGAAATCATCGAGAAACGAGAATGGAGTCGCTACCACTCAGACCAGCAG
>NZ_JBAUYR010000007.1:0-57942 GCF_049584895.1 Binatus sp. (SeqCode)
TCCATCAATCGCGCTATCTGGTCCTCGGGCAGCGGATTTCCGTATTTCCGGGAGAGCAGACGCAAGTCAGCTGGGGGCTCTGTAAGTTCGTGTTCCAGAGGTCCGTGACCATCAGCTTTGACTCCATGGCAAGCGGCACAATGCTGTAGATATTGTTCTCGACCTTCGCGTATATCGTTGCCCTGGGCAATCGCCGGCGTGGCAAGTAGCAAAAATCCGAGCAGCAGAATGATATCTGGTCGAAGTGAATTCTTTCTGAAAATCAGGTTCATAGTTCCCGGCTCCGCAGATCTTGCGTTCAAGCGGTTGAGGCTATCATATTTTCGAAACGTTCTTCTGGGCTGGCAAAGCGATAGCTGTCTGTGGCCCTGCTTCATGCCCGAGAACTAGCGTGTGCTCGGAGCTAGAAGGGATTTGTTGCACGACCGCTGCGGTAGCACATACCCATTTTCGGTAGATCCAGGCGTGGATCAGTACTGCCGCAATTCCGTTGATCAAAAATACATGACTTACCCCTAGATAAGTCACCGAGACGGCTGCCACGAGATTTCCAAGTGATAGGCCTCCCCGCATCGCGAGCATGTAGAGACTCGAAGTCCGGCCCCGAATCCTGTCATGAGCTGTGTATTGGAGGATCGAGTTCGCCGAGGTGTTGCTCGCTGTCATCGCAGCTCCGCACAACACCAGAAGAACGCTCAATAGTGGAAGCGATCGATTCACCGCGACGAGCGTGAGAAGCGCGCCGTAAAGAACGGCGGCTCCCGAACATAACTTTATGCGATCGACGCGTCCTTCGACGGCTAGAATCCCCGTTGCTCCAATCAGACCGCCCGCACCGAATGCGGCGATTGCCTGTCCAAAGTGACTGGCGTCGGAGTGAAACACGTGCTTGATCAACACCGGGCTGAAGGCGATTAGAGGGCCGCAGAACATGCTTGTGACCAAGACCGTGCATAGTGCGCCCAGAAGTCTAGGCTGGCGACCGATCCTGCGAATCTCCGCGAACCACGGTCGGCCGCTGCTCATCGCGAATCGGCGGTCAGCCTTGCGTGTCACTCGAATCCAATAAACCGTGAGTAGCAGGGGTATGTAAGAGAGCGCATTCGCTCCGAAGCACCAGACCGGGCCGTACCGGGCCATCACCACGCCGGCAATCGCCGGACCCAGCACCCTCGATAAATTGAATTGTGTGGAATTCAGAGCGATCGCCGTTCCGATCTGATTGGGAGCGACGATCGACGGCACGATAGACTGGAAGGCGGGCATCGAGAGCGCATCTGTGATGCCGACGATGAGTGACAAGCCGATAATCATCCAGACATGAATCGTCCGCGTGAGAATCAACAGAACCAGGAGAATCGGGCAGAGCATCTGGATAGTCTGAAAAAAAGCGATGACTTTACTTCGGTCGCGACGGTCCGCGAGCACTCCTCCCAAGAGCGTCAGAATCCAGACCGGCGCATCCATCGCGAAAGCGTCGAGGCCGAGCAGAAACGAAGAGCCACTCATGCTCAAGATGAGCCACGGCTCGGCGACCTGCTGCATCCATGTCCCGAGATTGGAAAGCAGGCTTCCGACCCAGAACGAACCGAACCTTCGCGTTAAAAGAAGGCGGACCGAACTCAGCAGCGAGTGATTGCGAACCGTCGCACTGCCCGTTGGAGTCATTGGCAGCTAGATCGCCACATATGGATGCTGTCTAAAATCAAGGTTAACCGCCCGCCATGCATACCTGGATTTGAGAATTGGCTGAGTATTGCGAAAATTATTTCCGTAAACCTGCAACGCTCTTCTCCATCTCTACTAGTCCTGAATCGGGACGAGGACCCAGGATATGATGCAATTCCTCGGAACTAACGGTTTCCTCTCGCAGAAGAGCTTCGGCGAGCCGATCCAGCCGCTCCCGCGATTCAGTCAAGCAACGGCGGACACTATCGTGGGTTTCCTGCAGCAGACGCGAGACCTCCTGGTCTATTCGGGCCGCAGTCGCTTCGCTGTAATCGCGTCCTTGCGAGATCTCGTATCCGAGGAAAGGTTGCTGCTCGTCGGTTTTGAAAGCCACCAACCCGAGCTTGCTCATCCCCCATCGGGTCACCATGCGGCGAGTCAGGCGAGTAGCTTCCACAAGATCGTTCTCTGCGCCAGTGGTCACGTCGCCGAAAACGATCTCTTCTGCCGTGCGTCCGCCGAGCAGCACTGCCAGTCGCGCCCTTAGATAGGACAGGCTCAGGTTGTGACGCTCTTCGCCGGGGACCTGCTGCGTCATTCCGAGAGCTTGTCCATGCGGGACGATCGTCACCTTGTGCACCGGGTCAGAGCCCGGAGTCAGCCACGCAACGACAGCGTGCCCACATTCGTGATATGCAACCACGCGCCGTTCGCGGGGATTCACCAATTGTGGATGAGCCGCACCCATCCGAACTTTGTCCTGACTCTCTTCAAAATCCGACATTGTAACAGCCTGATGGTCATGTCTGGCCGCGGTAAGCGCAGCTTCGTTGCAAAGGTTTGCCAAATCCGCACCACTCATGCCTATGGTGCTGTTCGCAAGTATGGCAAGGTCGACATCGCCGGCGAGTCGGAGCTTGGCAGTGTGGATGCGCAAGATTCCTTCGCGCCCTATCTTGTCTGGAAGAGTAATCACCACCTGACGATCAAAACGTCCCGGACGCAGCAGCGCTGGATCGAGAACGTCGGGGCGATTGGTCGCCGCCAGAATAATCACCTCGATCCGCTCGTCAAAACCGTCGAGCTCGCCCAGTAGCTGATTGAGCGTCTGTTCGCGCTCGTCGTTGACGGTGCCTATGCCAGCGCCACGTCGCCGTCCGACCGCATCCAACTCGTCGATGAACACAATCGCCGGCGCCGCCTCCTTGGCCTGCCGGAACAAGTCTCGGACCCGGCTCGCTCCCACGCCGACGAACATCTCGACAAACTCAGATGCATTCAGGCTGAAGAACGGGACCCCGGCCTCTCCCGCTACAGCGCGTGCCATAAGAGTCTTGCCTGTCCCTGGTGCTCCGACGAGAAGCACTCCTCTGGGAATTCGTGCGCCCAAATCGTGATACTTCTTGGGATGCTTCAGGAAATCGACCTCTTCCTGAAGCTCAGCCTTGGCCTCGTCCGCTCCTGCCACGTCATTGAAAGTGACTTTCGGCTGCTCGCTGCTGTAACGCTGCGCCTTCATGCGCCCGAAGCCGAACATACCCGATTGGCTACGTACGGCTCGGTTACTTAGCCACCAGAAAAATCCGAATAGAACTAGCAAAGGCCCCCACGTGACTAGGAGCTCGATGAACCACGGAGTCGAAGACGACGACACATCGACGACCACGTGGTGTGCGATGAGCAGCGGCATCAAAGCGGGGTCACCGACGGTAGCGGGAAAGGTCGTAGTGAATTCGCTATACGCAGAGGGGGGCTGTACCGCAGGGCCGGCGCCGGTAGTTGTTGGAGGCACAGACGGAGGCTGCGTGGGTTTCGATGCTGGCTTTGTCGGAGATTCGCTCGGTGGCCAAACGATTTGTTTTACAAATTTTCCCTCGATCATGTCTGCAGCGATATGGACACGGGAGACGTTGTTCTCTTGAACCTGCGCGACAAAGAACGAATAGGGGATAGCAGCCTTGGGTTGCGATCGTGGCCACAAGCCGACGACGTACCAGATCAGCAATGCAAGGGACATCAGCCACCAGAACATAACGCCGCGGGGGAGCGGCGGTGGCTTACCCTGCGTGCCCCTTTGCGTCTTTTCTTGCTGCTCAGCCATCTGACGCTAGGTCCCGATGCGCTGCGGTATGAACTCGCCGGGGCAAGATGATACGCAAGCCATCACGTGCGTGATCGCATCAGTGTCGTATTCGTCGCCCGAGCGGTACCCTTCGAAAAACGAGTTCAATCGCGCCACGCGCGCGGGCCATTCGTCAACCGCCTGGAGACCGAGGGAGACGCCGTAGTTCGTAAACGCAAACTTGACCGAAGGCACTCCCAACTCGCGGCAAAAATACCCGGGCCGATCGATCCACATCCTGTTGAGCATGGCGAGACTCCGCTCGCGATGAACAATTGCCCAACGCTCTTCGGGAAAAAAACTCGTCATCCATAGCATCATTCCGAGACCTAGGTCTTGGGTGATAACGAGATCTCGGTAGCTTCGTTCGACGATGACCTTCATCTCTCGGATTTCATCCACGAGCGCATCTTCGTGAAGCAGCTTGTAAACAAGGTACCCATGGAACGGATCGAGTGCACCGAGTCCGAAACCGGGGTACGGTGCGCTTAAATCCTCCAGCATTTTCCAATGCACACTTATGCCCGGAATTATGAAGGCTGGATGGATGTCCTTCACCAGTTGGATCGCCTTCGCGCGGTATTCAGGAATTATTTTGCCAAGGCGTGTCAGCGCGAAAATCCACATCGCCAGATAGTGAAAGTACTGGCCGTCGCGGTCCGGAGCTTCACCAATTCTAAAGCCGCGCTGTCGGCCGAGAACACGCTCGACCTCGGCGACAACGCGCTGAGCTTCGTCGAGAAACTTTTTCTGCTTCAGTTCGTGGTAGAGCGAGACCAGCAGAACGACACCGAAAGCATCGGTCCATAGGTATCGCTTGCCGTTGGGCCAGATGCTTTGTTCGCGCATCCAGTCGAGCTTGTGTAATACCTTTTTGATATTCGCATTCATTTCGTTCTTTATTAGTGACACGCATCGGCAGTCAGACGCCGAACGGATACGTCTCCGGCACGCCCGGTGCGACGACCGATGGAAGCGGCGATACCGCACGCGTTTCGTCGAACCAGATGTATTCGTCGAATTGGCGGGGCAAACACGCCTGGAAGTAATGGCTTTGGAGTTCGGATTCGGGTCGATAGATTACTCCAATCGCGCGTTCGAGGCGCGCGGATTCCAGCTCGTCGCGAACCGCCTGCCGCACAGGGTCTCTAAGATGCAGCATGAAAGCTTTGATCTCGGAATCGTGGCATAGACGTTCATAGCTGGCCTCGTGCGACGGCCTTATCCGTTTGATCTCCATTGGCCCGTCCCAATCCGAGGCTGCTGCCACGGTCCCATGGTCAGTACCGAAGCCAACCAAGTATGCCGACTCGGCGAACCGCGCGCGCGATAGCTGTCCGACGTTATGTTCACCACGCGTGCCCATCTCGGTAGCCGAGGCGTCGCCAACGTGCGAGTTGTGCTCCCACACGATGCCCTTGCTGCCAGGCCCGTGAAATTCCAGCAATCTCTCGAGCGTGTCGAACATGTGCTGATCGCGCAGATTCCATGACTCGACGTTTCCGTAATACATGACGCGGTAGTAACGCTCGGCCGCTGCTACGAGGCGAGCATTCTGCGCCGCGTCGAAGAAGCGATCACCGTCGCGCTGCGAGTATTCGATTCGCCGATTCAACATGTCGCGCAACATCGCAACAACCGCCGCTTCGCAGTCTTGATATCGTCCGCTCAGCACAGCTCGCCCGTACACGGCGGGATCCTGTTCCCATGGACTCAGGCATGCGTAACGCTGCCGCGCGACCGCTGCCATCTTTGGATCGACGCTGTTCAGGTACGTGATGACCGCATTGATCGAGGTGAACAGGCTGTAGAGATCCAATCCATAGAAGCTTGCGCGTCGCTCTGGTTCCGATACCTCGGCATTCCAGGCGCGCAGCCACTCAATTAAATCCAACGCCTCATGGTTTCGCCACATCCAGGTCGGGAATCGCGCGAAGGCCTTCCACTGTTCTTGGCGCACCGGAGCATGGCGGATGTATTGGTTGATCCGTGCCGCGTCGGGCCAATCAGCCTCGACTGCGACGAAATTGAACCCGTGCCGCAAGATCAGTTCTTTCGTGATTCGGGCACGCATCCGGTAGAACTCTGACGTTCCGTGAGTTGCCTCGCCGAGCAGGACGACGCGCGAATCCCCGATCCGCTCTATCAGAGAGCTCACGTCGGCTTGGTCGATGTCCGCAATGGGTTCGGCAGTCTCGCGGATTAGCTTGGCGATCGTCGTGGAACGGCTGCGCTGAGTAGAAGGGCGCACAGCTTTTGCAACGCCGGCGTCCCAACCCTCCGATCCGATCAATGGAACGAATTGAACGTCGCCGAGATCCTCGTCTTCGAAACGGTCCTGACTGGTCCGGGTCACTCGAACCAGGCGTTGCAGTCGCGAGGTTTCGCCTACCGGGATGATGAGACGGCCGCCAATCGCGAGCTGTTGCAGCAACGGCTTGGGCACCTGCGGACCGCCGGCCGTCACGATGATCACGTCGTAGGGACTATGCTCGGGCCAACCAAGAGTACCGTCGCCATAAAGAACCTTGACGTTCGAATAGCCCAAACTGTCTAAACGTTCCGTCGCCAGCTTGGCCAGTTGCTCGTGGCGTTCGATGGTGTATACCTCGCCAACTACCTGCGAGAGCACAGCCGCCGCATATCCAGAGCCGGTCCCTATCTCCAGCGCACGGTCGCCCGCGCGCGGTTCCACACTCTCGATCATCAGGGCGACGATGTAGGGCTGCGAGATCGTCTGGTCGGCCTCGATCGGTAAAGGCGTATCGCGGTAAGCGAACTCGGCAAGCTCTTCGGGAATGAAAGCCTCGCGCGGGACATGCCGCATCGCCTCGAGCACAGCCGGGTTGTGAACTCCACGGCCTGCAATCTGATCTTTGACCATCCGAAGGCGTTCGTTTGTCAAATCAAGCATGATTATTTCCTCGAAAAAGTTGCCGAGCGACCCGAGACCTTCTTCATCCTCGCTTTATCTTAGCTACTGCCGTGCCAAGACTCGCCGAAGACCAACCCAAGATAGATTTTTCGGAATGTTTGTTCTCTGCGCAAAGGAGGTTTGTGCGTTGCGAAACTCCGAACCAAGCGAAAGCCCGCATAGAAAACCCGATACGCTGATTCGAACGGACTCATGACCCCGCTTAGCAAGTGGCGCGATCGGACACAGTTATGGTGACAGTCGTTCCCAGGTCTTCAGTCTTTCCTGCCGGAGCGAATGCTCGAACCCGGCCAACAACTAAATGATGACGCTGATGTTCAGGGGACGCGAAAGTCTGTTAGCGTAATGGCGATTTCTCATGCTCGATCATCAATATTTCCGGAGGTTTGACTGAGCACACCTGCCAGCCCCATGGTCTCTTCGCCAATCTCCGCCGCCTCGGCTCGCGTTTCGTTTTCGCGGACGAGGGACGCTACCGTGACGGTTCGGCTCGCGGGCGAGTGGCATCTTCATCTCACCGGCGTGTCTGATGAGCCCATCGAAAGAATACTCGATACTGCCCCGCCTCCGGCGCGGATCACCTTCGATGCCGGCGCCCTGCGCGAATGGGGAAGCGGGCTTGTGGCCTGGGTGGAAATACTGATTGAAGCCTGCGATGTGCGCTCGATCGCCGTTGATCGCGGCGGCCTGCCCGAGGGTGTGCGACGCCTCCTCGATTTGGCACGCGCGGTGCCCGAAACCGAAGGCGCGCGCCATGAGGTTCAGCATCTCAAGATTCTCGAGCGCGTCGGTACGGTAAGTATCGGTTACGAGCGATCGGTCGCCGACTCGCTGGAATTCATCGGAGAAGTCATCCTCGCGTTCGGCCGCATGATGCGCGGGCAAGCTCGCTTTCGCAGATCGGACTTGATGCTTGAAATTCAGGAGTGCGGCGCGGACGCGCTCGGAATCGTAGCGCTAATCAGCTACCTGGTGGGAATCATCCTGGCGTTCATGGGCGCGATCCAGCTCAGTCAGTTCGGCGCTCAAATCTACGTCGCCGACCTGGTCGGAATCGGCGTCACCCGCGAGATGGGTGCGATGATGACAGCGATCATCATGGCAGGCCGCACCGGCGCCGCGTTCGCGGCGGCGCTCGGCACGATGAAGGTGACCGAGGAAATCGACGCGCTCTCGACGATGGGAATTTCGGCGCTCGAGTTTCTCGTGCTGCCACGCATGATCGCGCTGATATTGATGATGCCGCTGCTCTGCCTCTACTCGGATCTGATCGCTATCTTTGGCGGAGCCACGATCGGATCGCTGATGCTCGGTATTTCGCCGACTGTCTACTTGCACGAAACGGCCAGATCGATAACCGCAGGTTACATAATTGGCGGACTGGTGAAGGCCACCGTCTATGGCGCGTTGGTGGCACTCTCTGGATGCATGCGCGGATTTCAATGTGGCAGCAGTTCATCGGCGGTCGGCGAGGCGACTACATCGGCGGTAGCGACCGGCATCGTGTTTATCGTCCTTGCATGCGGCATCTTCGCGTTCGTCTACCACGCGCTTGGTATATGAACCCGGGTAGCGAATGACGAAATCGAGCGAAACAGCCGCGATACCCGCGCGGGCCGGCAGTTCCGAGGCGCGGATCGAAGTGCGCGATCTCACTATGGCGTTCGGTGACTTTGTAGTGATGCGCGACCTGAACTTCATCGTGCGTCGCGGCGATATCTTCGTGGTGATGGGTGGCAGCGGATGTGGCAAATCCACACTGCTACGTCACATGATCGGGCTGCTGGAGCCGGCACGCGGCGAAATCTTGTACGAAGGAAAGAGCTTCACCCGCGCATCAACCGAGGAACGCCAGCGTATGCTGCGGCGCTTCGGCGTAACCTATCAGTCCGGTGCACTGTGGAGTTCGATGACGCTCGCGGAAAATATCGCATTGCCGCTGGCCGAGTTCACCGATCTAAGCGAGTGGGAAATTCAAGCAATCGCGAAGCTCAAACTCGGATTGGTTGGGCTCAAGGGTTTTGAAGACTATTATCCGAGCCAAATTAGCGGCGGTATGCAAAAGCGTGCCGCGCTGGCACGTGCGATGGCGCTGGATCCGGACGTGCTGTTCTTTGACGAACCGTCCGCGGGACTCGATCCGATAAGCACCCGGCTCCTCAACGAGCTGATCATCGAACTCCGCGACAGTCTGGGCGCGACGATTATGGTCGTCACGCACGACCTCGCGAGCATCTTCATGATCGCAAACAACTCCGTGTTCCTCGACGGGATATCGCGCCGGATGATCGCGCAAGGCGATCCGCGCGAACTGCGTGACCATTGCGATATCCCAGCGGTGCAGAAGTTTCTCCGCCCTGACCTGGAAAGTCGCGCAGAGGCTCTTAGCGATGGGTAGGCGCGTGAGTCCGGCGCTGGTCGGCGCGTTCGCGATTGGCGCTGTCGCGATTATCGTCATCGCGATCGTCGCGCTTGGTTCGGGCCGCCTGTTCCGTAAGACCCGCGAATACGTCATGTACTTTTCGGGCAGTGTGAACGGCCTGCTGGTCGGCGCGTCGGTCAAGATGGAAGGCGTGCCGGTCGGCGCGGTGAAGGAAATTCGGCTTGGCTTCAATCCGCGCGGCGAGCCGGTCGAGGAATTTCCGACCAAGGTAAAAATCGCGGTGATCGTCGAACTCGATGAGACAATGCTGCGCGCGCGCGGCGTCCGCAATACAGATTTGGCGGACCCACAGCATATTGAGCGCGCCGTGCAGCACGGATTGCGCGGCGTGCTCGCGATGGAAAGTCTCCTCACAGGAATTTTGTACGTAGATCTGGAGATGCTGCCGGACACTCCCGCCAATTTCGTGCAGCAGCAAAATGACGAGTACGTTGAAATTCCGACGATTCCAACCGCACTCGAGCAGGCCCAGGTTACGGTGACGCAGATTCTTGAGCATCTGCAGCGAGCTGACTTCGAGAAGACATTGGCAGACCTGAACGCGACGCTAGACTCGCTGAGAAAGTTTACGAGCTCGCAGCAGCTGCAGGATGCGGTCGCCAATCTCGCAAAGGCATCGGCGGAGCTGGCCGCAACCGCAGCGAGCATTCGCCACCTCGCCGACAACATGAATGCCCAAACTGGACCGCTGGCCAAAAGCCTGCGCCAGACGGCGGACAATGCAAATGTGACCTTGGCGCACGCGCAGGCCGCGCTGGCCAACCTGCAAGCCACCTTCGATCCGCAGGCGCCGCTCGCCCTTCAGCTCAACGAGACTCTGACTGAGTTGTCCAAATCGGCGCGCTCGATGCGTGAACTGACTGACTATCTGGAACGCAACCCAAGTTCGATCGTGCGCGGCAAGTAGCCGAGGAGCGAGCAAGCAAGGCACAAGTGCAGGGCTGGCGCGACGACACGCAATGATTAAATTCACGAGATGAGAAAGCGCGCCTTCGATTTCATTCCCGCATCAATAGTCGCATTTTCGTTATTCGACGGGCTTTTGTCCTGCTCAAGTGACGTGGTGTCATCTCAAGAGCGCGGCCAGGCAATTGAGCAGTTGCGACAAGCGAGGCAAGCCGACTTGGATGAGGCGAACGATATCTCCTTGGGTTTCGTCACGGAAGGCGACTGTCTTAGGCAGGCCGAGAAGGCCGATTCGGCGATCAGAGACTTGAACGAAAACTCGAATGTCGACCGATCGGAGATAACAGAGGCGCTATTCGTTCCGCCAAAGCATATCTCGCCCGAGCTGAGGGCAAAGTTAGTGGAGAGGTTGGAGCAAGCAAAGGCGCTCGACGATGAGAAGTGGCACAACAACCTGGGAAGCGAAGATGAAGAGTGGCTTACCCTGTTATGCGATATTCAGGCAAGGCGAGCGACGCGAGTTATCAATAAACTTGAAGCCCGAGAGCCGGTTTCGTGGTTTGAGATCAACGACGCAATGAAAACGCCGGACGAAATACCATAGGACTCCGCGCTTCGCAAATTAATCGCGAACCATCTGAAGCCGTTCATTTGTCAGGTCAATTGTATTCGCCATCCTGTTGGCCCTTCATTTTCATGCCGCAGGCGTCATTACTTCGGACTCTGCTGAAGCGACAGCTCGCTTCACGCGGGCGAAGCTGTCCGGGCTGACAGAAATAGAATCGATGCCGGCGTGGACGAGGAAGCGCGCGAACTCCGGATGGCTGCTCGGCGCCTCGCCGCATAGACCGACTTTGCGCCCGAGCTTGTGCGCCGATCGGATCACGTCTGTGATCAGCGTGGTTACAGCTTCGTTCTGTTCGTCGAAAAGCGGCGCCAGCCGCTCGGAATCGCGATCGACTCCAAGGGTGAGCTGCGTCAGATCATTGCTGCCTATCGAGAAGCCGTCGAACCTCTCGGCAAATTTCTCAGCCAGGATTACGTTCGATGGAATTTCGCACATCACGTAAACCTCGAGCTTGTCCTGCCCTCGCTTAAGACCGTAATCGGCCATCGTCGCAAGCGTTTTGTCCGCCTCGTCCAAAGTGCGGCAAAAAGGAATCATCACGATAACGTTGCGCAGGCCTATTTGATCGCGCACCTTCTGAATCGCGCGACATTCGAGCGCAAAGCCTTCACGATATCCTTCGTCGTAATATCTGCTAGCGCCCCGCCATCCGAGCATCGGGTTCTCTTCGGTGGGTTCGAACTGCACTCCACCGATGAGCCGCGCATACTCGTTAGTTTTGAAATCGCTCATGCGAACGATCACCGGATTGGGATATCGCGCGGCGGCAATTTGCGCGATCCCGAAAGCCAGCTTATCGACAAAATAATCAGGTTTGTCTCGATACCCTCGGGTCAACTCGGCGATCTGCCGCCGTGCCTTCGCATCTCTAAGTTTTGCAAATGACACCAGCGCCATCGGATGAATCTTGATGATGTTGCCGATGATGAATTCCATGCGCGCAAGACCGATACCGTCGGCCGGTAGCCGCCACCACCGAAGCGCCGCTGAAGGATTGGCCATATTGAGCATCACCTTCGTGTGCGTTCTCCAGGTGTCTTCGAACACGCGGTCGGAGACCTCGAACGGAACTGCGCCATCGTAAACGTAACCCTGTTCGCCCTCGGCGCATGAGACGGTAATGGTTTGGCCGCTCTTGAGTATCGACGTAGCGTTGCCGGTGCCGACGATCGCGGGCAAGCCGAGCTCACGGCTGACGATCGCCGCATGCGAGGTGCGTCCGCCGTGATCAGTAACTATCGCGGTGGCGCGCTTCATGATCGGCATCCAGTCAGGATCGGTGGTCGCGGTTACCAGGATTGCGCCCTTCTGGAATTGTCCGATCTCCGAGGGACTCTTGAGCTTGCAAACCTTGCCGGAAGCGATCGCGTCACCGATGCTGAGCCCGGTCAGCAGCCGCTTCCCCTTGCCCTTGAGGGTGTAGGTTTTGGTCGCTGCGGCCTCTCTGCGTGATTGCACCGTCTCCGGCCGTGCTTGCACGATGAACAACTCGCCGGTCTTGCCATCCTTCGCCCATTCGATATCCATCGCGCGCTTGTAGTGTTCCTCGATCGCCACCGCCCACCGCGCGAGCCGGAGGATTTCTTCGTCCGTCAGAACGAAAGACGATTGTTCTCGGGCTGAAGTACGAACAGTACGGGTGCTCCCACCCCGGCTCGCATAGATGATCTTCTCTTTCTTTGCGCCCAGATTCTTTTCGATAATCGGACGGAGCCCCGGCTCTGCCAGCAGGGGCTTGAAGATCATGTACTCGTCGGGATCGACCTCGCCTTGAACCACCGCTTCGCCCAATCCCCACGCGGCGTTGATCAAAATGGTCCTCGGAAACCCACTGTCAGTATCGATTGAGAACATGACGCCCGCACTGCCCACGTCGGAGCGAACCATCGTCTGAACTCCGACCGAGAGCGCGACTTTCATGTGCTCGAAGTGATGATTCTCGCGATAGACAATCGCACGATCCTTAAACAGCGAAGCGAAACAGCGCCTGCAGGCGTCGAGCAGGTCTCGCTCGCCGCGCACATTGAGATAGGTCTCGTGCTGCCCCGCGAAACTCGCGTCGGGCAAGTCCTCGGCGGTCGCGCTACTCCTGACGGCAACGTCGAAATTGTTTCGTCGGCTCTTTTCACACATCAGCCGGTACGCCTTCGTGATTGCATCTTCCATATCCTTGGGGAATCGGGCAGTGGCAATCATTCTGCGTATCGAGCTGCCGGCACGGGCAAGTGTGACCTCTTTTTTCTTGAGCTGCTGAAGGACTGCCGCAACTTTCTGTCGGAGATGGTTTGCGTCCAGGAAAGACCAATAACCCGCGGCTGTGATCGCAAAGCCTTCCGGCACCGCGATTCCGGCGTCACTCATGTTTCGGGTCATCTCGCCGAGGGAGGCGTTCTTGCCTCCCAACTGCGCGACGTCTGAAGACTCGGGATCGGAGAACCAGACTATGTGACGCAAATCTGCGGACATCTCAGGCATCCTCCACTCAGCGCGAACTCGGCGACGAGTCCGCAATCAGATTAGGACGGAGTTCCGAAGCCTCATTCGCGGTCGCGCGCTCGAAGAAGTCGAAGTTCCTCCGTGCCGGCTGATAATCCGGATCGATGCGGATCAGTTTTGTCCATACGGCGCGGGCACCGTTATTGTTGCCCATTCCCGCATAGATTACCGCGAGAGTATTCTGCGCATCTGGTTGATCAGGATCGATCTTTAGAGAATCCAGGATTTCAGTCAGAGCCTCTGACAGCCTTCCAGCGCGCTCGTACGCGAGACTCAGATCAAAGTGCGCTTCGCTATGCTGAGGACCAAGCCGAGTCGCGGTCCTCAAGGCGTCTATCGCGGAGATGGTGTTACCGTTCTCCAGGTATAGCAGGCCAAGGTTCAAGAAGAGGTCCCATTCTCGCAGGCCAAGGTGTTCGGCGCGCTGATATTCGCGCAGTTCCCCCGCTGCGTTGTGGCTCATTCCATAAGCAAAGCCCAGGTGATAGTGGGCCAGGGCATCGTTGGGATCGTGCCGCACAACTTGTTCATGAAGGCGGATTGCCTCCGGATAGTCTTCGACACCTAGGGCATAATCAGCGCTGACATTGCAGACCGCTTCGGAAGCGCCGCTCGACGCAGCCCGGATTGGTGTGGCGAGGAGCAAAACCAGAGCTGACGCGACGAGAGCACGTGTCGCGAGATTCCACGAGAGCCGACGGGCCGAAGCGTTCATTTCGATTTCTTCGCTTGCGCATGCGTTTGCGCGATCTTCACCGTGGCCAACAGGCTGCCGTCTTCATGGGACCACGAAAAGTGTGAGCGTCCACCGAACGCCTTCTCGACTTCGCGTGCGATGCGATGGGCGAGCTTCTGCGAAGTCGTCAGTACTTCGAGGTTGTTGCCGTTTCGGTTGGTCGCGACTACTCGACGCTCGGGTTGTGTAAACTGCGCGCGCTTCTCGACGTTGGCGATCCGAGCCGAAACGGCCTCGATGGTCGCGCTATCGTCGACAGCAATCAGCACCCGGCCGTGATACTGGCCAGCAGCCGTTTGTGCGCAACCGGGACATTTGACCCACGGCGCCTTGTCCATAACCTCGCGCGCCAGCTGGCGGCCGCTGCGCCAGCTTTTCCCGGTGTATACCGCGCCGCACCGTTCGCATATCGAGGGATCGCTGAATTTTTGCTTTCTGGCGACCGGCGGGCTCTTGTCCGACCGGGTACCGCGTCGATCCAAACTTCGTACGAGACCCTTGTTCATCGAAATCTCCTTGCGTGGCTGGCTCTGGACGAATGTGGTTGGTAGTGAGCCATCTTCTTGTAGATGGCCATGACGATCCGATAGAAGCGCTCGCCCGTCGCGTCGGGATACTCTTCGCGGGCACGCGCTTTCGCCCGCTCCCATGCGACTTCCTCTTCTGGTGTTCGGACGACATTTACGGGCATTTTCTGAGTCCTCTGGAGTCTCTGAGCTACAACCGTGCCAAGCTGAGGCAAATGCTTGGGCGGGGCGAGCACTCAGCGAGACCACCCTTCTCGTCGTTGTTTTGATTCTCAAAGTAGCTCGAGCGGCCAGGACAGGGATCGCTCAGAATCATGTTCGAGGCGTGCAATGGGTCCATACGCATCAATGGTCCGGACGCAGTGACGCGATCGGCTACATCGCCCGCGCAAATTTGAGTCGCTCTAGCCTGAATTTGGATGGCGCGTTGCTTGCTCAAGCAGTGGATAAGAGGAGATCCCCGAATCGCACACAAAGAAGCAGATGGTAAGAGGCACAAAGACGCCGAACGAGATAACCGAGGATCGAGTCAGCGGATGCCCTAGGTGAAGGAGCGACTGGATATGAAAACTGACAATGAACTGCGTCGCGATGTGGAGATGGAACTTCAATGGGACCCGGGCGTCGATGCTCGCGACATTGGCGTCGCCGCTAAAGATGGCGTGGTCACCCTGACCGGCCAAGTGTCCAGCTGCGGCGAAAAGTGGGCAGCAGAGCGGATTGCTAAACGCATCGCAGGCGTGGCGGGCTTGGCAAACGAGATTGAACTAAAGCTGAACACCGAACGGACTGACACGGAGGTCGCTCAGGAGGCAGCGCTTGCACTTAAGATCAGCGGAACCGTGCCCCCGGGCCACGTTAAGGCCATCGTGGAACGCGGTTGGATCACCTTAGAGGGCAACGTCGACTGGCAATATCAGAAAACAGCAGCCGAGGATTTAGTCCGCCATCTCGCAGGCGTAAAGGGTGTCAAAAATGGTCTTGTGATAGTGCCGAATGCGAAGCCGACAGAGGTCAGGTCGCAGATTGAAGCAGCCTTCGAGCGCAATGTTCAGATCGACGCGCGTCACATCTCGGTAGAGGCCGTCACGGAACGTCGACAGACCCTTCGGGAGATGCTGGCCCGGCTGCAGGACGAAGCTCGACGGAAAATAAAGGACCTCCAAAGGGATCAGGAGCAAGTGTCCAACTTAGGGCCGGCTGACGAGATGAATTCGGCGAGCACGACCGGCGAGGCCGAAACTCACGCAGGACTCGTCGCGATGACGGAAGAGAAGCTCAGATACCTCGATGAAGCTCTCGCACGCCTTGAGGCGGATAAATATGGCCGATGTCAGAATTGCTCCGATTTAATTTCGATCGAGCGTCTGATGGCGATTCCCTTCGCCTCGTACTGCGATAACTGCGAGAAAGGAATCAATCGCCAAAGAGGCGGATGGGGCCATGCGCCGTATGATGACCAATGGACTGTGCGCGAGGCGATAGAGAGTTCAGCCGGGACCCGAAACCCGTGAAGCGCCTCCTACGAAAGAAACGCCCGGGCCTCGACAATCGCACCGCCGGACCAAGGGTCCGAAGCTGAGACGGGGAATTTTCAATGAAAGTCGACCATTTGATGACTCGTGAGATCCAGGTATGCAAAGCCCACGAATCCCTCAATCGTGCGGCCCAGATAATGTGGGAACGTGACTGCGGCTTCGTCCCGGTGATCTCAAGTAACGGGAACGGCGCCTTAATCGGCGTCGTTACCGACCGTGACATCGCGATGGCCACGTATATCCAAGGCAAGCCGCCGCTCGCGATCCCGCTATCCCGCTTAATCTCCCGCAAGCCCATATCTTGTCACGCCGACGACGACATAACGAAGGCCGAAGCCCTGATGAGAGCCAATCAGGTGCGACGCCTGCCGGTCGTCGACCGGAGTGGACACATGGTTGGAGTCCTGTCGCTCAACGACATTGCTCGGGAAGTCCGGCGCGAAAAAGGAGCCGGACGCAAAAGAGAAGTCACTGCAAAGACCCTTTCAGAGACTCTCGCCGCAATTGGCGAACCTCGTCTCACTTCTGAGGGCAGCCGTATAGTAGATCTGGATTACGTCGAGTAATTGCTCACCCTTCGAGCGCGGGCACTGCGTCCTTTCGCTACAGTTTAAAGTTTGCACCGTTGTCGCTTTCGGACCCAGAGGTCCAATAGCGCTGTCGCCCACAAGCTGAAAATGAAGCCCTGAGAACGCGCACAATTCTTGCTCTCACTTGAAAACATGAAGGGAATTCTGATCCTCGCCTACAAGCTTTTGGTCAAAGACAAAGGCAAGTACACCGCGCTCCTTGTGGGGACCACCTTCTCGGTCTTCCTCATCGTCCAGATGACGTCCTCCTTCGCTGGGATTCTGACCAAGGCGTCCGCCACGGTCATCAATATCGGCGCGAAGATGTGGGTCATGGATCCGGCCGCAACGAACAGCGTCTTCGGCAGCATTCCGATGCCCGACTATGTCCTCGATTCGGTTCGTAGTATTGATGGCGTCAATTACGCCGTTCCGCTCTACGTGAGTTCGGCGTTGCTAAAGCTACAGGACGGCACATATCAGTCGGCCACCGTGATCGGACTTGATGACACGAGCTTGCTCGGGCGGCCGGAACTGGTCCAAGGCAACATCGACGACATCTTTGCCGAGAATGGATTCATCGCCGTGAAGGACGAAGAATTCCCCAAGCTCGGAAATCCAACGCTTGGGACCGAGTTTGAACTGAACGACCATCGCGGAGTCATCGTGGGAATAGCGACGGTTGCGACTGGCGCACTGTTCGGGACGCCGACGCTGTATACCACCTACAATCGGGCAATTCAGTACATCCCTTCAACGCGGTTCACTACGTCGTACATCTTGCTGGAACCCAAGTCTGATTCCGACATTCCGCGCATCACAGAGCAGGTTGCGCGGCTCGGCTATCTGGCTCAGACGAATGATGAATTCCAGAATGGGATCGAGAGCTACCTGATCTACAAAACCGGCATCGGCACCAACACGCTGCTGATGACGGTGATAAGTTTTCTTGTAGGCCTCTCGATCTGCGGTCAGACCTTCTACACCTTCATTATCGAGAATCTCGAACACTTCGGTGCGCTCAAAGCCATGGGCGCCAAGGGCCGCGAACTTGTGTACGTGATCCTGTTCCAGGCCGGGTTTACCGCGCTCGTCGGCTACGGCTTGGGAATCGGCCTGGCCACCGTTTTGATAGCAGCCGCAAAGCTCAGACTGCCTGAGTATGCCTCCCGCGTGACTTACACCAATCTCGGCCTCGCTTTTCTCCTGGTCGTAATAATTGCGAGCGTCTCCGGGTACGCCGGGGTGCGCCGCGTACTTAAAATCGAACCGTTCGATATCTTCCGAGGCTGACATGGCGGCGAGGACGGCGATTATGGCGAATAAGCTCAGCAAATGGTTCGGCGAAGGCGAGTCACGAACCTACGCAGTCAAAGAAGCGAGTTTCGAGGCCTACTGGGGAGAGATGCTTTATATTGTCGGACCTTCGGGCAGCGGCAAGACGACGCTGCTCAGCATGCTTTCCGGAATTCTGAGACCCAATTCAGGCACGGTCGAAGTCGACGGGCGCGATCTGTGGAGCCTCTCGGACGATGAGATCGCCGACTTTCGCCTCAACACGATCGGGTTTGTATTTCAGGACTATCACCTCTTCCCGCGCCTCACGACCGCCGAGAACGTGGCGATTCCGCTGGTCCTGCAGAAGCGAAGCTGGAAAGAAGCGCTGGATGCCGCAGACCGATGTCTGCGGATTGTGGGGTTGGCCGACAAGGCTGAACTTGCGCCGAACAAACTAAGTGGTGGAGAGCAGCAGCGGATCGCGATCGCTCGCGCGATTGTTCATCAACCGCGGATCCTGGTCTTCGATGAGCCGACCGCCTCACTCGACGGAGAGACCGGCCGCATGATCGTCTCGTTCGTGAAGGAGAACATCCTGACGGCCGAGCGCTGCCTGCTGATCGTCACGCACGACAGCCGAATTTTTGAGTACAGCGATAGAATTATGGGAATGGAAGACGGCCGCATAACGGGTCTTGGACAGGGAGCAGCGTATGAAGCCGAGGCTTGAATTGCTGCTCGCTTTCTCTGGACTGACTATCGGCTTGATTGGCGCCTACGTGTATGGGTTACATGCGGCACCACAGCCGCCGGCCTTTAATCCTGCCACTGATCCCTACGCCAAGGGCATCTACGCCGAGGGTATCGTCGAAAGCTACCAGGACAGCGGCGCTAACATAAATATCTATCCCAACATATCGGGCACCATCGTCGACATTCCTGTCCGCGAGGGCCAATCGATACGCAAGGGAACAGTCCTGGTGCGCTTTGATGACTCAGTCCAGAAGGCGACCGTGGAAGCTTCCAAGGCTCAAGTCGCGTACGCCCGCGCACAACTCAAGAACGCCCAGGACGAACTCGCGAAGCAGGAACACTCCTACCGGTTAGAACCCAAGTCGGTAAGCAAGTACGCGCTGGACGACGCGACAAACGCAGCCAAGGTGGCGGCGGCCAATCTGGAGGTTATGGTGAAAAACTATAACTCCGCCCAAGCTCTTCTTGCCTGGTACGCTATTAAGGCGCCGGCCGATGGCAACGTTCTCGCGATTCAAGCGGCAGTTGGCAGCTACGCGGTTACTTCTCAAGGCACGTACGATGCTTACACGCAGAGCTTCGACCCGATCATCGTGATGGGAGCATCAGAAGACTACGTCAGCGTGCGTTGTTATATAGATGAAATCCTGATTCACAGGCTCAAACTCGGATCGCAGATGGAAGCTCGCATGTCCATTCGCGGTACCAACATCAGCGTTGCACTCCAATACGTGAGAGTGCAGCCTTATGTGTCGCCCAAGATTGAATTGTCGGATGAGCGACTCGAAAGAGTAGATGTACGGGTGTTGCCTGTGATCTTCCGTTTTGCAAAATCGGACAAGCTTCCGGTCTATCCGGGGCAGTTAGTCGATGTGTACGTGGCGGAAAAATAGCTTCGTGGCGAGTTGCCAACCTCGATTTTGGATGGGTCTCGGCGCGATGATCCTCTCCTGCGGTCTCGTGGCGTGCGCAGTCGGTCCGAGTTTCGAGCGTCCTGCCACGCCCAGATCGGCGATGACGTACAACTATCAAGAGGACCCGACAGGAACGATCGCCGCTGACGGAACCGAACAACACTTTAGCCGTGGTGCGGAAATCGCCGCGGACTGGTGGCGGCTATTCAACTGTCCCAAGCTGGACGCAGTAGTACTGGAGTCCATCGCCAACAACCCTAGTCTGCAAGCCGCCCAAGCCAGCCTGCGCCAGAGTGAGGATAATCTTCGTGCGGGGTATGGAATCTTCTTCCCCCAGATTAGCGCCGGCTTCCAACCGACGCGCCAACAGTTTTCGTCCGCACGCTTCGGTCAGAACTCCACGACCAGCATCTTCAGTCTATATACGCTCTCAACGACTGCCACCTACGTGCTCGACGTGTTTGGCGGCGAGCGCCGCACCGTTGAAAGCCTGGGCGCGCAGGTAGATGTCGAGTACTACAACGCCGAGGGCACTTATCTCGCCTTATCGGGTAACGTCGTTAACGCGATCGTCGCGGAGGCAGCGTACGAGGCTGAGATCGACGCGACCCAACAGCTCATCGGGTTTCTGCGAGAGCAGGCCAACATCACGGGGGCGCAAGCCGAAGCTGGCGTCGTTCCTTACTCCAATCTGCTCAGCATTCGGAGCGAGCTGGCAACGACTCAAGCGACGCTGCCGCCTCTTCGCCAGCAATTGGCGCACACGCGGCACCTGCTCGCGACATTGGCCGGCGTCGAGTCCGGCGATTGGGCGCCACCGCGAGTCACTTTTGCAGAGCTGACGCTTCCCGATGATGTCCCCGTCAGCCTGGCGAGCGATCTGATTCGACAGCGTCCGGATATCCTCGTAGCGGAAGCGCAGCTCCATGTCGCCAGCGCCCAGATCGGAGTGGCGACGGCAGCGCTGTTTCCGAGTTTCGCCTTGAATGCCAACTACGGCTTGAACAGCACGTCTCTCTCAACCCTGTTCGGTAGCAGCGCGGCATTCTGGACGCTCGGCGCCAGTCTAGCCACACCTGTGATTCAAGGACCTACTCTCTGGTATCAGCGGAAAGCAGCGATCGATGCATATCAGCAGGCGCTCGCTAACTATCGGCAGACAGTTCTTGCAGCCTTCGCGCAGGTGGCGGATGCGCTCGACGCTATGCAACACGATGCCGAAACACTGGGGGCGCAATCCCAGGCGCTCCGCGCAGCCGCTGAGGCATTGCACTTGATTGAGGCGAACTATCAGGCGGGCACGGTCAACTACCTACAGGTCCTGATCGCCGACTATCAATTTCAGCAAGCGAAACTCGGCTATATCCAGGCAATGGGCCAACGCTTTCAGGACACCGGCGCGCTTTTTGTTGCACTCGGCGGAGGATGGTGGAACGCCACGGAGAATCCGATCCGGCGATCGTGATTGGGGAATCCCCGGGGGAGAAATCGTCGAATGAAGACTATTTCGATATTGCATCTACGAAGCGGCGCTCGACGCAACGCACTTAAGAGATTCGCGATCGCATCCTTTCTGGTTTTCTTGCTGGTCGCAGGAGTGCGGCCGGCTAAGGCCCAATCCGCCAAGCAGGATTACGAGCAACAGTGTGCGGGCTGCCACGGACCCACAGGCAAAGGCAACGGCGAAGATGCGGGTTTGCTCGTATCGACGAAAATGCCGGATATTACCCAACTGGCGAAGAAGAACGGCGGCCATTTTCCATTTGAAGACGTTGTCGAGATCATCGACGGTCGCCGCGATATTCCCGAGCACGAGCGAATCCAAATGCCCTTCTGGGGCGTTACGATGCAGAAACCGGGTGCAGAGTTCTCGCGGCAGAGCGATGCGGCAGTGAGAAAACGAATCGAGGCCCTCGCCCGTTATATCGAGGCGATGCAGGAGAAATAGAGCTATGCGGCGTCGAGGGCGCTGGGGGATTAATCCGCACAAAATGGCATCCAAGCGAGGAGGAGCGAAAGTGTCTAAACCTATAGCAAAGATTGTAGCGGCAATGATCAGCGTCCTGCTGTTGATGCTCGCGAGCCGCACGGAAGTATCAGCCACTGATACACAAGGTGCGATCCGCTCGTTGGAAGACAGTTTTGCAAGGGCTGTGAGAGAAAAAGACCTCGACAAGATTATGTCGCATTACACGAAGAGCGAGAGTCTTGTCGTTTTTGATGTTGTTCCACCGCGCCAGTACACCGGCTGGATAGCCTACAAAGAAGATTGGCGGAAGTTTCTGGCCGAGTGCAAAGACAACCCAAAGTTCGAGATCAGCGAACTTGAGACATACGGAGGCAACCGATTCGCTTACAGCCATAGCATCCAGCATTTCAGCTGCACCAATCAGCAGGATAAGAAATTCGACGTGATTTTTCGCGTCACCGATGGCTATGCGAATTTTGGAAATGAGTGGCTAATCGCGCACGAGCACGTTTCGGTGCCGGTCGATCTGACGACCGGAAAGGCGGACTTTCAGTCGCAGCCCTAGGAAAAAGCGAACCTCCTGGATCGATTGCATGGTCACGGGTGCGCTTTCGGTTGCACTCGGAGGCGGATGGTGGAGTTGGACTGCCGCCTCTTCCGACGCCCTGCCGAATAGATAGGCTTTCGAACTCGACCGAGCCTTAGAGCCCGATTGCGACAACCAGGCAGCAGAGAAGAGCCAAGAGTGGGACGACGAGTCCGGAATCCCACCACTTCGGGCTAACTTTGTGTGGATGCGCCAAATTCGTCTCAGTGGGATAGAACGAGTCGACGTACGATCCTGTCACACGCAGGTGTGTCTTCGGCGTATGTGGAAGGGGCTTCTTCGCGCGAACGCGGGACAGGCCTGTCGCTGCTGGTCCACACTCCACAGCGCGCAGGTGGCGATAGTCGGTTAGTGAAACTACGCGACCGCCCACGGTGGAGGTACTCCCATCTGCCGGACGACCTGCATTACGCGTCCAGGTTGACCAAGATCGCACCACTCAACACCGCGCAATGGCATGACCATTAGTTTCGCCGCGTTTTGCTGCAATATGACTTCGCTGAAGCCCGATGTGGGGAGCTCGTGGTACAGGCGCGTCAGTACCTCGGCTTCGAGCACCGTTCCCAGTAGAGCGCGGGTATTGCCGAAAGACCTGTAGAGCCGAGGCGTCGCGCGGATGAACATTTCCAAGAGCGTAGACAAACGCGCCACAAGCACCAACGTGTTCCATAGCGCGCCGCCCCGCCACAGCTCGTTCGCCAGTCGGGCGCTGGGCTTTTCAACGAAGCGCCGCACCGAAAACAGACGCTGCTCAGCTGAGGTCAGTGACGTCTCAGGCTCGATCCATCCGTAGGACTGCTCGGGCCCCTTGGCTTCTGCCCCGAGAAGGATCACAGCGTTTGAGTCCGCGGCGATGTCGAAAGCGGAATCGGCATATGAAGCGAAGCGGGCTTCATCACCGATGTAATGATCGGAAGGAAACAGGCCAACGATCGCCGAAGGTGCAAGGTCCCAAAGGCGCACCAGAGCATGAAGGATTGCCGGAGCAGTTCCCCGATTGAGCGGCTCCTCGATGAGTAGCTGCGGCGCCCCGTGAAGCATTGGAGAGTAGTAGCCGCGATGCTTGCGATTCACGGAAATGAGAGTCCGGTTGGGTGAGATGAGTCGGGCAGCGCGGTCGAGAGTCTCCCGCAGAAGGGGCTTGGAGCTTAGTACCGGACAGAACTGTTTCGGCAGTTCGTACCCTGCGATTCGCTTCGTGAAGGACTTCAATCTCGTGCCCTCGCCCCCGGCGAGGACGAGTCCCCAACGATTCGAGTTTGAAGTGATCATGAAACCCTCGCCTCTAGTTGGCATTTAGCGCCCCAAGCTGGCGGGCGGGTTTTCCATTTATTTCTGCTGTGCCGCGGCGAGCCATAGCCGCTTGAGATCTGCAGGAAGTTGGCCCATAACATGCCCCGCCGCGCCGGTGGTCCCGGTAACACTGCCCAAGGCATCCTGTAGCGCCCCAAATACAGCGACGACAGCTCGCTCGGTCTCGATTTCGTTGTCGATGGCAGCCATTCGCCCCACTTCGCCGAGGAACTGGGGCTCGTGAAGGCGCCGGACCTGCCGATCAGGTCGATCAAACGACACCCATAGCATTTTCAACGAGGCCGGAAGTTGCGCGGCAACCTTGGCGGCCTCATCGGGAGTGAGCCTATCTCGCAATTCCTGGAACACAGCAAAGATCACGGCCTCGGCTCTGCGCTCATCGTAGTCCACGAACTGGGCCACTTCGCGCACAAAAGATTTCTCGTTCATTGCGGTCTCCGATGATTCAGTTAGCAGGCAGCATCAAGTGTGCCACGGCGAACTGCGAGTAACACAAATGAAATCCAGCTCTGGAGTTCAGAAAGAAGGGAGAAGTGTATCCTAAAGCATCACCGAGACGGCTTGCTGACACCCAAAGGACACATTGGACGACCTAGCGGCGCGCGCCCCTGCTACAGTCCGTACTTTTCGATCTTCGCGTATAGCTTCTTACGCGAGATTCTAAGCATAGCAGCGGCTTGTACCTTGTTGCCCTCGGTACTCTTGAGTGCCCGTGCGATCAGATCGCGCTCAGCCTCGGCAAAAGAGCCAATCGGCAGCTCAGATTGCGACGAGGATCCGTTCGTGTTGGGCAAAGCACGCTCAAGCCGGCTCCCGCCGACATTTGCCGGCAGATCCTGCAGCCGAATCATAGGCGATCCGCCGAATGTGAAAGCGCTCTCGATAACATTAGAGAGTTCGCGGACATTCCCGGGCCAGGGATATTCCAGCATCGCCGCCAGCGCCTCTTCCTCGATGCCTCGCACCGGAATTCGCGGGTGAACCTTCTCATTGAAGAACTCAATAGAGTGCTCGACCAGCAGCGGGATATCATCGGATCGCTCCCGCAGCAGTGGCACACTCAGGACGCCAGCCTGCAGCCGATAATAAAGGTCCTGCCGCAAGTTGCCTGCTCGGACCGCTTCTTCGGGATCGCGATTGGTCGATGCGATCAGGCGCACATTTACCGGCATCTCCTTGGTCGAGCCCACTGGCCGCACCGTCCGTTCCTGCACGGCGCGCAAGAGCTTGCTCTGCGTCTCAGCCGCCATCTCGGTCACTTCGTCGAGGAACAGCGTACCGCCTTCGGCTGCCCGGAAGAGTCCCAGGTAGTCGGCATTTGCGCCGGAGAAGGCGCCCTTCCGGTATCCAAATAGTTCGCTCTCAATGAGATCCTTGGGAACCGCCGCACAATTGAGCGCGACAAATGGAGCGGAGGGCTCCGGGCCACACTCGTGAATTGCACGTGCCACCAGTTCCTTGCCGGTTCCGCTTTCGCCGACAATCAGGATCGTGCCCCGTGTACCCGCCGCCGCCTCGATACGCTCGTAGAGGCGTCGCATTATAGGAGTGGAACCAACCAAGCCGTGAAAGATACTCCGCTTGTCTCGCGCCAGCAAAGTTGCCTGACGTTCGAGCGCTTGGATGCGCGCACCAGCACTCGCTGATGCAGAACGAAAGTACGCGTCGGCGAGCAGGATCATGCGAATGTGGCTCAGCTTGTCGAACGTGGTGTAGATCTCCAGCGGCGGACGCGGGTCGGTGGGAAAAGCGGTATAAGCGCTTTCCTCGTACAGATGAAGCGATGCGATGATCTCCGCAAACGGCACGTTGCGTTCGCACAACAGTTCGCCTGTCCGGATCGTATCGATCGCGTAGCGATCCATGTCGCCTTCGATGAGATCTTTAGTGTTTCGAGAAAGTGCGGTGTAGAAGAGGTCGCGGAATTCAGGCTCTGACAGACTTCGCGTATCGCCGAAGTGAAGGGCGTAGAGCTGATACCAGTGCTCTACGACTTGCTCCAGGCGTTCGAGCACCCGCGCTAATATCGGTCGCAGCGCTTCCAACTCCTCGTCCCAAAGGAGGTGGAAGTGTCGCGGACCACCTCCTGGAGCTCTGGCCGCGTTCGCTTGGTCCTTTTTCGCCGTTTCCAATTGAGACTTGCAGACGAAACTGCCTCCTTTCGTTATCCGTGTTGCAAAGCAAGCGCCCTCCTGGCTGCTCGCCGCGACAAGCTGGAGTCGGATGACTAACCAGCCGTCGCGCGCCCTTTTCTTAGTTCAGTTTCCGCCATCAGCCAATCGTCCTGCTCGCTCCCAGCGCCTCCGTTCCGCTCGCAGTATATCTCGTATGCACGCTTACGGATCTCGTCTTCAGTTGGCTGCGGACTTTCTCCAGCTACGGGTTTTTGTGTGACCTCCATTTTCTCAGCCATTTCGATCTCCTTCTGTTTCCGTTCATAGAGTGCTCGCTCACCGACTTCGAATTCTGCAGTTGTCCGAAGTCCCCATGAACACGACTGCTCTTGGCATGTACGAAGACGTTCCCCAAAATCCGTCTCCCAAGACGGCTACTGGACGGAAGAATTCGTCTTAACTACGGTTGATGATCTTGAGACAAAGAATTGGATTCAACGCCGATTATGTAACATTTGGAACAAATACTCTGTTGTTTTCTCGTTGCCCGCTCGTTACATACAACGATTGCTCTTGATCCGAATCGCGGTATTTTAAGACTGAAAACAGCCTGACTTATCTTCGATCCTCGAACTCATGGCAGCGCGAACGACACGAGACCCATCGATTAGACTAAGTGTACCGAGGCCTCCTCGGCCTCGCGCGCTCAGCGCCAGGGATTTGGCGAAGTTGGAAGGTCTTGCTGGCCTTCCGTTACGCAAATTGGAAGCCTTGCGGGCGAGGATACGGATTCTTCGGTTTTCCAAACGCTCGATTATCTATGAGGGCTCATCAGAAGGCGTCGTATACGTTGTGCTCTCGGGCATCGCTCGTCTTACTTGCCTCGGTCGAAATCGCCAACGCAGTTTGCTCGAGGTGCTGGGACCCGGCGACGTCATCGAAATTCCCTCATTGCTGCCCGATATTCATCACAGTCTCCGGTGCGAGGCGTTCACCAATTGTCAAATAGGGTTGATAAGCCCAAGCAAGCTGGTGGAGGGTGTCATTGGCATTCCATTTCGCGAGTTCAACGAGGCGCTGAGTTTGACGGTAGGCCGATGGTGGAGGCTTCTCGAGCGCCATTCAAATTTTCTTGACCAGACGATTCGAGAAAGAATCGCGATCGCCTTGCTCGATCTCGGCCACAAGCTAGGTGTGCGAGATGACCGCGGTATAATGATAAATCTGCGCCTTAGCGGTCAGGACATCGCGGATCTGGTTGACTGCTCGCGACCGCGAGCGAGCGAGTGCCTTAAGCAACTCGTTGCCGAAGGAGTTGTGATTCGCGAACACCGGCGGATCATCATCGACCCCACGAAAATTCAGGCGAGCTTACGATCTTAAGCGCTCCGAAATCGCCGTCGGGAATGTCGCGGCCGAGGCGGCCCTAGTACGAAACGCCGCATCCCCAAATGTTCGTTTCAGAGAGAAACACGATCTTCTGTGGTCTCAGCCCACTGGCCTTGGAACCTTGGCGCTGTTTCCGATGGAGACAGGTGCGCGAAATTGTCTCCTTTGGTTCTAGTAATGTCGTGTGAAGAGGGCCATGGCCTTGGCACAATTGATGCTTTTGGATGGAGTTGAAGCGGAAACGCGAAATGAACCTGAATACCGATTTGGGAAACATCGGCCTCTCGCCAAGGGTGCTGCTGCTCTCGAGCGATGTGGAGTTGACCCACTTCGTGTGTCAAGCGGTCAAGGCGCCTTGGAAACTGGTTCGGCCGACCATCGACCACCACATTGATCGCGAGGCGTTCGCTCAGCCTAACGTGCGGCTCGTTGTACTCGATGATCAGAAGATTGAAGAACACGACCGCGGCCAAGTGCTGGCACAGATTCGCAAACACTTCTCCGGCATTTCATTGCTCTACATCGCTGGCAGCCACAGCGATGAGAACGAGAAACGTGCGCGCGCAAACGGTGCTCACTACTACGTGTCGAAACCATTCTCGCTGGAACAATTCGGACAAGTGCTGCGGTCGTTTTTGCGGATGCAACAAGTGGATGGAACAAGTACCAGCTCAGTGATCAGGAAGTCTGGAATGAATGCGAGGGTGTCAAGCGCTGCGGATCCGGTCGTCCTCGACGGAATCCCCAGTCTCTCAGTTGAACTCAATCGTGAAGATTCCGAGCTGAGGTCCCACCTGCTCGATGCGGCACTCGCAGGTTTGCGCTTGGCGCGTAATCCGGAATTGCCAGAGCTCAGGCACGATGCTGCGCGGATTTGGAGTGCGATCGAGCCAATCCTGTTCCATCATCTCGATGCCGAAGACAAACAGCTACTCCCGTGGCTGGAGCAGCAAGGCGGTCTCTCGCCGGGAGCGGCGCGAAAGGTCCGCGCATACCACGAGCGCCTGCGATCGCTCGTCGGTGCTATGGCTAACGCCGATGCGGACCGTCTCACCGAGGTGCAGGCCCGCGAGGTAGGACGAGCGTTGAGCGGAATCGCGGTCAGCCTGGATGATGCGATCGATGACGAAGAGCGTCGTCTCTTCCCGACGATTCGAAAAGCGCTCTTCGGGATCGACCACCGCATTTGAAATCAACGAATCGTGGCCGTAGTCGATCGGGAGAGGGCAGCAGAGAAACTTGGTTGGAACGGACTCACGGATCCAGCGAGTCCCTTTGCAAGTGGAGCTCGGATACAGTTTTCACGAACATACCAAAGTCGCCTGCTAGAGCGGCGCCGAACACAGCGCCGCTCTCTTGATCGCGCGGTCGATTACTCAGTTTCCGACTCCGACTTCATCTGTTGGAGCTGCTGGTGTTGCTTCTCGATTTCCTGCTGTTGCTGCTGTACCTGCTCTTGGGTCTGCGCGTTGGCATTTTCCTGGTTCTGCATCGAATTGCCAACTACGTAGCCAGTGCCACCGCCCATAACACCGCCGATCGCGGCGCCCGCGAGCGGATGACCTACGGCCGCGCCTACGATTGCTCCAGCCCCAGCGCCTATCGCCGTACCGCCGATGGTGCCTTCTTCGCGAGTCGTGAGCGGCTGCCCAGAGCATCCCGCAACAACAAGTGAACCCGACAACGCCAAGCTCATGATGATTGCTGTTAAACCTTTGTGCATATGAGAACCTCCATCTTCCAATGATTTATACTGCTGTGTGCCTGTGCATTTTCTGTGCCTCACTTTCCTCCCAGATCCGATAGCTGTTCCCATGGTACGATTGGGACGGTTCGCGCAGATGTGCAGATAGATACAGACGGCTGTGCGGAAGTCTCCGTTAACTGGTTGGTAAAACACGCCGCGACGCTTTTGCCCGGAAAGGAGAGGTACTCTTCGGGCCGGAAGCTTTGTATCAAAAAGAACTCAAGACTGGTTCCATCGGATACATTGTCGTGGCGTAAAGAACCGGCTCGGTGATATCGTCCGCAATTCAACCGCCCTGAACCTCTGCGAAAACTCATCTCACCTTGCCGCACGATTGGTATGGTCCTTGCCTTACTCTCGATAGGAATCTTCGTCGCAGGAAAAGGAAAGCAAAATGGACAGACAAAAAAACGCGGCTCCCACGGACTTCGATTTGTTGAATCAGCTGAAGATCCTGTCGTTGTAGTTTCATGACACTTTCCGACTATTTCTTCGGACGACTGTCTGCATGATCGAATCGCAATTCGCCGGGCGAGAACTCGAGGTTAAAATGAAAAAGGGATCTATCGGCAACCGAAATACGAGGATCCTAGGAGCTTTGCTCTTAGCAACCCTTCTGACGGGTTGTTACGACTCAGGATGGGGAGGCGGAGGTCCGGGCTACTACGGAAATTCGGGTTACTATGGAAGCCAAGGCTACTACGCAAGTCCAGGCTACGGAAATACCTACTACTCGAAGAACGTCTACCGGGGCTACGGCAGTTATCCGCAGCCCGGTCTATTCGGCGGTTATGCTCCGGCTCACGAGGCTTGGAACGATAGCAGCAGGGGCCGGACCAGCTATGGCACTGGAGGACATGGTGGTGGCGAAAGCGGAGAACATGGCGGCGCCAGGAACAGTGGACACGGTGGGGGCGAGAGCAGCGGACACAGTGGACACGGCAGCACCGGAGGTGGCGCAGAGCACGATGGAGGTAGCGATCATGGCCATTAATCGTCGACGTCCGGAAAAAGCAATGCTTCACCCAATAGATGGTAATCGAAAAATGACGACCGGTTTGCAAGCTATCCGCTTCTTGTCTGTCTGCCTTGTACTTGGGTTTGGAAGCGGCAGCGCAGCCCTGGCACAACAGCCGGGCCAGAAGACCTTCAGTTCGGCCGCAGAGGCCGCGGACGCTTTCGCCGTAGCTGTGCAAAATCACGATGAGGCGGCGATGCTGGCTATTCTGGGACCATCCGGCGAGGACCTGATTTCGTCTGGCGATCCGGTCGCCGACAAGAACAAACAGGATTCCTTTACCGCCCAGTATCATGCGTCGCACCAGTTTGCTGCCGCTGGCGACGGACGAACCTTCCTCTATCTAGGTACCGAGAATTGGCCCACTCCTATACCTCTGCGCCAAACTGGATCTCAATGGTACTTCGACACAGATTACGGCAAGCAGGAAATCTTATATCGGAGGATCGGCTCCGATGAGATAGACGCAATCAAAGTATGCGGAGCAATCGCCGATGCTCAGCGGGACTACTACTCAACGCTGCACGACGGTTCGTCGGAGCATCAATATGCGCAGAAGTTCCATAGCACTGCGGGAATGCAGGACGGCTTATACTGGGAGGTCAAGGCGGGCACACAACCGGAGAGTCCGTTGGGTCCTCTGGTCGCTGAAGCTGCTTACGAAGGCTACCAACATCACACCAACGGCGAGCCGCATCCCTTTCACGGCTACGTCTATCGGATACTAGCCAGTCAAGGAGCCAACGCACCGGGTGGCGCGCGAAACTATATCGTTAATGGGAAGATGACCGGAGGATTCGCGCTGGCGGCTTATCCGGTGAACTATCGCGCGTCAGGAGTGATGACTTTCGTCGTCGATCAGGACGGTCAGGTCTATCAAAAAGACCTGGGTCCCAACACCGAGCAGATAGCCAGCGCGATGGTGTCGTACGATCCGGATGGGACGTGGCAACCAGCGAACAAAGCGACCGTTGCCGCGCAAAAATAGGACGGTCATCCGATCAATCGAGGCAAATAATTCATATGCCTTGCGATACACGTCTCTTGACCTTTAAGGAAATGCTGAGGGTTGCGACGGAACAAATCTCAGCAAGCGAGAAGCGTTCGGCGGACTGCCGAGCGCAGCTCGAAAGAGCAAGCGCTAACGTTCAAACAGCCCAGGAGCGCTTGGACGGAGCTATCCTTGATGAAACCAAAGCACGCCAAGCATACATCGACTGCCTAAGTTATCTGAATACTCTTCCAGGGGATCATTCGGCGCCGATGCAGCAAAAGTTGACCAGCCTCTACAATGCGAGGACGCAAGCTGTTCTGGATACGCTGTCAGCGCGCGAGACTGTCAGTAGCTCTCAAAGGGAATTGGATGAAGCAACCGATGCCTTTACCGTTGCTCAGGATGCGCAAAGAAAGATCGCAGAAGAGAGAACTCTCATCACAAGGGAAATTGCGAAATTGAGCAATCCGAGTCGATGAATCACGCCCCACTAGGGCATGTTGCCTTCGACTTTCGATAGCTCTCAAACAGCACGAGGAGGACAGACAAATGCCGCGCTCAAGAAAAATTCAGATGAAATCAATTGTATGGCTTGGCGCTGCACTGTTCACGCTTGTGATCGCTGCTCCCGCGTCGGCGCAGGTAACGATCCAGATAGGGACGCCGCAAGTGCCTGGCTTCTCTAATTACTTACGATGTCCTGCAGTATCAGGGAGACCAGACCTTTCGTTGGTTTCTGGCAAACCATCCGAATATCGCGGAAGCACTCTCTCGAAATCCGAGTCTGCTCTACGACGCCAATTGGCGTTCGCAATATCCGGCGTTGGAGCAGTACTTGGAGAACCATCCTTACGAGTGGCAGGCCCTCAACAATGAATACTGGTCTACAGGACCAGCCGAAACACCATGGGGTGACTACGATGACGAGCACCAATGGCGCGACGCCTATTGGTGGCATCAGAACAATCCCGACTGGTTCTATGACAATCACCCGAACTGGGTGTCGCTCGACCCACGCTGGCGCGACCGTGACGGTGACTAGGACCAACAGCACGTGTGGCACTACGGACAATGGTGGTACCAGAAGGATCCAGGTTGGGTGAATAGTCATCATCCGAATTGGCTCAAGCAACATTAAAATTGGACAACCCAGGCATCGAAGCAGCAGAACCAACAGCAGGACCAGCGACAGCAGGCGGCACACGAACCGCAGCATCGAAACGTTCAACAGCAACAGCAGGGCGCACACCAGCAAAATCAGCAGAACCAGCAACAGCAAGCGATGCAGGAACAACGGCAGCGCAACGCTCAACAGCAGCAGGCTGCGCATCAACAAAATCAACAAAACCAGCAGCAAGAGCAGCGGCGTCAGGCGTCGCGTGAGCAGCAGCAGCGAAACGCAGAGCAGCAGCAAGCCTCGCACCAACAAAATCAGCAGATCCAGCAGCAGGACCAGCAACGTCAGGCGATGCGCGAGCAGAAGCAGCGGAATACTCAGCAGCAGCAGGCCACGCACCAGCAGAATCAGCAGAACCAGCGACAGCAAGCGGCGCACGAACAGAACCAGAAGCCGGAGCAGGCGACGACCCATCCAGAGCATCAGCAGCAGCCCCCGGGTCAGCAACAGGACAAGCAGCACGGCAACGGCAACAACAAATCGTAAACGGTGTCTAATGGAGTAGTACTTATGAAATCGATTACATGGCTTGGTGCGCTGCTCGCGCTGTTAGGGATTTTGGGCTTAGCGATTCCGGTGTTTACGACCTCACAAACCAAGAACGTAGTAGACTTGGGCAATCTTAAAGTTCAGAACACCGAGCAATCTACGCACGTGGTCCCCCAGGCTGTGAGCGCTGGTGCACTCGTATTGGGCGTGGTCCTTATTGGCGCAGGGCTCTACAGAGGCCGTGAAAGTTAATGCGCTTATCCCACCCCGATTTTAAATAGCTTCCCCCCAAGAATCGTCTTCTCCGGCCTTCTCGAGGGATATCACCAACTTGTCGGAATGCTGACTCGAAAAGGAATTGCGAGCACGCTTCGGGGTGGCTCGATCGGATACAGCGAGTGAGCATCCGGGGCAGAATTCGCTTGATTTAACGTGGCACAGCGAATGCTTAGACCTGCGGAAGCTATATGAATTTACCGCCTGTCAAACGGTTATGGCCCGCTGCCGTGGTTCGCTCGGTCACAGCGACGGGCACCGTCAATCCGGTGATCGTTGTGCAGGTAGGTACCTACGACTCGGGTCCAATTATAGCCATCTACACGGAATTCAACTTGAGCGGCCTGGCGGTCAACTTGGACGATGCAATCGATGACGAAGAGCGGCGACTCTTTCCGACGATTCAGAGAGCGCTGTTCGGAATGAGCCATCGCAGTTGAGAGTTCATGAGCCGACGCGGTCGCACCTCCGCGGCGCCTAGGGAAGCGTGCAGCAACGAGTTGCTGAGTTCTGGCCCGTTATTTTAGGCGAGTGTGTCCTTGAAGCGATTTACAAAATGGCTGCTAGCGATGGTTTTTATCGCGGCCAGCGTCGCGGCCGGATACACATGGTACCGCCTGCGGCCGGCGGGAATCCCTGCAGGCTTCGTGTATAGCAATGGCCGCATCGAAGCCACCGAAATCGACATAGCGACCAAGTACGCTGGTCGCATCGACCAAGTGTTGGTGCGAGAAGGCGACACGGTGAATGCGGGTCAGGTAGTTGCGCGCATGGATACCCGCGAGATGCTGGCGGAGCTTCATCAGGCGGAAGCCCAACTGCAACAGGCCCAGGATTCGAAAGTCGCTGATCAGAAGCTCGCCGATCTTGCCAACACACAGTTCAGGTTTGCGGCGAGGGACTACGACCGATATTCGAAGCTCTTTCAACAAGCAGTTATTGCTTCACAACAGCTGGATACGTATCAGACAAAGATGGACACTTATCGTTCCGCTTTTGAGTCCACAACCGCGAAAGTCGCTGCCGATGTGGGCACAATCAATGCGACTCGGGCCGATATCGATCGCCTTCAAACTCAGCTTGATGACAGGGAATTGAAGGCGCCGGTGAGAGCGCGAGTGCTCTACAAGCTCGCCGAGCCGGGCGAGGTCCTGTCTGCCGGAGGTGAAGTCGTCACCCTTCTCGATCTCACCGATGTGTACATGACGATTTTTCTGCCCGAGCTCGAAGCAGGAGAAGTTCCCATTGGCGCTGATGCCCGCGTCGTGCTCGATGCTGCGCCGCAATGGCCGCTTGCGTCGGAAGTATCTTACGTATCGGCAAGGGCCCAGTTCACCCCTAAATCCGTAGAGACCCAGGTCGAACGCGAGAAGCTGACCTTCCGCATAAAGGTTCAACTCGATCCGGAATTGCTTAGAAAATACGAGCCTTGGGTTAAGGTCGGCCTGCCCGGCGTCGCATATATAAAGGTCGATCAGCATGTCGAATGGCCGGCGCAACTCCAGGCGCGAGAACCTACTGAACTGCTGAAAATCATTCCTCATCAATGAGTTCCCAACCAGACGTCGTTGCCCGGCTTCAGGGCGTAACCCATCGTTACGGCAAGACGACGGCTGTCGAGTCTCTTGCTTTGGAACTGCCAGCCGGCCGGTTGATTGGTTTCATCGGTCCCGATGGGGTCGGCAAGTCCACGGTCCTCGCCCTGATCTCAGGAGTGCGAAAAATCCAATCTGGCCGCGTCGAAGTTCTTGGTAATGACGTTGAGGACGCTCGGACCCGTGCCGCATTGTGTGCCCGTATCGCGTACATGCCCCAAGGTTTGGGAAAAAATCTTTATCCGACCCTATCGGTGCAAGAGAACATCGACTTCTTCGGACGCCTCTTCGGTCAATCAGCGGGCGAGCGCGCGGCGCGGATCGACGAATTGCTTGCCAGCACCGCTTTAACCCCATTCCGCGCTCGCCCGGCAGGCAAGCTGTCGGGCGGAATGAAGCAAAAGCTCGGGTTGTGCTGCTCATTGATCCACGACCCCGATCTGCTCATCCTCGACGAACCCACCACAGGTGTCGACCCACTATCGCGCCGGCAATTTTGGGAGCTTATCGAGCGGATACGCAGCCGCCGTCCGGGCATGAGCGTGTTAGTGGCGACTGCTTACATGGAGGAAGCTGAACGCTTCGAGTGGCTCGTGGCGATGGACGGGGGCAAAGTGCTCGCGACCGGGACCCCGGACGAGCTGCGTTCGCGAACCAACTCGTCAACGCTGGAAAAGGCCTTCGTAGAATTGCTGCCGCCCGAACGTCGCGCGGGCCGGCGAGCCTTCGTAATTGCGCCACGCATCCCCTCCACGGAGGTAGCCATCGAAGCAAAGGGACTTACCCGGCGCTTCGGCGATTTCACTGCGGTCGATCACGTCAGCTTCCATATCGAGCGCGGAGAGATATTCGGCTTCCTTGGCTCCAATGGCTGCGGCAAGACCACGACCATGAAGATGCTGACTGGCCTGTTGCCCATTACGGAAGGCAAAGCGCGCCTGTTTGGACATCAACCCGAAGCTGATGACCTGCAAACACGCAATCGAGTCGGCTACATGTCGCAGGCCTTCTCTCTCTATGGCGAGTTAACGGTCAGGCAGAATTTGACCTTGCACGCCCGTCTGTTTCATTTGCCGCGGGAGACAATCGATGGTCGGGTGGATGAGCTCGTGGCTCAGTTTGGCTTGTCGCTATACCTCAACGGATTGCCGGATGCCCTCCCACTGGGAATTCGACAACGGTTATCGCTGGCCGTTACCGTTATCCATCGGCCCGAAATGCTGATTCTCGATGAACCGACCTCGGGCGTCGATCCGATCGCGCGCGACGAGTTCTGGCAGTTGCTGATAGATCTATCGCGTAAAGACGGAGTCACCATTTTCCTCTCGACGCATTTTATGAATGAGGCGGAGCGTTGCGACCGCATTTCATTAATGCACGCCGGAAAGGTGCTGGCCCAGGGTACGCCGCAAGAGCTGGTACACTCGCGCAACGCCGACAACCTGGAGCAGGCCTTTATCTCTGCGCTTGAAGAAGCCACGGCTGGCGGAACGGGTGAACCGGAACAGGCGCCGGTCTCGGCAGAGTGGCTTTCGGCGCATGAACAGGTCCGCAATAGCTGGTTTAGCCTGACGCGCTTGTGGGCGTATGCTGGCCGCGAGACCAGGGAACTGCTGCGCGATCGCGTTCGCCTGACGTTCGCATTGGTGGCGCCCGCCTTGCTTTTGATCATCCTCGGCTACGGAATTTCGCTCGACGTCGAACACGTCAGCTACGCGGCACTCGATCAGGACAATTCGCCCGAAAGCAGAAACTATCTGGAGGACTTCAGGGGCTCGCGTTATTTCGACCAACATCCCGTGATTCACGAGCAGGCAGAAGAGGAGCGGCGCCTGCAAGCGGGCGAGATGAAGGTGGCCCTTGAGGTACCACCGAGGTTCGGACGCGACCTCAAATCCGGCCGCCGTCCTGAAATTGCCGCCTGGGTTGACGCATCGAATTCGTTTTATGGGGATACTCTGCGTGACTACATCGACGCGGTGAGCCAACTCTATCTAGATGATTTCCTTGCTCACGCGCCAAGCTTGCAGAAATCGCCGCCGGATCCGGCGAATATGGAGGTTCGATTTCGCTACAACCAGGACTTTAAGAGCGTGTTCGCCATGCTGCCCGGCGACTTGATGATCCTTCTTATATTTTTTCCCGCCATGCTCACGGCGCTCGGCATCGTGCGGGAAAAAGAGCTCGGCTCAATAACAAATTTCTACGCCACGCCCACCACGAGACTGGAATTTCTGTGGGGCAAGCAAGCACCTTACATCGCGATAGCGTTGGTGCAGTTTGTGACCATGCTGGCTTTAATGGTTTTCCTGTTTGGGATTCCCGTAAAAGGCAGCGTCGGCGCACTCGTATTGGGAGCGGTTTTGTACGTGACTGCAGCGACCAGTTTCGGACTACTGGTCTCGGTTTTCGTTCGGACCCAGCTCGCGGCGATTTTTGCCGCCGCAATTATCACTAATCTGCCCGCCACACAGTTCTCGGGCTGGCTTACTCCGGTTTCTTCCCTAGGCTACTCTGGCCGCATCTTCGGCCGCGCCTTTCCCGCAACTTACTTTCAACAGATCAGCCTGGGCGCTTTTACCAAAGGGCGCGATTTCAGCAGCCTTTCCCCCAATTTCGCGGCGCTGGCCTGCTTTATAGTTGTCTATCTGGTCGTGAGCATGGCTCTGCTAAACAAGCAGGAAAAATGAAGTGCGCCGCATGCTGGCAAACATATTCTGGCTTGGCGGCAAGGAACTCTTCAGCTTAAAGCGCGATGCGGCACTGGTCTTTTTGATCATTTTTGCGCTGACCCAGTTCGTTTACAGTCCCGCCAAAGACGTCAACATGGATGTTGACCATGCGTCGCTCGCGGTGGTCGATGAGGACCGTTCCCCGCTGTCGCAGCACATCGTGGAGGCATTTATGCCGCCGCTGTTCGTCAGGGCCGCTGAGATATCAGTCGAGGGAATTGACGACGCGATGGACCGAGGCCAATACACCTTCGTGATTGATATTCCACCCAACTTTGAGCGGGATCTTAAGCATGGCCGCCGGCCGACCATTCAGGTCAACGTGGACGCAACAGCGATGTCCGAGGCTGGTCGGGGCGCGGTCTACATACAACAGGTTCTGGCCCAGGAAATTTTCTATACGATCAATCACACCGAGAAATCGTCCGCCCCGCAGTTCAATCTTGTGGTCAGGGGAAAATTCAATCCGAATTTCACTTTTGCATGGTTTATCAGCGTGATGCAGGTGGTCAACAGTATCACGATGCTCGCGTTATTCCTGGCCGGAGCGGCGGTAATACGGGAGCGCGAGCACGGCACGCTCGAGCATCTTCTCGCGATGCCCCTACGCCCTTCGGAAATAATCCTGGCGAAGATCGGGGCAAACAGCCTGGTGATCGTCGTCGCCGCGGTCTTGTCATTGATAATTGTCGTAAAGTTAGCGCTCGGAGTGCCGATCGCCGGTTCTCTGGCGCTGTTCGCGGGCGGCGCGGCGGTATATCTCTTTTCGATTACTTCCCTAAGCATCATGATCGCCACTCAGGTCAGCTCGATGCCGCAGTTCGGACTTCTTGCGCTGCCGGCGTTTATCATTCTCAGCCTCCTGTCCGGTAGTACCACGCCGCTTGAAAGCATGCCCGAGACGGTTCAGCGAGTAATGCAGTTTTCGCCTTCTACACATTTTGTGAGCTTTGCCCAGGCCGTGCTTTACCGGGGAGCTGGTTTCGATGTCGTCTGGAAAGACTGCGCTGTAATCGCGGCCCTCGGACTTCTCTTCTTCGGGGTAGCTTTGATGCGTTTTAGGCGGATGCTCGTTCAGATCCAGGCGTGACGGTTATGGCCGCTCATTCAACCCAGGAGGTCGCGATTGGTCTGCCACTGGTCATTTTTCTGATCACGTTCTTGCGCACGTATTCGGCGCAGATGAGCGGGATTGACTCGTAGTCACGCCCATCGATTGATACGTTTGAAGTCAGGCGATATGTCCTCAAACCACAATTCTGTTGCCCTCGACGCATGGAGCCGTATTGAAGGTTCCCCATTGCCACTGGGAGCTACATGGGTAGCGTCGGAGCGCGGTTACAACTTTGCCATCTATTCCAAGAACGCCACCTCGGTGTCGCTTCTCCTTTATCAAGAACCGGATTTTAGTGTCCCGGCTAAGGTATATCGATTTCGCTTTCCGACCAACAAGACCACCAGAGTCTGGCACATGTTCGTGCCGGCCGCAGAAATCGGAGAGGCAAGGTACTATGCCTACAAACTTGACGGTCCGTTCGATCCTGTGACGGGAGATCGTTTCGACCATGGCAAAATACTCTTAGATCCTTATGCCCGTCGGATCTTTCTACCACCTGATTTCAGCCGCAGCGCAGCGTGTAAGCCCGGTCCAAATGACGGCAAGGCCCCCTTAGGTATTCTGCCCGACAGAACTTTCGAAGCAGTGGCTGCGCAGACAGGTGTTCGGCGACACACTCATGATTTGGTAATCTACGAGCTGCACGTTCGCGACTTCACGAAACATTCTAGTTGTAAGCTGAATGACGGGACTAAAGGGACGTATGCGGGCGTCAGCGCGATGATCCCGTACCTCAAAGACCTTGGTGTCACAGCCGTCGAGCTCATGCCCATTAGCCAATACGATCCCCAAGAGGGAAGTCAGTGGGGGTATATGCCTTTGGGCTTATTCGCTCCCCACCATCTATACGCAAAACACGCCAACCCGCATGCTGCGGCGGGCGAGTGTCGAGAAATGGTGGAGGCGCTTCATCGGGCCGGAATCGAGGTGATACTCGATGTTGTCTACAATCATACCACCGAAGGCGACCCGAGCGGCCCTACTTATTGCTTCCGCGGAATTGATAATTCGACATATTACGCGCTCGAGCCGAGCGATTTGAGCCAGTACGTGAACTTCAGTGCGTGCGGCAATGACCTCCGCACGGCGCACCCACTGGTTCGGAAATTGGTGACTGACAGCTTGCATTACTGGGCCAGGGAGTTCGGTATTGATGGGTTTCGCTTCGACCTCGCGTCGATCTTTATGCGCGACAGCAGCGGCTCTCTAAATTACAACGACCCCGCCATCATCGCGGAAATCACCAGCTATCTGGCCAAAAATGTCCGATTGATAGCCGAACCTTGGCAAGGCGAGGCTGGTAGCGGGTATGTACTGGGTCGCTCGTTTCCAGGGCTGGGCTGGCAGCAGTGGAATGGAAAATTTCGCGAGGACCTCCGTGGTTTCGTCAAAGGTAATGACGGACTAGTTTCGGCTGTGATGACCAGGCTCTACGGTAGTACGGACCTGTTTCCAGATGATCTCGCGAATGCCTCTCGCCCTTCACAAAGCGTGAATTTTGTAACCTGCCACGACGGCATGTGTCTGAATGACCTCGTCTCCTACACGAACAACGGCCAAAAGAGCTGGAACTGTGGTTGGGAAGGCGACTCGGATGCGCCCGAAGATGTGATTGCGCTACGCAAGCGTCAGGTGAAGAACTTTTGCTGTCTTCTGATGCTTGCGAACGGAACCCCGATGTTCCGAGCGGGAGATGAATTCATGAATAGCCAGCGCGGCGATCCCAACCCATACAGGAGGGACGACGAAACTGTCCGGCTTGATTGGAGTCGTCTTGAGGTGAACCGGGACATTTTCCGATTCTTCAAGCATATGATCGCTTTCCGCAAGGGCCATCCGTCGATCGGACGCAGCGGCTTCTGGAGAGACCAGGTACGCTGGTATGGAGTCACCGGGCAACCTGATCTTTCCCACGACTCCCATACACTGGCTTTTTTCTTGAGCGGGTCACAGGTCGGTGATGACGATTTGTATGTAATGATCAATGCATTTTGGCAAGATCTTGATTTCATCGTCCAAGAGGGCGCTGCGGAGGAGTGGCTGAGGGTGATAGACACTTCTCGCAATACGCCGGAGGACATCTTGGAGCCAGACTGTCGTGAGTCGCGCTCGTCGATTCGCTACAAAGTCGCCGCTCGTTCAGTCGTCGTTCTCACGCGCACTAGGTCTAACAGAGTTAACCCCCAAGGCGACGTGTGATCTCACATTGTCGTGGTTGCCTTTCTTATGGTCGTTGTGCCGTTGCCGTTTCCATAACGGGCTGCGCCTGAATTGATCGGCGTAGTGTTCGGAGCGCGCGACGGCATGACAGGTGTGCCTCGAACATCCTTCGGGGCCGGCACACGCTGTCCGCCGTCTGACCCGAGATTGCCGAGTTGCTGCGTCTGTCGGCCGAAGTCCATTGCCTTCACCCAGCCAGCCGGTTCGCCGCTACTGCCGGCGCTACCGTTGCCTATCTGAGCGACCTTGTTGAATCCGGTTTGAAGCGCGCTCGTGATGGGTCGAATGATCGTCTGAGCAACGTAAGCTGCCTCGAACGCGTGGCTCAAAGCGAGCCCAACTGTGCCGCTGACTATACTGGCAGCGGTATAAGGCACGGCGAGCGTGACGATGAGGAAAACGATCGACATGGCGGTCAGATTCAGCATCGCGTGAACGGGTACGGTGTTCGAGCACACCGTTGTCACGATTGGTTTCGGCGGCGATCCATATGTCGACCACCACGGGAAGACGGTTGAGACGGGATGGCAAGCTGCGAGAATGGCTGCCTGCCACTGTGTCGCGATCTGCATTCCAATGCCGAGCACGAGATAGAAAAAAAGGAGCCGAGTCCCGACTCGAATTACGTAGCCGAAGTAGCCTTCGGCGATCGAAGCGGTCCAGCGCGATCCGCCAAAACCGAGCAGCAGAACTGCGCCTCCGATCACGAGGTATGATTCGATCAGCGTGAGCGTGAGAGCCGCCGCGGCAATTACGAAGGAGAGTAAGACAATAAAGGCGGAGACGCTTTCGACGATCGCGAGTTCGAGATTCGGCATGAGACTGGCGCTAGCCGGAGAGTCGAAAATCGTCTGAGCCATGTTCCCGCCAACCTGAAGAACGGTGCCTGGATCGAGATGGGGCGTTCCTGAGACGGAAGTACCGACGCGGCTAAAACTCTGCAGCACGTAACCCATCCAAGGGAACGCGTTGACGATCATCAGGTATATGAAACCGCCGCTCAGAACGTGCTTGAAAAGCCGCCCAAGATAGTGCGGAGCGTCGCCTTGATCCAAGCCGAACTGTAGCGCGGTCGCCAGAATGTCGATGAAGAGAAGACTGATGAAAAGTTTCAATGCGAATGGCTGGATCGCAGCCGCATAGTTACTCGATGCCGTATTGAACTGAGCGACGACCCCGTTGAGAGTATCCATATTAATCTCTCCGCTATGGCTGCGGCGGCGGCGGACCGGGAGAGCCGCCAATCCAGTCGGGCAGCGTGGGTGTTGATGTCGGTGAGACCGTAGTCTGGGAGGAATTGACTGTCTGTTCTTTGCGCGTGCACGCGACGAGACAGGCTGACAACGACGCGATGACACCAGCGAGGACTATCAGTTCCTTCATTCGTCGGAAATTCATGAGCAATTGAAGTCTCCGTTGATCATGGTTGCGGCGGAGTGCTTCCGACTGAACCGCTGAGCCAATCGGGAGTGCCGGGAGGTGAGGGAGCGGACAGAATAGCTTGTGCGGCGAGATTGCTTTGCACCTGCCCGTTGACTTGGTTCGCAGCCACGAGATTCTGCGAGTTCATCTCGGCCATCACGAGTTGCCGAAGTAGTTGAATTTGCTGCACCTGTGCCAGTGCGATTTCGTTGCTCACTTGAACCGCCTGCAGATTACCTATCGCCGTCTGGTTCTTCAGCTCAAGGTTTTGAAGGGTAGCCTGTTCAGCTTGGAAATTCTGGGCCTGGGCTTGCGCTGAAGCGAGTGCACCGTTGAGCGTGTCCAGCGTGGTATCGACGGAGACCTGCGGACTCTGGACTCCCGCGGTCGACGTGGCGTTGTAGCCCGGATAGAGCTGCTGGAACTGCTGCGTAAGGCCCTGAAAGGTATACGAGAGTCCTTCCTGCTGATTGATGAGATCGCCGAGGTTGGTAAGCAGATTCTGGTTGGACTGCCAGACACCTGCGCCGCCGCCAGTCGTGTTCTTGATCGCGTACTGTAGTTGTTGAGCGAGGTTCGTGACGGTAGCGGTTTCCTGCTGAAGCTGCTGGAGTTGGCGCGCGAACATATTCGGGTCGAAGACAATCTGCGAGCCGCCGAACTGTGCGCGGGCTCGTACGGGCAGGGTCATGCAGAGAACGACCGCCGCTAAATAGATGTATCTCCGTTGCATGTGCTTGCCTCCGATAAAATTTGCGGCCGATGGGATGGTTCGGTGTTCAGTTCATCGGCGGCCAGCTTGCACCAGCATTCGGACCAGTCATCCAGACCGCGGTCCCGGAGCCAATGTTCCGGCCAGTGCCGACCATGCTCTTCCCGCATCCGCTTGGCAGTCAGGAGTTCTTCCTTCGATCCTGCTCCGGTGAATGCTATCGCGACGGGTTCGACAGAGAGGTCGAAGAGGCGTCGTCCCATGGGTGATAGATAATAGTAGTGCCGCTTGGGAACGGCGTTCGCGACGATTTCGATCTGGCGGTTGCTCAGCCCAAGTTTTCGATAGAGCTCCCCGGTTGCGGGATTTAGCGCTTCTGGGTTCGGAAGAAGAATCTTCGTCGGGCATGACTCGAGAATCACGTCTCGAACTGGCGAGTTGGCGACCTCGGTGAGGCTCTGAGTGGCAAGAACCACCGCTGCGTTCTTCTTCCGAAGCGTGCGCAGCCATTCCTCGATTTTGGCCCCGAAGGCGCCGTTGGCGAGCATGACCCACGCTTCGTCGAGGACGATCAGTGTCGGTCTACCGTCGAGCCGCCGATCGATTGCATGAAACAGATAGGTGAGCACGGGTAGAAGCACCTGCTCTCCCAACGACATGAGCGTCTCGATCTCGAAGGTCTGAAAGCGGCCGTCATCGAGTCCGTCCTGGTCGGCGTCGAGGAATCTTCCGAGCGGTCCGGTAACGGAGTAGCGCCCGAGCGCGTCGCGAAGAGCGTGCTCCTGAACAGTGTTGATCAGATCCGTGACGGTTCGCGCGGACGATGGACTGCTCGCGAGCAGCTCGAGCGCGCGCCAAAGCGCCTTTCGATACTCCGGAAGCAAAGCGACGTTCTGGAGCCGCAGTAGGAGTTCCAGCCACTCGTGCGCCCACAGACGCTCGGTGTCGCGGTCGATCAGCGAAAAGGGACAAAACGAAATGTCTTCGAGCCCTAGGTCGTAGTGATTTCCGCCAGCGGCGCTTGTCAAAACGTACGCGGAGTATCCCTTGTCGAAGGCGAACACCTGTGCGTTGGGATAGCGGAAGAACTGCGCCATCAGAAGTGCGAGCAGCGTGCTCTTTCCCGAACCTGTTGGACCGAAGACCAGCGTGTGGCCAACATCGCCGACGTGGATATTCAGGCGAAACGGTGTCGCACCAGTCGTCGCCGCGTAGCAGAGTGACGGGCTGGCTTGCGGATAAAACGGGCACGGGTTGCGCTCCTCGCCTGGCCACGCGCTGGTGAGCGGCAGAAGGTCCGCGAGATTTCGCGAGTGTAGCAACGGCCTGCGGACATTGTAGTGACCGTGTCCGGGAAGCGAACCAAGAAATGCCTCGTTGGCGTTGATGTGTTCGATGCGCGCGTCGAAGCCGTGGTGCTGAAATTGTTTGAGAACCTCCTGGGCGTTCGTATCCGCCGTCTGTGGATCGTCTTCGGTCACGACGACCGCGGTGGTGTAGAAGCAATATCGAACCAGTGCGTCTTGTGCTTCGGCGACGGCGTTATCCGCGTCGGTCGCCATTTGCAGAGCGTGTTGGTTTTGAAAAGCCGCTGTGGTGCCGGAACCGAAGGTCTCCTTCAGAATCCCGGCGAAGCCGAGCCTCTTCTGAAACCAATTCCGCCGCCAGACAGAGAGTTCGCGCACGGCAGTTTGCGGATCGAGGAAGATAGCGCGCGTTGACCATCGATACGGAATCGCCAGCTCGTTGAGAAACGCCGTGACTTCGGCGTGCGATTCAAGCGGAAAGCCCGCGGGTGCGACGAGTCGAATATGCCGGCCGCCAACGGCGGGTTTGAAGCCGCTCACGAACCGATGATTTCCAAGGAGGGCGTCCAGGTAGTTGGCAAACTTCGGTGCTCGACGATATTCAAGGCGGCCTATGATGCAGGCATTCAGGTGGGTCAGAAGGGTTGCGTCATCCATCCGGACGACGCGCAAGCTTGCACTGAGGGCATCCTGGAACTCGGCAACGGTCCGCTGGAAAGAGTCGAGCATGCGGCTCCAATCCGTCGTCGTGGCGTTGTCCGAGAAGAACAGACGCGCGGCTCTTCGGTGCAGGTCGGGCGGAGGCCTGAAGGTGGTTGTTAACGCGAAACTGGTTTCGAAGTGGCGCCGCTCGGCCGTGTAATGAATCTGGCGTTCGCGATCGATCAGCCTGGTCGTCGGATCAGGGAATTCACCGTCCTCGGGATAGCTGGCGCTCTCGTGGCGGATCAAATCAACGTTCAGCATCCAGCCGTCACCAAAGCGGGCCAGCGCCGAATTCACGTGCTGGGTTAGCGACGCGAGTTCTTCCGGACTAGATGAGTTCAAATCGGGACCGGCGTACGCAAATCCGGCGAGCAGGGCTCCGTCCTTCATGAGAATGGTGCTGGGTGCGACGAACGCAGCATAATTCAGCAGGTCTGGAAGGCCGACTGCGTGGTCTGGCGTTTTTCGAAGCTTCTTAAACTCTGGCAGCAACATCGTAAGTACTCCGTGTCAGCGACGAATCTCGCGAGGTGTCGGCACAGATGAATGAACGCGCGCTGGCGGCGCGGCGACCGAGGTGCGAGGCGGGTAAACGCGCTGATATCGCACGTGCCGCAAGTAAACTCGGCTCAGTTCGGGATCGAACTTCGCGGCCTGCGTCAAAGCCCAATGCCCGATTGTGACGAGCATCGCGCTTGTGGCGATTGTGTACCAGTGCAGTCCGCCGCCAAAAAGAATTCCGGCCGCCATGATCCAATTGGCGAGTGCTGGCGCTCTTTCGGCTCCCGCGAGGAGCATCGGGCGCGTGAGCGACTGGTGGATGGTGGCGCGGTAGATCATCTCGATTCCCTTGGAGAGCTGGTCAGAGTAAAGCGCCTCCGCCCAGCGGAAACAGCGCGGTCATGAGCTGGGTCGCGCCGAGCGCGGCGGCCCCGCCAAACGCCAGCGAGGACATCTTGCGCACGCCGGTGCCATGCTCACTGAATGACCACGTCAGTCCGGTTCCTATGATTGCCGCGGTCGTGACTGCGTGCGCGACCGGACCCTGAAGATCGGTTTGGAGCGTGTTCAGCGGTTGATCCCAAGGAAGCGCTCCACCAGCAGCGATTGCCGCGTAAACTTTGATCGGCATGAGCACGAACACGGCAGTCCAGAATTGAACAATTCGTCTATAGAGTCGCGACATGATTTTGGCTCCTTCAGCTAAATTGCTGACGCAAATTTGAAACCGGCGTTTTGGCTATACCCTTCGACGTGTACAAGCTCGGTAAGGCGACGCCCCGTAATCGACGTGCGCTCCATGAATGCGAGCAAGTTGACCGCCTCCGCGATCAATTGAGGTTGTGCGGGCACGCCGGCCTCTTCGACGAGGCTGAGAAGGCGCAGTAGGGCCGCGGAAGCGCTGTTGGCGTGTAGCGTGGTGATGCCGCCCGGATGTCCGGTGTTCCAGGCCTTCAGCAAGGCGAGCGCTTCCTTGCCGCGAACCTCGCCGATGATGATCCGGTCTGGTCTGAGTCGCATGGTTGCGCGCACGAGCCGAGTCATATCCGCGGCGTCGGTGGTATGAAGTTGGAGAGCGTTGCGCGCGGCGCATTGAAGCTCCAACGTGTCCTCGATGATGACGAAGCGCTCGGCCTGATCGCCCAGACTGACCATCTCGTGAATGAGTGCGTTGACGAGCGTGGTTTTCCCGGAGCCGGTTCCGCCTGCGATCACGATGTTCCGGCGCTTGGCGATGGCATCTCGCAAAACGATCGCTTGGGCGCGGGTTACGATGTTGTCTTTTATGTAATGGTCGAGCGTGTAGAGGACCGACGCGCGCTTTCTGATCACGAAGCATGGCGACGGCGCGATGGGCGGAAGCAGCCCCTCGAAACGACTGCCGGTGAGCGGAAGCTCGCCCTCGATGATCGGATTCTGCGGATTTGCGACCGCGTTGAGCGCCGCTGCAACCGTGCCGATCAGATTTTCTGCTTGCGTTGGCGCCATCGATGCGTCGGTCTGCGACATCCCGGCTGTGTGGGACTCAACCCAGATCCGACCATCCGGGTTGAGAATGATTTCGATCACGTCGGGATCGGACAGAGCCTTGAGGACTACTGGCCCGAGCTCGCGCCGGAGTTTCTCTGAAAGGCGTGCGGTCTGAACGTCGCGAGGTGTCATGCCGCGTCCTCCTCGCGCGTTTCTGGGTGGTGGTTCTGAAGCCAAGCTTCGGGAGGTGGCGCGCCGAGCTGGTCGAGAACTTCCTTAACCGCAGCTCGCCAGTTCGCGTAGCGGCGCTCACCGCTCGAGATGGCGTCCGATCGATTGGCCTCGGGGACTTCGGGCGTGTGAACCAAATTGCTGAGCACGAAGCGATCGAACATCGCCGTGAGAACCATCAGCTGTTTCGACAACTGCCTGCTTGCGCCGGAGGTCCGTTTCTCGATTTCAGCGGCGATGTGCTCCTCAGTGTCGCGGAGCAGCGCACTGAAAGGAGGGGAACTCTCCGTGCTGGTTTTCGGAAGCGGCACCGCTTCAACGTGGTAATCGAGTAGGCAATCGGTGACGTAGCTCGATAGAGAACGCCTGCGCTTCGCAGCCTCGCGGCGCAAGTAATCGAGTTGGCCCTCGCTCAAATAGACGGTAATTCGTGGTCTCACAGGAGCCTCGCGGAGTCGGAAATGTCCTGAACCGATTTTGCTGAGCTGTTGAGAATCGGCGCGTGCGAAACACTCTTGCCGCAGTGGTTCGCTTCGGTGGCAATTCCTTCGACTTCTCTTAGGCGATCGCTCACCTCGGGTGGTGGAATTTGCACGCGCCGGGCAAACTCCGGGAGCTTGTAGTATCTGAGCTTGCTTGCCCTGGCGGTTGGCATCCCGGTGCTGAACACAAGAGCCGCGTCTTCGGAGAGGCGCATTGCTTCGTCGGTGGTCAACAGCGGACGCGAGATCTCGGGTTCCGAAATTGAAGTTCCTGAGTTGGAGAAGGTGCGCTGCGCGTGCTTGACGGTCGCCTCGCCCGCCATTTGTGACAGTAAGCGCGCTGTTTCGACGCGGTTCGGGGTGAACGCGACTCGTGTGTGACAGTTGCTCGTGATCGCTTCGTCGTGACCATATGCTGCGTGAATCTGGCTCAAGTCCTGGGCGATGAGACAGGCGCGAAGTCCGTAGCCCGCGATCAACGCGAGCGCGTCGGAGAAAACTTCCAGCCGGCCGAGTGCCGGAAATTCGTCCAGCATCAGCAATAGTTGATGTTTGTAGTCCGCGATGGCTTTTCCGTCGCGGTAGTTCATTGTGGTCGTGAGGGTGCGGACGATCTGGTTTAGAATCAGCCGCATCAGCGGTCGAAGCCGGTCGCGGCTGGAGAGAGGCACGACGAGGTAAAGCGAGACCGGACGGGCGTGATTCATGAGATCTGAGATCCGGAATTCCGATCTTTCTGTGTTCGCCGCCACGACCGGATCGCGGTAGAGGGAAAGGAACGACATGGCGGTTGAGAAAACGCCGGAGCGCTCGTTCTCGCTCTTGTTGAGGAGCTCGCGCATGCTCTCGGCGACGATCGGATGCGTGCGAATCGGCTCGCCGCGATAGCTTCGCCAGCGCATCGAACCATCGGGGTCGTGCTCCGTAGAGAGCATCCGCTGGATAGTCTCAGGCATCGCCGCGCTGGGATCGCTCAGCACACCTGCGACGCCGCGAAGCGTCTTGTTCGGCTCCGCATAGAGCACGTGAAGAATGGTCCCGGTGAGCAGCGCGGCGCCGGTTTTGACCCAGTGATCGTGGAGGCCGCGACCGTCGGGGTCGACGATCATGTGCACGATGTTCTGAACGTCTTCGGCTTCGTGCTCGGTTCTGAGGCGCACCTGTTCGAGCGGGTTGTACTTGACGCTCGTGCCCGTGGTGTTGGTCGGATCGAACTTCAGGCAAACGTGGCCCATCTGCTTCCGCCAGCCCGCGGTGAGCGCCCAATTTTCGCCCTTGAGGTCGTGAATCAGCGCAGAATGAGGCCAAGTCAAAAGAGTGGGTACGACTACTCCGGCGCCTTTTCCGCTGCGAGTCGGAGCGAAGACCAGCACGTGGCCGGGGCCGGTATCGCGGAGGAAGCGAATTCGCGAGCTACCCTCCCAGCGAGCCAGATAGATTCCAGCGCTATGCGTTCGAGATTGAATGCGCAGGAGATAACGACCCAAACGCCGAACAATCGTGCGTGGCGGCAACAACCCGGCTCTTCGCAGGTCGCGGCTCGTGGCCCAGCGGGCGGAACCGTGAAGATCGGCGCGCCTTCCGAATACGTCGCCCCGTATGATTGCGATGACGCCGATGGCGGCCGGCGCGATCAGCGCCATCGGGTAGACGGCGGTACGCAGGCACGTGACCCAAATCGGCCAAAGTTGCGGAACTGAATGCCATCTTGCGGCCCAGACGAGCCATTCCCAAGGCAGGTAGAGTCGGCCGATTCGGGGCAGTCGGATGAACTCCGAGCCGAGATAAGTCGAGTGGGCGAGCATGGCTGCAGCGTGCTGAGCTGCCACGGAATTGGTGGCAACAAACGCGAGTGCGATCGCGGTTCCCGCGAGCGCTTTGATTCGTCGCAAGTCGCCGGATGACGCATGCGGCGGTCGATACGGACGGTGCTCAGCCACGTTCCACCTCCCGGCCGTGATCGCGTTTGCGGCCACGTGACTTCTGGATATCGTTGTCGCGTTGCATGCGACGAAGTTCGCGCTCCCAATCCTGTTTGAGTTCCCAAGTCATTTCGCCGCGTTTCGAAGCCAATCCGAGCCGTTCCAGAGCGCGAAGGCGGCGCACTTCCTGGCCGTAGCGTTCGCGCTGCCACTCACTGAGCGCGTTCAAATCGCCGTGGTAGGAGACCCTCGAATCTCCGCCGCTGCGCTGCTTGATGGACCAGTCGAGGTCGGTCCACCTGCTTTGGTCGATGACCTTCTCGCGAGCAGCTAAGACTTCGCGCTCCGGCCTCAAGCCGAGCACTCGTTGCGCGATTTCCTGGCTACGCGCGCGAATGCCCGACTTCACATATTCGCTCGCGATCTCCAGCTTCTGGCCATGCTCGTCTCGCCCTCGGATCAGGAGATGAACGTGGGGATTATCAGTGTTGTTGTGATCGATTCCGATCCACTCGAGACGCGTTTCGAGATCGCGTTCCATTGACGCCACGAGATCGCGTGCGTGCGTTTCGAGATCGAGTCGCGAAGCGTCTTCGGGTGAGACGATCAGGCGCCACATAATCTGGTCTCCGCTCTTTTCCCAGCCACGAACTGTGGTCACAACGTCGAGGCCGTCCGCTGCCGAGTCGAATCCGATCCCGTGCGCTTGCTGACGCTGTGCGCCTTCTCGGGTCAGGTAACGCGCGTGAGCGGTCCAACGACCGGTTCGATCGTTTCGCGAGTACGACACCTTGACCACGCTTCTTCGCGTGTGAAGCTTGCCGCGAGACCCGATGCCAGCGCTGCCTCGGCGCGTTGATGCGCGTTGGACTCGGCCGACTCGCTCACCTGCGAGCTTCCACCATGGCGTTGCCCTGTGCTCGCGACCGCGGGCGTGACGGACGAGAATCTCGACCTCTTTGCGATCTATGAAGCGTCTGCGGCGCATCATCTCGCTCCGTCCAGGGCGGCATTGAGCGCGGGGACAAGCGCTGATCGATCCGATGGTGCGGGCGAGCCAAGCGCGTCGACGATTCGGGCGATTTGCTCGCTGCTGAGCGTCAGGTTGTGCAGGTTGTTCGCGCGCAGCCACGAATTGAATGCGCGCTTTTCAGCGCCGCGTTCATCGAGTTTCTTGCGGCCGAGAGATGCAAGTTGGCGGCGCAGTTCGACGTTCGAATTCGAGAGATCGCTGGCGATCTTGAGCAACGCTCCAAGCAGGAGATCCGGTGGCTCCGAATCCAGCCCGGCGATCGCGACGAGGCCGCCGAGATTGGTGAGGTGATGGACTCTTAATCCTTGCTCTCTGGAGTGCGTCGCCATAACAAGTTTCCTCATTTCGCGGGCGTGAATCGGCCCAACGTGAACACAGGTTCCACGGCTCCGAGAACAGCGTTGACCGGTACTGGTCCGAAGTATCGGGAGTCCCAACTGCGCGCGTCGTGGAGCCCGAAGAGCCACACTTCATTGGCCGTGGTTTCGTAGCTCCCGCGCGGCAGAGTTCGTACCGCGCGTCCGCGACTATCACGTAGACGCATTGAACTCTGCGGCAATGCGGTGCCGTTCACGTGAATCTCTTCCGACGATAGATCGACGCGGTCGCCGGCCAACGCGCCGATGACTTTGATCACTGGCTCCGCGCCATTCGGACATTCGCCTGAAGCAAGGTATCCGCGGGCCATTCCATAGCTCGCGATCGCTTCGGGCAGGCATGCTTCGACCAGTTCGCCGCGCGCGAGAGGTTGGTGAACGACGTGGTAGATTCCGATCGGACAGGAGCTGTCCGTCACGACGAAAATGAGGCCGCCTGCGCGCGTTGCGGCGGCGAGCAGCATTATAAGAATCGCGCCCATCGCGAGCCATATGACTTGCTCGCAGAGGAGCCGGAAAGTGGCTCCGGGAGCGCGCTTGAGAGTGTGAATCTGCTGGCTTGATGGGGCGGGTCGGGGTCTACCGCGCAACACCTCGCGCACCGTGCGCTGACCGTGCGAAAACCCGAAGGGATTCGCGGAAAATGTGCGCGCGGTACTGTACCTTGCCGTGTTCACTTTATCTTGCCCTATGACCGACCCGCCCCATCTCTGACTCCACGCCATTTCCAACTCCGTACCTCCCGCGTTACTCAGGCTGACGCCTCTCCGTTGATTTGGACCGCTCTCTGAGATCCGTGCACGCTTCGCTGCAACGCTGGTCTCTGATCGCGCCTCTGCCACCGCCTGAACTGACGGTCGCTCTCCATGAACTGCGCCAGCATCTCGACGGCGATCTCCCTGGCCTCTACCTCGCGCCCGGAACCCTCGTGCACGAAAGCCACGTACTGGTCGAGCCTCGCCTTCAGTCCGGCGGGCACGACCAGGCGCAACTGAACCGGAGGCAACTCTTTTTCTCGCAGCTTGAGTTTCATTGTTGGTTCGCTCCCTAGTTCTTGTACGGACCCGGCATTACGAGGTCCTGTGTCACGATCACGTTGAACTGGTAACCGGGCCGGATGGTTAGCGTGGGCGGACGATTCATTCCTTGCTGCAGCGACTGCTGCCCGACTTGTCCGAGCTGTCCGCTCACTCCTGTGCCCGCGGCCTCGCCCGCCATCGCCCACTGACTCGGCGGCGCATAACCGTAGGGCGAGTAAGTCCCGCTTCCGAAAGAACTGATCTGTCCGACCATCTGGCCGGCGCTGATGGTACTCATCAGGATCGCGGTCCCGAATGTGCGCAGGTAGTGGTTATCGACCTGGTCGGAGAATCCGACGTAGCCGCTCTGATCGGCGCCCGGCATGCCCGCGATGTCCATGCTGGAAGTGTTAGGGAAGATCAGCCGTTGCCATGCGATCTGCACACGCTGTTGTCCGTAAGCTGAAGCATTCTGGTACGAGCCGAGCAGCCTGCTGCCTTGGGGGAGGAGCAGATAGCGGCCGGTCGCGGAGTCAAAGACGTTCTCTCGTACCTGGGCGACGATCGGTCCCGGCAGGTCCGAGTCGATGCCGCTTACGAGCAGCGCCGGGATCACGTTTCCAGCAATGACGGTGTACGGCGAAGGAGCCGGATGAAGTCGGATCGCAGGCGTGCCCCCGGAATCGCCGAAAGCGACACTTGAGCCGCCGCTCTGGCTTTGAGTCTGCGGGAGTTCCAGCGCGGAGCTGTGGAACGCAGCGACGATCTGCGGCGACTCCAGCGCCTTCATGTACTTCTGCTCGGCCCATTGCTCGTATGGGCTGGGGTTGTGGGGCGGTTGCTGGGTCATGACGACCGGGAGCTTCGCCGGCGGTGGCGATAACGGAAGAGCGGGTGCGGTGTCTGGAACCTTCCCGCCGTGCGAGAGGAGATCGGCGACCTCGCCCTTGTTGGCAGTCTCGCTGGCATCTCCTGGGTCAGAGGAGGCGCTCGACTGACTTGAGACGCCGGATGATTGCACGCCCGCGGCGAGCACGATTCCCATCACAATCGCGAGGACGAGGACCAGCACTGCAAGCAGCCAGTTGAGACGGCCACCGCCTTCCTCGGCTGGGAGCTCGTGTTGCTCAGCTTGCGACATGGCGCTCACCTCGCTCCTCCCGTGTAGGCGACGCTCACACGGTCCTGCTCGCGTCCGACGCCGGCGACCATCACGGCGTTGTCGAAGAGCCGGTCGACCACGTAGTAGTTGCCGCGCACGCGATAATTGACCATCTGGTTTCCGCCCGAGGCGGCGATCAAAAGCGCGGGTGCATCGGCGGTCTTCATAGTGGGAGGCATCTGGATGTACACGTGGGCGCCGTCGTCGAACGCGCGCACGGGACGCCACGGCACGTCGGGTCCGGCAATCTTGTACGAGAAATTGAGATCCGCTGGATCGGCCGACTTGAGGCTGGCGACAACGACGCCGTCGCTGCCGCTCGCATGGTCCACTCCTGTCTGGCTCGTCTGTCTGTCGGCGTCTCTCATCGCAGCGAGCAGCTCATCCGGATAGTAGAACTCGACCTGCTCGACACCGTGCCCCGGCCTCGATCGCAGATTCAGGTGATAGATGTGGCGCGTGGTGTAAATCGCAAGATTGGTTCTGATGCCGGGCGCTTGCGGCTTGATCGCCACATGAGGAACCGGGTTCCTGGGGTCACCGGAAGCGGCCGGTGTGGCTTGCCAGCGTTCGGAGTCGCCCATCACGACGTCGGTGATGGTTTCTCCGGATTGAAGCTGAATGTCGGTCGATCGGAGCGGCTCACAATCGATGACAGGGTCCGGGCGTTCGCCGTAGGGGTAAAGCTGAGTCTGATCGGTCCTGAACACTTGCCATGATCCGTCCTGCTCGTGCTGCTTGACGGCTGCTCGGACGTCGGGCGGTTGTTGTGCGAGCAGGTCTTCGGCGGTGGGTGGTGTCGCCGTGGCCTCGGCCTCGGGCGCATCTTGGGGAACGATCTCAAGCGGCGGCGGCGGAGTGGGTTGCTTTGCGGCGCAAGCACTAAGCGCCAATGCTCCAAACAACAGGGCCCCGATAATTGCAAGGCGGTTCATCTCGGTGCTCCTCAGCTCTGCTGCTCGGCCCAACTGAGCCGCGTTACATAAAATCCCAGAGGATTGCTGATGATGGTGTCGGTCGAGTTCTGCGGCGAAATCTCGGTTTCGAGGATCGACTCCCAATGACTGGTCCCGAGCGGCGCACCGCTCATATCGAGGGCGGTCTCGCTCCACCGGACCTCGTAACTCTTCGGCGAAGCTTGGAGGATCGATTCGATCTGGACACTGACGGTCTGGTGTTTCACAAGCTGGAACGGGTTCTTCGCGAAGTCATCAGCGTGGAAGTACGACTCGAGGAATTTGTTCGCCGCGCCGTGTGCATGTGCGAGCAAGTCGTTCAGCATGGTTTGTTCCACGGCCGGATCGCTGCAGACGGATCGCGCGTTGCGGATGAACGCGGCGATCTCGTATCGCTTCATGCGTTCGACCGTTGCCGGCGTGTTCGATGCGGTGAGTGCGGTCGGGATCGTGATGGCGTAGCCGAGCTTGTCGACTTCGACCACGAATGGGATCACTTTGGTTTGCGCGCTCATCCAGACGATGCCGAGAGCGAGAATTAGGCTCAGGAGCATCAGGCCGGCTGAGGTGATCTGCCAGTTGCGTTTTCCGAGAACGAGGTCGCCGTAGCGTTCGTCCCACTCCCGTCGTGCCTGAAGATAGAACTCGCTGTCCATGCGGTGCTGCTCCGAGTCGTTGCTGTTCCGTGCAGGTGCCACTTGTAGCGGTGAGCAAAACACGATCCATTTCCCTGGAGTCCCTGAATGTGATCGAAGTAGTCGCGCGCGGATGACGCGTTGATTTACAATTCCTCTCGGAGGGAAAGCCTGATATTCGTCCGGCATGCGCCAGAAGAGAATGCTGATAGTCGGCGCTGGTATCGGCGGACTTACACTGGGATTAGCTGCTCGACATCGGGGACTGTTGGTCGATGTCGTTGAGCGCGCGGGTTCTTTCAATCCGGTTGGGGCGGGAATCGGGCTCGCAGCCAACGCGCTTGCATGTTTGGATCTCTTGGGGCTGAGGGAAGAAATTCTGGCAAGCGGTCATCAGTTCGAGCTCGCGCGCGTTACAGACGATCGAGGGCGTGAGATCAATTCGACAGAATTCGCTGACCTCGGTCTGAAGATCTTGGGAGTCGCGATGCATCGCGCTGTTTTACACAACCTGCTTCTGAGAAACGCAGAGGGTATTGAGATCAGGCTTGGGACGACCGTTGATTCGGTGGACATCTCGGCGGATTTGTTAAGCGTATTCTTCAGCGATGGGTCGCGTGGAAACTACGATGTGGTTGTCGGCTGCGACGGCGTGCATTCGCGCGTTCGAAGATTACTGTTCAATGCACGTGAACCAAAATACGTCGGTTACTTCTCTTGGAGAACAATCGTACAGCGCCCAAGGGCGGTCGAATGTCCGATCGAGATGTGGGGGCGGGGGCGCCGGCTTGGCCTTGTACCTATCAGTGAAGATGAACTCTATTGCTTCACTACCCTCAATGGTCCCCCGGTCGGACGCGACTCTTCAGGAGACCCGCCCGAAAAAAGGGTCGCGCGTTTCCACAGTGAGTTCAGGAATTTCCGAGGTTCCGCACCGGCAGTTTTGGAGCAGGTCGTAGAGGCTGCGCAGCTAGTTCCGACCGATCTGGAGAACGTGGTGCTTAGTAGCTGGGTGAAAGGGCGGGTTGCATTGCTTGGAGATGCCGCGCACGCGATGACGCCGAATCTCGGTCAGGGGGCGGCGATGGCCATTGAAGATGCAATCGTGCTGGCGCGATTGCTGGCGGAAAATCGCAGCGTCGAAGAGGCATTCGGAAGATATCAATCTATTCGCTTCAAGCGCGTGAATCTGATGCAGAGACGTTCGCGTCTGTTCGGAGTCATGGCTCAGTTCGAGGCGAGTATAGCATGTGCGATTCGTGATACCGCTCTTCGTCTAGTGCCTCTGAATCTGGGGAAGCGAAAGGCCGTTTACGAGATGATGAAGGTTGTCGAGGCGGAGAAGGCGCGCGCTCAGCATTCGACAGCCATACCTGCATAAGCGACTTGAGCGATTGGAATTGAGCAACCGCTTCTGGGCGTTTGTGCTCGCAGTGCTGAGCGGAACAGCCCCGACCGGTAGATAAAAAACGTGCTGCATCCACGATGGCGACAGAAGCTCTCTGAACGGTTGTCCTACCCTATCGGCGCGGAGCTGTTGAGCCAGGAGCTCGAAAAGCAACCTGAACTACCGGAGCTTGAACTGCGCTTCACCTCGAGCCCCATACTCAGCGAGTCCGATTTCCGACGAATGCTCGAGAACCGGCGGCCGTATGTTGTGCTCCGCGTGCAATTTGTGCGCTGGGACAAGCGACTGAGCTACGGCGATGACCAGTGGATTCAAGAGTATCTTCGAGGCAAGTGGACTCTCGATGTCTTTCCCGTGCTTCGATCGTTGAAATCGAGGGTCAAGGAGAAACTGACGAGCGAGGCGCTGCCACAAGTCGCGGCTTGGATGACGAAACCTCGCGAGCCAGCGTGGTACTACGGTCGAAAAGAGTTCGATGTGGTATTTCAACCCGAGGAAGGCGCTGTTGAGTTTCGCGAGCGCGAGATGTCGCATTAGGGAAGTAGGGCGCCTCGATGATTTCGATGCTCCGTGGCCAACACCGTTTTTGACGTTTTTCACACCTGGCTGGACGTCGAACAGATCTGAAAAATCGCTGGCGACCGCCGACTGTAGACCCCCTTAGCTGGACGTCAGTTTCTGGCAAATTTCTGTCAAAGTTGCCGGGAGAGCGGTCAAAATCGAGGTCAAAGGCGGGAAGTCGAAAATTAGAAAATCCTTATAGCTCAAGGATTTTCATCCTCGGGTTTCCCTGGCTCACCCTGGTCGGCGCCCTTCCCAAGCTGGACGTCGCCGGTTCGACCCCGGTCGCCCGCTCCACCAACTCTCCTTGTAGAATCAGCAGTTTGTGACGATCGTCGGCTTCCGCCGTCAGAGTGGAAGGTTTGCGACCTCTTGGACCTTCCGGTGACTCTAGAACGAAAGATCGCGACTTCGCGTGCGGCTGTCACTCGGTCCCGGCTGTATTCTTGGGCGCATTTGTTACCGGCTGCCGTGCGTTTCCGAATCTTAGTTGGTCAAGCCGCTCAGCTCTAACGGTTGTCTATGATCGAGTTCCGGTCGAAGGCTTGGGCGCCGCCGATGCCATTGGCTCGATCCTGAAAGGAATCTCGAACGTGACCGATTGCGGGATCTTGCAAATCTGCTCGCTACATTCCTGAAAGCTGAGTTTTCCCTTTAGTTTGTAGTCGCCCGGCTTCAGTCCGCGTCTCGCGAGAATTTTTCCCTTGACTCGGAAGTTGCCCGCGTAGACGGGAAGTGTCTCGCCGATATTGAGGAAGGCGACCTTCTTTGGATCTGGATATTCGAACGACTGCTCGGCGACGCAGTCGCTGTCAAACACGATCGTCGTCGGAGTGTAGTTCGCCGGAAGTGGCTGTCCGTAAATGTGCCAGCCCTTTGCAATTGTGAACTGGGCGGCTACTCCGATTTCCTGGCCGGCGACCGCGTGATCGGTCGAAGGGGTGATCACGATTCGGATGTCCCCGGCTGCTAGCGACACTGATTGAGTATTCGTGTCCGCGCCGAATTCATTAAGCAGGATCTCTGACGAGGCTACTCTTGTCTGATAGTCGGGCAGGAAGTACTTGGCCTTGATTACACCATCGGGCGAAATCAGGTAGTCACCGGGGAACGGAATGCCGAAGAACGGATGATCCTTCGGGACATTCGGATTGAGGATTCCGAACTCGCGAATGACGACGCTACCCTTGTCGGATAGGCAGGGGTAACCAAGTTGATGAGCGGCGCTGAAGCGCTGCAGAATATCCTGAGAATCGTAGGTAATGGCCGCGATCCTTACACCCTGCTTTTCGAAGCCCTGGTGCGATTGTTCCAGCTCCACGAGCTGGCTTCTACAGTAGGGTCACCAATCGGCGCTTCGACTAAAGACCAGAAGAAGGCCCGAAGGGCCGGTCAGATCGCGAAACGTTCTTCGATTACCGTCCTGATCCGCAAGCGCGAAGTCCGGTATTTTCTCTCCGACCTTAAGGCCGGTGGTTGCGCCGTCGTTCTGGGCTTTCACGAAGTCCTGAAACTCGCTTGGAGCGATCTTCTCGCCGCTGCGCATTTTTTTCAGGACCTGGGTGAGAACCTCGCCCTTGCTGGAATTCGAATCAGGCATTTGTTTTCTCCTGTGCAGACACCCACTGGGCTCCTGCCAATAGTCCCGCGATCGCCGAAAGAATGGCGGCAATCATAATTCTCTTGATATCAAAGTTCGATCGCGGGGTCATATCTCTCGTATTAGCAGAGCTTTGCGGTCATGAAGATAATCCACGAGTCGCACGCT
>NZ_JBAUYR010000008.1:0-16713 GCF_049584895.1 Binatus sp. (SeqCode)
CCCTACGACTCCGACCAGGGCCGCAGCTACGCTGCCGCGATTACCGCGCTGATGACGGGCGAGGCGTACTTGCAGTCGGCGCGCATCGCGGAGCATATGGGACCCTTCGCCGGCTACGCGCCCAATCGCGAGCCGATGCTGAAAGTGATCTGCCTCCACAAGGCAGCCGCGTACAAGCTCGATCCTTCGTACGTTCCGCTCGACCTGCTGCGCGCCGCACGTGACTCATGGGACGACGCGCTCAAGGTCGGCACCGCGGCCGGCTATCGTAACTCGCAAGCGACAGTCATCGCGCCGACCGGCACCATCGCGTTCATGATGGATTGCGACACCACCGGCATCGAGCCGGACATCGCGCTGATCAAATACAAAAAGCTGGTCGGCGGCGGGATGCTGAAAATTGTCAATGGCACGGTCCCGCGCGCGCTCAAGCGGCTCGGCTACGACTCGAAGGAAGTGCAGGAAATCGTCGAGTACCTGGATGAGAACGAGACTATCGAAGGCGCGCCGCAGCTCGCCGACGCGCATCTCGCGGTTTTCGATTGCGCGTTCAAGCCGCGCGCCGGCGCCCGCACCATTCAATACAACGGGCACATCAAGATGATGGGTGCCGTGCAGCCCTTCATCTCGGGCGCGATTTCAAAGACGATCAACATGCCCGCGGAAGCGACGGTGGACGAAGTCGCCGAGGCTTACGTCACTGCGTGGAAGCTCGGGCTGAAGGCGGTTGCGATTTACCGCGACGGATCCAAGCGCACGCAGCCGCTCAACACCGGCAGGAAAGATATCGAGAAGGCGGTCGAAGCGGTCGCGTCGATCGCGCCGGCGGACGATCGGATGCAGCGGCGCAAGCTGCCCGACGAGCGCAAATCGATCACGCACAAATTCGATATCGCGGGCCACGAAGGCTACATCACGGTCGGCATGTACGAGGACGGCACTCCGGGCGAAATTTTCGTCACGATGTCGAAGCAGGGCTCGACTATTTCGGGCCTGATGGACTCGTTTGCGACCGCGATTTCGTTCGCGCTGCAATACGGCGTTCCGCTGCAGTTCCTGGTCGATAAATTCTCGCACATGCGCTTCGAGCCGTCGGGCTTCACCAAGAATCCGCAGATTCCGTATGCCAAATCGATCGTCGACTATCTGTTCCGATGGATGGCGTCGAAGTTTCTGGACGAAGAAGCGAAGCGAGAAGTCGGAATTATCGAGTCCGACAAGAGTCTGTCGGCGAAATCCGACTCGGCTCCCGCAATGGTAGCGATGGCTCCCATAGCGAGTCTGCGTGGCGGCAAAGACGGCGGCATCCGGCAGGCGTTCATCAACCAGGCCGACGCGCCGCCATGCCCGGACTGCGGCAGCATAATGGTGCGCAACGGCGCCTGCTACAAATGCATGAACTGCGGCACCACGAGCGGGTGCTCATAAAGAAGGAGTCTCACGGGTCCCGGAGAATTGTGGAGGGAGGTTTTCGAGATACTGGCGATAGGGCGGATGCGGAGGGGAGGCAGGCAGCAGCGCGGCGGCGAAAAAGTTTCAGCCAGTGCTCGGAAAAAATGGGGATGACGGATTCTTCGGGACCCACTTAAAACCAGGCGCGAAGAACCTCGCGCCAAAGAGGTTGTGGTGGGGCGGCGGATGTGGTGACGGCAGGGGGCTGGGAGCAATCCCAGCCCCCAAATTCTTTTCGGCCGCCGCGACTTCAAATACCTCGCCCGTTCTTTTCACGGGAGAGGAGGCCGGCGGCGTCGCCGCCGGTAGGTGAGGGTTCCGGGCTCAACGCGAGCGTTTGCTATGGCAGTTATCCGGCGACCTCACTTCCGATCCTGTTCACTAACAGTTCACATTGGCATCTAAAAGTGCGACTGTCTTGCGGGTGCCCTACCGAACGCCGACACGCCTGATCGCGAAGCAACCGTTAGCTCGCGCCCGCACACTCCGTCGCGAATCAACTGATGCCGAGAAACGGCTGTGGTCGCTGCTACGAAATAGAAACCTCGACGGTTGGAAATTTCGGAGGCAGGTTCCGATCGACTCCTTCATCGTGGATTTCTGCTGTATCGAAGCGCGGCTGATCGTTGAGCTTGACGGAGTACAGCATGCTGACGACAGGAAGCATTACGACGACATGCGAACCCGCGAACTGCGGGCTCGTGGGTTCAGAGTACTGAGATTTTGGAACAGTGAGGTGATGCGGGAGATCGAAGGCGTAATCCAGGAGATCAGTCGGACGCTGAGTGCGTGTGATCAGTCTGACATGACGATGGCGGCCGGAACCCTCACCTGCCGGCGGCGTTGCCGCCGGCCTCCTCTTCCGTGAAATAACGGGCGAGGTATTAAGATTAGGAATTAGAGATCAAATCTGTTTGGGCGGGTCGGGAGTTGGTCGAGGGTTGAGAAGCCGACCGTGCGCGTTGGACGATGGCCTAGAAGGCGTTCGTTGCGATCAAGGAATTCGACCAGCGCACGCTTGACGTAGTAATTCCGCTTGTGCCCGGTTTCGAGCGCGAGGTCTTCAAGGCGGCGCTTGGCTTCCCGCTTCGTCATTGAGCGCGGATCATAGTGCGCGGGCGTTCGAGTGCAAAGTTCTGAAAGCCTCCGAAGGCCTGCTTTTGTGGAAAAACCCGCCGATCTGTGGATAAAAGAAATGCGCGACCGAAGGAGCGACCATCGCGATGAAATGGCCCGCTGGATTTGAACCTGAGAACTCATCTGTCTATGCGCGCAACGAGATACCGATTGACGCGCCGCCTGAGCGCATCTGGCGATGGCTTGTTCGCGCGGCCAAGTGGCCTGAGTGGTATAGCAACTCCGCCAACGTTAATTTTCTTCGCGGGAATCCGCCGGATCTCGCGCCTGACAGCGAATTCAAGTGGAAGACCTTTGGCGCAACCGTCACCAGCCGGGTGATTACCTTCGAGCCGCCGCATGAACTTGGATGGGACGCGCGCGGAGTGCTGCGCGCCTATCACGGCTGGCTTATCGAACCCGACGGACGCGCCGGATGTCGCGTCGTCACCGAGGAATGCCAGAACGGGCTCGTGCCGAAAATTGCCGGATGGTATTTGCGCCCGATGCTCGAGCGCGGGCATCAGAACTGGGTCGAGAGTCTCAAGCGCGTCGCCGAGGTCGGGGATCCGTCCTAGCAATCGGCGATTGCGTTCGCAGGGGCTGGGATCAGTCCCAGCCCCGCACTCTTCATTTCGTCTTTGGTGCCTTTCCGGTTCCGGACAGGCCCACGGACTGTGGCGATCCAGTCGCGTTGTCGAAAATCATCAGGCTGCCAGTCTCCGCGGTTGTGTCATCCACTGGCTTGAAGGTCACTGACACCTTGCAGCTCTTGCCGGGCTTAAGCGTTTTCTTGCATTGCGACTTGACCGCGAACACCGACGGCGACGCGGTCTCCATCTCGATGGTGACGGGCGGTCCGGTCTGCTTGTTGCCGTCATTTTTGATGTCGACGGTCTTGGATTTGCTGGTTTTTCCGACAGTCGTCGTCGTTCCAAAATCCAGTGAAGATGGATTGATCGTTACCATCCCGACGGGAGTCGGCGTGGCCGTCGGAGTCGCTGACGCGGTCGCCGTGGGAGTTGCACCGGTCGAAGTTGCGGTCGGAGTAGCAGTTGCGGTAGCAGTCGGAGTAGGCCCGCTGGAGGCTGAAGAGGCAAATGTCGTGATGCTGTTGGCAGGCAATTTATAGGTAAAAGAATTGGATGATAAGGATACACTCGACTGTTTAGCGAGACTCAAACTCGCAGAGGTAGTGTAAGGAGTCAGGCTCGAAAATGTCGGAGCGTTGGTTATGGAGAATTCCTGGGAGACATCAGAACCAGTGTAGTTGGTAGCGATGATAACCAGAGAACTAGTGGCTGTGTTCTGGTACGCCGAGACGCTAACTCCGGTTGCTGGTAGGTGCGTCGCGTCTATACGGAAATATCCAGGCCGCACAAATTTGCTGTACTGCCCCAGCATGTAGGCACGCTTTGCGATAGTGCCGTTGCTGTCCACCAACGCTTGATCATCGGTGCTGTCTAAACCGACCAGCCACCAGTAGAGCCATGCATTGGCATTGTCGACGGCGATCCGCTGGTCTATGACTGCGGCCCAATCGAGAGCATCTGTAATGTCAGTATTAAAACCCGTCTGACAGAAGTTAGGTCCAAAACCAGAGCCACAAGAAGCTTCTGTTTCCCAATATTTCTTGCCCGCGGGCCAGTCGGAAGGGTAAGGATCCGCAGTGATCGTGTTAGTGCCGGTAAGGTTGGCATCATAGTCATGCCAAACGACACCGCCTATGTACTCATTGCAAGACGAGTCAGTAGCGCAGGTACTACCCAAGCTCATCTCGTTATAACCGCTACCTTCTGGCACGTAAATGAGAGTAGACAACCCATCGGCGGCAAAGGTAGGGCCTAGATTGGTCGCTACGAAAGTGTCGATCTCGGCCGCCGTCCAGTAAGCGCTATCGTAGCTAAGGCATTCGTTTGGCTCATTCTGGACGGATAGCGCGTAGAGAGTAATACCCTCTTCTGTTTTCAGACTCATGACATAGTTAGCCAGCCAGGTTGCGTACGCAGCATAGTCCGAAGTTATCAACCCGGCATTGCCGGTACATGTGTTGAGACCGTTTGTTTTGTAGGCAGGTGGCGGTGTCCAGGGGGAGCTATAGATTCTTGCTCCATTGGCAATGGCCGCCTTCATATCACTGACATAAGGACCGGCACACCCGACATTAACCGTTGTGCAATCGCCGGACATATCGCCATTGTTTGGAGCTCCGGTTCTTAGTATCGACAGACCGAGCTGTCCGGTCCCCGTCCCAAAGAAGAAAGCCAGGTCCGCCGACGAAAGAGGGCCGGCGAACGCATCCGATGCGCCGAAGCCGTCGATAACCTGGTGAACATCAGTCCAGTTGATAGTTGCGGTGGTTTGCGCATGCGCACCGCCAAATCCGGAGAGTAACAGAACAAGGGCACCTAGAAGGGTTAGGAATAAGCCGGGTTTCTTGTCAGCGCGCGCCGTCTCGGGATTTACAGGCGCTGGAGCTACAGTGCCTGGCACAATCGCAAGGGTCATTAGCTTTCCCGCGTACCTGTTCATACTCTTCCCCCGATTAACTATTTCCATTGAATACCGAGACCAACTCGAGCGAAAACGGCGCAATTGTCGACGCGTTCAGCTTGGCTTCGAGCCCGAAAGAGAGTGTCGATTAACGTGGATGTTCTTTTTCATACTAAAAGTTATCATTGCGCCATTTGACCTACCGTTACGGCATTTGACCCAAGCGAATCAATACGGAATTGTACGTACTCCCCAATGATCGAGTGGCGGCAATACGAGGGGCTGGTCGCCCTGCTTCCGGAGCTGTATTCAGCTCAGACACTTGATACTTTTCCGAAACACATAGTCTCGTTGATGCCCCGGCTTATTCCCGCAGGTAATTACAGCTACAACGAAACCAACTACGCTCGCCGCCGGTTCGAGACGCTCGCCCATCCGACACTCGGAGCACGCGGAACACCCGAGGCCGCCCAAACCCTCGCCCGCTTGATGCATCGACATCCGATGGTCCTGCACAATCGCAACAGCGATCAGCGTGCGCTGAAGATGTCGGACCTCGTATCGCAACGGCAGTTTCATCGGCTCGAGCTCTATGAGGCGGTGTACCGTCCAGCTCGCACCGAATATTTGATGACCGGCGGATTTGAGTTCTGCCCCGGCGGCGATGTCGTGACATTCGCCTTCGGACGCGACGGTGTGGACTTCAGCGAAGACGAGCGCGAAATGCTGAATCTGTTACGTCCACATCTCCGGCAGGCGTACGCGAACGCGCATGCAATGACCTCCTTCCAGAGCCGACTTGAACGACGCGAACAGTCGCTCGAAGAGGAGCTGAATGCGGCGGTGGTGGTCGTTCACGACCTGGCGATCAAACACTCGAGCCAACTCGCGACCCGGTGGCTATCGAGCTTCTTCGGCGACGAGATGGGGCAGGATGACCAGTTGCCGGATCGCCTCCAGCGGTGGCTTCGGTTTTGGCAGCCCTCGCTGGACGGCAAACAATCCCACCTCAAACCGTGCGCCCCGTTGACTGTGGAATCAGACCAGTCGCGTCTGAACATCCGGATGCTCAAGACCAGTCAGGACGGCGAGATGATTCTCTTGCTGAGGCGCGAGGTCAGGCATGATCGTACGGAATTGCTGCGAGAAAGGCTGGGCCTCGCACGGCGCGAAGCGGAAGTATTGTTCTGGATTTCGAAGGGCAAGACCAGCCGCGAGATTGCAACGATTTTATCCATCACGCGAAAGACTACGGACAAGCACGTCGAGCATATCCATCGGAAACTCGGCACTGAAACCCGCACCGCGGCCGCAGCGATTGCCTGGGCTGCGATGCGAGATTCCTGAGCAATCGCCCGACGTAGCTATTCCTCCGCGAGGATCACTTCGAAGGCCGCGGTATTGTCGCGCATCCCTCCCATCGATATTAGAAATTGTCCCAGCCGAAGCATCGGCGCGACGTACCAGTACTTGCGGATCGTGAGGTCCTTCACCTTGTCGCGTTCCTGCTTGTCGGTGATCGCGCGCACGTCGCCGTTGAAGACTTCATTGCCGACTCGAAGCGAGATCGCAGGCCTCGCCTTGACGTTGCGCACCCAGTTGCGATTGGCATTCGCCGAGACCAGATACAGCCGATCGCTTTGGTTGTCGACCAGGTACCAGATAGTCACGTCGTATGGGCGTCCGCTTTTGCGTCCGTAGTGAGTCAGCTTAAGTGTCTGCCGGTCGCCAGCCTTGCGCAGCCGTTCGAAAGATTTCGATGCCATCGTCATGCACCTCGAGTTCGGTCGTAGTCTTCGCGCAACAGCGCCATCAGCAGGACGTCGCGGTACTTTCCATCGACGTAGCTCTCTTGCCGCATTAAACCTTCGCGGACGAAGCCGCACTTCTCATAGCATCGGACTGCGCGGGGATTGTCGACCAGCACGGTCAGCCACAATCGATTCAGGTTCATCTTGTCGAATGCCAACCGGATTACTGTTCGGAGCGCGTCGGTGCCGAGGCCTTTGCCCCAGAATTGCTTTTCGCCGATGGTGATGAAGAATTCCGCCTTGCGGCTCTTCCAGTCGATGAATCTTAGGCCGCAATCGCCGACCAGCTTTCCGTCGAGCGTCTCGATCGCGAAGTATTTGGCGTCGTCGCTGGATGCCTGCGCCAGTTCGATGAATTTTTCCTGATGCGCGCGCGATCGAAAAGCAGGCGGCTCGAGCCATCGCGTAACTTCCTCGTCGGAGAACCATCGGAACAGCGCGTCGGCGTCGGATTTCTCGTAAGCGCGCAGCCTGACCAGTTTACCCTGCATCTGGCTCCATCGCGCGACTGGCTATTCGCGCAAATAGTTACTGAGTAATGGTTTCCATCACGTTGCCGCTGGCGCCGTCCACAATATTGACTTCGACCGGCGATGAAATGTTGTTGTCTTTCTTGGCGCTGTCGATTCCCGCCTTCAGATCGGACAGGAACTTGGCCTTCGCAAAGGGAGGCATTTGATCCATCGGGAAGCTGTCCATAAAGACTTTGGCCTTGAGCTTGTCGGGCCATTCGACGGTGGTGACCTTCGGCCCTGCGATCGGCAAGCCACGCACCATCGTTTCGACCGCATCGTGAAAGTCGTCTTCGCTGGACGTGGTTGATGCAGCCGCCGGTGACGATGGAGCTTTGGCAGCTATCGCGGCAGATGCCTCAGGTGCGCTTGCTGCCGCAGTACTCTTCGAGGCAGCGGTACTCTTCGCAGCTATCGACTCCGCCGGCGACGCGGGTTTCTTCTTGGTTGACGGTGTCGCCGCGGACGCAGCCTGCATCGACGCACCTGCAGCCGGGGCACCGGTGAGTTTCGCGAGCAGCTCCTTCACCTGGGTGCGCGCAGTATCGTCGGGCGCGAGCGCGATCGCCTGCTTGAGGGTGGCAGCCGCGTCGTCGGGCTTGTTCTCCTGCGCGTACGCGATTCCCATATTGTAGTACGCCTGGAAAAATCCGGGCTTCGCCGTGATTGCCTTCTTGTACTGCACCACCGCCTGATCGGCATTGCCCGTGTAGAGGTACATCGTGCCGAGGTCTGTGCGAACTTCGGGATCGTCCGGCTTCTTTTTCAGGTAATGCTCGTAGGCGGCGATCGCTTCATCGTAGCGTTGCTTGTCGTAGTCGATATCGCCGATGCCGCGCAGCGCGTCCAGATTGTCGGGATCCAACTTCAGCACGTGCCCGTACGCGTCCTCAGCCTTGCCGTAATAGGATTGATCGAACATCGCCGCGCGCATCGAGACCGCGCCAAATTTGTTCCACGCCGTGACGTCCTTGGGTTTGGCGATGGCGTCGCGCTCGATCTTATCGACAAAAGTGCGAGCCTCGGTGGGCAGCTCGATCGTTGGATGTCCCGGGGGCAGACCGCCGTTCTGACTTCCGCCGGCCGCCGGATTCGCGCTGACATTCTGATCGGGCGCGGCGCCTGCACCCGATTGGGCGGTTCCGGGATTCGACTCGGGAGCGCCGGCACCTGGCGGTGCGGCAGGAGGTGCGCTGGCGATTTGCTCGCGCACTACTTCGGGCGTCTTCACATAAATCCACCCAGCAGCGGCCAGACCGACCACAGCGAGCGCGACGAACACGAACACAAATGCATTGGTGATCGAATTGCGGCCGCGAGGGATGCCGCCGGATTCTCCCGCGCCGGAAGCCGCGACGTCGAGCGCGCGGCCGCATTCCACGCAGAATTTCGCTCCGGCCAGGAGCGGCGCGCCGCATTGCGGACAAAATCGCATCACAAATTCCTACCTACCGCTTCCTTCCAGCGCAACACGCCCCCCGGAATTCGGTTCCCCGTTTCACGCGGCCTGTTGTATATTTCGGCCCGAAGTCTATCTTTTGCGAGGCTACCAAACATGAAACTCTACGATGCTCTTGGACCCAATCCACGCGCCATGCGGATGTTCCTGGCCGAGAAGGGAATTACGATTCCGAGCGCGAACATCAACATGATGGCGGCGGAAAACCGCAAGCCGCCCTATACCGATCGCAATCCTGGCGGACAGGTGCCGGCGCTCGAACTCGACAACGGCAAGTGTATCGGCGAGACCGTTGCGATTTTCGAGTATCTCGAAGAGAAACATCCGACGCCGGCGCTCATCGGCACCACCGCTGAGGAACGCGCCGAGGCGCGCCAGTGGCAGCGTCGCGTCGAGCTGCAGATCACGGAGCATCTCTACAACGGCTTCCGCTACTCCGAAGGTTTGCAGATGTTCAAGGACCGCATGCGCGTGCTGCCCGAGGCGTCGGCCGGGTTGAAGGCAATCGTGCAGGACAAGCTCAAGTGGCTCGACAATCTGCTCGAGGGCAAGCAATACATCGCGGGCGATCGGTTCACTGTCGCCGATATCATTTTGTATTGCGCGCTCGATTTCGGCGCCGGCGTCAAGCAGTCGATCGATCCGTCGCTGAAGAACGTGAACGCGTGGTTCAAGCGGGTCGATTCGCGCCCGAGCGCCAAGTCGAGCCGGCATCCAGATTCGGCGAAATCCGGGATGAGGGGCGTCTAACCAGCGAGATGGCGTCGCGATGCCCGGTGATATCGAACAGGTAACTGCGCAACTGACGACACTCGTGCGCGCCAAGACTGGCGACGCGGGCGCGCGCGCGCATTCGCTCGAGACGCTGCCGGGTCACGCCGGCTTCAGCTACAGCTTCATCCTCGAGCGTAGTGATCCCGGCGCGAAGCCGGCCGGGAAGTATGTCGTTCGCATCGCGCCACCCGGCGTGAAGATTTCCGGCCCTGCCGACATCGTGCGACAGGCGCGGGTGATGGCGTCGTTGGCCGACACGGCGGTCGCGGTGCCGCCGATCATCTGGTACGGAGACGAGCCCGAGTTTTTCGAGCGTCCGTACTTCGTCGGTGGCTTTGTCGAAGGATTCAAGCTGGGCGAATCTCCATTGCCGCTCGCGCATCTGAAACGCCTCGCGCGCAATGGGATCGCGACGATGGCCGCGCTGCACAATGTCGCGTGGGAGCCGCGCCGCGAGGCGTGGGGCGAGCCGTTCGCGCTGAGCGATGAGATGAAGCGCCTCGACTACCTGGTCGACCGCGATACGCTCGATCCCAAAGTCGTCGCGCGCGCACCGGAGCTTCGCGAGCGACTGCGCTCGAGCCTGCCGACAGGCGCGCGCATCGGATGCGTCCACGGCGATTTCCAATGGTCGAACGTGCTGTTCAACGACGAACGCGTCGTCGCGCTGATCGATTGGGAAATCTCGCTGGTCGGCGCGACGCTGCTCGATCTCGGCTGGATTTGCTTCTTTTCAGACCCCGGAAGCTGGGTGGTCGCCACCGGCGCGGGTCCCGACGCCCGCGGCTCGCTGATGAACGCCGACGAGATCGTCGACGCGTATGCCGAGGCCGCGGGCTTCGCCGTGTCGATTCCCGAAGTGCGATGGTTCCGCGCATTCGCGGGCTACCGATTCGGCGTAATCACGTGCTTCAACCTGATGTTGCATCGGCGCGGCAAGCGGCCCGATCCGTTATGGGAAGATACAGCGCTGTCGGCGCCGCGGATGTTCGAGCACGGCCTCGAACTGTTAGGCTAGGCGAGCAGTCTGCCGTACGAGACTGCTCATCGGGAGGTACGACATGGACAGTGCAGCCAAGCGGCAGCAGCCTGAAATTCAGACTCCCGAGGAAAATCATCCTGCGCTGAACGCGCTGCTCGGCGCCAATCCGTTCGTCGGCCTCGATGCGACGCAGGTGCTCGGCACGTTGGGGACGTTGCTGACGCACATCGCGTCGCAACCTGTGACGGTTGCCTCGCGCGCGCTGCAGCTGACGCTCGAGCTCGGGCAGATCATCGGGGGAGTCTCGTCTGTGGCTCCTGAAGCGGGCGACAAGCGTTTCGGCGATCCCGCCTGGACCGAGCATCCGCTCTACCATCGGCTGATGCAGGCCTACCTCGCATGGCGCGCGGCGATGCACGACCTCGTCAACGAAGACGAGAGCGTCGAGTGGAAGGACGTCGAGCAGCAGAAGTTCGCGCTCACACTCCTGACTGAGGCGCTCGCGCCGACCAACTCGTTTCTGTTGAATCCCGCGGCGCTCAAGCGCGCCTTCGACACTTCGGGTATGAGCGTGGTCTGGGGCCTGCGCAACTTTATCGGCGACCTGTGGAGCAACGGCGGGATGCCGTCGACGGTGGACAAGCGGCCGTTCGAGGTCGGCAAGAATCTCGCGCTCTCGCCCGGCGCGGTCGTGTTCCGAAATCCGCTGTGCGAGGTGATTCAATACGCGCCCGCGACCGACAAGGTTTACGAGCGACCGCTGCTCTTCATCCCGCCGCAGATCAACAAATACTACATCATGGATCTTGCGCCGGGCCGCAGTTTCGTCGAATACGCGGTTAAGCACGGCTTCCCGATGTTCACGATCAGCTGGCGCAATCCGACGCCGCGCGATCGCAACTGGGGACTCGACGAATACGTGACGGCGTGCAAGGACGCGATCGCGGCGGCATGCGAGATCACCGGCAGTCCCGATTGCAACGTGCTCGGCGTATGCGCCGGCGGCATCACGACCTCGCTAATGCTCGGGCATCTGGCGGCCTCGGGCGACAAGCGCGTCAACGCGGTGACGCTGCTCGTCACGATGCTCGATACGAGCCTGCCTTCGATGACCGGGATGTTCGCGACCGAGGACGCGATCAACGCTGCGCGCGAACGCTCGGCGGAAAAGGGCGTGCTCGACGGCAATGACATGGCGCGCATCTTCGCATGGCTGCGCCCCAACGACCTGGTGTGGAACTATTGGGTCAATAACTATCTGCTCGGCAACGATCCGGCGCCGTTCGACATCCTCTATTGGAACGCCGACTCGACCAACCTCCCGGCGAAACTGCACGAGGGTTTTCTGGATCTGTTCCTGAGAAATCCGCTGACTCACGGCGGCGAAGTCGCGGTGCTCGGCACGCCGATCGATTTGCGCGCGGTGAAGAATGATATCTACCTCGTCGCGGGCATGACCGATCACATTTGCGCATGGCGCGCATGCTATCGGGCGACACGGATGTTCGGCGGACGAATCGAATTCGTGCTTGGATCGAGCGGCCACATTCAAAGCCTCGTCAACCCGCCGGGCAACTTCAAAGCCCGCTACTACATCGGCACGCGCCTCCCCGAAGATCCCGACGAATGGGCAAAGAGCGCAGTCGAGAATAAAGGAACGTGGTGGGATCACTGGATCAAGTGGGTCGCCGCACGGTCGGGCAACGAACGTCCCGCGCCGAAGACGTTAGGCAGCGAGTTGTACAAAGCCGGAGAACCTGCACCGGGTCTATACGTTCACGAACGCCACTGATAAGCGCGCTTGCGCGCGAGATCCTTCGCTGCGCTCAGGATGACACAAAGAGCAGGCTACCCCTACGTCATCGCGCTGCGAGTACTTCTGCGAGGTGACGCACTTCGAGCTTCTCGCCGGCGCGGCTTAATCCGCCGCCGATTTGCATCAGGCATCCGCAATCGTTTGCGACTATGACCTCGGCGCCACTCTCTTTGATGCGCGCCATTTTGTCTTCGAGCATCGACGCTGAGATGTCCGGGAACTTCACCGAGAACATGCCGCCGAAGCCGCAGCACTCTTCGCGATCGCGCAGCTCGCAAATTCTGATTCCCCCCACCGCGCTCAGCAGCGTCATCGGCTCGGTGCGCACGCCCAACTCGCGCATCAGATGACACGACGGATGATATGCGACAGCACGTTCGTAGCGCGCGCCGAGGTACTTCACCTTCAGCACGTTGACGATGAACTGCGACAGCTCGAACACCCACGGACGAATCGCGAGCGCCTTGGCGGCGAGCGCGGGATCGTCGGCGAGCAGGTCGCCGTAGAAGATCTTCAGCATGCTGGTGCACGAGCCCGACGGGACGACGATCGGAACGTCCTGCTCGACCGAGTTGAGAAATCGCCGCGCGAGATCGACCGCCTCTTCGCGCATGCCTTCGTTGAATGCGACCTGCCCGCAGCAGAACGCGCCGCGCACGTGCGTCACCTTGAGCCGCAGCCGCTCGAGCACGGTCGCGGCGGCGTCGTTGACCTCGGGGAAGAATTCCTCGGCGAGGCAGGTCGAGAATAGTTGGACTTCAGTCATCGCGCGGCCACATCACGATCACGTGCAACGATTTCGGGCCATGGACCCCGAGCACGATTCGCTTTTCGATGTCCGCGGTGCGGCTCGGGCCAGTGATGAGCGTCATTCGATTCGCAGCTATGCCGCTCGGCCCCATCTCGGCGAGGACGGCCGCGAGATTCAGCATCACGCGATCGATCTGAACGATCACCAGGCTGGCCGGCGGCAGCAGGGTGAGCGAAGCCGGCCGATTCGCGTTTGAGACGACGGCGAGCGTGCCGGTCGAGGCGATCGCGAAGTCTGCCTCAGCGATGCCGAGGCCGGCCTCCGCGACCCGCGAGCGCATCGCGGGCCGCTCGATGTCCGCAACCGGCAAGGTGCGAACGATCCTGAAGTCCGCGCGCTCGAGCGCCTCGCCAATCGCGTCCATGTCAATCGCTACGCCTTGTCCGAGCGCGACGGTTTCCGCGCCGAGCTCGCCGGCTAGACTGACTATTCGATTAGTCACTTCGGCCGGACTGAGTATTCCGAGAAACTTGCCGCCGACCTCTTCGAGCTCTCGTGCGAATGCGGATGCGAGTTCGGTCCGCAGCGCAGAGGGCGACACCGGCACCGCGGCGATGGTATCTGCGGGGTGCGAGTTGTTTCGCGCGCCGGTACCGAGCGCGTCCTTTACGCTCGCGATTATTTTGTGCAGCTCGGCCACGTTCAGCCTGGCGGGCGTTCCGGATCGGGTCGTTTGTGCGGGCGTGGCCGTGGGAAGTCGCGATACTTCGTCCAGTTGCCGAACGGTCCCGGCATCCGGCGCAGATAACCGTTGTGCGCGAATGGCTTGAGCAGAAACGCGGCGATTTTTCCAAGCGCGCGAACTGTCCGCGGATGGCGCGCTGTTTTCGCGAACCGCCGCGCTCCTCGCCGCGCTTTCTCGATCTTGCGCGGCCACTTGAGCGGATGCTTGCCGGTGCTCTCTTTCCATCGGAGATGGAGCAGGATTCGCGGGATATCGATCTTGACGGGACAGATGTCCTTGCACGCGCCGCACAGGGTCGATGCGAACGGCAGGTATCCCGCGGCGCTGCCGAAAAGATTTGGACTGACGATTGATCCGATCGGTCCGGGATAAACCGAGCGATACGCGTGGCCGCCGATGCGCCGGTAAATCGGGCAGACGTTCAGGCACGCGCCGCATCGGATGCAATTCAGCGCCTCGCGCAGCTCGGGATCCGCGAGCATCGCGCTGCGCCCGTTGTCGAGGATCACCACGTGCATCTCGCCCGGACCGTCGAGATCGCCCTCGCGCCGCGGCCCAGTGATGAAACTGGTGTAGGTCGTTAATTTCTGCCCGGTAGCGGTGCGCGCGAGGATTTCCAAAAAGTGACTCAGGTCTTCGAGGCGCGGGATGACCTTCTCGATGCCCATCACGGCGACGAAGGTCTCCGGGATCGTACTCGACAGACGGCCGTTGCCTTCGTTCTCGACGACGATGAGCGTGCCGGTTTCCGCGATGGCAAAATTGACGCCGGTAACGCCGAAATCCGCTGCCAGAAAGATCGCGCGCAATCGCGAGCGCGCTTCGGCCGTGAGCTTTTCAGGCTCGGCGGTGTATTCGATGCCGAATTTGTCGGTGAAGAGCTGGCCGATGTCTTCCTTCGACAGATGAATCGCGGGCGTGATGATGTGCGACGGACGCTCGCCGCGAAGCTGCACGATATACTCGCCGAGGTCGGTCTCGACCGCGTCGATTCCCGCGTTCGCGAGCGCGTCGTTGAGATCGATTTCCTCGGTGGTCATCGACTTGCCCTTGACGACGTTGGTCGCGCCCTTGGCCTTGGCGAGCGCGACGATGTAGTCGCGCGCCTGGGCGGCATCCTCGGCAAAGAACACCTTGCATCCATTGGCTTCGAGCTTCGAGGTGAGATCGATCAGCAATTCGTCGAGATGCGCGATCGCGTCGGTCTTGATTCGATGGGCCGCCTCGCGCTCCTCGTCGTACTGCGGGAAGTCCGCTTTGACTTGCGCGAAGTGATCGAGATGGCGCGCGCTGGCGCTCTCGAGCTTGCGCCGCAGTTCATGATCGCCGACGGCGGCGCTGCTCGATTCGAAGAAATCCTGTGCTTTCGGAAATTCAGGCATCCGGGTTGTCGCGCGTCAGCTGTCGGAGTTCTCGCGCAACTTCAGTTTATCAGGGCGACTTGCCGAATCAGGCGCATCACCGCTTCGCGCGCCGCTTCGGCTGCGGGATGCTCGGGCGCCTGCGAAAGAAAACTCTGGTAGTCGTCGAGCGCAGGCTTGAAGCATTCGAGCCGCTCGAACAGGCTGCCGCGCTCGAGCAGCTCGTCGAGCGCGCGCGGCTCGAGCATGATGATTCGATCGAGCGCAGCGAGCGCGCGGGTCCAATCCGACGCGCCCATATAAACGATTTTCAGGTTGGTGAGTATCCGCGCCAGGATGTGACGCGCGCCGCGCGCCTTCAGCATCGCGGGATTCAATTCGACCGGTTGTCCGAAGATTTGGGTCAGGCGCGCGCGAATCTCGTCAAGCGCGAGAATCTTACCGCCGACGAATGGATCGATGATCAGCTCGCCGCGCTCGTCAACCGCCTTGACCAGGAAATGATTCGGGAACGAGACGCCGTAGAGATTGATGCCGAGGCGGCGGCCGACTTCGAGATAGACCACCGACAGCGTGATCGGGAGTCCGAGGCGGCGATTGAGCACGTCGTTGAGAAACGAGTTGCGCGGATCGTTGTAATTCTCGGCGTTGCCCTCGAAGCCCTTCAGCTCGAACAGGAAGTGCGACAGCAACTGCACGCGCTCGACGGTGTCCTCGCCCGCGCGCACGATCGGCTCGGCCTCGCGCGCGAGAGTCGCGAGCTTGTCGAGGTACTCGTCGATGTCGAGATTCGGGTACTCTTCCTTCGCGATTAGGAGCGCGCCGCGAGCCAGTGGCACCGGCTCTTTTGAAGCAATCGTCGCAAATTCCCGTCGTGCATCGTTCATCGTAAGAATACCGTTCGTACCAGTGTTGCTTTGCGCCAAAGCTTTGACAAGCCCGCGGTCAATTAATTTCGAGCGCGGCGGCTGCCTCGCGACGTACCGAAGTGTCGCGGTCGCGGAGCGCGCGCTCGAGTGTACGTCGTGCTGCGCTTCCGCCGATCTCGCCGAGTGCCCATGCGGCATGCGAGCGAATCAACGGTTCGGTCTCGGTTTCGATTGAGCGAGCGAGTGGAGCCACCGCGTCGGGATTTCGAGTATTGCCGAGGGCAACCGTGACATTGCGCAACAGCCCGCGCCGCTTGGCACGCTTCACCGCGCTGACCGTGAAGCGCTGGCCAAAGTCTTCTTCGGTGAGCGCGAGTAGCTCGGGCAAGAGCGGGAACCGATCGTCATACCCGTCATCGGACGCATTCTGATCGTTCCAGGGGCAGACCTCGTTGCAGATGTCGCAGCCGAAGATCCAGTTGCCGAGCTTCGGGCGCAGCTCGCGCGGAATCGCGCCGCGGTTTTCAATCGTCTGATACGAGATGCACAAGTCCGAGCGCATCACATAGCCG
>NZ_JBAUYR010000009.1:0-121128 GCF_049584895.1 Binatus sp. (SeqCode)
TTTCGGTATTCGCGAGCACGCGATGGCCGGGATTGCCACGGGCATGGCCCTGCATGGCGGCGTCCTGCCCTTTGCCGCCACCTTCTTTACGTTTTCCGACTACATGCGGCCAAGCATCAGACTGGCGGCCTTGAGCAAGGCCCACGTCATCTATGTGTGGACCCACGACAGCATCGGATTGGGCGAGGACGGACCCACGCATCAGCCGGTGGAACAACTGGCAAGCCTGCGCGCGATTCCCGATCTAATGCTGCTGCGCCCGGCCGACGCCAACGAGACTGTGGAAGCGTGGAAGATCGCGGTGGCGCATACTGAGGGGCCCGTGGGGCTGGTGTTTACGCGCCAGAAGTTGCCCACTTTGGACCGCAGTACGCTGGCCCCCGCTGCGGGAACGGCAAAAGGAGCTTATGTCCTTGCCGACTCCGCCGCAGGTCCGCCCAAGCTTATCCTCATCGCTACCGGTTCCGAAGTGTCGATCGCGCTCGAGGCGCACAACCAACTGACTCGTGAGGGAGTTGCCAGCCGGTTGGTCTCGATGCCCTGCTGGGATTTGTTTCAGGCGCAGCCGCAATCCTACAAGGACATGGTTCTTCCTCCCGGCGTCAAAGCGCGAGTCAGTGTTGAGGCAGGCTCCCCGCTAGGATGGGAGCGCTACGTGGGCCTCGAAGGCGCAATCATCGGGCTGAACCGCTTCGGTGCTTCAGCGCCGGGAGAAATCGTGATGCGTGAGCTGGGCTTTACTCCAGAGCACATCGTCAAAGTTGCCAAATCTATCCTGGCCGCCAACCGCCCTGGGTAAGACATCCATAGAGCTCGAAACAAGTCGCGCATCGAAGCGTCCGGCCCGCACCGCAGCTAAGATCCAGCATGCTCTACGCAACAGGCTGCTTACCCATCCTGGTTGCTCCACGATCAGGCTGTAGAGGCGTGTCCTGGCGCTCCTGCTCGAACGTTGCTGATAATCTCTAATTCACAACGTTGACCGGATGGCCGTCGAGAAATGCGCGCACGTTGGCGATCGCGATATTGAGTAGTCGCGTTCGCGCTTCCTTGGTTGCCCACGCGATGTGCGGCGTTACGATACAATTCCTGGCACGCAAAAGCGGATTGTCGGGAGCAGGCGGTTCGCTCGAAAGTACGTCAACCGCCGCGCCCGCCAGACGGCCGTTGTTGAGCGCGTCAGCCAGGTCCTGCTCTATAATCAGTGGACCACGAGACGCGTTAATGAGAAACGAGCTCGGTTTCATCAAAGCCAGGGACCTCGAGTTGATAATTCCCTGGGTTTGCGGGAGCAGCGGGCAATGCAGACTCACGACATCCGCCTGCGTCAGTAGTTCATCGACTTCACACCATCGAAACCCGGGCCAGTCAGGAACCGCGCTTCGGACCTCGTCGGCGGCGATTACCCGCATTTCGAACGCCAGTGCGATCGCTGCCACGCGTTGGCCGATCCGACCAAGACCTATTATTCCCATCGTCTTGCCCGCCAGCTCGACCAACGGAGTTCTCCAGAAGCTGAAATCCCGTGATCGCGACCACTCGCCGGCGCGAGTCGCCTCGCCGTGAAGGCCCACGTGATGGCACAGCTCCAGGAGCAGCGCAAATGTAAATTCCGCGGTCGAGGACGTCGCATAGGTCGGTACATTGGTGACTGCGATGTTGAGCTCGCGCGCTGCCTTCACATCGACGACATCGTACCCGGTGAAGAGCACGCCGATATAACGCGTCTTTTTGAGCTGACGCAGGATTTGCGCAGAAAGGCGGGTCCTGGTGGTGAAAACGATTTCCGCGTCGTGCGCACGCGCTACAACCTGATCGGCTGGAGTACGGTCAAAGACTTGCACCTCGCCAATCGTACGCAGCGGCTCCCAACTCAAGTCGCCGGGATTCAACGCGTGACCATCGAGAACGACTATCTTCATGACGGGCATACCTCACCTTCTAGAGAGGAATGATCACTTGGTCGCTTGCTGAACCGGCTGCACTCGTTCACCTTCGATCGCCGACTGACCCAGATTGAGCGCGATTAGATCGTTCATGGCGATGCCGCTGGTAGCTTCGACGGAATAACCATTGTCGAAACCGAGCGATACCGGCGCTAGATGCACGGTCGAGTTTTGGACCAACGGCACGAACACCTTGCCCTCGCGGAAGATGAGCTCATCGTCAGGAACCAGCGGCGCCGACGTTGGCACTTTCACCGCGAGCGACATCGTGCCGTACATCCCCGGATATAGCGCGCCGTCGGAATTAGGGATGTCTGCTTCCACCAGCATCATTCGCGTCGCGGGATCCAAAGCCTGCGGGTGTCGAGTGACCTTGGCGCTGATATCCTGGCCGGGGCGCTGTACCACTGAGATTTCGGTTGGAGTCCCATCGTCGATGAATTTTGCCACGTCCTGCGGCGCGCTCGCGTAGACGCGGATAGGGCTTAGGGTTGCAAGTTGGACCAGGGGCGACGCGGTTTCGGTGAGATGGCTCAGCAGATAGGTACTGGTTGGAGTAATGGTCTGGGCTACCAGAACGCCAGGATCGACATATCGCGCAGTCACGATTCCGTCGAACGGCGCGGTTATCACCTCGTAGGACTGCAAGGCGAGTAGTTGTTTGTAGGTGGCGTCTGCCTGGAGAGCGGCACCGTGCGAATTGTCGGCGATCTGCTGAGAGACTCCGTGCTTGAGTACAAGCCCCGCATCGCGCTTGTCGGTGGTGGTTTGCAACCAAAGGTTGTCTTTGGCGTCGGCGACCTGTTGGTCCAGTTCAGGAGATTCAAGGATAGCGATGACCTGGCCCTTTTTGACCCGATCGCCTTTATCTACGCGGATCTCTTTTAGATATCCCGAGATCTTCGCGAAGACCGGGGTTTCCACATAACCCTGGATCGTGGCGGGAAGTGTGAGCCGGCGGTCTGCCGATGCAGCTTGGGGATGAGTCACGAGAACGTGGGGGCCCGCTTCCGCAACCTTGTCGAGTTCCGAACGCTGCGCGCTGATAGCATAGGTGCGTGACACTACGACCGCAGCGCTTCCAACTATGACCGCGATCATCGCCGCAAACCATCCTATCACATGACGACGACGATCTTGCCTGGAGACTTCTTTATGGGCGTGGCTGGCTTCCATTTTACTCTCCTAAGATGGCCTTCGGCGCGAATTTCATGATTCGCGCGTCGCGCTCATTCTTACCGATGTATTCTCGGCTGAAGATTGAGTAGACCGTGGGTACAACGAAGAGGGTCATCGCGGTGGCGAATAAGAGTCCTCCTATTACAGCGCGGCCCAACGGAGCGTTCTGCTCGCCACCCTCGCCTAGTCCCAGCGCCATCGGCAGCATGCCGAGAATCATTGCGAGCGCGGTCATGATAATCGGTCGGAAGCGGATATGACCGGCCTGGATTGCGGCGCTGACGGCGTCCGAGAATTCTCCGCCTTCCTCGCGCAACTCGTTGGCAAAGGTGATCAGCAAATTACCGTTAGACACGCCCACGCCGACAGCCATGATAGTGCCCATCAGGGATTCGACATTGATGGTCGTGCCTGTCGCTATCAGTGTCCACAGCACTCCCGCGAGCGCACCAGGTATAGCCAACGAAATGATGAAAGGTTCCAGCCAGGATTGAAAATTGGCAACCATCAGCAGGTAGACCAGCACGATCGCCAGCACGAGTCCCGCGCTGAGAGTTATAAAGGATTCCCGCATCGCCTGGCTCTCGCCGCGAATGACGATTTTCTGCTGAGGCGGCAACTTCCCAAGAGAGGCGATCGCTTTTTGCACATCCGAAGTGACGCTCCCCAGGTCGCGTCCAGATACACTGGCATTCACGTCCATGACTCGCTGCACCGTGTAGTGGTCGATCACGGCTGGATCCGCTGAGCGAGAAATTCTGGCGACATTGCCGAGGAGCTGCGGACTGTCAGCAGTAGGCGCCGCAGACAAAGATCTGAGCGGCGTATTTGAAATAGCATCAATCGAGTTCAGTCTATGCTGCGGCGTCTGAGCGATTACCGAATAGTTGACTCCCGTTTTCGGATCGACCCAGAAGCTAGGTGCTAGCAGCGAATCGCCGCTGGTCGAGGTCAACAGACTCGAGGCCACATCCGATTCAGTTAACCCAAGTTCCAACGCCTTGGCACGATCGACATCAATCTTAAATGACGGATAGTTGAGCGGTTCCGCAATCCTGAGATCGACGAGCCCGGGAATACGTTGCATCACCGACTGCAGCCGACTGGCCAGCATATAGTCGGCGCTAAGGTTTGGCCCCGACACTTGCGCATCGATAGGAGCGGATAGGCCGAAGGTCAGGACCTGACTTACGATGTCAGCGGCCTGAAAGTAGCCTTCAACGCCGGGAAAGTTGCGCGCGAGCCTGGCCCGAATCGCCTTTTCATAGAAAGCCGTCGGGCGGCTATGTTTCGCCTTCAGCTCTATCATGATGTCCGCGTCCTGGTCTCCGACGCTGTCGGTCGGGTAGTAGGCGAGCACAAAGGACTGCGGAGCCCCCACGTTGTCACTGATACTCTCAAGCTCGTCGGCCGGAATCACCTGATGGATATCGCGATCGATCTTCGTGACCAGGTACGATGTCGATTCGATGCGGGTCCCAGTTGGGGCGCGGATGTGAAGCCTCATCAGTCCGGTATCGACGCGCGGGAAGAAATCCTGGCCGACGACCCAGAACAGCGGTAGCGAACCCACGATCATCACGGCTACGCCCGTCAGGGCTAGTCGCCGATGTTCTATGAAAGCTGCCAAAGCGCGACTGTACGCGTCCCTGACGCGATTGAAGCCGTGTTCGAATCCCGATAGGAAACGGCCTAAGAGTCCGGAAGGTGGAGCGGTCTCTACAAAGTTGGGCAACAGATGACTGGCCATCGCCGGCACCAACGTTCTCGACAAGAGATAGGAGGTCAGCATCGCGCCCACTACCGCCAGCGCAAGCGGCGGAAACAGATAGCGAGCTACACCCGACAGCAACACCACCGGAAAAAATACGGCGCAAATCGAAAGCGTGCCGACTAGCGTGGGCGTGGCGATCTGATGCGCGCCCTCCAGTATCGCGGTGACTAGGGGCTTGCCTGGAGTATGATTGCGGTGAATATTTTCGATCTCCACCGTCGCATCGTCGACCAGCATTCCCACAGCCAGTGCAAGTCCGCCCAACGTCATAGTGTTAATGGTCTGTCCGAAGAGGTTCAGTGCTATGATGGAGGTCAGGATAGCTAGCGGAATCGACGTAATGACGATTAGCATGCTGCGTGCTGAGCCCACGAAAATCAGCACCATTATTGCCACTAGCGTGGCTGCAGTTAGTGCTTCCTGAAGCACATCCCATAGGGCCGCTTTCACAAACACCGACTGATCGAACGTAAGCGCTATCTTCAATCCTTTAGGGGCGACCGACATGATGCCGGGTAAGCGGGCTTTGACCTGATCGACAACGGTTATCGTCGAGGCGGCAGCCTGCTTAATCACGAGCAGGTACGTGGCGGGCCGACCGTTAATCTGCACAGAGTTTGTCACGGGCTGATGGGTATCGCTCACCGGCGCGAGTTGTCCAAGTAGAACCGGCGTGCCATTCGCGACCTTCACCGGCAGTTGGTTGAATTCCGGGACTGTCTGCGGGCTCATGTTGATGTCGACGTCATAGGTATGCCCGCCAACACGAATCGTTCCAGAGGGGATTACCGGGTTGGTCAGTGAGAGTGCATTGCCGATGTCCTGGGCCGACAACTGGTTGCCGTAGAGAGCCGCCTGATCCAGATTGACCATCACATTGCGGGGCACGCCTCCCAATGGCTGCGGGCTGGAAAATCCTGGAATTGTGAATAGCGCGAGCCGGATGAAATTGAATCCGTAATCGTATAACTGCTCTCCTGAAAGAACGTCGCTATAAACATTAAGTTGAGCTACCGGGACGTTCGAAGCGTTGTAGTAGATGATCTGCGGCGGTTCGGTACCTCGCGGCATCTGATGCAGGATGGCATTCGAGACGGCACTGACCTGCGCCATCGAGGAGCCCGGATCCGCATTGGGCTGAAAATAAATCTTTACGATGCCGATCCCCAGGAGCGACTCCGACTCCATATGTTCGATTGCGTTGACGGTGGTCGATAGTGCGCGCTCGCTGATTGTCACCATCCGCCGCTCCATGTCGTATGGAGAGAGGCCGGGATAGTTCCATACCATCATCACGACCGGCAGATTGATCGCCGGGAAGATGTCTGTGTTCATGTACGCGAACGATAAGACCCCGAGTACGAGCATCAGCAGGGCCATGACCGCTACCGACAGCGGGCGCCGTAGCGCGACGAATACTAGCCACATCATGGTATGAGGCTCCGCGAGTCCTTGATCGCGACGTCGGACGCGACGACATCTGACCGGTTCCACCAGCCGCCCCCCAGTGCTTGAAAGAGTGCCGCGGTGTCCGCATAACGGCTGGCTTCTGCCTGCACGAGGCTTATGATCGCCTGCTGATAGGAATTTTCCGCGACGAGCAGTGATAGGTATGGAATATAACCGGCCTGATACTGATCACGTGCCAGCTTGAAGCTCTCTGCCGCTGAGCGCTCCGCGATTGCGTCCGCCTTCAGAGCGTCGGCGTCGGTTTCGATCGCATGCAGGGAATCCGCAACGTTCTGGAATGCGACCAGAACCGAGTAGCGATACTCGGCTAAGGCCTGGTTGTAAGCATCGATCGCCGCGCGTCTAAGATGCAGAAGAGTTCCGCCCTCGAAGATCGGCTGTGCAACTCCCGCAGCGACGCTCCACCCGAGTATCGCGGGATTGACCCCCGCTGCTGCGTAAGTTCCGAGCCCGCCGCTGATCGTGAACTGCGGCAGCATATTCGCGGTAGCCACGCCGACCTCCGCGCTCGCGACGTGCAGGAGCGCCTGGTACTGGCGAACGTCCGGCCGTTGCTCGACGAGCTGCGAAGGCAGACTCAGCGGCAGGGTTTGCGGCAGCTGAAGTTCCGACAGATCGAAATTCGCGCCGACATCCTCGTTAGGAAAATGACCAGTGAGAAGTCTGAGCAGATCCCGCTCGATTTCCAACTGCTTGTTCAATGGCGGCAGCATGGCCTCGGTTTGCGCGAGGGTGGTCTGTTGCGCCATCACATCGGCCTGCGAAGCGCCGCCGAGATCAAATTCGTTTTGTACGATACTGAGCTGATCGCGCTCGTCGTTGATCAGCCTATTTGTTGCCGCGACCTGACCACGTAGCGAAGCCTCCTGAATCGCGGCAGTGACGACATCCGCCGTCAGGGTGAGGTAAGTCGCTTCCAACTGAAATTGCTGGTATTCCGCCTGCGCATTGGCCGCTTCCACCTGCCGGCGGATTCCGCCAAACACATCCAGCGTGTAAGACACATTTACGCCGACATTCAGGAGGTTGTAGGGCGACGTGATCCCCGTAGGTAGTCCGGTGTGGTAATAAAGTCGGCGCTCGCGGAGTCCGGTCACACCCGCATTGACGCTCGGGTACAGGAAACCCTTTTCGGCTGCCGCGGTCTCGGTCGCCTCACGCAACGCTGCCTGTGCAGCCGTGACATTGGGGTTCGCCTTTAAAGCCTCGTTGACGAGCCGGTCAAGTTGCTCGGAATGAAAAAGATTCCACCATTGGCCGGGTATCTCCCCGCCGGCCTGCAGGGTTTGCGCAGATCCCCCGATAACATCGGCGGAAGCAGTGTGAGCCGGCAACGGGCTCGAGGTATATCCGCTAACCTTGGGAGCAGCGACGGGGTGGAAATCCGGCCCTACCGCGCAGCTACACACCGTAGCAGCTATTACGATTGTTTCTATAGTACCGAAAATGCGCGTGAGTGCCTGCATTTGGGCCTCGGTCGTGGTGCGCTATATGGCCGCCCACATGACGGAAAACTACCGTCATCCTCCGATGCCAAAGGCGTGAAAAGTGACCGCTCAAATCGTGAGATTTGCGGGTCGCGCCAATTTCCCCCGACTTGTCAGATCAGCGCCGGATATTCGGGCTTATAGGTCTCCGACTGAATGAAAGCGCCAATGTCGCTCGGCTTCGGAACGCGGGCGAGCCCACGCGCGAAGATCACTTCCGCAACGCGCTGTGCCGCGTGCAACTCGGTCTTCAGGATTTCCGACTGCGGCGGATAAATCAGCCCGACGTCCAGCTCCGCCTTGGTCACCTGCTCGGCCACCGCACGGGCAGCGGCGATGAACATCTCGTCTGTGATCAGTTTTGCGCGAGTCGCATAGACGGCCATTCCAATGGCAGGGAAGATGTACACGTTGTTTCCCTGCCCGGGAACCAAGGTCCGATCACCGAATCGCACCGGAGGAAAAGGGCTCCCACTAGCGAAGACCGCTCGGCCCTCCGACCAGCGGTAGGCCTCCTCGGCCGTGCATTCTGAATGCGAGGTCGGGTTTGAATAAGGGAAAATGATCGGGCGTCGGTTGATTCGGGCCATTGCCTTGATCACTCGCTCATTGAAAGCCTTGGCAACGGTGCTGACGCCGATGATCGCAGTCGGTTTGATCGATTCAATCGCGTCGACGAAATTCTTCACTGGCTCGTGCGGATGTGCATACGGCTTCTGGAAATCCGCCAGGTCTTTACGGCTTGATTCCAGCAACCCGTTAACATCGAACAACCAGGTACGTGCGCGGGCCTTTTCGCGTGGAATTCCTTCGAGCGCTATCGTTTCCGTCAACAGGTTCGCGATGCCGATGCCGGCCGAACCCGCACCAAGGAACAAGAAGGTCTGTTCGGAAAGCTTCCCGCCGGTTATGCGTAACGCTCCCAGAATTCCGGCAAGCGCAACTGCGGCGGTACCTTGGATGTCGTCATTGAAGCAGCAGATCCGTTCGCGATAGCGGGCTAGCAATCGCACAGCGTCGACTCCGGCCCAATCCTCGAACTGAACGCAGCAGTTGGGGAACTCAGTTTGGACGGCGGTAATGAATTCTTCCACGAACTCGTCCAACTGTGAGATTTCCGGACGCGTTTGCCGCAGGCCTAAATAAAGCGGATCGCGGAGCAGCGCCTCATTGTTCGTGCCACAGTCGATAAGCACAGGTAGGGTGACCTGAGGCGGTACCCCGGCACATGCGGTGTATAGTGCCAGCTTACCGATCGGAATCCCCATGCCATTCGCACCCAGGTCGCCGAGTCCGAGAATCCGCTGGCCGCTGGTAACCACCATAAAGCGAATGTCGCGTTCCGGCCAATTTCGAAGAACGTCTCTTACGTGGCCCTTCCGGTTGATAGAAATATATAGACCCTTGGGCCGGCGCATGATGTGGCCAAACTGCAAGCAAGCCTCACCGACCGTCGGCGTATACACCAGCGGCAGGAACATCGCGGGATCCGACATCAGCAGCCGATAGAATAGCGTCTCGTCTGTGTCCTGGAGTTGCGACAGGAAAATGTATTTTTCCAGGTCGGTCGGTTTTTGCCCTAACTGAAGCAGCGCTCGCTTGACCTGAGTGTCCTCGCTGTCGATTCCTTCGGGTACGAGGCCCACGAGTCCGAGAGCTTCACGCTCGGCTTCAGTAAAAGCAGTCGATTTGTTTAGTCGCGGATCACGCAAAAGCGCCAAGCCGCGTGGTGTACTTGTCATTTTGTCGTCCTCCGTTGCCGGTGAGTCATTTAGCCGCCGCAGCCGCGACATAGGGTTGGACCATCTTTTTGGGATCGACGACGCGATCGAATTCAGCTTCTGTCACGAAGCCGAGCTTGAGCGCGGCGGCCTTTAGCGTATGGTCGTTATCCATCGCGTAGTGCGCGATCTTCGACGCCTTGTCGTAGCCAATCACCGGCGACAGCGCCTCACCAGCATCAGCGAGCGCTCCACATTCTCTTTGATTTTTTTCAGATTCGGCTTGGTGTCCTCGATCAGGAATTTGCGGAAGTTTGTGCAACCGTCGGTCATGATTGTGATCGAGTGGGTAAGGTTGAAAATCAAGAGCGGCTTGTAGACGTTCATCTCGAGGTAACCGCCGGCTCCGCCGAAGCCCGCAGCCACGTCGTTAGCCATCACCTGCACCGCGATCATGGTCAGCGCTTCGGCTTGGGTCGGATTCACCTTGCCGGGCATGATCGAGGAGCCGGGCTCGTTCTCGGGGATCTCCAATTCCTCGAAGCCGGCGCGCGGCCCACAGGACATCAGGCGAATGTCATTGCCGATTTTGTAAAGAGATACGGCCAGCGTCCGGAATGTGCCGGACAACTGCACGAGCGCATCATGCGATCCTTGCACGGTGAACTTGTTCGGCGCGCTGACGAACGGCAACTCCGTGAGCTTCGCGATCTCAGCCGCCGCTGCTTCGGCGAAACCGGGTGCCGCATTGATGCCGGTGCCCACCGCGGTGCCGCCGAGCGCCAGCCGGTACACGCTCTTCAGCGTGTCGTCGATTCGCTCGAGGTCGTCGGTGAGCATCCCGGCGTAGCCCGACCATTCCTGCCCAAGCGTGATCGGCGTGGCGTCCTGCATGTGGGTGCGGCCGATCTTGACGATGTCTTTCCATTGCTCGGCCTTAGCCGCTATAGCGTCGCGCAGCCGAGTGACGGCAGGGATTAGGCGCCCGGTGACGTTCACCGCTGCGGCGATATACATCGCCGAGGGGAACGAGTCGTTGGACGACTGCGACATATTCACATGGTCATTAGGATGGACCGGCGCCTTGCTGCCCAGTTCGGTGTCCGCAAGTTGGCAGCAGCGGTTGGAGATGACCTCGTTAACGTTCATGTTGAACTGCGTCCCGCTGCCCGTCATCCACACATGCAGCGGAAACATGTCGTGGTGCTGACCGGCCAGGATCTCGTCGCAAGCTTGCACGATCAGCCGGTGAGCCGAGTCGTCCAGCCGTCCACCCGCATGGTTGGCGTTAGCCGCCGCCTTTTTCAGCGTTGAGTAAGCCGTGATCATCTCCCGCGGCATCAGGTCCTGGCCGATGCTGAAGTGTTCCAGTGAGCGCTGCGTCTGCGCCCCCCATAGTTTGTCGGCAGGCACCTCGACCACGCCCAAGCTGTCGGTTTCTCTGCGAAATTCGGTCATGAAAATGCTCCGATTCAAATGCGACGCTTATACGGCGTGAAAAATGACCGCTCAAATTGAGCGTTTCACGGTTTGCCGAACGCCACGGATGTGGCGATAATCCGGTTCGGTCACCAGATTCGCTCGGCATGGAGAGATTTCGGATGCCACCTGACAGGCGAAGCGCAGGCTCAACTGGTGTCCGCGACGCCGGGCCGAGCGCCCGTGTCGTCCAAAAAGGAGTGTTCCGCAAAGAGGGCGAATACTGGACCGTCGGCTACGGTGGCAATTCCTTTCGTCTGAAGGACTCCAAAGGGCTAGGGTACCTCGCGCATCTGCTGCGCCATCCCGGGGTCGAATTTCACGTGCTTGATTTGGCCGGTGGCATTGCCGGCCAGCGCGATGATGACGGAGTCGATCAATCCGAGCGGGGCTTGCCGCGCGGAGACGAGGATCTCGAAAAGGCAGGCATTCATATCGGCAGTCTGGGTGATGCGGGCGAGATGCTCGACGAGCAAGCGAAGGTTGCCTACCGGCGGCGGCTTTCCGATCTACGCGAAGAGTTGGAAGAAGCCAAAGCGCGGGGAAACGTAAAGCGCGCTGAGCAGGCGGAACATGAAATCGATGCGCTGACCAGGGAGCTCTCGCGCGCCATCGGACTCGGTGGACGCAATCGGCGGGCGGTATCAGCTTCGGAACGCGCCCGCCAAAGTATCACTAAGACCATCAAGTCGGTACTGGACAGAATCGCGCAGAGCGATGCCGCGCTGGGAGACATCTTCGCGCGAAGTATCAAGACCGGCAACTTCTGCTCCTACCAGCCAGATCTCGACTTCCCGATTGAGTGGGAGTTCGCCGCGGCGACGGTCAAGCCAGACCAGCCGCCGGCTCCAAGGGCCGATCGCGCTCCAGCGCGTGCAGATCATCCGCAAGGGCCGCCAGTGGTGCTGGAGGTTTCTCCGTTCTCGCTGGCGGAGCTGCGTTCGTGGGACGGGAATCGGAAGGCGGTGCGATTCGCGCGGTCATCGATCGTGCGAGCACCGGCCACGGATCGGTTGTCATGCTCTGGGATGGACCCGGGGTGGGTAAGAGCCGCCTGGCGATGGAGATGGCCGAATACGCTTTGCACCTCGGCTTCCGGTGCTCTGTGGGCCGCTGCTACGAAAGAGACGAACCGGTACCCTACGTCCCGTTCGCCGAGATCATCGAAAGCAATCTGGCGCAGGCGGCAAGCCAGGATGATTACCGTCGCCGGATGGGAGACAATGCGGCCGAACTGGCCCAGATCGCTCCAAGCCTGCGGCGAATTTTCCCCGATCTTCCGAAACCGCTCGAATTGCCGCCGGCCCAGCAGCGCCGCTACCTTTTCCAAAGCGTCTCCGAGACGCTGGCCCGCTCGGCTCAAACACTTTCGCAGTTGTACATACTTGAGGACCTTCACTGGGCAGACGAGTCAACGCTTGCACTTTTGATTCACCTGGCCAACCGCGTCGGTCAACTCCCGGTTGTAATTATCGGTACCTACCGCGACGGATATTCGGATACCAATCCGGCGTTGGTAAGGACTCTGGAGGAGCTGATTCGGATCGGTGTCCGTCCGCACAAGCTGGGCGGTCTGTCCAAAAACGCCGTCGCGCAGATGTTACAAGGGCTGAGCGAGCGCGAGGCCCCGGAGAGTTTGGTAAGCCTCATTTTTGAAGAAAGCCAGGGATATCCATTCTTCGTCGAGGAGGTGTACCGGCATCTTACCGAAGAGGGGAAAGTCTTCGATGCGGCCGGCCAGTTCCGCACCGACCTCAAGATCGACGAGATCGAGGTTCCGGAAAACGTGCGGTTGATCATCGGTCGCCGCCTGCAGCGCCTCGACGAGAATGAGAAGCGAGCGCTGGCGGCCGCTGCAGTGATCGGGCGCAGTTTCAGCTTTCGACTTCTGACCGCGGTAAACCAGATGGACGTTGACGAACTTTTCGGCGTCATAGAGAAGGCGCAGGGGATGGGAATAGTCGTTCCGAGCTCAGAGGGGCCCAAAAGGCCGTTCACTTTCTCCCACGAACTCGTACGTCAGACTCTACTTGCCGGCATCTCGGCGCCGCGACGAGAGCGACTCCACGCGGCCGTAGCCGACGCTATCGAGCGGCTAAATCCTGATGCCGTTAAGGAGCGCGCCGGAGAGATCTCAGACCATCTGCTCAAGCCAGGATCGTTTGCTGACGAGCAAAAACTAGTCCGTTGGCTCACGCTGGCAGGCAGGAGCGCACTTGAGGCTGCGGCGTTTAGAGAAGCACGGCGGAACTTCCAATCTGCCCTGTCGCATCAAGGCGCCCTTGACCCAAGACAAAGGGCCGAGTTGTTGGCGAGCCTTGCGACCGCCGAGCGAGGTCTTGATCTGTGGGACACAGTAGTTGCCAATCTCCGCGAAGCCCTCGAAATCTACATTGGTCTCGACGATCGGGAGATGATCGCGAGGAGCTTTACCGATTTAACAGACGCCTTCAACTGGGCTGGTCGCTTCCAGGAAGCCATTGAAACCGCTCAACGCGGGCTCGCTTACTTGCAGGCGGATGTTAGCGCTGAGCGGGCGCGTCTAGCCGCTGCCCTCGGACGGGCCTACGGAGCCGCCGGAGACTACAAACCGGCACAAGAAGCGCTCCAGGAAGCGTTGAATATTGCGTCCCAGCTCTCGGATGCAAACCTCATGGCGGACGTGCTCAGCACTCGCTCGGCAACAAATTATGCCTTCCTGCGGTTGAGAGAAGCCGCCGCAGACGGTTTCCGCAGCGAACAACTGGCTGGGTCAGAAGCATCTCCCTGGCAGCGTAACCTACAGTTGCGGATTCTGTATTTGACGTTGCTATTTTTAGAACGCGTGGAAGAGGCGTTGAGAATCGCGGACGAGCTTGAACCCCTGGCGCGAAAGATTGGGGATTCTTACTCGTTCGCGCTCTGCATCAGTACGCGAGCTTGGACAGAATTCGGTAAAGCTCCCGATCTGACCAAACTCGAAACCACTCTCCGACAATTGAAATCTGGCCAAAAGGCGCTGTATATGTTCTTGGATTTCTCCGAGATAGATCAGACTTTCGTAGATTTCTTTCGCGGAGACTGGGCAGCCGCACTCTCGCAAGCCCACGCCGACTGCCGCGCTGAACTAAGGAGTTCGACCGAGGGATTTGAGGAAGGAACACTTTTTCGACTGATGGCTTACGCCGGCGATCACGACGGTGCAGTAGAATTCCTTCATCAGAAGCGCATGTTGCTGCCTATTACCGGCCAACCGAACACCAGAGGTTCGTGGTGGATGCTCGCGGCTGTTATTGAGGGACTTGTCATGATCGGCGAGCAATCGCAAGCTGCACAATTTTACCCGCTCGTTCGGGAATTGGTGGGCACCGAAACGGTGGTGCTTTGGTCCATTCGGCGCTTCACGCAGACGATCGCGGGTCTCGCCGCGGCTGCGGCACATCAGTGGGAAGCCGCTGAAGATCACTTCCGGACCGCGATGCAACAAGCCGAGGCTTTCCCCGACCATCTCGAACAGACGGAGATACGGCGCTTCCACGCCATGATGCTTATTGATCGCGCCGCTAAAGGAGATCACGAAAAAGCACAGACGCTGCTCAATGAAGCGCTGCAGAGTTACGAGTCTATCGGAATGCCACGTCACCTCGAGATGACCCAGGCTCTGCTAGCCCGCTGCCGATAGGTAAGCCTAAGTCTCGGATCGATCGACCACCGATCGACGATGACGACATCAATGGACTCGCACCGGTCCAGATATCTTCAGCGCGAGACGAGCGGAATTACGTATTGGACAGTTTGCAGTGCGGAACCGATCAGAAGCAGGAACGCGCCATAACCGCCCAGCGCTCGATCGGGCAAGTTGTCGGCCCACCATTCTACCAACGGGCTCAGGATTTCCACGGTGGTGCTAAGCACACTGACGACCAGGCCTATCTGGATACCATGAAAAAACGCCTCTGAGCGTCCGGTAATTGCGCCGCTGATTACGCCGGCAAGCCCGATCATCATGCCTCTCACGAGGCCGCCTTGAAATATCGATCGCTCGATCCGTGGACGCTGGTAGATACGATACATGTTCGTGCCGAAGCCGGACGCGTATGAGAGATGCATCGCGATCGCACTCAGGACACCGAAGGCGAGTCCGAAGTCGCGGCCGACGGCTAGCCATCCCGCGGCGCCAAAAGCGGACCCGCGCAGTGTTGCCATCGCCGCCCACTCCAGATTCGAAGGCGGAACTCCGCGCGCGCGTCGCCGAAGTTGATATTCGATTAAGGGTCCCATGACGAACGCACCTGCAAGGCCAAACCACAAACCAAGCATCGCGGCGTAGCCGAGTCCGAAAATCGCGCTGTATGTGAAGAGCCGCGACAGCATCCGCAGCGGCCCCTGCTTCGCCCCGAGCAGATCGTAGGCGAGATAGAGTCCGCCCAGGGCGTTGAGCACGACGCCAGTGAGGCTCAAGAGCGGAACGATCTGATCGATAGCGATTAGGCGCATTCCCGACACTTCAATCTCCGTCGATACCCATCGGCCCTTCCCTCGCTGATACTTTTAAGCTCGTCGGCGGGACACGAGGTCGTCTGGAGCTGCCGGGCTGCTCTGGCTGGTGTTATCCGCCATCACTGCCGTTACGGAGATACCAGGGCACATTCACGATCACTATCCTGTGCCTCCCCTTACTCAACAGACCAGCCGCAAGAAGCCGGTCGCGCTGGTTGTGGAGAAAATATTGGTACCATCGGCGTTCGACCAACTTCGGCAGCACCACCGCGATGGTGCGATCAGGGTTCTTCTGTTCGATCTCCAGGACGTGATCGATGATCGGCTGGACCACGAATCGAAACGATGACTTCAGGACCGTGAGCTGCGGGACCTGCCGCTCCGCCTCACGCGCCGGCTCCTCCACGCGCGACGGCCAAATTCGTTTCAGCGAGTTGGTACCGTCTTCGCTTTCGATATGCAGCACTTCGACCTCGCGCGACATCCGAAGGTCAGCAGAGTCAGAATCAGGAGGCATAGCGTGAGCGCGTAAGGCTGAAGGGCCGGTAGGGCCGAGATCAATGCGCCGACACCGGCCGAGATCCCGACCGCGACATTCAGCAGGTAGTCAGTCATCAGGGCGGCGGCGGCCACAAGACTGGCGTTCGCGCCGAGGTTTTCGCGCGCCACAGTATAGGAACCGCCGCCGCTCGGATAAGCCGCGATGGTCTGCCGATAACTGACGTATACGATGCCGAGCATAATGACGATCGCCACTGTGAGCGGAAAGATCAACGTCAGTCCCGCCGCACCGAGTGGCAGAAGTACGGTCAGTGCCGCCTCGGGACCATATGCGGCGGAACTGAGCGCATCGAGTCCGAAGGTCGGCACGCCCGCGGCTGAACCGATGCGCTGCTCGCCCGCCTCATGGGAGGCAAGAGGACGTCCAAGTATGGTGTCGATCAGTGAAATTTTAGGGGCCGGGAGTTGACGCCGAACCGCAGCTAGTTGTCTTATCAGAACCCGCAGCAGCACTGGTCGGTTGGGCTCCAGAATGGCATTCCCGGGTATCGACGGCAACGGGAAGAACCCTTGAGACCTGATAGCATAGCCCACGCCCAAGCACGTCTTTTCTCGATCTAGCAGTCGCGAGTCCGGGACCATTCTTGTAGTAGCCCGGATATCGCAGCTATATCTTGCGCCAAACTGGTTTGCCTGGATCGACTAGCTTTAGGTCGACCGGCGCGATGCCGAATAGCGCGATTACGGCGGGCTGCTTCGCGCCCCTCTTTACCCCATCGTAGTGCGGTGTGCCGGCGACGCGTCTGACGAATCCTCCGGCAGGAACCGGGACTGTGCTGTCCGGATCAAAATCAGCGCCGCTGTTCACCCACCATGTGCCGGACATTACCAGCGAGAGTCGATCTGTAGCATAGGAGTGCGGGGCACTCATGTAGCCTGGATACCACTTCATCAAAACCAGATATGGCCCGGGCTTATCCAAGCCTCCATAGAGCGTCGCCATTTCACCGATGTGCGGAGGGGCGCCGGTCCAGGTGGTCCACTTGATAGCGTCGGGCAGAGTTATTTGAGTCTCCGATGGATTGATTGCGCTGGCCCGCGCAATTGTACCCGATGCCGCCAACTGCAGACCTCCTGCTAGTATGCCGAACAAGAGCGCCCGTCGGCTCAAGCAAACATCATCCTCGAGCGTGCCGTCTATGACGGTCCGGATCGCTTCGCCTTTGTTGCTGAACATAGACTCTCGATTCCTTTGTCAGATTACCCCGAACCCGCCTAGCTGCTGCACGAAGACATGGCCCTTCGCTCCTATACGTACGCATTCGATATTGGGCCGTGAAAACTCAGTTGTGCATATTGGCTTGTCGATTGCCGGACATCTGTAGAGATTGGGCTCGATGGGCAAGCACTTGTCAAGGTCGAAATTCATCTCGGCGTAGTCACCGGCCTTCTGTTGAGCCGGCGTCAGATCGGGCTGCGACCCGCATCCCGCAAACGTGAGCATAGCGACTGCCGCGACCGTTGCGCCGGCCTTGGTAAGTAAGCATCGAACGTTCATGGCATTACCTCCGAAATTATTGTCGCTCCCTTTAAGCACTTCTATGGTTGGTAGTTGGCAGCACGGCGTCGTCATGGCGGATCCCGCCGGCGCGATAAACCTCATGGGGTCGCACGTTCTCGCGCAATAGCTCGTCGAGCGCGAGGCGACTTATCACCTTGACCGGCTCACCGTTGGTCAGCGCCGCGAGCAACAGCAGCGAACGGCCAGTGACGTCATACTTATCTCCCGTCTTAAGAGTAGACGCCTCCTTGCGCTCGGGGTCGTTGGTGTCTATAAAAGTCAGCCATTGGTCGCCGCCGACGAATTCGGGAAGAGTGAACTTGACGCGGTCGTAATAACTGTTGATCACGATCAGCAGGGTGACGTCGGAAGCTCTTCGCTTGATGCCACTGGTTTGAGCCCTTCCGTCGATGAGCATGCCGAAGCAATGCATCCTGCCGTCCTCCCAGTCACTCCTTTGCATCTCTCTGCCTGATGCATTGATCCAGGTGACGTCCTTGACCTCAAGTTCCGGGTTGTATTCGCCGCTGAGGAACCGGCCGCGTCGAAGGATGGGAAGAGCATGGCGCAAACGGATCAGTTTCCGGGTGAAAGCAATCAACGATTGTCCGTCTTCTTTGATTCCCTCCCAATCTACCCAGCTGATTTCGTTGTCCTGGCAATAGGCGTTGTTGTTGCCCTTCTGAGTCCGGCCGAACTCGTCGCCGCCCAGAAGCATCGGCGTCCCCTGTGAAAAGAGCAGCGTCGCCAGCATATTGCGCTTCTGTCGCTCGCGGAGGTTGTTGATCTCACGATCTTGAGTGGGACCCTCCGCGCCGCAATTCCAGGAAAGATTGTTTGAGATGCCGTCCTGGTTGTTCTCGCCGTTGGCTTCGTTATGCTTGTCGTTGTAGGAGACCAGGTCGTTCAACGTAAAGCCGTCGTGAGCTGTGATAAAATTAACACTTGCGTAAGGCTTGCGACCCCTTTTCTTGAACAGATCGGCCGAAGCAGCCAGGCGCGAAGCCATTTCCGCCGCCTTCCCTTCATCTCCCTTCCAAAAACTTCTGACCGTATCTCGAAAGCGATCGTTCCACTCGGCCCATCCCGGCGGAAAAGACCCCACCTGGTATCCTCCCGGCCCACAATCCCATGGTTCTGCGATCAGTTTCACCTGGTTCAGGAATGGGTCCTGCCGACAGCTGTCCAGAAAGCCACCGCCTTGGTCGAAGCCCGCGCCTTCGCGTCCGAGTATGGTCCCCTCATCGAAGCGGAAGCCGTCGACATGCGTTCCGTTATCCAGTAGCGCAAGCTATCGTTGACCATCTGCAGTACGCGCGGATGGCTCAGGTTCATGGTATTGCCAACGCCCGTGTCGTTGATGTAGTAGCGAGGGTTGTCGGGCAACAGGCGATAGTAAGACGCGTTATCTATGCCCTTGAACGAAAGGGTCGGCCCACGTTCATTGCCTTCCGCAGTGTGGTTGTAAACTACGTCGAGGATGACCTCCACGCCGGCATCATGGAAATGAGCGATCATCTGTTTGAATTCCGTGATCGCCCCAGTCGCGAAGTAACGCGGATCCGCCGCGAAGAAGCCGATAGGATTGTATCCCCAATAATTGGTCAGTCCCTTCTCGATCAACCCGCCCTCTCTGATGAAGGAGTAGATAGGGAGCAATTCGACGGAAGTCACTCCCAGGCTTTTGATGTAGTCGAGCACTTCCTTGCGGGCGAGGCCCGCGAACGTGCCACGAAGGTTTTCCGGGACGTTCGCATTGCGCTTTGTGAAACCTTTGACGTGTAGCTCGTAAATGATCGTCTGATCCCACGGTACGTTGGGCCTGCGGTCGCGACCCCAAGTGATGAGCCTACGGTTATGAGCCCAAGTGAACGCAGAATCGACTACCACGCACTTCGGCATCAGCGGCGCGCTATCCCGCTTATCGAAGGTGAGATCGTCTCCTTGAGCGCCCAACGTATAACCGAATAACTCAGGACCCCACTTGAGTTGACCGATATGCGCCTTCGCATAGGGATCCAGGACCAGCTTGTTAGGATTGAACCGATGGCCCTTCTCGGGTTCATAGGGGCCGTGCACGCGGTAGGCATACACCGTTCCTGGTCCGGCGTCGGGCAGATAGCCATGCCAGATCTCATCAGTGTATTCCGGCAACTCAATTCGCTGGACTTCCTGGGTTCCGCTCTGATCGAACAGACACAGTTCGACCTTCGTGGCGTTGGCTGAGAACAAGCAGAAATTAACTCCCAGGCCATCCCAGGTCGCGCCACGCTGGGTTGAGCTGCCTTCCCAAATGCGGATGGCTTGTAAGTCAGTGGCCATTTTCGCCGTCCTATGCGCTTAGCACTTAGTTCCGAGATGCGAATTAACGTTCAACTTCCGCATCCGCTACCTATGGTCTCAATGCTACGTGTTGGCGCCCTGGCGCTGGACGAACACGCTGCCCTTGGGTCCGATCCGCACGCAATTTAGGTCGTCGCGGTTGAACTGGGGCGTACAGAGCGGTTTATCGACCGCCGGACACTTGTAGAGATTGGGCTCGAGTTGGTCGCACTTCCGCAAGTCGAAATTGGCTTGCGCCAAGGGTGAGCCGGTCTCAATTGTGGGTGGCTGTGTTTCCGTCGAACAACCGGCCGACGCCAGCATCGCGAATGCCCCAATAATCGCCGCTCTCTTTAGTCCTATAATCACGCGTTTCATCGGAAACTCTCCTTTGGGAGTGGGGCCGAGAGACCGCCCCTATGGTTTTTGAATGTTGCTCTTCGTCTAGTTCTTTTTTTCGTTACCGACCTGGCTCTGCGGATTCAGATTCTGCAAATGGCCGCTCTCGGTGCCTGCCGTCGGATCGATGACGCAGTTGATGAGTGCGGGTTTGCCTGACGCGAGGGCTACGGTGAGAGCCTTGGTTAGGCTTCGCGGATCGGTCACGTTATGGCCGGTGCCGTCAAACGCTTCGATGAGTTTGTCGTAGCGCGCGTCCCGCATGAGAACGGTCGGTGAAGGATCGGCCCCACCGCTACGGTTGATGTCGTCGCCGCGATAGATGCCACCGTTGTTGAAAACCACGACGACTATCGGCAAGTGGTAGCGGCAGATGGTCTCGAGCTCCATTCCACTGAAGCCAAAGGCGCTGTCGCCTTCGACTGCGACGACAGGCTTGCCGCTCACGACCGCCGCACCGATGGCATAGCCCATGCCGATACCCATCACGCCCCATGTTCCGCAGTCGAGACGTTGGCGAGGTTGGTGCATGTCGATGATGTCGCGACCGAAATCGAGAGTGTTAGCCCCTTCATTGACGACGTAGATGTCCGGCCGGTTGGCGAGGACGTCGCGTATCGCGCGAAGCGAGCTGTAGAAGTTCATCGGGTTAGGACTGCCGTCGAGGCGGGCTGCCATGCGTTCAGTGTTGTGCTGCTTGCGCTCGGCGATCGCGTCGATCCATGCGGCCTTCGGCTGTATCTGACCGGGCTTGAGCGCGGCCAGGAATGCCGACATAGCTGAGCCGATGTCGGCAACGACCGGTGCCGCGATGGCGCGATTGCTATCGATCTCAGTCGCCGAGATATCGACCTGCACGAATTGTGCAGTCTGCGACCAATGCGGGCCCTTGCCTTGTGCGAGCAGCCAGTTCAGTCGCGCTCCGACTAGCATCACGACATCAGCTTGGGAGAGAACGAGAGAGCGGGCGGCCGCCGCCGATTGTTTGTGATTGTCAGGCAGGAGACCTTTCGCCATCGACATCGGCAGGTATGGGATGCCGGTCTTCTCGATGAATGACCGAATGGCGTCGTCGGCCTGTGCGTATGCTGCACCCTTGCCGAGGATGATGAGCGGACGCTGTGCGCTCGCGTGCAGGTCGATGGCGCGTTTGATCGACTCGGGGTCGGGGATCTGCCGGGGCGATGGATCGACGACGCGTACCAACGATCTACTGGCCGCATCGTTGCCGAGGGTTGCGGCAAGGACGTCGGCGGTGAGATCGAGGTAGACGCCACCGGGCCGACCTGACACTGCTGCGTGTATTGCGCGCGCAACTCCAGTGCCGATATCTTCGGGTTTGCTGACACGGAAAGACGCTTTGGTGTACGGCTTTGCCGCGTTCATCTGATCGAGTTCTTCGTAGTCGCCCTGCTGGAGATCGACGATCGACCTGTCGCTCGATCCGCTGATCTGGATCATCGGAAAGCCATTAGTGGTCGCATTAGCCAGGGCGACCATGCCGTTCAGAAAGCCGGGCGCGGAGACGGTCAGACAGATGCCCGGCTTCTTCGTCAGATAGCCGGCGATCGCGGCCGCATTTCCAGCGGACTGTTCATGCCGAAAGCCGATGTATCGGATCCCTTCCGCTTGCGCGAGACGAGCCAGGTCCGTAATCGGAATACCGGCCACGCCGAAGATGGTATCGATACCGTTGAGTTTCAGGGCGTCGACCACAAGATGGAACCCATCGGTGATGGATTGAGATTTATTTTCGTTTGGCTTGTGAAACACCTTTCAAAAGATTTGGCTGGCACTCAGACGATCTTGTCCCTGTGCATCCCGGCGATCTTTTCCGAGGTGTAGCCCAGCATCCTCAGCACTTCGTCGGTATGCTCGCCCAGCAGGGGGGCACCGGTGATCTTCGGCGTGAAGTCGGAGAACTTGATCGGGCTGCCGACAGTGAGATATTTGCCGCGCTTCTCCTCGTCCACCTCGACAATAGAGCCGCTTGCGCGCAGGGCAGGATCGTTTTCGATTTCCTTCATCGATAGAACCGGTCCGCATGGCACGTCGAACTTGCGCAGGATATCGATGGCTTGGAACTTGGTCTTGTCGGCCAGCCACTTCTCGATATCGGCAAAAATGTCGAAAATCTTGCCTGCCGCGCGCGCGCCGTGGCGTAGGCCGGATCCTTCGCCCATTGCGGCTTGCCGATGGCCTCACAGGTCCGCGCCCAATTCTGCTCCTGGATCGCGAAATAGATGTAGGCGTTCGGATCGGTTTGCCAGCCCTTGCACTTGAGTACCCAGCCCGGCTGCCCGCCGCCGCCTGCGTTACCGCCGCGCGGGACCGCTTCGCCAAACTTTCCGTTGGGATACTGCGGGTACTCCTCGAGATGGCCGACGTGATCCAGCCGTTCCTGATCCCGCAACTTGACGCGGCACAGATTCAGCACCGCATCCTGCATGGATACAGCAACCTTCTGGCCTTTGCCGGTCTTCGCACGGCCGATCAGCGCGGTCAGGATGCCGATCGCCAGATGCATTCCGGTATTGCTGTCGCCCAGCGCCGCCCCGCTGACCGTCGGCGGGCCGTACCAGAATCCGGTAGTCGAGGCGGCGCCGCCGGCGCACTGCGCCACGTTGTCATAGACTTTGAGGTCCGCGTAGGGCGAATTTTCGCTGAAGCCCTTGATCGAGCCGAAGACGAGCCGCGGGTTGAGTTCTTGAATATGCTCCCAGGTGAAGCCCATCCGGTCCATCGCACCGGGCGCGAAATTCTCGACCAGCACGTCGGCGTCGCGGATCAGCTTCTCCATGATCGCCTTGCCTTCCGGCGTCTTGGTATTCAGTGTCAGCGACTTCTTGTTGCTGTTGAGCGTGATGAAGTACAGCGCGTCCAGATTGGGGATGTCCCGCAATTGGTTGCGCGTCACATCACCAACACCCGGCCGCTCGACCTTCAGCACGTCCGCGCCGTACCACGCCAACAACTGCGTGCATGCGGGTCCGGCCTGAACGCCTGTGAAGTCGATAACTTTAATTCCTTCGAGTGGTAGTGCCATGAGCAAAATGGTCCTCCGTTAAGAATTTATGCTGAAGCGGGCGTGAAAAATGGCCGCTCAAAAGATGTGCGCTCGGTTTTCGCAGTCATAAGAGTTTTCAGCACCGCACAGGTGAGGCGTGCGAAATCGCCGCACGAAGCGCGCCTTCCAATTTCCCGCCTTGATACGTGAGAGCGTTCGTTATCGTTGGTCAGACACCAAGCTGGAGAAAGGCGGTCGTGACAACAGACATTCTTCTGGAGCGGGTGCACGATTCACGTAGCGGCAAGGTTCATCTTCCCAGCGAAGAGGTGGCGGAGCTTCAGGAGTGGTTGGCGGTGAGCCTCGCGATGATCGCCGGCTTCCTGGATGCCTATGGCATCATTACCTACGACACTTACGTGTCATTCATGAGCGGAAATACCACGCAAGCCGGCTATAGAATCGGGCAAGGTAACTGTTGGGCAGCAATGCATTCAGCGCTGGCAATCGTATTCTTCGTGGGCGGGTCTTTCGCCGGAGCCTTGCTCGCGCATTCGGGGGTGCGTCGGATACAGCGGCTGGTTTTTGGAGTGGTCGCAGCCTCGCTGGCCTTGATCGTCGGGTTCACGCAACTTGGATTTTCATCGGGTTGGGTTCCCATTGTGGTGGTCAGTTTCGCGATGGGCGCCATGAATACCGCGCTGTCTCGCGTCGGCGCGCAATACGTGAGCCTGACCTTTGTAACCGGGACGTTGAGCAGGATTGGAGTGCAACTCGCGCTCGCGGCCAAGCGCGCGCCTGTTCCGGACAGCCAGGGATCGTGGGATACACATCTACGCCGGGCTCTCCTCTCGTCAGGTATCTGGGCCGGGTTCCTGACCGGCGCATTGTTGTCGGGGATGGCGATACCGCGCTTTGGAGTGTGGGTATTGTTTTTCCCCATACTAATCCTATCGGCGCTGGCGGCATTAGACCGCGCCACGAGCGCGGCAGTCTGATCTCGATATCAAGGTCTGCTTCACACGGCGACGTGAGGGTTCAGTGTTCAAGCTGGCCTGAAAATGGCGCGACTTCGTGCGCCCGATTCTCTCAGGAGAACAAAGCTGTCAGCTCGTTGCGCTGGACCTTCCCCATCGCGTTCCTGGGTATCGCGGCGACCGGATGGATCAACTTGGGCACTTTGAAATCGGCCAGGCGGGTTCCGCAATACTTTTGCAGTTCCTGTGGTGTCGCGGCGCCTCTGAGCACCACCGCGGCCGAGACTTCTTCGCCGTACTTGGGGTCGGGCACTTCGAAAACCGCAGCCTCGGCTACCGCCGGATGCTCGAGCAACACAGCCTCGACTTCCGGAGGTGAGATCTTCTCTCCGCCTCGATTGATCAGGTCCTTGATACGCCCGGTCAAGGCTAGATACCCGTCATTATCGATTGCGCCAATGTCTCCGGTCCGAAACCAACCATCGATGAAGGCCGCGTCATTGGCCTCGCGGTTGTTGCGATAGCCGCGCATCACGTTTGGGCCGCGTACTACCACCTCGCCTGAAGTGTTCGCCGCCAGATGGCGGCCCGTCTGATCAATGACGGAGATTTCCGCACTGCGGCCGACGGTACCGGGCTTGTGCACCAGAGGCGGTAACGGATTGGTCGCGACCTGATGCGCCGCTTCCGTCATGCCGTAAGCTTCCAGCACGGGCGCGCCGAAGCGATTCTCCAACTTGGTCAGAATTGTTGGCGCGAGCGGAGCCGAACACGATCTAATGAATCGCGGGCCGTCGTGAGGTGCCGCGTCGCTGTCCGCTCTTTCGAGCAGCACTTGATGAATAGTAGGCACCGCGGTGTACCAGGTCGCGTGATGCTCGCGGAACAGCTTCCAGAACTCGGAGGCTGAAAAACGCGGCGGTACGATTACCGAACCCCCGGACGCCAGGGTGGACAATGCGGCGCCGATCAAACCGTGGCCGTGGAACAGCGGCAAAACTAACAGGCTGCAATCTGCGGAAGTCAGATCGTAGTGCGCTGCGATATTGCGAGATGACCACAGCACGTTGCCGTGGCTGAGCGGTACGCATTTGGGCCGGCCGGTGGTGCCACTGGTATAGGCGAATAGCGCGATGTCATCGGGATTAGGATCGTCGAGGCTAGTGTGCGACGCCGTCGGCAGCTCCGGGATTTGCACAACGCCGCTCCGGTCAACGGTCGGTTGCCACATCGGCAAACCAAGTCCAGCGACGGCTTCTCTGACATTGGAATTGGCGCGTCCAGTAACGACTGCTCGCGCCTGGGCGTCTTCGACAAAAAAGCGTATTTCGTCCGGCTTGTCGGCCGGATTGAGTGGCGCGGCGACCAATCCGGCGTGAGTCAGAGCGAGAAATACGACAAGGAACTCGAGGCTGTTGGGCAGTACGATCGCTACGCAGTCACCGGGCTTCAGTCCCGCGGCTCTCAGTTGTCCCTACGCTCTCTCAACCTGTTCTGCCAGAGCCTTATAACTCACGACCATCAAAGGAGAGGTCGAGACTATCGCTGGTGCCGAAGATCCGGGATCCGCAATCAGGTCTGCCAGGCTCGATCTCATACGTTTAGCCCTCCGTACCCCCGGTCGGTCAGGCGTGAAAAATGCGCGCACGACACCTGTGCCTACTGATTTCCCGCCTTGGTAGATGAATTTAGTTGATCGCTAAGATCAGGCGGAAAAAGACCATGATGAACAAAGCGACTCTGGTTAAATGGGTGAGAGATCCACGGAGCGGAGAAATTCATCTCCCCAACGAAGAGGTGACGATCGTTAGCGTCATACGCAACCTGGATCGCACTTTAATGAAAGTGAGATGGCAGGCTGGAGGTGACTGCGCGGTGTTTCCGGAGGAGCTAGCGGAAATTCATCAAGGCTAGTCGCGAGACTGTCGGTACGATAGCAAGCACGGCATCGGTGCAGCCTCAACGGCTGACGACCTCAGCGGCCTCCCTCGAGTCCACGCTGAAATCGAGACTTCCTCTGTGGCCGTTTGAACTACCTTTGAAGTGCGAGCGGCCCTTTGGGGTGCACCACTTGTCGTAAGAACGGCGGCCGCGCCTGCTGGCAAGCAGGGTCGCGCGGCACAAGGTTTGCCATCGCCGCACACGGTGGCAGATTGTGGGCATCGCCAAACGCGGACCACGGCGCAGCTTTTCAATTTACCGTACCGATTGATGGCAGGGCTGCGCCGTGAAACAGCCGGACTCAGTAGTCTTTGTTGTCGATGATGATTCGTCGGTCCGGGAAGGCGAGTCGCGCATCACTCGCATTCCTCTTGTCAGCCAAGCGCCAAAGGAGCATCTTCGTTTCGCGAACCAATCATTTGGGGAAGGTCGGCCAACATCGGCCTTTAGTGACGCCACAATAACGTTGTCGGCTGCATTTTCCAGATGAGCCGGTGGATTCCTCGCCCATTAGGCACCGGTCAGAATTGGCGCGAACCCGATGTTCGTTACCGGAACATACAATCCGTATCTCGTCGCTCTGTCCATTCTGGTAGCCTGCTTCGCGTCTTACACCGCCCTCGATCTCAGTGGGCACGTGGGACCCGCCCGGGGGATCGCGCGTCGCGTGTGGCTGGTGGCTGCCGCACTGACAATGGGAGGCGGAATATGGTCGATGCACTTCGTCGCGATGCTCGCGTTTATCATGCCGATACCGATGTCCTACGACATCGGATTGACCACCCTTTCGCTCCTGGTAGCGATCTTCGTAACCGGCATCGGCTTTTACGTCATTAGTCGCCAGAGCGCATCGCCTCTTCGCCTCGGTCTCAGCGGCATCTTCATGGGACTTGGCATTGCGGGCATGCATTACACCGGCATGGCGGCAATGCGGGGGAACATCGAACTCAGCTACAACCCGCTATTCTTTGCGCTCTCCCTGGCCATAGCGATCGGTGCGTCGACCGTGGCGCTCTGGGTGGCATTCCGAACCACCGATCTTGGGCAAAAGCTGGTTGCCGCGGTCGTCATGGGGCTAGCCATTTCCGGTATGCACTATACGGGGATGAGAGCGGCCCTTTTTTACTGTTCACGCCCCGATTCAAACGAGGCCCAAATAAACGCAAGTGTCGATCAAACCAATCTGGCGCTAGCGGTTGCCGGCATTACGTTTCTCATTCTGGCTTTCGCATCGGTCGCCTCCCTGTTCGAGCGGAAGCGTGCGGAAGAAGCGCTTCGCCATGCGCAGACCGAACTCGCGCACGTCACCCGCGTGATGACGCTGGGAGAGCTGACGGCCTCGATCGCTCACGAAATCAATCAACCGCTCGCCGGGGTCATCACCAATGCGCAAGCCAGCCTGCGATGGCTGGCCCTCGAGACGCCGCGCCTTGACGAGGCGCGAGCCGCCGTCGAGCGCATCGTCAGGGACGGCAAGCGGGCGAGCGAAGTGATCCAGCGGATTCGTGCGCTCGCCAAAAAAAACCCCACAATGATGGTGTCGCTGGACATCAACGACGTCATCCGCGAGGCTATTCTCCTGGTGCAGCGTGAGGTCTCAAGCCGTAGTGCGTCGCTTAGAACGGAGTTGGCGTCCGCATTGCCCAGGATTCTTGGGGATCGGATTCAGCTGCAGCAAGTGGTGGTCAACCTGGTGATGAACGGCGTGGACGCGATGGCGACAATCAGTGATCGGCCGCGTGAGATCGTTATACAGTCGCAACCGCACGAAACCCGCGAAGTGCTGGTGGCGGTGCGCGATTCGGGCATCGGGATTGACTCGGAGAGCGCGGACCGGCTGTTCAACGCCTTCTTCACCACCAAAGCCAGCGGGATGGGAATGGGACTGTCGATCAGTCGCTCGATCATCATGGCCCACGGCGGCAGATTGTGGGCATCGCCAAATCCGGACCACGGCGCAGCTTTTCAATTTACCGTACCGATTGATGGCAGGGCTGCGCCGTGAAACAGCCGGACTCAGTAGTCTTTGTTGTCGATGATGATTCGTCGGTTCGCGAAGCGATCAAGAGTCTCATCGGGTCCGTAGGACTGCGCGTCGAGACCTTCGAAACCGCGCAAGAATTCCTGCGCAGCACGCGCCCGGATGCGCCCGGCTGCGTGGTGCTCGATGTGCGCCTGCCCGGATTAAGCGGTCTGGACCTGCAGCGCGAACTGGCCGCGCATGGCATCAATCTGCCTGTCATCTTCATCACTGGCCACGGCGATATCCCGATGTCGGTGCGCGCGATGAAGGCCGGCGCGCTGGAGTTCCTTACCAAGCCCTTCCGCGATCAGGATCTTCTCGACGCGATTCAGCAAGCCCTTGAGCGCGACCGCGGCGCGCGGCAACACCGGGCGGAAAACGCAGAGCTGCGCGAGCGGTTCGATTCTCTGACCTCTCGCGAGCGTGAAGTGATGGGCCTGGTTGTCTCGGGCCTACTCAACAAACAGATCGCGGGTGAATTGGGAACCAGCGAGGTCACTATCAAAATCCATCGCAGCCAGGTGATGAAGAAAATGGGTGCGGGATCTCTGGCCGAGCTGGTCAGAATGACAGAAAAACTGGGGATTCCAGCTGCCAAGGATTAATCCACTTATACCAAGTCATAGTCCTCCTATACCAAGGTATAATAGATTCACGCACTTCACGCGGGGTACCCTCTCTTCCAGAGAGAGTAGTTCCCGCAATGAAAGATCTCAACAAAAAGAAAAGCAACACCCTCGTCGCAGTCGTCGATGACGACGTGTATGTCTGCGAGGCTGTCGAGAGTCTGCTGAAGTCGATCGGGTTCGATACCGCGACTTTCAACTCTGCCCGCGACTTCCTCGACTCCCCCAAATTTTCGAATGTGTCCTGCCTGATCCTCGATGTCTCGATGCCAGTGATGAATGGCCTCGAGCTGCAACGTCATCTGGCTGACACCCATCCAATACCCATCATCTTCATCACGGCACGGAACGGAGATACACGCGAGCAGGCGTTGAGGGCCGGAGCGATTAGCTTCCTGACCAAACCCTTCAGCGATGAGGCTTTGATCGACGCCCTGGACTCTGCGCTTGGCGCGTGAACGTCAAACAAGGCTAGTGGCATCTAACGAGATATTCTCTGATTTGACGTGATGCTTGAAAGGAAGAGGCAATCAGATGGAAACGCAGACCAAGCATCGTGAAGCCGTTGAACCTGCCGTTGCAACCATGTTTCAAAGCACTTCCTGGCCCGAGCAGGCTATTTTCCGCAAAGAAGGCGAGTACTGGACCGTAGGCCGCGCCGGGAACGCCTTTCGTCTAAAGCACACTAAGGGGCTCGGGTACCTCGGCCATCTGCTGCGTCATCCCGGGACCGAATTCCACGTCCTCGATTTGGCTGGAGGAGTCGCGGGCCAGCGCGACGCGGGTCAAACCAATCACTCCATGAACGGCTTGCCCAGGCTGGATGGCGACCTCGAAAAGGCAGGCATTCAGATCACGAGTCTGGGTGACGCGGGTGAGATGCTCGACGAGCAGGCCAAAGTAGCTTACAGGCGCAGGCTCTCCGAGTTGCGCGAAGAACTGGAACAAGCCAAGCAACTCGGAAACGTCGAGCGCGCCGAGCAGGCGGAGCAGGAAATCGACGCACTCACCTCGGAACTCTCGCGCGCGGTGGGGCTCGGTGGGCGTAATCGGCGGGCGGCATCAGCTTCGGAGCGAGCCCGACAGAGCATCCTCAAGACGATCAAGTCGGTAGTCGAAAGGATCGCGCATAGCGACACGCAGCTTGGCGATATTTTCTCGCGCTGCATCAAGACGGGGAACTTCTGCTCTTACCAGCCAGATCCTGGTTTCCCGATCGCGTGGCAATTCGATGCGACAACTATCGAGCCGGCAGAGCGTCCAACTTCATACGGCGAGCGCGCTGCAGCGCGTACCGATCATCCGCAGACCTCGCCGGCGCTGTTGGAGGTCTCTCCACTTTGGTTGGCGGCACGAACTGCTTTTGTGGGACGGGAATCTGAGCGCAGCACGATCCGCGCGGCAATCGATCGCGCGTTAACTGGCCACGGATCAGTCGTCATGTTGGATGGCGGACCGGGGGTCGGTAAAAGCCGGTTAGCGATGGAGATGGCGGAGTACGCATCGAGTGTGGGCTTCAGATACCTGGTCGGGCACTGCCACGAAGGAGAAGAACGGTATCCCTTTCTCCCGTTCGCGGAGATCATCGAAAACAACCTCGCTGAGGCGCCGAGCCTTGATGACTTCCGTCGACGGATGGGAGCAAATGCGCCTGAACTGGCCCAGATCGCACCAAGCCTTCGGCGAGTGTTTCCGGATGTTCCCCAACCACTGGAACTGCCGCCGGCGCAGATGCGCCGCCATCTATTCCAGAGCGTTTCCGACGCTATGGGGCGCGCGGCTCAAACACGTTCGCAGTTGTACGTAGTTGAGGACCTTCATTGGGCCGACGAATCCACGCTGGCGCTCTTGATTCATCTAGCCAATCGGGTCGCGCAGCTTCCAGTCGTAATCATCGGGACCTATCGGGACGGATATACAGAGAGCAGTCCGGCGCTGGCCAGAACTTTGGAAGAGTTGATTCGCATGGGTGTCCGTCCGCTCAAGCTGGGCGGGTTATCAGAGGACGCCGTCGCGCAGATGTTACATGGGCTGAGCCGGCGCCAAGCTCCCGAAAGCCTGGTGAACCTCATCTTTGAGGAAAGCCAGGGATATCCATTCTTTGTCGAAGAGGTGTATCGGCATCTGATCGAAGAAGGGAAAGTCTTCGATGAGACCGGCCAATTCCGCACAGACATCAAGATCGCCGAGACCGAGGTACCGGAAAGCGTGCGGTTGATCATCGGCCGCCGCCTTGAGCGGCTCGACGAAAATGAAAAGCGGGCGCTGACGGCCGCTGCAGTGATCGGACGCAGCTTCGACTTCAAACTTCTGGCCGCCATCTCCAAGATCGAGGTCGACGAACTTTTCACCATCATCGAGAAGGCACAGCGGATGGGAATAGTCGCGAGCTCCCAGCATCCGGAAACACCTTTCTGCTTCGCACATGAACTCGTTCGCCAGACGCTACTTGCCGGGATCTCGGCTCCGCACAAACAGCATCTGCATGCCGGCGTCGCCGACGCAATCGCGCGGCTCCAACCCAATGCCGTCAACGAGCGCCCTGCCGACATCGTTGTTGACCTAATCAAGGCGGGATCGTTCGCCGAGGGAGTCTGGCCGACTGTCTAGAAGTGTCCCCAAGGCCATCGCCGCGTGACAACTGAGTATTAGCCACCAAGCTATTTCGTGTTTGGTCTTTGAGGGTTCATTCCACAACGACCAAGGTATCGCCCACTGGGCATACATTCTGCCTCAAACATCGCAGAATGAAATGGCTGACATTCAAAGATTGAATGTCTGGAAAGCCAGCAGAGTCAAAACATCCGATCCCAATGCTATAGCTTCCGGCTTCTCACGCGCCGTTGTGCGCGCGGATGTTCAGGTGTCTCAAAACTCTGTACCGGTGTGGCAGCGGCCCTTTTTTTTCTCCTCCGAAAGGTGCCCTGATGTACTGGGTGCTCTTAGGTCGAGACCGCTTCCCTATCCTCCGAACGGGATCGGCCCCAAGTGGTCAGCCACGGGGCCAAGCGCGGCGACTGGCAGAAACAACAGTGCCCCGATGATTACGATTGTGCCGAACAGAAGGCACCCGAAGGTAAAGGTGTCGTCGCGCAATGTACCTAGTCCGAATGGTGTGCTCTTCTTCATGCCGAGAAAGCCGGCCATCGCAATAGGAGCAATAATCGGCAGAAATCGCCCGAACATGATCACGAGGCCGGCGGCGATGTCCCATGGCACGGCTTCAGGCGCCGGACTGGGATTGTTGTTGAGCCCGTAGGTGACACCTAGACCGTCGAAGGCGGAGCCGTTGTTAGCTGAATCAGAAGAGAACTGGTAAACGATTTGCGAGAATCCATGCGGCCCGGGATTGCTCTCCGCCTTCATTCCCCAATTGGTTGCGGCAAATAAGCCCATCGGCATGAGTATCACCAGCGGATGCACCAGCAGCGCGACTAGCGCGAGCTTGACTTCCCGCGGGTCGATCTTCTTTCCTAAGTACTCGCTCGATTGCTAAAGCGGCGCCACTCTCGAGCAAGCACAATTAAAAATTAAATGCCAGGAAGGAAGAGGTGCGACTACAAATTGCAGTGCCAGATGCTCGCGTGCGTAGCCAACGGCTAGGACTGTAACTATTGAAATGTGGACTGATTGAAGGTGCTAGGCGTCAGAGTCTATTGGGTAAGGTGACTTGTCGGAGGATCGTTATCTTTGGCCTTGTCCTTGTCACTCACACCTCCGTCCATATAACAGGCAAGTGCGATGATGACGGCGAGCAGTAATAAAACAATCGGCATAACCACCTATCAATCCCGATCGTTCGTATGGTCCATCTTCCGCGGTCTGAGTTAGAGTCGCGATTCAGACGCGGCCCCAGGAACCGCACTCGACCTCGCACCCGATACGCGCAATCAGTGCGCGGCGCCACCGCCGGAGGATTGGGAACCGCGGCGATATGAGTCGAGCGAACGGCGGCCTGACTAGTGACCACGACTGCCTGCTCTAACCTCAGGATGGCCATACTTTCCGGGCGAACTTTTTCGACCAATTCGCGCGCTATTTGCGTAGCGATGTCGTCCGCAACCATAAGATCGATTTTGAGCCTTTCCACCAAATCGAGTACAAACTCGCGGCCGCGGTAAAGCCTCTGGCGTGCGACGCTGCTCGCAGGGAGCGTACGGCGAACCTCGGTCACGTCGTAGTCGGATAAGTTCAACACGTTGGCAGCATCCCTGAAGCGGTCGAGAGTGCCCGGATCGATCACCAATTCGATTCTTTTCATGTTCAGTACTCGTGTTTGGCCGATGCGCGAATCGGCGGGTTACGCGAGTTAGGTGCATTAGGTGTGCCGACGAAAAACCCTAGTTCTCAAAAGGACTTCGCTAAAGCCTTCGATGCGGACCAATTAATTTTCAAACGAAGCTGCTTTTCATTTTGAAATGCTGCGCCGTCGAACCGCTTGCCGGTCCATAGCGACCTTAACCGCCATATCGAAAAATCTTGAATAGTTGCGCTGCTTTTAGACCTAGCCAACCAGCTGGCACCATCGCGGCCTCATCTGGCGCGGTGGTTGCTTTAGCATGAAACCTTGTGAACTCACGTGAGCGGAGAATATGAACCTGTTTAGAACAATGCGGCGCGATCTTTCCTCTTTTCGGATCATCGGCCCAGTGCAGAAATTTGGTATTCAGATGCCCTGGCCAGTCTCATCGGCTGGTTACCACCAGCTCGATCGACTGTATCCCTCGGCAAGGCGCGAGTATTCCGGGAAGCCTTTTTCGCCAGAGGAGATGAAGCACAACTTTGCGATCCGATCGCTTAAGAAGCCGAGTTTCTTGGCGCGTCGGCCGTACATCTATCTGTGCGTGCGATGCAAACAGATATTTCTAGTCAAGGGGCGCCGCGCCTCGATCGTAGCTATCGATCGTAATAGAAATCCGTTGCCCGAGCCCGAGAACTCAAGACAGGTTAAGACCTTTGCTGAAGGCCCATGCCCCAGCTTCAAGTTCGCTTCGAAATTCCCTCGACAACATCAGCCGGCGACGGCGTCAAATTAAGCATGTTGAAGTTTGGCTTGTTGAGAATCCTGGCTTCGCTTTGCCCGGAATTAAGGGGGCTTCAGAACATCGAAACCGCCAGCAAGCGCGCTCAGGCTATGCCCGCCATGACTCCTCAAGAATTTCTCTTCTAGCAGTCTCATCGCGATTTGTCTCGACGAAGGTTTATGAAATCGAATCCACAAATTCAGACGCGCTATTTCACATCTTTCCTTGGCGCGAAGGTGGACGGGATCTCAGCTATGCAAGCGCATCCACTCGATCCTTCCACCACGCATGAGCGTTCTATTGACGTGGTCGTGGATTCGTCTGTGACTTCGGAGCGGGCGCCCCGCTTCAAGCGGAAGTTGGCCTTCACCGCAGAAGAAACACGCCATCACTACGCAATTGAGGCCCTGGAGAAACCCGGGGCCTTTCGCCCGCAGCCGTATCTATATACTTGCGTTCGCTGCAGATGGATTTTTCGCGTCAATGACTCCCGCGGCTCGATCATTGCCTTGGACGGGTTAGGCCGGCGTTTACCCGAACCCGAAAACGCCAAACGCATCGTCACCTTTCACCGAGGACCGTGCCCTGCCTTCCCAATCTTCGAGTACCTGGTGCCTGAACTTGAGCGCGAGAGTCGACTTCCTAAGTACTTGTCGAGAATAGTAGATATGGTTCGCGCCCTCACTAGTAGACATCGCAGCAGTAGTCGCAGTCAGGTAACGAGGACTGCGTAAGGGCACTCGGCACGCTTAAGCGGCGTGGCCGGCCTTTTGGTGATCTGCGCAATTGCCATCACGCAGTCGGCTAGCCAATTCCAGCGCGATTCTTCGCCATAGTCGGGGATACCTGTCGGCGAGCGCTGAGAAGTCAGGTTCGGCAATTCGCGCGACTACCGAATCAGAAGTCGCGGTGACCGAAGCCGACCGGGGCGCAGACGGATCGATAACGGCCATTTCACCGACATGCTCGCCGGCTTTCTTCCTGGCCACCATGCGCCTGTCGATCGCAACCGAAAATGCGCCGCTCAGGATCAGATAAAGATCGGAATCAGATGCGCCCTGCTCGATGAGACTGGTCCCCGCGAATATCTCCTCTAATTTCAGGTACCGCTCGACTACAACCGCGAGCTCCTTCTCGCGGATCAGCGGCTGCGAGATCAAAGCTTTGATCAGGCGTGGTCTTCCCTCCGAGCCCTGAAATGATTTCAAAACTGATTCTCTCATTATTGCCTCACAGACTTCCGTCGCACCCTGTTCACCATCTAAAGACAACCGCATTAATCATGCCGATCTGAAACTCCAAGACTGGAATGAGCTTTTCGGTTGCCACGCCTGGCGACATTTCAAATTGAAATGGTCTGATGCGTCGATTTTGAAATGCCGCTCCTTTGCGGCTCAAAAAAATCGTTGATTGTCCTAATAATCGGTTACGGCACATTTGATGCTCACTTCCGAAGCATGGCCTCCCTCATCTCATCCAAATCGCCGTCACGCGCCGACTTGTTTACTCAGCCGAATCTGAGGTTGGTCGCGAACGAGAAGGGGACGCTGGCGACTGCACGAACTGAAAAGCAACTGCGGAGGACGGCAGTGATGGCCTGTCTAAGTGCGCGTGGTTCCAGCAACGGCGAACTCTTGCGTAGGGCCTCGGCCGCCGCGCGCGAACATGACGGTCAGTTCTACGCGGTCTTCGTCGATTCGCCGCGCACCCGATTTGGAAATGCAGAAGTTAAGGCGCTAATAGAAGACGTCATTCTCGCCAGCTACCTGGGCGCGAGGATCGTATGGCTGGAATCATCTGACATGGTCGGCGCGCTGCTACAGTTCGCCAGCCAATCTCGCGTGGGCCGAGTCTTCGTTACCAGAAACCGGCCGTCGCAGTTCCCTCTACTATTTCGCCGCGCGGTCTATCCCGATCTCTTGAGCCGCGCCAACGGTCTTCGCATCGACGTTGTCGGGTTCGAACGCGGTAAACTGACTTCTCGGTAGGGAGGGCTCACGGTGGACGAAGAACACGAAGGGCTGGATCGTCCTATACCGCACCCCGCTGACGATTTCGTTCCCCTGCTCGAATCGAACGCTCCTGTGATGCAACGAGTGCTGGAGAAGGCGAAGCGCGCCGCGGCCAGCGACGCTACAATTCTCCTCACCGGCGAGAAAGCGCCGCAAACAAGCTGGGCATCAATGTCGTGACCCTGTGGCGTAGACGCAAACGCTACAGACTTGATTCAACTCCCCATTTTGCAAAGAACTAGAGTCGGCAAATCAATCGGGCTTAAGACCAAGCTTCTTGATGCGAGTAGTAAGAGTACTTGGTCTAATCCCAAGCAACTCAGCGGCCCCGCCGCGCCCATAGATTCTGCCACCGCTGCGTTTCAACGCGGCGACCATGTTGTCGCGCATTCGGCGGCTCATCTCCTTATCCGTGATCACTTCAGACTCTTCGCGTGATTTCGACCGGGTGGCCGGCGCTCCGGACGACCCCGATTCGGAGGCTGGGATATCCAGCGTGAGCGACCCCAGGCGAGACGTGATCACCGCCCGCTCGATAACGTTCTGCAGCTCGCGGACGTTGCCGGGCCAATCGTAATTCTGCAGTTGCCGGAGCTGACTCGCGGTTAAGTGCAGACCCGCGCGACTGAACCGCTTGCAGGCCGCATCCAGAAAATGCTTCGCGAGCGATGGAATGTCGTACTTGCGCTCGCGCAACGGCGGCACCTCGATCGGAAAAACGCTCAGCCGATAGTAGAGGTCCTCCCGGAACCGTCCCGCGTGGACCAGGCTCTTGAGGTCGCGATTAGTCGCCGCAATGATACGAACGTCCACCCGCCGCGTCGTGTCGATGCCGACCGGCTCAAATTCGCCGTCCTGCAGAACCCGCAGCAACTTGGGCTGCATCGCCAGCGGCAGCTCACCTATTTCATCAAGAAAGAGAGTACCGCCATCCGCCAGTTGAAAGCGGCCGATCCGATCTCTCAACGCCCCGCTGAACGCCCCCTTGATATGGCCGAAAAATTCACTTTCGAACAGTTCCCGCGGAATTGCCGTGCAGTTGATCTTGACCAGCGGACGGTCACGCCGCAGGCTCCTTTCGTGGATCGCGCGGGCCACCAGTTCCTTTCCGACTCCGGTCTCGCCAAGGATAAGTACGGTGGCATCGGTCGGGGCGACCATCTCGATCTGCTCGAGCACGCGGTGCACTCCGGCGCTTCGACCGAGGATTGTGCCGGTGCCTGAGGCCGCTCTGACCTCCTCCTGCAAATAAGCGTTCTCCGACTCCAGCCGCTCGCGCTGCCTATCGTAGAACTGAACCCGCTCGCTGATATCGCGCCAATTGAAGACGACATATGGGGGATCGGCCGGGTCCCGCAAGCGCCTGCCAACCGCCTCGAGGTCGATGATTGAGCCGTCGCGGCGTCGGCCGTGCATGCGCAGCGTCTGAACTTCTTCCGGATGTTCAAGCGCGCGGTGAATCTTATCGATAAGTCGAGCGACATCTTCCGGACTGATGAAGTCCCGGGCATAGCGGCCTACCATCTCCTCCGGCTTGTAACCCAGCAGGCGCTCGGCCGACGTTCCTTCGTATAAAATCCGTCCGTCAGCGTCCAGGACTGTGATGCCGTCGGACGCGTTTTCGATCAGCGCGCGAAGGCGGTCATGGCTGCGGCGAAGCTCCTCGTGCTCTTTGGCCCATCGAGCTAGCTGGGTGACCATCCAGTCGACCTTGGCAGCTTCAGATGGCTGCGCGATTAACTGTGGCGGTTCGTAGTATGGATCGGAAATAAGGTTGTCATCGACGATTGCAAGGGGATGGCTGCGGAGCGCGGCTTGAAGGTATTCCGCAGGAAGTCGCTGTCGCTCGTAAATGCAAAGGGCGATGGCGCGCTCCGATGGGAAGAACTCGGTGTTCAGGCGCGCCTCCCATTCGATCAGAGCGTCATGCGCAAGATTGAGTTCCAGCCCCCAGGTCATCTCAATCAGGAAAGCGGCGCGAGGAAAGCCGGCCTTCAAAGCCTGTCGAGTCCTGGCCCTGAACACCGCGATAAAGGCGGACGCGTCGAACTTCTCCAGCGGCATGTATTCGCGAGCGCTGAGCAGCGTCAGCGCGCCCTGTTCACGGGCCTGTTCGACGTCGATTCCTGCTTGAGTGAGTTCGGCAACCACGTCTTCCCCTGCGCGGTCGCCGATTGCGTAAAAGCACATCTCTCTTCGGGCGAGGCAGCGTCGCACAAAGGGAACAACGACGGAATGGGCCAGAGATGCGCCGGAGGAGATCGCGCACACGTGATCGCCCGGTTGGAGCGCGTCTATCTGCTCCTCCAGGGTCGGTACGCTGAACAGACTGGAGCGCATATCCCACCTGTCTGGCGTCCAGCTAAATGATGCTCTTCTCTCCCATAGTCTGGGTTTCCAAGCAAGGTCGCGACCGCTCGAAACCATCCGCCGTCGAGTCGCGGTCTCTTAGGATTCTCCCTTGGAATCTTTGAATAGACCGCGCCAGCGGTTTAATCGACATAGGGTCTGTCCGCAACGGAATGCCGTTGCAATCGTCATCGCAACGGAACTTCGTTGGGGCGCCGTACTCATCTACTCTCGAAACCACCAGATTTATCAAGAATTTCCCCCGCAAGAACCCGTGGCTCAACCCCTGCTATCTCTTTCTATGGTTAAACGGACTATTCGACAAACTGCCATTCCTCCGAAAACTTTTAATCCGCGATTGGGTCAATTGGAAAGAGATACCGTCGAGATTTTCGAGATCGACCGTTCCGCTATGGTCCTTCAACTGCGAACCCTCCGGAATGCAATCGACGAGGGTGCAGAGGAAATGGAAATGGTCGCTGCGGAGAGCGTATTTCGTAAGTCGCTCTCTCGAACGCTCACACGGAGTGCGCGGAAGTTGCACCTTGTCGCAAGAGATTTGAACCGCCTACTTCGTCTGGTCGAACTAGCTCATGTCGGTAAACCGCCTACACGACCCGAGCCAAAATCGGAGCCATCCTCCCCACGTGGAGCCCGAGACGCGGAACGCGAATAGTTCCCGCGCCGAAAGAACTAAAGAAATCGCGACTGGATGATGATCTGAATCAGCGTCAGATGGCCGGTCGGTTCAAGGTCCGCGCCGCCCATATCGTCCTATTGGAAAATGGACAGCGATCACCGAGTGCGGCCCTTACCAAACGGTACTGGGAATTGAACCCGACCTAAGTGCCGACCATGCTTTGCTGCACACGCTGAGAGATCTTGCACTGTGGCGTCATAGATCATGCCGATGAATACGAATGAAAGGGCACGATCTATCTGCAACTGTTCATCGTGGGAAAAAAGTACTGGTATGGGAAGAGCCGAGAACCAACGAGGTTCTGACTCTGATCAACAAAGCCCGAGATGCGAGATGGAGCAGAAGACTCCCGCCTCGCACTTAGATTCAAAAAAGGCGCCACTTCGCAACTGCGCTAAAGAGCGAGTTGGACCGGCGATGGAAGCTGACCTAAGCCGGTTAAGTCTCAACCGCCGGATTCAATGACGCCGGGCAGTCCCGCGATCCTCTGATAGTACGACTCAGGCAGTCCCCTCCTGACGGCAGCGCGATTGGTGACTGCGAGACGGGGAACCGCGTCCGCCTGTTGACAATTGCGGTCATCGCAAACGGGATGACCATCACGGCCGAAAAGACCATCGAGGCCGTCATGACCGCAAGCACGGTCAAAAGCGTGCGCTGGCAGTTGCGACGCCAAAGGTTAAGTCCGGCCAGCGGTAACAGTTTGAAAATCACACTCAGCTAACCGGCTGTAATGAGTAACTCGCGCGCCAACGCTGGCCCGGCCAACGCTACTACTGCTTTCGAGCGAAATGTGACTCGCGGCATTGGGCGGCGGACTAAAGCTATGTCGCCGTTGGCGTCAGCCAACGGTGCGAACGGATACACTTGCCAACAGAATCCAGGACAGAGTCCGAAAAGCGCAACCCCGTGACATCAGGGCCTTTTTCCGTCGCTAGGCACAACAAATGCGTATCAACCGTTTGGTCGGTATAGCCGAGGCAGCCGCTAGCAAATGAAAGGCTGGAGAACCGCAGAGGTATTCTTCGATGCCCGATGCAACTTTTGACGCGATTATCATCGGTGCGGGTCACAACGGCATGGCGCTCGCCGCCTACCTGGCGAAGGCTGGTCTGAGTGTCGGGGTGTTTGAGAAGCGCACTGAAGAGGGCGGCGGACTGTGCACCGAGGAACTGACGCGGCCCGGCTTCCTGCACAACGTTCACGCGAACTATCACACCCTGGTCGGCATCTGCCCGGTGTACGACGATCTTGAACTCATCACGCGGCACGGATTGCGCTACGTCCAGCCGCCGGTCCAAATGGCGAGCGTATTCAAGGACGGCTCCGCGCTGGTGGTGCATACGGATCTCAATAAGACCTGCGATTCGATTGCGCGTTTTTCGCGCAAGGACGCCGACACCTTCCACGCCGTTTACGAAGAGGCGCGCGGCTACCGCGACCTGATTCTGCGCACGCTGATGTATTCGCCGCCGACCTCGATCAAGGACATCACCAAGGCGCTGGTCACGTGGGGCGTCGAGGAAAAGAGCAAGTACCTGAGCGTCCATTTGCGCCATCAGACGATCAATGAATTCCTCGACCACCACTTCGAGAACGATCGCGTCAAGGCTCATCTCTCATTTCACGCGGCGCTCGCCGGCTACGCGACCGATCGCCGAGGACTCGCGGTTTCATTCCCGCTGCTGCTCAGCAAGATCGACAACTGGCACATCTGCATTGGCGGTTCGCACGCGCTCGCCCATTCACTATGGGAAGCGCTAGCACAAGCCGGTGGGCGCGTTTTCCTGAATCATGGCGTCGAGAAGATCCTGGTCGAGACCGGAAAAGCCGTCGGCGTCCGCCTCGAAGATGGTAGCGAAGTGCGCGCGCGACATCTGGTCGCGAGTTCGATCAGCCTCGAGCAGACTTTCTTGCAAATGGTCGGGGCCGAGAACCTGCCCGCTCCGCTAGCGGCCGAGGTCAAGAGCTTTCCGCACATGGATTCGACGTTCTTCAGCGTCCATCTGGCGATGACGGCGAAGCCGGCGTATCGCGCGGCCGCGTTCGATCCCGACGTCAACCAGGCCTGGGTGGTTAACCTCGGCTACGAAAATCAGAAGCAGTTCAATGACGATTGGCGCGATTTGCGCGGCGGCAAACTGCTGGATCCGCGGCCCAACGCCGCGGTCAATTCGCTCTACGATCCGACTGACGCACCCGACGGCTTCTACACAGGCCTGCTCCGTCAGATGGCGCCATACAATCTCGCCTCTGGCGGTCCGGCCGCGTGGGACAAGATCTCCCGCGAATACGGCCGGCGATGCATCGACGTGTGGAAAGAGGCCGCCCCCAACCTGAGCGACAGCACGTTTCTCGACTGGGCGACCTATTCGCCGCTCGACATCACGCGGCGGATGCCGAACATGGTTCAGGCCGACTGGATCGGAGGGCTGATCGATCTGGGCAACATGCTGGACCATCGCCCCGGCCCGATTCTTTCGGAGTATCGGACTCCGATCGGCAATCTGTATATGTGCGGCGCAACGCAGCATCCCCACGGGTTCGTGACTTTCGCGCCGGCTTACAACGCACTCGAGATTATCGCGCACGATCAGCACGTGGAACGCTGGTGGAAATGACCGCTATCGCAGATATTCCGGTTTTGCTCGCCGACGGCTCGACCAGCGGGCTCGCATCGATCGTGCAGCAGTTCCTCGAACAGCAGCTGGTCGATTCAGAATCGCGGCGGCGTCGCGCGGGACGTTTGCGCGGACGCCTGGGACTGACGGCGACTGATTATCGCGCGTCCGTCACGGTCGATTTTCTCGGCAGTCAAATCGCGGTGTGCGATGGCAGTGTGGAACCGCTCGATGCCAGCATTGCGGGACCGTACCGATCGCTGACCGAGTTGCTCCAGGGCCGCAGCAATCCGCTAATCGAGCATCTTCGGGGACGACTCAAAGTTAAGTCGCGGCTTCGCAACCCTTTTCTTCCCTTGCGAGTCCTCCGGCTGATGAAGCTCGCTCGCGACGGCGCGCGTTAGAGGAGACTTATATGGCAGACGCATCTTACGACGCGGTGATTATCGGGGCCGGCCACAACGGGCTTTGCCTCGCCGCCTATCTAGCGCGCGCGGGCCTGAAAGTCGGAATGTTCGAGCGGCGTCACGACGAAGGCGGCGGCGCGCATACCGACGAGGCCACCGTGCCCGGCTTCTGGCACAACCTCCATGCCCAGTACATGGAGTTCATCGAGGTGATGCCCTTCTATCGCGACTTCGACCTGCCCAGCTTCGGCGCACGGATGATCAAGCCCGATGCGCAGGTGGGGATCACATTTGCCGATGGCAGGCCGCCGCTGATCATCTACCGCCCCGAATTCGCGGACAAGACTCATGCGAGTATCGCCTACTACTCACGCCGCGACGCCGACACTTTCAATGCGATCCGGCGCAAAGTGCTCGACGCCAACAATTACATCTCGGCGATGCTCTACAGCCCGCCGGCGTCCGAGGCGCCGGCCGAAGGCGGCCGCACCGAAGCCATCATGGGCCGGCTGCTGCAGCTTTGGATTGACATCGGGTTCAAGCCTCAAGAGATGAACAAGTGCCCCAAAGTGCTCATCGATGAGCTTTTCGAGTCGAGCGAGCTGCGGGCAACCTTGTATCGCCAGTGCATCGAATGGGGCGCCAACCTGCACACCGGCGACGGCATGGGATTCGTGATGGCGGTGATCTGGCTGTGCGCCAATCATTACATGTCGATTGGCGGCACCCATACCTTCGCGCATGCGATGGCGAGTGCGGCACTCGCGGCAGGCGCGGACCTCCGCTACAACAGCCCGGTCGTAGAGATTCTGAACTCGGGCGGACGGGCCACCGGGGTCAGGCTCAAGGACGGCCGCACTATTGAGGCGCGAAAACTGGTCGCCTCCAATGCGGATCCGAAAACCACTTTCATCGATCTGATTGGATGGGACAAGCTGAGCGACTTCCGCAAAGAGCGCATGGCGAGCTGGCACTTCGGTCCGGAGCACGTGCTCGGGACGCCGTCGTTCGCATTGCGCAATCCGCCCGATTACAAGTCCGCGCGGCACAACGCCGACATCAACAAGTGCTTTTACACGATCGTCGGATTCGAGGATGCTCACCAGGTATCCGACTACATCCTGGAGGCCTACGGCGGGCAGATTCCGGAACGTCCGGGCGCAGGAACCTGGGTAAATTCGCTGTGGGATCCGAGCCAGGCGCCGCCGGGAATGCACACGATGAACGGATGGTTCTTTTTTCCGCGTGCATCGTGCCTGAGCCCGGAGGAATGGGATAATGTCCGGCGCGACTATAACGGGAAATTCCTCGAACTCTGGCGCGCATACGCCCCCAACATGACACGCGAGAACGTGGTCGCCGACAAGCTGTATGTCACGCTCGACATGGAGCGGCGGATGGCGATGCCCGAGGGCGATTTTTCGCAAGGCCGGCTGGGCAGGATGAATGCCGGGCTGCCGCGCGAGCACATCTACCGCACCGAGATCGAGGGACTCTACATGTGCGGCTCGTCGGCGAGCGGCGGCGGCGTCAGCGCGGCCGGCGGCTACAACGCGTACAAGGTGATCGCGCACGACCACAATCTGCCGAAGATCTGGCAGCAGGAAGGACGGCTCTACTAGCGGAGGATCGATCATGCCTGCGATTTACACCACGGAATGGTACGACGCTCTTAAGAAGCTCCTCAATGAAAATCCCGAAGTCGATCGCAATGCGCCGCGCGGCACTATCAACGTGCTCGCGAAGATTGTCGGTGATGCGCACTCGCCATATCTTATGGCCGGCGACGTACGCAATTTCGTAGTGGTGTTGTCTGACGGCAAATGCATCGAATACCGGCAGGTGGAGGTCCCGCCGCCGCGCAAGGATTTCGATTTCATTTTCGAGTTACCTGCGACAGTATTCGAGGGAGTCGCCGCCGGACTGATCGACCTGATCGACGCCGGACTCAAGGGCAGCATCAAGATCAACGGCGACATGAGAGTCCTGATCAAGCACGCCGAATTGGTGAATGTGATCTACGACGTTTACGCCCAAGAGATCGAAACGACTTGGCCGAAAGGCAAGCCGGCGAGCGTTCCGCAGGCAGGCGCGCAGGCCGCGCATTGACCGGTCAAGTGACGGCGCCAACGAATCTCTTCTCCGCTTCGCCCAATCCGACACTCAACGGAGGATACTGTCGCGCGTGCGGCTACGTATTTTTTCCGAAGCAGAGCTATGGTTGTGAGTTTTGCGGCGCACCGCCGGAGAAACTCGAAGCGAAATCGCTCAAAGGTGAAGGCGTGCTGAGTTCTTTCGCGACAGTCAATCTGCATCAGGCCCGCGGAATAGAAACTCCATTCACGGTCGGAGTGATCGTTCTTGATGATGGACCTGCGATTCGAGCGGTTCTCACTCACAAGACCGACGACGGTTTGGAGATTGGAGATCGGATGCGCGCGGTTGTCGTCACCGTCGATAACGAGGGCGGCGCGCCCGCAAACGAACTCCGTTTCGCAAAGCCGGAGACTCTGCAATGAAGAAGACGCTGCGCGAAATGCGTCCCGTGTACGCTGTGGGAATCGGGCTGCATCGGTATCAGCGTATGAGCGAGACTCGCTATGTCACGCTCGGACTGACCGCGGTGCGCGAGGCGCTTAAGGACGCGAATATCGAATGGCGCTCGGTTGAATCCGCATACACTGGCACTGCGATGCTCGGAATGGCTGCGAGTCGCCCGATGCTGCGATATCTCGGGGCCACCGGCATACCGATGGCGCAAGTGGAGAACGCATCCGCTTCAGGCTCGACCGCCGTTCGCCAAGCTTGTCTCGATGTCGCCGGCGGCATCGCCGATGTCTCAATCGCGATCGGAGTGGACAAGCCGGCACCGATGGCGTTGGCTTCGGCAAAGACCAATATTCACGACCTGGTCGGGCGCCGTGTCGTTCCGTTTACGCATTTCGCCCTCCTCGCCAACGAGTACATGAATCGTTACAGTGCCACCGCCGAGCAGATTGCGGCAGTGGCGGTAAAGAATAATCGCAACGGTGCAAACAACCCGTATGCGCAGCGACAGAAGGCGGTCACTTTGGAAGAGGTGCTCGCCGGTCCGCGAATTTCCGGATCGCTTACGCGGCTGCAATGCTGCCCTGTGGGCGAAGGAGCCGCCGCAGTGATCGTTGCGTCCGACGACGCTATCGAGAAGCTTCGCATCGATCGTTCCCGCGCGGTGCGTGTAATTGCGTCAATCTCGCGGAGCGAAAGGATTTATCGCGGCGAAAGAAATTTCGACGCCGAACTCACTCGCGAAACTGTTACGCAAGCGTACGAGCAGGCACAAATTTCGGCCCGGGACCTCGACGTAGTCGAACTGCACGACGCGTTCACAATCGAAGAACTGCTGTACGTCGAAGCCATGGGTTTGTGTGGCGAAGGTGAGGGAGCGCGGATGATCGCGAGTGGCGACGCCGACATCGGCGGCAAATGCGCGATTAGCGCGTCCGGGGGATTACTCGCGATGGGCCATCCGATCGGACCTACAGGAGCGGGCCAGGTGGTCGAAATTACGCGCCAGTTGCGTGGAGAAGCGGGCATTCGCCAGCAGCCGAATGCGCGGATCGGTCTCGCGCATATGGTCGGAATCGGCGCGGTCTGCGTCGCGCACGTCCTGCAGAGAGCTGCCTGAGCGATCACTCCGGCAGATTCAGCTGCCTTGCGAGACGACGGAGTTCCTCCTTACGGCCCGGTTGCGGCGCCGGCGCTTGCAGCATCTTGGATTTCTTCAGTTCCTCGACGACTTTGGGATCGCGCGGGAACGGGTTCCCGTACTTGCCCAGGAAATACTGTTCCTCGAACGGAGGCCGCGGCCGCTGCCCGCCAGCTTCGCGAGACTCCAACGAGTAACCGACATTCAGCTGGTAGAGCGGGAACCAGTCTGCGGGCGGCTTGGTGATCGCGCCAATGATAGGAGCAGTGAACGCAGTTAGACACGCACCAAGTCCTTGCTCGAACGCCATCAGCAGTCCCTGACACGCCGCGATGCCGCAATCGAAAGCCGCCATGGCCGGATACTGCGGCGATTCCGTCATCGGCTTGAGTATCATCGGATAGACGACCTCATCGACGAACTTGGTACTCCAACCATGAGTCGAAGCGACGATGTTTGCATCGACCAACTGCCGCAGGCGGGAACCCTTGACCCGATTCACCACGCCGAGGTCAGCATAGAAGTAGATATGCACCGGCGCGAGTTCTATGACGACAGCCTGCACCGGGTTTTTCAGTTTCTCGAGTTCGGCCTTCGGGATGTCGTCACGCTTGACGACGATTGCGCGCAGCCAATGCGCATTGACCGCACATGAAGCGATCAGGCAAGCCTCCAGAATTTTCTGAATCTTTTCCTGTTCGACCGGTCGCTTGGGATCGAAGAATCGAATCGAACGCCGCGTGCCGATTAATTCCTGGAATTCCATTGTTCCTCCTCGCGTCGCGAATGTCGTACCACTTTGCGCCGCTTCGACGGCGACCAGTTCACGCTGACGCGCGCGTTCGTTGGACCTTGATGCCTGCCCGCTCGCGATCCCACGCGCCGGCCACACCTCGCGCTTTCAGGGCCGCATACTGGATGCGCTGAGTGCCGGTTTTTGGAAGCTCGTCGACAAATTCGATGAAACGCGGCACCGCGTAGTAGGCCATCCGGTCGCGGCAAAACTCGATAAGTTCTTCGTAGCGAATTCTCTCGTTGGGCGCTAACACAACCGCGATCTTGACCTCATCCTCTCCGAGTTCCGACGGCACTGCATAGGCCGCCGATTCCAACACGGCAGGATGCTGATTGACGACGGTCTCGATCTCCCATGCGGAAATATTCTCACCGCGTCGGCGGATCGACGCCTTCTTGCGTCCGCAAAAATAGTAGAAACCATCCTCGTCGGTCCTGGCGAGATCGCCAGAATGAAACCATCCATTGCGGTATGCCTCCGCGGTCGCATCGGGAAGCTTGTGATAGTGACTAAGCTGCCCCTTGGGATGGCGGAAGACGAGTTCGCCGATCTTGTCCGCGGGCAGCGGATTGTCGTTATCGTCGACCACGCGGAACTCTACCTCGCCGACCGGCTTGCCCATCGAGCCGACGCGGTCAACGTCGTTCATCAGGAACCCGGGCGAATCGACCATTCCATAGACTTCGATGATTTTGACTCCGAACGATCCCCAGACAGAGTTCACGGTAAGTATCCATCGGCCCGTTTCTCCTCGCTCTGCAGGCTTGGAAAGTCGCCACCCAATCGGTGCTCAGCTTTCGTTGATCGTGCATCGAACGTGCCACGGGTGCGCGCCCTGGACATCGCGCAAACGCACGAGATGACTATCGCCAACCCAATGGGTTAACGAGAACGCGGCTTGGGTATGGCGCGAAAAGACGCACCGTATGGGTGCTTTCGATACAGGCCCGAATTAGACCATTTGCAAAAGTCCGCGAATGGGTGAGACAAAGCGATTGAACTAGAGAAGCCTCGAACGTCCCGCAGGTATCCGCCTCGCCAGCGCGATCGTTCGTCCGGAGCGGCCGGCCGCCAATGGGCACTCCGCCGCGCCGCCCCCCGTCAGCATGCGCCTGATACCTTCGCCCGAAGAGAAAGGGCGTCCCTCCTGTGCCGAGCTCATCGAGACGCTCGCCGAGGTCAGAGTAATCGAGGCATGGATCGGAGTCGGCTCGATTGCTTTCGCGGAAAGCTCGCGGCTCGATCCGTGGAACCGTTTGCCGGTCAAGCGGGTGATCCAGGCGAGCTACATGCTTAGCGAGATGACGCTAGGATTCGGCAAGGTGATCGATCATCTCGAATAGTCCGGTGCGCTAAATCGCGCTCACTCCCATCATCGCGCCCAGCACGTTCCAATCCACCAGCCTGGTGTTGGTCCATCCCGGACATAGCACGTTCACGTTGATGCCATGCGGAGCGGCGGCATAAGCATCGAGTATCCTGCGTTGCCGAGGTTGAGACGTCCGTGCCTGGCCATACTGCGAATCCTCCTGAGGCGGGATTTCCCTACTTGTGGCACTCGCACGAATATTGAACAAGCGCGCTCATTTGACGGTTTCTGCTGTTGAGGATAGTTTTCGCGGGGACAATGCCGCCTTTGCCCGAATCCTTTTGGAGGTAACCGCTCATGGATATTAGTAAGGACAAGCTGCTCGAGATGTACCGCACGATGCAAAAGATCCGGCATTTCGAGTCCAAGGCGCGTGACTTGGCGATGGCCAACGAGATTCCCGGCTTCGTCCACGTTTCGATCGGCGAAGAAGCTTCTGCCACTGGCGTCTGCGCCGCGCTGCGAAAGACCGATCGCATTACGTCGACGCATCGCGGACACGGACATCTGATCGCCAAGGGCGGACGGCTCGATCGGATGATGGCGGAGATATTCGGCAAGCGCACCGGCTACTGCAAGGGCAAAGGCGGCTCGATGCATATCGTCGACTACTCACTCGGCATCCTCGGCGCCAACGGGATCGTCGGCGCTGGACTGCCGATCGCCACCGGGTCCGCGCTGGGCGCCGTGATCGCTGGCAAAGACGATGTCACGGTGGCGTTCTTCGGCGACGGCGCTTCCAACGAGGGCACCTTCCACGAGTCGCTCAACCTCGCCGCAGTCTGGAAGTTGCCGGTCGTCTTCGTCTGCGAGAACAACGGCTTCGGCGAATTCACTCCGATGGCGGCGGTGACCTCGGTCAAAGACATCGCAGTGCGCGCGAAGGCCTACGACATCCCGGGCTACATCGTCGACGGCAACGACGTGCTCGAAGTCTTTCGCTACACCAGCGAGGCGGTCGCCCGCGCCCGCGCCGGTGAAGGTCCCACCCTGCTCGAATGCAAGACCTATCGATGGGAGGGGCACGTCGTCGGCGAGCAAGCCTTTCTCGGCGACCGCGCGTATCGCGAGAAATCCGAAGTCGAGGAATGGAAGCGCAAGTGCCCGCTGATTCGATTCGAGAAATGGTGTGCGGAGAGCGGCAAGATAAGCTCGGCCGAACTGAAGAAGATCGTCACGGACACCGAAAAGGAACTCGCCGATGCGATCGAATTCGCGCGCGCGAGCGAACTGCCCGCGGCGTCGGAAGTCACCGACGACGTTTACGCCTGAGCGCCCGCCGCCGAGGAAATATCATGCCGCAAACCAATTTTATCCAGGCTATAAACCAGGCCATCGCCGAAGAAATGGAACGCGACCCGCTGACCTTTCTGATGGGCGAGGATGTCGTGCTCGGGGCGTTCGGCGCGACCAAGGGGCTCATCGAAAAGTTCGGCGCCCAGCGCGTTCGCAACACCCCGATCTCGGAGGCCGGCTTCGTCGGCGCGGCGGTCGGGGCCGCGATGGCGGGGACGCGGCCGATTTGCGAAGTCGAATTCGCCAGCTTCTTCTATTGCGCCTTCGACCAGGTCTGCAACCAGGCCGCCAAGCTCCGTTACATGTCGGGCGGACAGGCCACCATGCCGATAACGTTTCGCGCCGTGTTCGGTGCGATGGGTGGCGCGGCCGCGCAACATTCCGAGACAGTGTACGCGCAATTTCTGAGCGTCCCGGGACTCAAGCTGGTCGTCCCTTCGGGGCCGTCGGACATGAAAGGCCTGCTAAAGAGTGCGATCCGCGACAACAATCCGGTGATCGTTTTCGAACACGGCGCGCTCGGCCGCCTCAAGGAGGATATCCCCGCCGGCGATCATTTGGTGCCGCTCGGCAAGGCCGCGGTCAAGCGGCAAGGCGAGAACGTTACGCTGGTCGCGATCGGCGCGATGGTGCCGAAAGCGATGAGCGTTGCGGCCAGGCTCGAGCAGGAAAAAATCTCAGTCGAAGTGATCGATCCGCGCACGCTGATTCCACTCGACGAAGATGCGATCCTTGCTTCAGTCGAGAAAACCAATCGCATCGTGATCGCAGACGAAGGCCATCTGCGCGGGGGCGCCGCCGCCGATATCGCGGCGATCGTCGCCGACAAGGGCTTCGACTTTCTCGACGCACCGATCCGCCGCGTCACCTCGCTCGACGTGCCGATTCCGTTCAGTCCGCCGCTGGAAAAGGCGGCCATCGCGGACGAGGCTCGCATCGAAGCCGCGATTCGCGACGTGGTCGGACGATAGACCGGCCGGCAATTGCGGAACTGACTGTGGCAGTTGAAGTTATGATGCCCAAGTTCGGGCTGACGATGCATGAAGGAACCATCCAGCGTTTCTTCAAGGCCGCTGGCGAGCTTGTCAACGCGGGCGAGCCGCTCTACGAAGTCGAGACCGAGAAAGTTCTCTACGAGGTCGAAGCGCCCGCGTCGGGTACTCTCGCGACCACGCTATTCGACGAAGGCGCCACTGTTGAGTGCGGAGCGGCGGTGGCCGTGATTGCCGAAGCGGGAGAGGATGTCGCGGCGATCGCGGCGCGCTACGGTAAATCCGCATCGCAACCGGCCAATCAAGGTTCACCCACGACATCGCCGCCGATCTCCGATCGGACCGCCGCCGCCAATGCGAACGGGCGGCGCAGCGCAAGCCCGGTTGCCCGCAAGCTCGCGTCTGAACTTGGAGTGAATCTCGATAAAATCGAAGGCACCGGTCCCGGTGGACGGATCACCCGCGAAGACGTCGAGCGCGCATCCAAATCCTCGACGAAGGTGCAGCCACCAATATCGGCAGCGGCGTCGTCCGCCGATCGCATCGCCCTTCGTGGCGCACGCAAGGTGATCGCCGAGCGGATGCATCAGAGCCTGCACGCTAGCGCGCAGATCACCATCGCCGCCGAAGCCGACGTGACGCCGGCGACCGAATTTCGCACTCGCCTGACCCGCGAGTTCGATTTTTCATACACCGATATGATGATTCATTCGGTCGCGCGCGCTTTGATGCGCCACCCGCGAATGAATGCGCGCCTCGACGGCGCGGAGATCGTCCTCAATGCAAGCGCGAATATCGGAATCGCCGTCGCACTCGATGAGGGTCTGATCGTTCCGGTCGTGCAGCGTGCCGAGAGCAAGTCACTTCAGGAGATCGCGGTCGAAAGCCGAGCACTCGGCGAAAAGGCGCGCGCCGGGCATCTCAAGCTCGAAGACGTAAGCGGAGGGACGTTTACGATCACCAACCTCGGCATGTTCGGTATCGACGCCTTCACGCCGATTCTGAATCCCGGCGAGACCGGAATCCTCGGCGTCGGCCGAATCGTCGAGAAGCCCGCCGTCTTCAACGACGCGATCGCAAAGCGCGCGATGATTTGGCTGAGCCTGACGTTTGACCATCGAGTAGTTGATGGCGCCCCGGCAGCGGAGTTCCTTCGAACCGTGATCGAAATTTTCAACCACTGCCCAAACGGCGTCTAGCGAGGGCCGGCCGTGGTCCCAGAGGCTGGCTCGTCGGGGACCACGACGATTTTGCCGATCATCCCGTTGATTACATGGAACCGGCAGATGTACGCGTAACTGCCGGGCGCCTTGAACGTGAACCTGTAGCTTTTGGTGGGCGCCATGACTCCCGACTGCGAAGATGCCGTGCCCTCCGGAAGGATCGCGCCAACGAAGTCGACGCTACGGGCGATGCCGCCAGTGTTTCCCGATTCCACTATTACATTTCGAAGCCACTGTCGCTCGAACGATTACGGTACGTGCTGCAATCATTTCTGCAGGTTCAGCAGGTCAAAGGATAAATGGGGCTTTCTGCCAGGATCGGTGTCAGAAAATCAGCCGACGCCGAGCATGCATGCCCTGGATCACTATGGGGTGCGCAAACCAGCGCGCAGTGTGCCTCTCTCGTGAGATGGACGTTTGAAGTGCGGAATCACGTGCGTTTGCATAAGCTCCATGCTTCTCAGAACCTTTCGGTTCTCGAGACCGGATAGCCTGGTCCAGCACAGTATCTGGGTGAAACCGTACTTCGTCTGCAGCTCTTCAATCTGCCGGATGCACGAGGCAGGGTTTCCGCATATCAAGGTGCCACTGCTGAGAAGCTCGTCCCACTGCACACTTTGCATCGCCTTGCGAATGCTCGGGTAGGTCTCGTATCCCTCCGGAGGCGGCTGGCGGAGCGGAGCTATGAGGTTCGCAACATTTCGATAGTACCCTAGGACGGGAGCACCGAAATCCTGCCGAGCCTGTTCTGTCGACTCGGAACAATAGACCATGCACAAGGCACCGATCTCGCGTTCATCAGGGTTATGTCCCTGGTCGAGTAGAGCATTACGATAGTCCGCAAGAAGCTGGTGGAGGCGCTCGGACCTAAAGCCGTAGACCAGTGAACAGAGCAAGTTGAACCCGCGCCTACCAGCCAATTCGAAGGAAGGATCACTGATTGCGGCGATCCATATGGGCGGGTGAGGTTTCTGCAAGGGCTTGGGACGCACCGACTGCTCCGGAATATCAAAGTGACCGCCTTTGAAGCTCATCGGTTCTTCTGTCCATGCGCGCACGATTACGTCGAGAGCCTCGTCAAAAATCTCGCGCGACTTGGATTGATTCACTGTGAAACCCTGGTACTCGATCGGCTGGAAGCCTCTCCCAACCCCGAGGTCGAGCCTGCCGTCGCTCATCAGGTCGACCATCGCTGCTTCCTCGGCCACACGGATCGGGTCGTTAAACGGCAGCACCAAAACTCCGCTACCGAGTCGGATCCGTTTCGTAACCGATGCGACTGCGGCCAACGTGACCATAGGTGAGGCGCTGAAGCCATATTCGGTGGAGTGGTGTTCGGGCGCCCAGATGGAGTCAAAGCCCATGTCCTCGGCCGCGCGCATGCAGTCGAGCTGCTCTCTGATTATCTTGCGCTCGCTCTTGCCCCCGGCAGGATGTTCAAAAAAATGCAGCATGCCGAACTTCATATGCAGCTCCTACGTCTCGGGCTTATTCGCTACGAAAGAACGCATTTCTCATGCCGCTTAATGTCTCGCCGGCGTACCATCGGCCTTATCGCCCGCATGCGGTTACAGTCGATGATAAGGCGAGGATCCGTCTCTCCACGCACAGTTGCCGGATGCGTCCGACAGAGCCACCTGTATCGTTTGGCAACAATCCGTTTAGTCGCTACCCGTCATCCGGCGCAAGATTCGCATCAAGCCGGTGGCGCGCTCTTTGCTGTCTGATCGTTGAACAAAACCGAATGAGCGAAGGCGCCCCAGCAGCATCGAGGCGCCTCGAATGAGGGACCGATTCCATGAAGACTCCCTTAACGAACTCTGTCCGTGTAATCGCGGCACTGTGCCCATTCAACCCTGTGGCGACCGACGTTTACGCCCGGTTTCGTGAACCACAGCAGGTGATTTGCCCCGAAGAGAATGAGTACGCGGCGGTTCAGGTAGACGTTGAAATGGCCGCGGCGACCGCTGCGCTGGGGATGCCCGGGCTTCGAATCATTCGATGCACGCAATGGCCTCGCGAATGCGGTCGCGGCTGTCTGGAAAAACTCAGCTAGCTTGCCGAGAGCGCGACGAGTGGCGAAATAACCTGGCAACCGGATTGAGAGGCGAGAGGACAATGGCGGAAAAGTCTATTGCAATAGAAAATCTGAACCATCGGCTCACCGGCCAGGACGCCACATTCATTTACGGCGAGTCCCGCAATGGGCCACTGCATATCGGCTCGTTCTCGTTCTTCGAAGACGAGATCACGTATCCCGAATTGATGCGGCATTTCGAGAGCAAACTGCATCTGGTTCCGCGTTACCGTCAGCGCCTGGTCACAGTGCCTTTCAATCTTGATCACGCGACGCTCGAGGATGACCCCGATTTCAAGATCGAGAATCACGTCAAGTTTCACCAATTGCCTGCGGATACTTCCGAAGCGCAGCTGATGGAGACGGCGTTGGCGATCTTCCAAAAACCGCTGGATCGCAAGCGGCCGCTGTGGGAGGTGCACCTTTTCAACGGCTTCAAAGGCAATCGCTCCGTCCTGATGTGGTCGATTCACCATTGCCTCGTCGATGGGGTGTCGGGAATGGAGCTGTTGAACGTGGTGATGGATTTCCGGCCGGGGTCGCCGGCGCCGGAATCGAATGTCGAGCGATGGTCTCCAAAGCCTCTGCCAGGTCCGCTGCGACAGATAATCGAGGTCACGCTTGACCGCGCGCGGGAGCAGGTCGACTCGATCCGCCGGCTGACTCGGGAGGCGCCGAACTTTCGCTCGTTGGTCAAGAGTCTCGGAACGGACGCGGGCACCGTCGCTAGGTTGGCTCAACAGATGGCGCGGCCGATCGCGGCGACGCCGTGGAATGCCAGTTTCGTAAGCCAGAAACGGACGCTGGCCTGGCTCCGCACGTCGTTTGCGGATATCCGAGAGATTCGCACGGCTTTCGGCGGCACGATCAACGACGTCGTGCTGACGATGCTCAGCGAAGGAGCCGCCCGCTACCTCCGTTATCATGGCGTCCAACCCGGCGCTCCGTTTCGAATTGGATGCCCGGTTAGTGTGAGAGCTGAAGACGAAAACGGGTCGCTGGGGAATCGGGTTTCGATGATGTTCCCCGAATTGCCCACTGAACCGATGGATCCGGTGGCGAGGCTGAAACTTGTCACTGCGGAGACTCAAAGAATCAAGGAGGCCGGAGAGCCGCAGGCGCTGGAGAGATTGATGAGCTATGGCGAAAGCGCCTCGCCGGCAATCGTCGCGACGCTCGCGCGAATCGCAACCGCGGCCATGGATACCGCCGTGTCGTTCCAGCGAATTCTCCCGTCACTGACCAGACCCCTGGCGCAGCCGATGGGAATAAATTTTGTTGCCACCAATGTTCCCGGCTCCCAGGTGCCGCTCTATCTCGCGGGCCATCGGATGGTCGATTATGTTGGCCTGCTTCCGCTGGGCGGCAATCTCGGATTCGGCGTGCCGATCGTAAGCTACAACCAGAATCTCTATTTCACGATGATGGCTGAGCCCAATCTGATGCCGGATCCAGATCGTATGAAGTCACTGGTGGAACAGGTGTTCGAGGAACTCAAGCAGGCAGCCATCGCGCAAAAAGTGCCTGTACAGAAGCAGGCGCCGCCCGTGAAGAAACCGAAGCGTGCGACAGCGCATGCGGCGAGCGCAGATGGCTCACCACATCCGGTCGCCGCATGAACGCCCATTGAATAGCTGCCGCGCACGCCGGAAGTCGGAGATCGTGCGAAGCAGCGGTGTGGAAAGTGTCCAGCATGGCCCAAAACAGCCGTCATAAAATCCTTATCATTGGTGGTGGCACTGCCGGACTCACTGTCGCGGCGCGGCTCCGACGCGCAGGTGAGTCCGATGTGGCAATCATCGAGCCGTCGGAGAAGCACTTCTACCAGCCGCTATGGACGCTGGTCGGCGCCGGCGCGGTCCATAGAGAGGCGACCGCGCGCTCGGAGAGCGATTACATCGCGGCGGGAGTCACATGGATCAAGGACTGGGCGAGCGAAATCTCTCCCGAGTCCAAATGTGTCGCGACTCGCTCCGGTGCGCGCGTCGCGTACGATTTCCTGATCGTCGCGCCGGGTCTCGAACTCAATTGGGAAGCGATCGCAGGCCTTCGCGAGGCGGTCGGCGACGGTTCGGTATCGACTAATTATACTTACGAGAACGCGCCCCAGACCTGGGACCTGATTCGCAACTTCAAGGGCGGCACGGTGTTGTTCCATATGCCGGGGACGCCCATAAAATGCCCCGGTGCGCCGCAGAAAATCATGTACCTCGCGGCGGATCATTTCCGCAGGAACAAAATCTCCGCCAACGTCATCTATGGATCGGCCACTCCAACGATTTATGGAATCAAGGAGTACGCCGCGGTCCTCGACACCGTGGTCCGGCGCTATGAGATCGACGCGCGGTTCAGTCACGACCTGGTGGAAATTCGGCCGGACAAGAAGGAAGCCATCTTCGTCCAGAAAAACGATCCCGCCAAGGCGCGAGTCACGATTGGATACGACATCATGCACGTGACGCCGCCGCAGGTAGCTCCCGAATTCATCCGCAACAGTACGCTACCTGCGCAACAAGAGCCCGGGCTCGGTTGGGTCGAGGTCGATCAATATACGCTTCAGCACAAGCGTTATCCGAATATATTTGCTTTGGGAGACGTGGCCAGTTCGCCCAACGCAAAAACTGGCGCGGCAGCCCTCAAGCAGGCTCCGGTCGTCGTCAGCAACCTGCTCGCGGTGATGCGCGGTGCTTTGCCAACCGCGAACTACAACGGCTACGTCGCGTGTCCGATCACGACCGCGTATGGAAAGCTGCTGCTGTGCGAGTTCGACTATACCGGCAAGCCGACGCCGACTATCCCCTTCATCAACACTGCATCGGAGCGCTATGACACTTGGCTTTTGAAGCGCTACGGGTTGCCATGGCTGTATTGGAACCTGATGTTGCGCGGTCGTGACGTGCCCTTCCTGGGCGCGCGCGCCATCCGGAAGCAGGACGCTTTGCGGCGCGCGGAACAATACGCGGCAAGTGAGGCCAAATAGCCTTTCGGAGTGTCGAACGGGGCACTAGGTCTGCGCAGTAAACCTAACTTGATACTGCTGCACCGACGGGTCTTTCCGAAGCTCCTAGACCTGGACCAGTACGCCGTTGTGGATCAGAAAGCTCAGCACGTCGGCGGCAAGGCGTTGTGACTCCTGGTCCTGGTTCTGTTCGCGAAACTCCCGAATCTTCTCGGCGTAGTGGGCACGCCATTTTATGCTGATTACTTGCTCGCCGTCTGACTTCCTGACCCGAAAGCATCGCGCGACGATCGCGTCGGGGTCTTCGCCGACGAATTCACAAAAACGCCGAAGCGCTTGCAATTTCTCCGGCTCTTCAGCGATCGGGTCGCCGCCCCATTGATCGCTCAGATCGCGCCGCCAAGTCCTGACTGAATTGAATGAATCGATGGTTTGCTCGGTCATCATCTTTACTCCGAAGGATTCAGGTTGAGAAAATGTGAACCGACATCGCCGCGGCATCGCGTCCAAGGAAGCCACCGCCATTTTCGGTGAGCCCTACCCGCGCGCCTTCCACCTGCCGCGCGCCGCATCGCCCGCGCAGCTGATCGACGACTTCAACGATCTGCGCGATTCCGGTGGCGCCAATCGGATGGCCTTTCGAGAGGAGTCCGCCGCTCGGATTGACAACGTGGGCTCCGCCGAGATCCATGGCCCCTCTCGCGAGAAACTCCGGGCCTTCGCCTTTGGCACAGATCCCGAGTTCCTCGCATGCGATCAGTTCGGCGGGCGCGGCGGCGTCGTGAACTTCGAGCACGTCAATGTCCGAGGGCCCGACGCCGGCGATTTCGTACGCGCGCTTGGCCACGCGCTCGAGCGCGGTGGCTTCGTCAGCTGCGCGGTCGCGTCCCGAAAAGATTACGGAAGCGCGCACCTCGACCGGCGATGCGATACCCAATCCGCGCGCATATTTCTCCGACATCAGCACTGCTGCTGCGGCGCCGTCTCCGATCGGCGAACACATCAACACGGTCAAAGGCGCAGAGACCTCGCGCGCGGCAAGGACCTGCTCGCGGGTAACGCGTTCGTGGAACTGGGCCTTGGGGTTCAGCGCGCCGAAGGCGTGACTCTTCACCGCGATATCGGCAAAGGTCTCCGCGGTCGCCCCGCTCACTTTCATGTACTCGCGCGTGGAGGCCGCATAGATGTCCATGAAGAAGGATTTCTTTTCGCCACCCTCGATTTCAGGTTTCTTGTCGCCTGATTCCATTCGAGCCTTGAGTTCGCGAAGTTGCTCCAGATCAACGGCGGTGCCGATAGCCCTGAACGTGAGGGCCTTGTCGGGATGCGTCATCTTCTCCGCGCCGACCGCGAGCGTGACGTCGTACAGTCCCGATTGAATCGCCATCCATGCTAGGTGGAACGCTGACGACGCGGAGGCGCATGCGTTCTCCACATTGAACAGGGGAACGCCAAGGACTCCGGTGTTTCGGAGCGCGACCTGTCCCCGAATCATTTCCTGGCCTGTGATCAATCCGGAAATTGCATTGGAAAAGAAAACCGCCTCGACGTCCTTGGGTACGATGCCCGCGTCCTTGAGCGCGTCGCCAACGGCTTCTTCTGCCAGCGAGCGAACGCCGCGCTCGGAATACTTGCCGAAACGCGTCATCCCGACGCCGGCGACTGTCACACGTTCTCTGTTGGACATACCATTCTCCCTGTCAGACGCGGGCGACGTTGATTCCCGCTTTTTCACGATCCCACGCGTTGCCGATGCCGCGCTGCTTGAGTACGGCGTACTGAATTCGTTGGGTGCCGGTCTTGGGAAGCTCTTCGACCATCTCGACGTATCGAGGGACCGCGTAGTAGGCCATTCGTCCGCGACAGAACTCGATCAGTTCTTCGGGATTGAAGCGCGCACCGTCTCTCACGACGACTGCGACTTTAACTTCGTCCTCGCCGAGCTCGGACGGCACCGCGTAAGCGGCTGATTCGAGCACCGCGGGATGTTCGTTGACGACGGTTTCGATTTCCCAGGCGGAAATGTTCTCGCCACGCCTTCGAATCGACGCTTTTTTGCGGCCGCTGAAATAGAAGAACCCGTCGTCGTCGGTCTTCGCGAGATCGCCCGAATGAAACCATCCGCCCCGATATGCCTCGGCGGTAGCTTCAGGCAGCTTGTGATATTGGCTGAGCTGGCCCTTGGGATGGCGAAAGACCAATTCGCCCACCTTGCCGGCGGGGAGCGGATTGTCGTCATCATCTACGACCTTGAAATCCACCCCGCCCACCGGCTTGCCCATCGACCCGACCCGACCGACGTCGTTGAGCAGGAGCCCCGGTGAGTCCACCATTCCGTAGAACTCGACGATCTTTACGCCGAAGCGCCGCTCGAATTCCTTCCAGGCGTTTGGAGGGCATGCGGCCGAGAGCACCACTCGCACGTCATGCTCTCGATCATCGGGCCGCGCCGCTTGTTTGAGCAGGATCGAGAGCATCCCTCCCAGCGTATTGAATTCAACCGCGTCGAATTTGCGGCAGTCGTCCCAGAACCTTGAAGCGCTGAAGCGCTCGCCGAGAGCGAACTTCGCGTCAAGCGTCATCGAGCCGAAGCCCGAGATCATCAGCGCGTTGCCGTGGAACAGCGGCAGCGCCGTGTACATTGTCTCGCCCGGCTTGACTCCCGTGGCGGCAAGGACGGTGGCGAGAGAGTAGCCGTCGGATCCACTGGCGACGACGCCCTTCGGCGGTCCGGTTGTCCCGGACGTGTACATCATGCCGCCGCCGCCCGCGTGTTGGCCGACCTCTACTTGCGGCTCGCGAGCGGAATGGTCGAACAGTCGCTCGAGCGTCCAATCGACTCCACCTCCTGCCTTGCCGTCCGCGACCACCGTGCGCCTAAGGTTCGGCACGGTAGCCTTGACCGCCATCATCGCTTCCCTGAGCGGTTCTTCGAAAATGACTGCAGTTGAATCTGAATCCGCGAGAATGTGATGCAGCGTAGCGCCGCGTTGGGAAGTGTTCACGGGAACGCTGACGGCGCCGATGAATCCGATCGCGAAGTGCAGCCAGATAAACTCCGGCCGGTTGCCCATCATGATCGCGACGCGCTCTCCGGGTTTGATACCCAAGTCGAGCAGGCCGTTGGCGGCGCGTTGGATGTTGTCGAGCACCTGTTCCCAGGTGAAGCGTTGGTCCTTGAATTTGAGCCAGACCTCGGCTGAATGCTGCGCGACGCGATACCTGATCAGCTGCTCGATCGGTCCTTGAAGGCGCGCCATGATCGATTCCTCCGCGGTTGCTTCGGGTTCCTACGCTGCCGCGTGAGCGGTCACGCCGTTGTGACTCAGAATGTGGCGCGCACCCGCCAGGCTCAGCACGTCGGTGGTGCCGTCCTCGATTAACGAGGCGCGTGCGTCGCGGAAAAGTTTTTCGATTCCATACTCCTTGCTGAGGCCATTGCCGCCGAATACCTGGAGGGCGTCGCTCGTAACCTGGAAGGCCGTCTCGGTGCAAAACGTCTTGGCCGCAATCGCATGCTCCAGAGAGGGAGTCGTCGAGGTCTGGTTGTAGATCATCACGGCGCGCGAAAGGGTGCGGCATGCCTCGACCTTGGTGAACATCTCGAACAGATGCTTCTGGACCAGCTGATGTTCGCAGATTGCCTGCCCGCCCTGAATGCGCTGCTTTGCGTACTCGAGCGCTTGCTCGTAAGCGGCGCGCGCGACGCCGGTAAACGCAGCCGCCATCGCGGAGTTGGCAAAAGTGAGAGTTCGTTCGAGCTCGAGCTCGTAGCCGTTGCTCCCGGTCAGCATCCAGGTGCGTGGAATCCTGACGTTGTCGAAATAAATCTCGCCCTGGTTGAGCCCGCGCTGGCCGAGCTTGTTGAGCGGCTTGCCCTTCGACACGCCGGGCAGGTCGAGTGGAACGAACGCGATACCGCCGCCGGCCATGCCGGCCTTGCGCTCGGTCGTCAGGTACAGCGCCGCATGAGTTGCGATCGTGCCGTTCGAAACCCACGCCGCCTTCTGTCCGTTGATCAGGTACGAGTCGCCATCGGCGCGCGCGACGACCTGGCCGGTCACGCGCGGATTGTGAAACTGCGGCGTGCCGGGCACCAATTCATCGGAGCCGTGTTGAGGTTCAGTAATCGCCCAGCATCCGATCATGCTTCCTTCGCGATCGGCTACATAAGGCAGAACGAATTTCTCGTGGAGCTCCGGATTGCCGCTCGCGGCGGCCGCGGTAAACGGGAAGCTGGCGCACAGAAGGCTCAACCCAAGATCCACCGCGCCCCACGACATCTCTTCGATCAGCACGTGCATCCCGAGCCCATGCAGTCCCATCCCGCCGATCTCCACGGGAAGGCCCGCGACGTGGTAGCCCAACTGGTATGACTGCTTGAAGACCTTTCTTAGCGGTGAATCGAGCGCGATCACCTCGCGCGGATCCGTCATCCCGTCGAGCACCGCCGCAGCCGGGCGAAGGACATCTTTTGCGAAGCGATGGACGCTTTCCTTGACGGACTCGATGTCTTTAGGGATTTCGAGGTTCAGCTCGCGGTAGGTCTCCATTTTTTGCTCCACGCGGTCGTGTTCGGCGTATGGAAACCAACAGCATACGTCGTGCCTGCGCTGAACGATCGTTCAATGACGACTTTTTCCCTGGCGAGGTGTATCCGATCGCTGCAATGATTCCTTTCGGGACAACTCAAATGGCGGCGTTCGCTTGGCCGAATTCGCGTCGCGGGTCTATAAGGTGAGCGTAGGGACCGCGCACGGCAGACCACACCGCAATGGCCGCTGACCGGGCAGCAGGTCGGCCAAAGGAAGCTAATTCTTTGACACAAGTATTCGAAGGACAGCGTTCCGGCTGACGCTCGGCGACCTTGTCCCTCTTAAACTCATAGCTTCGTGAAGCCGTCCGCGCTCCATTGTTCCGAGCCAACTCCGTTATGGACGAAGAACAGCCCGTCCGGATCGTATTTTTTCTTGATTTCTGCGAGGCGAGGGTAGTTGCTTCCCCAGTACGCTTGCTGGAATCCCTTCTCGAAGTAATTGCTCTCGCTCACGTACGCTCCCGTTTCCCCTGTGACGGCTCGAAGTTGATTCATGCATCGATCAATGCGCTCCGCAGCTTTCCGGCCCTCTACAACCGATGGCTCATGCCCGGGCATTCCCGGATATGCCGGCCCCTGCCCGTCGGCCACGATCGCGAGAGCGAAGGCGGTCAGTACTGTCGGATTCGTCGCGGTGTCCTTCGCCCAAGCTAAGGCGTCGGGTGGCGATCCCGCGAGTCCCTTGTTGAAGTGCAGTCCGATATCTGAAAAGCGAGAGCCCGCAAACAATGCGTCAGCGAGACGCTGCTGCGCACCATCCTCGAGCAGCGATGCGGGCAACCACAGCGACTCGTACCCCCAAATGAACCATCCGACCTGCCCACCGTCCCCCTTCCACCAGACGTTATTGGGTCCAGCGCCAGGGCGACTATCGAAGTCCACAAGCGGCTGCGGAATCAAGTGTAAGAGGCCATAGTCAAGCAACCCGATCAGGAAGCTGCCATTCGGATTGGGAAAAGCGATTTCAGGCCAATGCTCTTTCATCCATCGCACGTCCCACATGTGTCGCGCCGGTATGGCTCCGAAAACCGTCCGTCCTTTAATCGAACATTCGCTTCCTGAACGCGCCACCCAATCCAGCAACGGCTGCCACGCCTCTTTCACCTGCTCCAGGTTCAATCCGTGAGCGACCATGCTGATGACGAGCTTGTTGTCGGACCCCATGCGGGTCTGCTCTCCCCAATGGTCGTTAAACAGATGCTTATGGTAGAAGCTCACGAACTCGCGAATCAGACGCCGATACGCATCATCCGACGACGCTTTGACTGTGAAATTGGCGACGCCGAAGAACTCGGGAAGATCGTGCACGCGCAATGTCAGCTTGCTCACTACGCCGAAGGTACCGCCGCCACCGCCCTTGAGCGCCCAGAACAGATCGGGGTTGGTGCATGCATTCGCTATGCGAATCTGGCCGTCGGCGGTGACTACTTCGGCTTCCAGCAAACTTCCCGCGGCGGTGCCGTAATGCTTCGAGTTACTTCCAAAGCCACCACTTTGAATCAGACCCGCCACGCCTACTGTCGCGCATCCGCCACCCTGAACGTATTTTCCACCCTTGGTCGTAACCGAGTCGTATGCCTGAATCCAGATCGTTCCAGCGCCGAGCGTCACAGCCGGCTGCGGTTGTAAAGTATGCTCGCATCCCTGTGGAACAAATTCGGGATGCATCGCGATCTCGTCCATGTGCCGGGTCCAAATCAGAAGCGAATCAGGCGCATCGGACGTGCCTTGGTAGCTGTGCCCGCCGCCCTTGACCACCAGGCGCAAGTCATTTTCGCTAGCAAAATTCACGGCCTCAGCAATGTCATGCGCATTTCTTGCGGCGACCGCGTAAACGCTTGGTTGGGTGGCCCATGCGTCGACCCATCCCAAGGTCTGCGTGAGCCCCGGCTGATCGCCGATGTAATATGGATCTGCCAGGATCATCGAGAGACGCTTGGCCACGGCCCCATCCGGATCGGTTTTGAGTACCGAGAGCGGAAAGTCGACGGGAATCAAATTTCCGCCGACTGCCTCATTGAGTTGCTTCCACGCGGACTGCGACGGCCACGTGGCATCGGACGGACGGCGCCGGCGGAAATTTGTGCTAGCTAACAGGCGGCGCGGCAAAATCGGCAAAATCGGGATGACCGCCGCCGACGCGATTGCTTTCAAGAATGCTCTTCTGTTCATTTGCCCTTACCCTTTCCCGATTCCGCGATAGGCTTTCGATCCATCAGACCGACCCACCCTCCAGTTCAGAGTGTCATCTCATTTTCGATCGAGGTTCAATGCGCCGCTAGGCGGAAGCGCCGCGCGGGTCTATAAGCTGAAGAGAGGTGTGCGCGCTACATACGTTCGAGCAGCGCGGACGGCGCGCTTGAGATCGCACCGCACAAGGAGATTCTCCAATGGCAAAGATCGATGGCGGCGAGATGCTGGTACGGACGCTCGAGCACGAGGGCGTTCACGAAATTTTCACGCTGCATGGTGGCCATCTCGATGCGATTTACGCGGCCTGCAGTGCTCACGGCTTGCGTGTGATCGATACTCGTCACGAGCAGGCGGCGGCACACATGGCTGACGGATGGGCTCGCACGACCGGGCGTCCGGGCGTCGCCATCGTGACCGCGGGGCCGGGAGTCACCGACGCGGTCACTGGCGCCGCCAACGCGTTCATGGACTCGATCCCGATGATTCTGATCGGCGGGCGCAGTCCACTGGCCGACGACGACAGGCTGCCGCTGCAAGCCGTCGATCAGATGGGCATCCTGCGGCCAATCACCAAGTGGGCGCGCAGCGTCACGCATACCGAGCGGATTCCAGAGTACCTGGCGGCCGCATTCCGTCACGCGACAACTGGCCGTCCCGGGCCGGTGTTCCTGGAATTGCCGATTGACGTGCTGTTCGCACGCGTCGATGAGGAGCGAGTCGAGTTTCCGAGGGATCGGCTCAAGGAGTCTGCGGGTCCTGGCAAAGCCGCGCTGGCGCAGGCGCTCAAATGGCTGCGTGAGGCTAAGCGTCCGGCGATCCTTGCCGGCGGTGGAATATGGTTCGCGCAGGCCGCGGCGGAATTGACGCGTTTTGCCGAGATTACCAACACGCCGGTGATGACCAACGCCAAGGCGCGCGGCTCGATCTCCGAAGAGCATCCGCTATGCTTCGGCGGCTTCGGCGCGATCCATCCAGCTATCCACTCGAAGAGCGGCGGCAGCGCAGACCTGGTAATAATGCTCGGCACGCGAATCGGGATGTTCACGGGAGGACGCAACTCGGTGATTCCGGGCGACGCTCGCGTAATCCAGGTGGATATCGAGCCCGAGGAGATCGGGCGCAATCGGAATATCGAGCTCGGCATCGTTTCGGATTGCGGCGAATTCCTGCGCCAGGCCTGCGAAGCGGCGAAGGGCGAGAAGTTCGACCCTCATGCGGAATGGATCGAGCGGCTGAACGCGGTGCGCAATGCGATGCGTCATCGCTTTGACGAAGCGCTCAAAGACAGACCCGGCCCAATTCATCCGGCGCGGATGGTGCATGAGATCGCAAAGACCTTGAGTCACGACGCGATCGTCGTCGCCGACGGAGGCGAGACCGCTAACTGGATGTCGAATGCGTGGACGGCGCGCCACCCGGGACGATTCCTCTCTCATGGTTATCTCGGATGTCTGGGGACCGGCATGCCGTTCGCACTGGCGTGCAAGGCGGCGCATCCTGACCAACAGGTTTTTTGCATCGTCGGCGACGGATCGGCGGGACTCAATTTCTCGGAATTCCATACCGCCGCGAAAAACAACCTGCCTATCAGCGTTGTAGTCAACAACGATCAGCAATGGGGGATGTCGAAACACGGGCAGGAACTGATGTGGGGCAAAGGCCGCAGCATGGCGACCGAACTCGGGATGGTTCACTACGAACGCGCCGCCGAGGGCCTTGGCGCGCAGGGCGAACTGGTCGAGCGCGCGGCCGATATCGCGCCGGCGCTCAAGCGGGCGCTCGCTTCGGGACGACCGGCCTGCCTCAACATCGTCACGGACCGCGACGTGATCGAGCCGGGCACTCTCGCGATGTACAGCGCCGGCCTTTCGGGGCCCGCGAAGGAAAAACCCAAGACCGACGCCGGCAGCGAAAGCGAAACTACGCTGCCCTATTATGGAAAGCGCAAACTGGATTGAAAAGAATGGTACGCGGGGGCGTGATTGGGTATCGCGCCCTTGTGCAGATAGGTCTTCGCGTCGCGAATCGCGCTCACTGGAACTGAGCGCGCGGTAGACAGCTTGACAGAACCAAGCGGTAAATAATAAGTTACGTGACTGGTAGGTTCGTGTCGCAGTGTAAGCGTCGGGTGTGGAACCTGGCGAGAAGTATGAAACCTACCGTTGAAGTCTTCATTGGCGCTCCTCTCGCTGGGAGCGAAGCCAGATTTCTCTCCAAACTACATTCGGACCTAACCTCTGAAGGTCAGTGTCTGATTCTAGCGAACTTTGAGGTCGTACGGAACTCGACCTCCGCGCAAATTGACTTCGTCGCTGTCACCAACAAGCGAGCGGAACTGCTGGAACTGAAGTGTCTCTCAGGCCCGGTTTTCGGGAGTGAGAATGGGCCATGGAAGATCGAAGACACCAGCGGCAACCTTGTGACCTATCCCGGCAAAAACCCATGGCAACAAGCGAAGGATGACAAGCTCATAGTTAACGATGCGATGCACCAGTATCGAAAACGGTTCGCTGGCGCTCCGAGTCCTCTCAATGGGCGCTTCTTCGAGTTTGACGCGAGCGTTTGCATATATCCCAAGCTACACCCTCGTTCTCACGTCACGCACGGAAATTTTAAAGCTTGGGTCAGGTCTTATAGTGACACCCTCTCCGCACTGAGAACACGACCGTTGACTTCGAGCTGGAGCCTCGATGACTGGCGACGCTTCGCTACGCAATATCTTCGGTTGACGCCAGTCAGTTTGGAAGGGGCCATCGATCCCTCCTTCAATCTCGCTCAGCATCATACGCGAGAATATTTAGCTCGCGTAGAAAACACCTTAGCTAAGGAGCTTGGACCGTTGTTGGATCACGCGGAAGGTGAAACGTGTGGAGAAAATGTCGTAGAAAATCTCCTGGGCGAATCGAACTACTTACTTCTAGGTCGCAGCGGACTAGGGAAGTCGTTTCATCTGCAGCACTTGGCCCGGAGAGCTTCAAAGCAGGAAGAGATCCCCATCCTTGTCGAGGCGAGACACCTTAAAGGCGACTTTACGCTAGCACTTCGCAGAGCCGTCGGTCCCTATACTGAAATTGAGCCCAGAGTCTTCTTAGATAGCATTCGAAAGTGCGCTTTGAAACCTCTTCTCGTGGTCGATGGCATCACCGGCCGCGAACCGTTTGTCCCGGATTTGCTCAAGGATATTCTAGCTTTCCAAGTGCAATGTGAGTCACGTGTGATCATCGGATCACAGCACGAATTTCACTTGCCTGGCGGGTTCACAGCGCACCCAGTCAACCTCGCGCCACTAACGCCGGAACACAAGCGCGCGATCTACAGTTTCCACGCCGGTATTGCAGATACGCCAGATCTAGAGCAGTTTTGTGAAGCGTTCGGTACGGCGTTCGACCTCACGATCGCTGGCAGGGTCCACGCCGACGCTCGCAAGTCTCTCACCCGGGCAGAATTGTACGGACTCTATTGCCGGAAAATCTTGCCGGCGCATTATTCTGCCGTTGCAGCTTCAGCATTACGCGACCTGGCCCGACAACTGAGTATCAATTTCGTCAGCTCGATCTCTCTGCACGAATTTGAGCGCTGCGTGGAGGCCTCGCTCAAACGAAGCCGCGGGTCCCTGCACGTACTAGATGAACTGCGCGGGTGTCGGTTACTGACGATTGGCGACGATATGGTTTCTTTCCAGCACGATCTGCTGAAGGACTATTTTCTCGCCGAAGCCGTATGGAGGGATCGAGTCGACTTGGTCCAACTCGGCGAGGAACTTAGCAAACCCGCGAATCAAGATCTTATAGAATTTATATTACCTAAATACACCTCGTCGTCGGACATCAAGCAACTTCTTCGCAGCGTCAATAGCGGCGACTTTCTTCTTGATATTTTGAAGGGGAAGGCGGGATCCAAGGCGCGCCAGGTCCTCCGAGAGGAGTGTAATGTTCTTATCGACAATGCCATACAAGACCTTGGAAGCATTGAATTGACATTTCAGACATTCGAGGATTCTGACGAGAAACGCAGGGTCGGATCGGCGCTTCTGAGCGGGACGCGTCAGTGGTCTGCGCACGAGGCACAACTGTGTAGCCTATTTGCGCGAAGCTTGGACGACGAACAATTTCGCGATCGCTTTTTTACGCTGTTGGACCTTGCGGAGCAGACCCTGAGGGCGGCAACCGACCGGGTCGCTCAACGGCTCAAGATCAGCGTGCGCGCAGCTTGGGGGGAACTTATCCGAGAGAACACCGGCGTGTTGATCGGTGGTAAATTGCAACTACCGCTCGAGCGTATCATGTCCTGCATCCGTATGAACGCGTTCCCCCACCGCGCTCGCCAACTGGCTAGAGATCTGTATGACGGCCTCGTGGATCGAGCTATGAGTGCGCCACGATCAGACTTCGCATTGTCTCTGATTCTAGAGCTAGTAAGATGGGATCAACCGACCGATGTGGATGTGCGTGTGAAGCTGCTCGAAATTGCAGCCGAGAGTCGAATCCACATTCTTTGGGTTCAGGCTGTCGCAATGATTCAATCTTGTTCCGCCTATGTCGCGGAAGAGCGGCCTGAAGCCAGACGCAGAATTATTGAAATTCTTGAGGGGATGCTTGAATCAGTAAGAGTCGACACGATTGGCATCTTGGAGGCTCTTAGCGGGTTTGGAGCCATGGATCCCCCTGTGCCCCTTGAGGGCGCCTTGGACGAATTCCGAAGGGCTGCTCGTGGCGAGCTGTCGGAACACGATTTGTTCCTCATAAGTCTCGAACCTAAACAATCGCGCGATCAGTTTTTAGCGGATACCGCTTATGGCCTATTGAGCCGAATATTCGAAGACATTTTTCAAGGAGTCTATTCGGAGGCTTACGACTCGCTCGATGAGGGTGAGAAGGTGAGCGTCCTCTGCCGCGCTGGAATGGCTGCTGAAGCAGGGTTCCATATCAGTTGGATTCTGGAGCAGTTGATCGCGAACGGTAGCGCCTTGGCAGCGCCCATCTACCAGCGGTTCGCATCGTTTCTCGACAAGGATTCCCCTTTTCGACAGGACGCGGTGGGCGCGTTGATTTTGGGCATCGCAGGCTGGGCCACGATTAGCGCAGAACCCTGCCGCCTGGAGGGTCAAGAGACGCCGGACCTCAGAGCTTGGGGACTCGTGGCTCAGATGCTGTTCTGGATGTTTCGCCTTGAGTCCGCGCCGGGTAAGGCTCGAATAGAGTCGCTGTGGAAATGCCTTAACCGCGAGGCGCCACTGGCGGCTGCCGATGTCTTTTACGAAATTAGCGTTTCAGGCGGGTTTTCGGAGCTCCGCAAAGATGTGCATGGAAAGCTGATGCGGCTCCTCCCGAATGAGACTCGCAAGATGCTCGATACGAGCCTGTCAAATAAAGATAGTCTGACTTCACTTTTTCGGGTTTGGCAGGGTCGAGACATCGAACGCCTTCGGTTCGTAATCGACAGCCTTGGCGAGTTCGGAATTGAGGCGAACATAGAATTGCTAAAAAGTTCGGCTGAGGACGCGAGAGTAGGCGCTGCCGCCATTGCGGCAATTAAGAAGATTCGAAATCGCGAGCGCGGTTTCGAGACAACCAGATGAGGCATGTTTCGATGCTTCCCTGTTGATTTTCCCAGCCGTGTGCCCCAAAACCGACGCCGGCAGCGAAAGCGAAACTACGCTGCCCTATTATGGAAAGCGCAAACTGGATTGACGAGATGGCGGCGCGTGCAGGTGGTTGAGCTGGGCGGGCGAATGCAGATAGGTTTTGGCTTCGCTAATCGCGCTCGCGAAACATACAGATCCGTCGAAATAGGGAATCTTGTAGTGGCAGCATTCGCGGCGCAGGCATTCGCTGAAGGCGCGAAGCTCGCCAATCAGATTGAGCAGACGGGCATCGTCGAGTTCCTCGGTCCAGTCTATTCCAGCGGCGACATGCTCCCGAATCGCGCGCAGCTTCTTTACAGGATCCACGTCCGCATAGCCGATGAAGCAGGCCTTGATGCCGGCGTGGCTACTGTGACCGAATTCAACCAAATGCTTGGGTAGAAGCACGTCGCCCTCCAGCAGGAGATCGTCGCCGCTCTGCAGCACATCGCTGGCGACCTTCCGAATCGTCGGCCAGACTATTTCCATCCGCTTAGGCGCCGGATCGCTCACCCGCATTCCGATTTCAGGCTGCGCGCTCGCCAAACTGGCGATTAGAGTGTCGATCGAGAAGTACGGGACTCCGTGCTCGGCGAGCATTCGTCGCGCAAGCGTGGTTTTCCCGGAACGCGGGGCACCGCCGATCAGGTAGAGCATTTGCTTTTTACCTCGACATACCTGGAGGCTGCTGCAATTTTAAGCAAGGTCTCTGCCATAGATCGGTATCAGAAAAACGACCGGTCGGGAGGGGCTTTGGAATCGTCAGCTTACCTACCAAAAGGTCGATAATGCATCCGAAAGACACACTTCTGTTCTCAAGCGGTGGTTTTACTAAAAACTCCGAATGCGCCGAAAAGTCTGGAGTTTTTGAATTCGCCGACGCAATATCGCCGGCATGCATTTTTAAGAAGAGGACCATTCGTTCCTCCTGTAACGACCGCCATTGGCGCTAGCCGCGCGCAAGTACTAAACAAAGATCGTCGGTTTCCCATCCACCGGGAAGCCGAAGGCACACGTGGAAAATATGCCCTCATGGTGAAGCCAACGCGTGCCTCGTTCTACGAGCCCACGAGCGCGCGAGCGCGGCGGCGTGGCGGTGGGTTCATTCCGATGCCGAATGCGAGAGATCTTCGGATGAAAGATATTGTAGAGTGGTCGATAAGGTTGCGAGTCCAGTACAATGTCGAAAGCAAGATCAACCTCTGCGCGACGCGCCTCGAAAGGTAAATCAGACCGTCCGAAGAAACCTGATTTCGGTGAGGCGATACGCAGCAGGCGCAGAGAGCTGGATCTCACGCAGGACGGAGTCGCTTCGTTGATCAAGACTTCGACGCCATATGTGGCGTACTTGGAATCGGGCAAGCGGCACCCATCCGATCAGATTGTCAGGAGACTGGCGGAAGTGCTCGGTCTTGACTACCGCGAACTGTCCTTTCTCGCCAACCCGCACATTCAGGCTTCATTCTCTGCTCAAGCGAAGAGGGCAGAAGGTTCGGTTTCGGCCTGGGAACAGTTCCGAACGAACGAACAACTTCGACGCATCCACAACGTCTCGAACGACGAGATGGAGATGTTGTCACAAGTGGCGCTTCTTGGGGAAATTCAGTCGCCTCGCGAATTGATCTTTATTTTGAAGACGGTTCGTCACGCCGTCGGAAGATAGCTATCAGCAGTCCTGTTAGCTCCCAAGCCACAGGCTCTGAGGTCCAGCGTGCTTAGCGGTACCTGATTCCGCTCCGCACAGCTTTGTGCAGCGATTATTCACGCCTGCATAGTGAGAATTTTTGAAACGGAATCAAAGCAAACACCGTATCCTGATTTGTGGGGACCTGGGGAATTTGTTCAGTTTGAATTTAATGCCGAGACGATCACCTGCTGTGGGCTCTACCGAACTTGGCGACGCTGCTTGGAAAGTTTTTCTGCGCATCGCTCGAATCCGATAGCAGCTTCCTCCTGAGTAGCGAGCCGTTGGAGAACGGCCGCCGCATACTCCGGTTTCCTGGAGGGTCTTCGGCGCACCGTCCATGCGTGCGACCTGATCAATATTGGCAACCCTTTTCCCGTGAGCCTTTTGCCGACGAACACGGCCGACTCGACTTCGCCGCTTAACAACTGGCGATTCAACTGTGTGAAGCGACCGAAATCCGCCTCGTGCACCAGGCCAGCCAGCTGAACCGTTCGCAATTGTTTGGATGAGAATCCGAACAGTCGGCAGTATGCGTCGTTGAAACTCACCAGGCGACCCTTGGAATTCACAACCCCGAATGCGAGCGGCGCAAACTCGAAGAGGTTTTCCCAATGCGTACGATAGGGAACCGCCTGGCCCTCATAGAGGAGCGCGAGCTCGTCCGATGTTTCGCGCTTGTCCTCGATCGCATGCGCGATGCTTTCTAAGCGCGGAATCATCGCTTGCAACCCATCTATCGGCGCGATCATCTGGACAATGGTTTGGGTCAGACGAACCAAATCGGACGGCATGTCCACGGCATCCATCGCCCGTCGCGACGAGAAGGAATCGCGAGATTCAAGCCGAATCGCGTTCGAGCTTAGTCTCCATTCATCGATGCTATCGAGATTGAATCGCCAATCGCCCCCCACTTTAAACGAGGGAATTTGCGACTTCCGTACCAGGCGATAAATTGTGGTTTGGTTAACCCGCAGGTAGGCAGCTACTTCTTTTACGGTGAGAAGGCGCTTTTTCCGCTTTTCCATTGTCATCGACGATGCTGTCGCTGGGCATCTCAGGTATCAAGTCCTTCAGCCTTTAATGAGCATCGCATGAACACGGATCGCGTTCGACCGTCATATTTAGCGGTCCCAAAAAGTTTGCAGGGAACATAAAACAATTGGCGCTGATCGGGCAACCCCTCTTCATCTAATTGCACTGTCGCAGTGGCCGATTCGGCGCGTTCGTTCCGCTATGACCATCTTAGTCATGCAAATTTCTCCTCATTGATGAAAAACAGTCGGGACAACGGATCGTTACTAGACAAATTGTCAACCGCGCGCAACTCTCCGACCGAGCTGAAGATTGGCGAGGACGAAAATCAAGGATGCGAGCCGTGGCCAAGCCTCTAGCCGAGCGCCGATCTACTTTTGATAGGCGGCGGTCCGCCTATCGACTGCCATCAGCTCCTTGCAACGCTGCCGCTCATGATTCCAGGAGTGTTGGTTCGGGACCGTCTGAGCTTGCGGAACGTTGCTGGCAGATACTCAGCGCGTGCCTCCCGTCCTTCGAAATGATCCGGGCAACGGACGCAGCTGCATTTGTCGCTGACGAGACAAGTATCTTTCACGACCTACTTAGGAGTGAGTTGTTTCGCCACCTGCGAAGTGCATTGCCACCAGGCAGCACTAACTGAGCAGTACAATCCGCGCGCGCCAAGTTCAACCGCGCATCACAGTCGAGCTCGAACGGGAAGTGGTCGAGAAGGTGGTAATCCCTCCGAAAAAATTGAAGCCGCGATCTGGTCATGCAGGACGAATCACAACAGAGACTTTCACAAAGGGCAAGCGGGGCTCCAGCAAACGTCCGAATGATACTTTGAAATATTTTGAGATCGACCGATCCACCATGCTCGCTCAGCTTCAGAACCTCCGGCGGACAATCGACGAAGGTGCCGAGGAGATGGAGATGGTGGCAGCCGAAAGGGTGTTCGATAAGTCACTATCTCGACTGCTCGAGAGTCGAGCGCGCCGCTTGCACCGCACCGCGAAAGACCTGAACTCTCTTCTGCGTTCAGTCGCGCGAGCTCATATTCCCCAAAGCGGCTGAACGACCCGAGGGAGCATCATCCGCAACACGTTAGGCAAAAAGTGGCCGCTGTGGTGCGAAGGGGCACCGGCTCAGTCCTCGACGGAGAGAATCGAGCATAAATCAGCTGCCGACGGCCGAATCTAAGCTTCTTCGGCGCCCTCAGATCGAAGGAAATGCGCGAGCCTGCGCACTATTTTCGAATTTTCCGCAGAGAAGGTGAAAATCGCGGACTGGTTGGCGGGGAGACAGTCCATACGAACCCCAGAGCCCCTATTCGCAGATCAGGATATTTGCAGAGCTCGCCCGTTGTCATTTAGGAACTCTGGTTGTAAACAGGTTGCGACTTTCTTCCACTAGTACGAAGATAAATGTGATTGCCCAGCGGACCGTGCAAGCGGGGGGGACCCAACGAGACGCTACAAGAAAGCAGGCCGAATTGGCGCCACCGTGGTCTTAAGTTTGGCCGCGTGCGCCCTGATTACGTTCGCTTTGGCGAACACGCCGCGCGCTCAACTGGCGGCTTCGCCCTGGCCAGCTTTTCGGCACGATTCCCAGCACACCGGCCAGAGCCAGTACGATACCACCGCTAACAACGGCGTGCAGAAGTGGGTCTTCACCTATCCATATTCAGCCGAGGATTATGACTATTATGACCCGCTCGCGTCCCCAACCCTTGGCGCAGACGGAACAATCTATTCAACGCCTGGGGACAATAATCTTTACGCCTTTAATCCGGATGGAACGCTGAAGTGGACCTACGCAGCCGCCTGGCCACTGGATGCTTCACCCGCAATCGGAGCCGACGGAACTATCTATGCTAGCTCATTCGGCGTCCTAGCCGGCAATGATTCGTACGGTTATCTATATGCCGTAAATCCGGACGGGACGCTGAAGTGGACTTTCCAGACCGGCTTCGAATTGGAATCCTCGCCCGCCATCGCAGCCGACGGAACGATCTACGTTTACTGCGATGACGGCAAACTGTATGCGATCAACCCCGACGGCACGCCGAAGTGGGTGCTGGCGGAAGGACTTGCATTTACCAATGAGCGTTCCTCACCGGCGATCGGCGCCGACGGAACTATCTACTTCGAATCCGCTGACGGCAACACCTACGCGGTAAACCCAGATGGCTCGTTGAAGTGGTCCTTCCCGGCGAGCGACGGGGAGTCCTCTCCAGCGGTAGGGGCAGACGGTACTGTCTATGTCGGTTCCTCTTTTTTGGTTTTCTGTCCGTATTGTCATGATGTCGCCGCCCTCTTTGCCATCAATCCCGACGGCTCGCTGAAGTGGTTCTACCTTAACCCGAATTACTGGGTGCTATCCTCCCCCGCTGTCGGCGTCGATGGTTCGATCTATTTCGGAGACGGAGTCAGCTTGAACGCGCTAACCCCCGACGGCACGCTCAAGTGGGAAGTTTTCACCGACGAAGACCAAGGCTTTGGCGGAGCGGTAATCTCCTCGCCCGCCATCGGAGCCGACGGCGCTGTCTATGTTGGCGCCAATGACGACACTATCTACGCGGTAAATCCCGATGGCTCGATTAAGTGGAAGTTCGCCGTCGGGGCTTTCATACAGTCCTCGCCGACGATTGGCGCCGATGGGACGATTTACATGAACGTCGAAGAGTCAAATCGTCTTTTCGCAATCGGCCATGGCGTTCCACCATCGCCCACACCAACGGCCACACCGACGCCCAGTGGCATGATGTCGCTGAATCCCGATCCGCTCAAATTTCCAGCGACCGGTATCGGAGATGCTCCAAGGATCAAAATTCTTAAGATCACGAATATCAGCAGGAGTCAGCCGCTTACCGGCAGCGTAGGCAATCTTGCCTCCCCGTTTACAGCAGGCAGGCCCGGCGCGTTTCTCTTGGGGCCCAGAGAATATCTAAAGGAAAAAATTCTCTTCGAGCCCACCACCGCGGGGCCGACGTCGCAGTCGCTCGTCGTCCAAAGCAGCGACGCACGCAAACCAAGCGTCAGCGTGAAGGTTTCAGGCACTGGGGTTGCCGGCAAATGACCGTGTGCAATGCGCTCTCGTCTTCCAATACCGCGCCGGCTCTCAGAAATCGGAGTAACCGGTGCTGAAGAACGCTGGCAAGGGGATGCTGAGCTCAAGCGTGGGCAGCCTGACGCCACCGTTCACCGTGACCGCGGGAGAGGCCGAGTGAAGGCTTCAATAGCCTATTCGACCACTCGCATTCGCGTGGTGTTGGGCTGCTCGATCATTCTGGTAGTGATAGCCGGCTTCCGGCAAGCCTTTGGAGCGCAGGCACAGCCCCGCCCTTTAATCACTGAGGCGGTAAGCGATACGAAATTGGTGACCCTCGCAGGGAACACGCGTCCGGAAGCGAACGCAAAGAATGATCGCGGGCCAGTCGCTGACAGCTTCCGGATCGAGCACATGTTTCTCCAGTTGCGGCGCTCTCCCGAACGGGAACAGGCGCTTGAGCATTACATCGATCAACTGAGCGACCCCCAGTCACCAAACTATCACCACTGGCTGACCCCGAAGGAAATCGGACAGCGCTACGGTCTGGCGCCGGAAGATATGGCCACAATCACCGGCTGGCTCAGGTCACACGGCTTCACCGTCAATGTCGTCTACCCCAACGGCATGGTCATCGACTTCTCAGGTACGGCGGGCCAGGTGCGCGAGGCCTTCCACACTGAGGTTCATCAGCTCAACGTGAACGGCACCAAGCACATCGCCAACGTGAGCGACCCGCGGATTCCGGCCGCGCTGGCACCGGCGGTTGTCGGCATCGTATCGCTGCACGACTTCAGGCCGCACCAGATGCACAAGGCTGGCCCCGACTACTCCCCTGGTGGTCTTTGCGGCCTGTACACCCCTTGTCACCCGGTCGTGCCGGCGGACCTGGCCACAATCTACGATTTGAATCCGCTCTTTTCCGAGGGCATTTCCGGCAAAGGCCAGATCATTGCGGTGGTCGAAGATAGCGACGTCTTTAATCCTGGAAATGCGGTTTGTGCAGGGAGTGGCGAGCCATCTGGTTGTTGTACTGGTGTCGCAACCGGAAGCTGCGGTCCCGGAGACTGGGATACCTTCCGAAGCACCTTCGGTCTTTCGACCGCCTTCCCGAGCGGAAGCTTCCGCCAATTCCAACCGCCGCCGCCTGGCGGCACGAGTAACTGTACCGATCCAGGCGCGGTCGCCTTCGTAGAGGTTGAGCCGATTCTGGATGCGGAATGGGCCAGCGCGGCGGCGCCCAACGCGACCATCGTCATGGGATCGTGCGGGGACGTCAGCACCGGGACCTTCGGCGCGACCGTCGCTTCCGGGGTCTTCGTTGCTCTGCAGAACATACTCAACGGCGCCTTGACCCCGGTGCCGAACGTCGTGAGCGTCAGTTACGGCGAATCCGAGGCGGTTAACGGTACAGCGTCCAACGCCGCCATCGAGTCTTTGTATCAGACGGCGGTGGGCGAAGGCGTTTCAGTTTTCGTTGCGTCGGGCGATGCCGGCGCTGATGCCAATGACGCGGATAGAGAAGGGGGACCGGCAACCTTCGGACTTAGTGTCAGCGGATTTGCCTCCACCGAGTACAACGTTGCCGTGGGCGGCACCGATTTTGGCGACGTCTACGCGGGCACCAGCAGCACTTACTGGAGCTCGTCGAACGGGACGACCTACGGCTCGGCACTTTCCTATATTCCGGAAATCCCCTGGAACGACTCCTGCGCCAGTGAGTTGCTCGCTGGGTTTCTTGGCTTTTCCTCGACTTACGGATCGAGCGGACTGTGCAACTCGCTCGATGCAGAGGCATTTCCTATTTTAGTGGCGGTCGACGGGGGCGGCGGCGGACCAAGCAGCTGCGCGACTGGCGCGCCGTCCACCCCCGGCGTCGTGAGCGGGAGCTGCGTTGGATGGTCAAAGCCATCTTACCAATCGGTTTTCGGCAATCCCAGCGATGGAGTGCGCGACCTTCCCGACATCTCGCTGTTCGCCGCGGACGGACTCTTGGGGCACTGCTACGTGTTGTGCGATACACACAACGCTTCGTGTTCTGGCGCTCCCAGCACGTGGCCCTGCGCGGGCGGGACGTCGTTCGCTTCGCCCATCATGGCCGGGATTCAGGCGCTGGTGGATCAGAGCACTGGAAGTAGCCAGGCGAATCCAAATCCCTTCTACTACTTCCTCGCCCGCACCGAGTATGGCGCGAGCGGCAACTCTTCCTGCAACTCGACCCTCGGCAATGGCGTGGCCAGTTCATGTATCTTCCACGACGTAACCCAAGGCGACATGGACGAACCCTGCACTATAGGCGACCCTGACTGTTTTGCCGATGGATTGCCTGGTGGATTGGATGAGCCCGATGTTGGCGTGCTTTCGACTTCCACCAGTGTGTACCAACCGGCATATCCAGCAACCACCGGCTGGAACTTTGCCACGGGAATCGGCACGGTCGACGCATACAACTTAGCGAGCGCCTGGCCAAGCGCAATCCCGACCCCAACGGCCACGGCCACTGCAACTGCGACTGGGGCAACTCCGACAGCGACACCCTCTTCAAAGACCACACCGACCGCGACAGCAACGGCAACCACCACTGCGACAGCCACGCCCACCCCCGTTCCAGTCAAGCTCAAGATCAAGCCCGCGACGTTGAGCTTCGGTACGGTCGAGGTCGGGAGGCATAGCGGACCCAAGAACGTCACCGTGAGCAATCCAAGGAGCAACAAGAAGAAGCCCGGCGTTACCGTGTTGATGGAAGGGCTAAGCGGACCCTCTAGTCCTTACAACGTGACGAATGACTGTACTGGACCGCTGCTGCCTGGCGATAGGTGCACGATCGGAGTTACCTTCACGCCGGCCGGGCCGGGACCGCAAGACGCCACCCTGACGATCATCGACAATGCAGAACGCGACCCGCAGTCGGTGAACCTCAAGGGCATGGGCAAGGCGCCAAAGTGAGAACCGCAATAACTCGCTCGGACCAGAAGAGCCGCATCCTTGGAGTTGGCTGCTTCGTCCACTCACCTCGCACATTCGCGACGGCTTGCGCCGCTGGCTTGATGTTCAATGAAAGGGCACAAACTCGATCCCGATCAGAGAGAATCGGGCATAAATCGGTGGCAGATCCCAAAGACTCGCCTTCTCCGGTGCCCTCGCGTAGCAGAAAATGCGGAATTTGACGCAGAGAACATCCGCCACCCAGTCTTTTTGCGGATCAGGGAATTTGCGGGACGGAGCAGGGAAATCAGTAATTCGCCACACACAGGCCGCCAAGTTTGTTTTTGCTGAGTCGTTCTCGCGTAGCCTGCTAGTCCCCTCCACGCGCTAGGTGTATACGGGGGCAAGTCGTTTGACTTTCCGATGCGTATCGGCAGTCGGCTTGGTGTTGTGGGCGACGAAAGGCCCGACTGCGCCCGAGACTGTCGAGATATTTGCGCGCAGCCGCGCCATGGCCGAGAAAAGCGGAAATCTTTCCCAGCTCGCTCTAGAAGTAGGGGTGAACAGTGTTGCCGTTTTCGCAGCAGGAGACTATGCCGGCGCGGCCTCACTTGCCGACCAGGCACTCGACCTTGCCCGGCGTGAAGGCAGTGACACCTGTCTCCGACTCGCGCATGAAGCTCAGTTCGTGGTGCGCTATTCTCGCGGGGACCTCGTCGGCGCCGAGGAGCATTTCACCCGTTGGCGCGGCATTTGTGAAGTCTCCGGTTTTGGTCCGTTTCCTGCGCTTACCACGCTTGGGTTCGCGTACGGAGGTTATTGCGCTTGGGCGCTGGGCCTGAGCGACAAAGCCCGCGAACGAATGGCTAAGGCGAGCGCTTTCGCCCACGATAGCAAAAGCCCTTACGAGATCCCACAGGCTCTGGCTTGGGAGAGTGCGATGTACACGTCGCTCAGAGAGCCCGAGCGCGCCGAAGACGCGGCCACGCGAGCGTTAGCCCTGTGCGAAGAGTGCGGCTTTCTCTATATGGCCGAGGTCGCACGAGTCTATTTGGGCTGGGCGCGCGCACAACTCGGCTGCGCAGGCGAAGGCGTCGCGCTGCTCCGCCGCGGTGTTGCCGGCCTGATCGAACTCAAGACAAAAGCCGGAATCACCGCCCAGCTCACGTACCTGGCAGAAGCCCAAGCCCTGGACGGCGCGCTGGTCGATGCGCTGGTCACAATCGAAAACGCGCTCGAAGCGAATCCTGACGAGGCGGTCACTCGGCCTGATGCATTCACGTTACGTGGAGAGCTGCAGCTTAAGATCGGCAAACGCGAACTGGCCGAGGCCGACTTCCGCGAAGCGATCGCGCTCGCGCAAAGGACGAGCGCGAAGATAATGGAACTGCGAGCGACGATGAGCCTCGCGCGATTGCTGGACAAGCAGGGCAAGCGCGACGAGGCGCGCGCGATGCTCGCGGAAATCTACAACTGGTTCACCGAAGGCTTCGACACCGCCGATTTGAAAGACGCCAAGGCACTGCTCGACCAGCTAAACGCATAACCGGTTCCATCACCCCTGGGCCAATATCCTCTGCTTCGGCCAAAGACCTCGACTCAGACTAGTTGTAGCCTTCCTTTTTTCCGGATCCTGCTAGCCACCGAAATCGTCGACTGATCTTGGCCGCAATCGCCCTTGACGCAAACCTGGCAACGGCGTAGTTCTCGCCAGCTTCGGCCAGCTCTTCCTGATTTCTCTCGGAACCAGCGATTCGCCGAAAAGGGGTGGACGCGGTTGCGAGGTGATTTCCCTCGCGCGCGCTCCACGGTGTTCGGCAACAGTTACCAACGGCAGGAGGCTCACTATGGCAGCGGTATCAAGCGTGTTGTTTCTCAAACCTGTACCCGGTCGTCTCGAAGCGCTGATGCGCGACATCGCGCGGGCTCAAAAAATGATCAAGCGTCTGGGTGGAACACTCCGCGCTTACAACGAAGTGTCCGGCCCGAACGCGGGAGCCATCGCAATCGTGGTCGAGCACAGCGACTGGAAGGAGTACGGCAACTACATGACTAAGCTCGAGACCGATAAGGACTGGCAGTCATTCGTGACTGAGATCAACTCGAGCAAATCGCCGAACTCCGAAAGAGTCGCCATAGGCCTCAACGTCGAAGTGCCGAGTTAGGCGGGGCCCGAACGCGAAAACACCTTCATCACTAATTGGGAGATAACTATGGCTATCGCACAAGTCTTTACCTACACGCCGCGCCCCGGCGCTGCGGAACAATTCATCGGCATCGCCAAGCGTGCGGATAAAATTCTACGAGGATTGGGCGCGACCACGCGCACACTCAGCGCCGTCGCAGGCGCGAATCCGAATGCCGTTCTCTATGTGATCGAGACGCCCGACTGGAAGGCTCATGGCGAGCTCAACACAAAACTCCAGACCGACAAGGATTGGCAAAAGCTGGTCGCGGAGGTCAGCTCGACTGACAAACCGTCCGCCGATCTCATTTCATCGGCAGTGTACTCCGAAATCCCGCTCGGCTAACTGAATCTCACGGGAGGGGATACGATTCCCCTCCCGTCATCTGCCATCCGCGAAAGGTCAGGACTTCGGGCGGGAGGCGCCTGCCTCAGACACCGCGCGCAGCGCAAGCAGGAACCGAATCAGCAATGCGAGCATCGAGCGTTGCAGTAAGACACTCGTCGCGCTTCGTCACGCGGATGAGGTTTTGAATAGACACAGCCATCGGTTAGCGGAAACAGCCGCCGGCAAGGCATCGGATCAGTTATCACGACGAGACCCAGGTACCAAGGTCAGCTTGATGGCGTTTTGTCGAAGCCAGCTCCTGGAAATCCGTGAAAGGTTCCATGAGGATCGAATACTCGCCTCAAATCGATTAAGCGCTGCCAGTTAGCTTGTGAAAAGCAGCGCGATGCCCGCTGAGGTGAAACGTGCAAATCGGCCTCGCTCAAGAAGTGTCCCTTGCTGATAGGCTCAAGCTTGGCCACTAGGTCCTTCATCCAACGACGATTGGATTGATCATCAGCCTCTTCCTTCCAAATGGCATAAGTCCACATAAGAGTCCGTTCGTCCATTGAATAGACTGCCTCCTTGTCCGGAAGGCCCTGTCCGGCGGCGCCATGGCCCGGCATGACAGCTTGCAGAAAGCTCTTTCCCGACGGTGCCTCCCTCATCAACTCGCTGATGGTCGACATGGCACCCTGCACGTCCAGCGGGGTCCAGAAAGTGTCAGCCAGATAATGGTGGTTCTCCGGGAAAGTCGCGTCGATAATGCTGTAGAGCATTTCAAACGGCACCGGGTCCAGTTCACTCTGAAAGACCGAACTGCAGCCAGGACCTTCGCTAAGTGCATTGAGCGCTTCGCGAGCCTCCTCCTCTGAGTCGACATAGGCGATTGCGGTGACGCCTACCAGGTGCGATGGGACACCCTCACTGGGCGGCAGCATCGGTCGGTCAGGTCCAAAAGTGGAGACGACGACCACGACATTCGAAGGCAGGTTTCGCGATGCCTTCACAACCCAACCCGTGACCTGGTTCAGCGAGTCGAGGTCGAAGAGCCAGGAGGACAGTCGCGTATCGGCCGGGCGTGTTTGACATTCGAGCTCGAACTCAGTGATCACGCCTGGGAATCCGGGGCCCGAGCCGCGTGCAAGCCACAGAAGTTCAGAATTCTCCGACTCCGACGCCACGACGACCCGGCCGTCGGCCATGACGACGCGAACGCTCCGAACCGAGAAGCACGCCGGCTTCCAATGGCCCCAATTCAGACCGATGCCGCCTCCCAGCAGAAAGCCTCCAATTCCCGGAGTGCCGCAATGACCGACTGGAAAGGCAAGTCCTTGGGCGGCCAATGCTTTGACGAGTTCTCCACTTCTGACGGCGGGTCCCACCTTCGCTGTTCGCTTCGTTGCGTCGATTGAGATCGACTTGAAGGCGGACATGTCTAACAGCAGCCCGCCGGATCGCACCGAAGAGGCGATCCAGCTATGACCGCCGGATCGAACGGCAACTTTCCAGCCCTGCTGACTCGCCTCCCTCATCAACTCCACAACCTCGACTTCGCTTCGAGGCGATGCAATGACGTCAGGTGATCGGTGCAGAGCGAGCTTGTTGAAGAGAGGCTCGATGAGTTGACGCACGAAGCCTTCATCTGAGCGGTACACGCGCGCAGTGTTGTTTGCCATCTTTTCCTGGTTGTACGGACTGGGCTCGCCCCAAAGAGCGCGGCCATGGTGCTCTAACAGATAACGTCCGATTTTAACATCGCTGTCCGATGGCTCTGGCAGGGAGCTTCCCGCGCAGCGCTTGTCTTCGAGGCGGTTTTCTTTGTTCCGTGTTCCGGCGATACTCGCGCATCGGAGTGAGGAAATCGGGGAGACTGCCGATGCGGTGCTCGAAGTGCGAGTTTGACAATCCAGCTGCATGAAGTTCTGCGGGAAGTGCAGAACTACGCTCGGCGTGACCTGCCCGAATTGTTCATTTGAAAATCCCCCGGGATTCGATTTCTGCGGCCAATGCGCCGCGGCGCTTCAGGGTGACACGGGGACTGCGAAACCCAGATCGAACCAAGATAAAATTGTCGCGACAGTCCGCGTCGTAACGGAAGAAGCCTCTCCGACGCTCGAGGGCGAGCGCAAGACCGTCACCGCGTTGTTTGCCGATATCAAGGGCTCGACGGAGCTTGAGCAGGACCTCGACCCCGAAGAAGCGCGCGCGATCGTCGACCCGGCGCTGAAGCTGATGATCGACGCGGTCCGCCGCTACGACGGCTACATCGTGCAGAGCACCGGCGACGGCATCTTCGCACTCTTTGGCGCGCCGGTCGCGCACGAGGACCATCCGCAGCGCGCACTCTACGCAGCGCTGCGGATGCAGGAGGAACTGAAACACTATTCAGCGCGATTGCGAGAAGCGGGCAACCTGCCGATTGAAGCGCGCGTCGGCGTGAACACCGGCGAAGTCGTGGTGCGCTCGATCGCGACCGGCGGCGGACACACCGAGTACACGCCCATCGGGCACACCACCAATCTCGCCTCGCGGATGCAGGCGCTCGCGCCGACCGGCTCGATCGCGACCAGCGAGCAGACGCGCAAGCTGTGCGAAGGCTACTTCGCACTCAAGCCGCTCGGCCCGACCAGGGTCAGGGGCGTTAGCGAAACCGTCAACGTTTATGAGGTGACAGGGTTGGGGCCGCTGCGCACGCGGCTGCAACGATCGGCGGGGCGCGGGCTGACGAAGTTCGTCGGGCGCGAGCGCGAGATGGAAGTGCTTGCGCGCGCAACCGACCAGGCCAGGGCCGGTCGCGGGCAAATCGTTGCGGCGATGGCCGAGGCGGGCACCGGCAAGTCACGTCTCTTCTTCGAATTCAAAGTGAAGAATCAGTCGGGCTGGATGGTGCTGGAAACTTTCTCGGTGTCTCACGGCAAAGCGTCGGCATATTTTCCCGTCATCGATCTGCTGCACAATTATTTCAAGATTAGCGGCGATGACGACGAGCGATCGCGCCGCGCCAAGGTCATAGGCGCCGTGCTAGCCTTGGACCGCGCGCTCTAAGACACGCTGCCGTATCTCTTCGCGCTGCTCGGGATCATCGAAGGCGACGATCCGCTCGCGCAGATGGACGCGCAGGTCCGCAAGCGCCGCACGCTCGACGCGATCAAGCGGATACTTCTGCGCGAGTCGCTCAATCAGCCGCTGATGGTGATCTTCGAGGACCTGCATTGGATCGATGAGGAGACGCAGGCGTTCCTCAATCTGCTCGCCGACTCGATCGGCACCGCGAAGATCCTGCTGCTCCTGAATTACCGCCCCGAGTACTCGCATCAGTGGGGCTCGAAGACCTACTACACGCAGTTGCGGCTCGATCCGCTGGGCAAGGAGTCAGCCGACGAGATGCTCTCCGCGATGCTTGGCGACGGTGCCGAACTGGCGCCACTCAAGCGGCTGATCGTCGAGAAGACCGAGGGCAATCCGTTCTTCATGGAAGAGACTGTGCAGGTGCTGCTCGACGAAAGTGCGCTAATGCGCGAGGGGTCGTCGGTGCGCCTCACCAAGGCGCTGGGCGAGTTGAAGATTCCGCCCACCGTGCAGGCGATCCTCGCCGCGCGCATCGACCGCCTGCCCTCCGACGAGAAGGACTTGCTGCAAACGCTGGCGGTCATCGGCCGAGAATTTCCAATGTCATTGATTCGTCGCGTCGTCGCGAAATCGGATGACGAACTCAATCGCATGCTGAACGACTTGCAGTTGGGCGAGTTCATCTACGAGCAGCCGGCGGTCGGCGATGTCGAGTACACCTTCAAGCACGCGCTGACGCAGGAGGTCGCCTACAATTCCCTGCTGATGGAACGGCGCCGCGCGCTTCATGATCGCGCAGGCAATGCTATCGAGGCCATTTACGCAGATAGTCTCGACGACCACCTGGCGGAACTGGCGCATCACTTCGCCCGCAGCGCCAACCTCGACAAGGCGGTGCTCTACCTGGCGCTGGCGAGCACGCAAGCGCTGGAACGCTTTGCCTACACGGAGTCGCAAGCGCTGTCGAGCAAGGGTTTGGACTTGCTACGAACGATGCCTGAGTCGACCGAGCGCGACGCGCGCGAGCTGGAGCTGGTTTGCTCGATGGTGCAGGCGATGTGGCGCGCAAAGGGCATCGGTGCGCCCGAGACTCTTCAGATGGCGCTCCGCGCCGCAATTCTCGCGGAGAAGACCGGAAATCTTGCCGAACTCATCAGACAACTAAACCTTCGTCGAATCATAATGACGCGCAGCGGCGACTTTGCCGGCGCTGCTTCATTGGCGCATCGGCTGTTGGAACTCGCTGAACGGGAAGGCAGCGCGATCAGCTTTAGCAATGCATATCACGGCATGTTGCAGGCGCACTTTTACGGCGGAGATTTGGTTGGAACGGAAACGCAATTCGCGCTTTGGCGAAAATATCGAGACGCCGACGTTTCCAGCGTTCATTCCGCGGCGAGCGTAGTGGTCATCTTGAACGCAGCCCTATGCGCATTGATGATGGGGCGTATCAGCCTGGCACGCGACCGAATGGCCGAAGCGATAGCTTTCGCTTCCGCGATGAAAGATCCCTTTGCGCTGATGATTGGCAAGATGCTCGAGAGTTTATTCTACCGGCACCTTCGAGAAGCGATGAGCGCCAGGATGTTCGAGCTGCGCGCTGCCACCTCGCTTGCGCACCTGCTGCGCGACACCGATCGCCGCGACGAAACGCGCGCGACTCTCGCCGAAATTCACAACTGGTTCACCGAGGGCTTCGACACCGCCGACTTGAAGGCAGCCAAGGCGCTGCTGGATGAGCTGACCGCCTGAATCGACTGTTTATTGACCCGGAAAATCATTAGAGTCTCGCCGATGGAACCGCGCGAACAAGAAGTTGTCCTGATTCTGGCCGATATCAGCGGATACACCCGGTTTATGGTCGAGAGCCAACTCGCGGCCGTTCATGGGCAGCTCTGCATTACGTATTTGATCGAAGCGATGCTGCACGAGGTCGACATCCCCCTGCATCTCCAGGCGATCGAAGGAGACGCGGTCTTTCTTTATGCCGCCAACCCTGGAGACGAACAGGCCTGGAAGGAGACGCTGGCCCAGATACGAACCAAGCTGGAGCGTTTCTTCGCGGCGTTTATTGCGGCGATGGCTACCGCGACCGAGGCGACTCCGTGCAAGTGCGCTATATGAAGAAACAAAGACCTTCAGTTGAAGGTCATCGTTCACAGCGGACGCGCAGTATTTAATACGGTTGCCGGGCTTTCCCAGATCTCGGGCACCGATGTGATTTTGGCTCATCGACTTCTGAAGAACTCGGTGCCCAGTCACGAATATCTATTGATGACCGAAGCCGCCTACCGCGATCTCGGAAGCGGAATGAGCGGCGAGTTCCTCAAAGGCGAGGAGAACTGCGAAGGACTCGAGCGCGTAACTACTTATGCGCGATTCATGGGCGAGGCCTTGGACCGCGAGCGCGAAGCATTTTACTCGTTGCCTCCGGCTACTTTTGAGGCCCGCCTGCGGCAATATCTGGGTTGGGGTAGCGCGACGGGGGCCCACGTCCGTGCCGCGCTGGAACAGTTCCGACATCCTGTGAAGCCAGTTGGACGGCTGAGAAGCGCCGGGTTCCTAATGTATTATGTCTTCCTACTGCCCTTCTCGCTTCTCTACTCCTCGTTGGTGATTCCTCGCCGAATGCTCGCACGGAAGGAATCTCGGGCGTGAACCGGTCCAAATCTGCGCGGCACTGGGGCGGGCCCTTCGAGCGCATCGTGATTTCTCAAGGAGATAGGCGGGACGGCTCGGGCGACGCCCGCGCGATGCTCACCGAGATCTACAACTGGTTCACCGAGGGCTTCGACACCGCGGATTTGAAAGACGCCAACGCCCTGCTCGAAGAGTTGAGCACATGACTGTCAAAGTAGACTAAATTATTCGACTGCGGCGCTGACATCGCACCATCAAAAAGCTCTGCGTTGAGTGTGTCCTGCCGGCGAGAGGAGCTAGCAATGCCCAACCACGAAATCTTTGAGTTAGGCGACGTTGTACTTCAGTCCGGCTTGACGCTGCGGCAAGCGAAGCTGGCCTACAAGACCTACGGCAAGCTCGCGTCGTCGCGCGACAATGTGATCGTAATGCCGACATTCTATGGCGGTCAGCACACCGACACTGAGCCGATGATGCGGCCCGACCGCGCACTCGACCTGGCGCGCTACTTCATTGTCGTGCCCAATATGTTTGGAAACGGACTATCATCCTCTCCGAGCAATGCCCCGCCGCCGTTCGATCGCGCCGCATTCCCCAATGTCACGTTGTACGACAATGTGGTCTGCCAACACCGCCTGCTGACGGAGCATTTGGGAATCGACCGAATCCGGCTGGTCGTCGGCTACTCGATGGGCGCGCAGCAAGCCTACCAATGGGGCTCTTTGTATTCTGACATGGTGCGGGCTATTGCGCCGTTGTGCGGCTCGGCACGCACCTCTCCCCATAACCACCTGTTCCTCGAAGGGGTGAAGGCTGCTCTTCTGGCCGACGGGGCATTTGCAGACGGTTGGTATCAAACTCCGCCGATCAAGGGACTGCAAGCCTTTAGTCGGGTGTACGCAGGTTAGCTGCTCTCCCAAGACTTCTTTCGCGAGGGAGAGTACCGCAAGATGGGCCTTGCCTCGGTGGAGGACACGGTCCGATTTGTTGAAGGCAATTTTCGGAGACGGGACGCGAACGACCTGCTTGCGATGCTCTGGACGTGGCAGCATGCCGACATCAGCGCCAACCCGCAACATAAGGGTGACTTGGCTGCCGCCTTAGGCGCTATCCGCGCACGGGCCATCGTGATGCCAAGCACCACCGACCTTTATTTTCGAGTGCGTGACAACGAACTCGAGGTAGCGCAGATGCCGAATGCGGAACTGCGACCGATCCCTTCCATCTGGGGGCACGTCGCCGCCTTTGGGGTGAATCCGCCCGATGACGAGTTCATCGATGCCGCACTGCGCGAATTGCTAGCCGGATGACGATGATCGCCGAAATCTACAACTGGTTCACCGAGGGCTTCGACACCGCCGACCTGAAGGACGCCAAGGCGCTGCTGGATGAATTGGGTGCATAGCGCCTGCTCGCGGCGCGCACTGGCGGTGCGAACCCCAGCTGGGGACACAAGACAATATACCAGTAGCCTCCTCCGAGGCCCTGTTCAGGCGGCGGCTTGTGTGCCGGAATCCCGCCGCAGGCGTTTCCACTGGCGTGGCGTCAACTCCAGGCCCAGCCGCGCCGGATGGGTCGATACCCTCGATAACGTCGCGCAGATACACGAGAATTCAAAACGGAAATTCCGGTTTAGCTCAAATTCGGATTCAAACTTTGCGTTTGCAAATCGTGTGGTCTTGGTGGCAACCTGACTCGGTTTCAAAAGAACACTCCGGCGCCGTAACAGCACGCCAGCCTCGATTCGCTGCGGACTTGAGAAAACATCAACCTGAACCTGGAGGCGAGTGAAAGGATGAAACGATTTGGATTAACGATCGGAGCGATCGTGGCGATGGCAACCATCGTGTTGAGCTTCGGCGTCAACGCGAACGCGGCTGGCAGTGCAAAGGACCAGATTACCGCGATCGAAAACAAGGCCGCCGCTGCGACCACCACCGATGAGGCGATGAAGTATTTCGATGACAACATCGTCCTCTACGATGCTTTCCCGGGGCTGCAGTACAAAGGGGCCGCCGCAGTCCGAGCTCATACAGACGAGTTCTTCAGCAATGCCACCGATATCAAGGACGAAATCACCGACCTCGACGTGGTAACGGACGGCAAGCTGGGGATGGCGCACAGCATTCAGCACTTCACCTGGAAGGACAAAGCCGGCAAACCTCAGGAAGCTACGCTCCGCGTCACCGACGTTTACCACAAGGTCAACGGCGAGTGGAAAATTTTTCATTCCCATGTCTCGGCGCCAGTGGATCCGAAGACCGGCCAGGGCCTGATGAATCTGAAGTCGTAAGGCCAATCGGCCGTAACTCAGATCAAGGGGCTGGCCGGCCATGAAATGCCTGTGCTCCGCCAAGAAGTCCGTTTAAGACCAAGCGGGTGACAGCCGCACGCTGACCGCTTGCGACCAGCCGACAAATGAATGGAAGGCCGAGGCAAGCTGGGCGCCCGCCATATCAATCGAAAGACAAGTGCTCCAACGGACGGCCCGGGAAGGGCTCGACAAAGACGGAATCGAAGGGTTGCCGAGCAAGCGCGCGCAATTTCAGGATGACAGTATCTGTTACTTTTGGTACATTTTCGCGCGAGGTCGGGTCGATGGCAGGAATCAGAACTGCACTGCGATGGGGATATGTCGCGGCCGCGGTGTGCCTTCTGTTGCTCGGCTGTTCGAGCCGGGCCCTGGCCCAGGACGATGAGATAGATGCGATCCTGGCCGCCGAAGCCGCCGAGGCTGCGGCGGCGGCGCAGGTCGAGGTGCTCGCCGCCGAAACGGAAGCCGCGACCGAGGTGGGCCTCGTGCCGATCCTTGGGGATTTCACCACGGCGGCGGACGACGCGGTCGCCGACTCGTCCGCAGTCATTGGACCCATCGCCAACCTGACGGCGGATCCCGTCCTGGGCGACGGTGAGTTCATCCTGCGCAAGACCCATTTGCACGTGCCGGGGTACGGCGTCCCGTTCGAGGTCGCGCTAACCTACCGCAGCCGCGCGAATCACCAGTCGAGCGTCGGGTTCGGCTGGTCACATAACTACGCCCGCCACATCGAGGATGTGCTGCCTTCGGGCGGCCATGACTGCGAAGGTGACGTGGTCTACGTTACCGATGCGATGGAGCGAATCACGTTCCGTCCGGTCGGCGCGTCCTACAGGAACGGCGTCACCTTCTATCAAGCGACGACCGCCGACGTTCCGCTGAAACTGGTGAAAAACACCAACGGGCCGAGCCTCTATGTGGTCACCGACGGCTCGGGCCTCTCTTATGGGTTCAACAAGGTCGGCGGCCAGTTCGCCAGCCTCACGCAGGTGTCCGACGCCGCCGGCAACACGCTCACAATAGGGTGGGACAACTCGGTCACCAACGACGACGGCGGCATCGTGACCAAGGTTATCGATACCTCGGGGCGGAACTTCTTCTACAACTACGCGAAATGGACGCGTTACCGCGATCCGGCGCTGTGCGTGTTGGGTGGCTGGCTTGGGTCGTGGTTCGAGGATGCCTGCAACACCATCACCACCGCAGAGCTGATGTGCGTCAGTCAGAAACAGAACGATTGCTCGGCTCCGCTCGTGTCCTTCAAGCAAACGTTTCCTGACGAAAACAACGAGTTCGATCTGACGGGCGTGCTCGACGCCGACGGCCACGGACCGACGTTCTCATACTTGAGCGGGTTTCCCAACGCCACCTACGTAGAGGACGACCAGCTCACGCCTGCATGTCATCAGATCTGCGACAACCAGAGCGACGCGGCGCCCGGCACGTGGTCGTGCCACAACCAGGATGTCTGCACGAACGCTATCGACACCACGATCAATACGCTGTGCAACGGGATCAACCATCCCTTCAACGTGCCCGCGAACGGCTACTCATGCTGGAGCTACTGCGGGCAAGCCTGTCAGGACAACTCGAACCAGCCCTGCTTCGCCGACGGCTTCGATGGCAAGGTCAACCTGAACTACCTCTCGTGCGGCGAGGAAGCCGACTTCGACCCGGGCCCCGACAAAGACTTCTGGCACGCGCTCTGCGAATGCGACGTTGCCAGCGACCTGGGTCTCTGCAACAGCACGGACCCTCAAACCCAAGCGGACATTGCGTCTAACCAGCAAATAGGCACACCCCCGTTTTCGCAGGGCTCTAAAGATTTCTGCAACGACGTCGAGTCCAATGCGGCCGCGTCCGTCAAGCACGCAGAGGTCTGTCCGTCGTTCAGCGATGCTTGTTTTGCGAAGATTGGAGCCGAAGTAAACGCGGACAACGCGAACTGCTCGACCAAGTGCTTCCAGGACTGCCACGAGGACGACGGAGCGAAGGACTCCAACGGCGACCGCCGCTACTCCTTCGGACGGCCTCAGGACTTGAACCACGATTTGGTGGAAGTTCACGACGGCGACGGGCGCCTCGTCGTCCACAACGACTATGGGCAAGATCCGTTCGAGGTTGATTTCGATCGCGTCGTACACAACCAGGCCGGCAACGCGACCGACGCCAACATCACCTACGAATATCACGACCTGCCCGGCGAGCAGGCAATCAGCGGCGTCGACTTCCTCGCCTTCTTCGAAGCGCTGGGACTCAGCCCGGACGAGATTTTAGAGGAGGCGCTAACGCTCGACGGTGGCACGCCGGTGTATTCCGTGCACCCCGATCCGGCGAACGTCGTGCCCCTGGCACAGTTCGGCTCCGTCGACATTTGCCAGGATTCCTGCATCAGCCCCATTGTCCCCCCGCTGGCCGGAGTCGAATCGTCGGGGATGCTGCAGTTGAGTGCGATCGACCCCAAGAAGACCGGCACGATCTGGGTGGGTCAGCCGATCGTGTTGTCGCCCGATGGACACGGAACTTACTCGATCGTCTCGGGCCCGCCGCGAGTGGTCGACGCGGGCAAAGTTCTGTGGGCGTCGGTCTTGAAAGCTGGAGGCGTGCGCCTGCGCGCGACGGCGGCCCCCGATACCTTCAACATCGAAGGAGACAGTGCGGCCATTGCGACCGTGTTCGGACCGGACTCCAAGCTGCAGCTGCAACAAGGGACGGGGCTGAACTATACGACGAAGGCTCAGGTCGTACTGGCGTCGTCGAAGGCTCCCCCGGCGCCGGTCCCGGGCAAGGTCACACCGCCCAGACCTGCCGCAAAGAAACTTACTGGCCGCCGCTCGATCGACATGACTGAGCCGCCGACTGCACCGGTGCCGACGGACCTGTTTTCGACTGCGATGGCCCGCGACGGAATCTCAATCGGCACCGCGCCGCTCGTTCTTCAGCGCAAGGGGAATGTTGCCACGCTCGTGTCGCCTGCCGCAGGCACGCAGCTCGCGACCGCGTCATCCGCAAAAGGGCAAATCACCATCAAGGCTACCGGCGCGTCGCGGACGCTCGCGCTCGCGGGTCCCGTGGCCGCGGCCGCGGACGGCAGTGGGCGCATCGGCATCGTCAGTTTGCCTGATGGTGAGCTGGCCGTCGTCCCGCTCGCCGCCGTGCTCGGCGACCAACGAGTGAACACCTCACTCGACCAGGAGTTGTCTCAGGGTCTGATCACCCCCGGCATGGCGTGCCTCCGCTGGAACCAAGGGTCGGCGGCGACCGGCACGACGGTGACAAGTGTGCAGTCCCCGGATCATGCCGTTGTCGTCCACGATCTCCATGGTGTCGTCCGCACCGAGTACTACGACGACGCCTGGCGACTTCTGCGCAACGTCAACCGCTCGACCGGCGAGACCATCGATTACAACTATCGCAACGGGACGCTGCACGGCATGCGCGACGCCTCGGGCGCACGTACATGTATCGAGGCCGACAACTATGGCAAGCCGCTCACCCTGACCAAGCTGCCTGCGCCAAACGCACCCGGAGATACGACGTCGCACGTTACCCAATACTCGTACACGGCGTCCGGCGCCCTGGTGGACTACGTCAGGGACCCCGGGCAGCCGACTCAGGCGAGCATTCACCGCGAGCGCGACGCCTGGGACCGAATCCTGTGGATTGACACACAGATCGGCGGCGCCACGACGGAGCGCACGACGTATTCATACCCGGGATCGCCCCTTAACAACGCCCACACGATCTTTCCAACGAGCATCGTCGCGCCCGACGGGACAACGACGACGCTGGCCTACGACGCGAGTGGCGCGGGGCCTACTCAGATCGCGACCCAGGTTCCCGGTTCGACACCGCTGCAGCTCTTCATTCTATATGACGCGTTGGGACGGAGGGTCGAGCAAGGACGCACGGGACACTGGGGCAGCAACTCGGACCAGGCCTACGACCCCGCGAGCTTGGTAACGTGGGAGGCGTACGCCGACGCCCTCAACGCCGGGCAATGGATCGGAACGACTATCGCCTACAACAACAGCCGCCAGCGCTTCCATGAGGTCACCCCCCGCCTCGATCGGTGGCTCACTTTCGACCCGCTCGATCATCCGCAGACGCTGGTGGAGGTGCCGAAGGACGGCACGCCGCAGAAGTCGCGATGCGAGCGGCACGCCTCGGATGGGCGCCTCGACTACTCCATCGATCCCGAGGGTATCGTCACGCACAACATCTACGACGCGAACAACCGGATCGTGCGCGTCGACCTCGGGCATCCGTCGAACCTCACAGCCTGGACAAACGCGTGCCTTGCCGGGACGCCGGCGCCGCTACCAATTCGCCCGATTCCGCTACCCGCGCCGATAGGACCACCCATTATGGCGCGCATCTCAACGCCGCGGGGCGCGCCGACCAGGATCACGAACGCACAGATCGCGCTGAAACTGCCGCCGGCGACCTACAAGATCATCGCCCAGCCGATTGCGGGCATCTACCATTGGCCGCGCCCCCTACCGCCGCCGCAGCCTCAATGGCCGACGACGGTTCCTCAGAACGATCCGGGGATGCAGACCGTCTCGGTCCGAAATTATGCTCCCGGAGGTGCGATCATAAGCGATGTCGACGGGTCAGGCGTCGGGAAGTTTTACGTGCGAGACGGCTTCGGTCGAATCATCGACGAGATGAACGCCGATCCATCGACGGCTGACCCCACCACGATCGTGCACCGCTGGCGTGGATACGACACGCTCGATCGCGTGATCTGGGAGGCAGTGCTGTCCGGTCCGAACCTGCCAGCGTACGCCGAGCCAACCGGGCTCTTCCCGGGCCTGCAGTCGATGGTCGAACAGCAATATGACAGCACGGGCCGCGTGACGGGCCAGGATAATTGGCGCTTCGCGAACGGGCAGCCGCTCGGGGCTCAGCTGGCCGTTCAAACGTCGTACGCGTATGACGACATGCACCTAACGCTCACGACCACAATCGGGAGCCATCCGCCGCGCGTCACCACCTTCGACACGCTGGGCAGGCCGGTGTCGGACCAACTGCCCAACGGTTCGGTCCGCACGGCGGTTTGGCGCGAGGTAACCGACGGCGACGAACAAGACGTGACCGCGCCCGACGCCAACGGCACGCAGCTCACGTTCACAGAGCACTTCGACGATCGCGGTCTCGGCACCGGAACGCGCCAGGGGACCGATCAACTCGTGTCGAAGGCCTACGATTCGTATGGTCAGCTCGTCTCAACCGTCGTTGGCCAGCTCATTACGACGAACTTGTCTTATGACGACTACGGGCGCCGGACCAGCTATACCATCGTGGGCGCGCCGGGGCCGAGCCGGGTAACGCGCTTCGCCTACGACGGCGACGACCGCCGCACCGGGATCACAACCACCAACGCGCTGGGCGATCAAACAACCAACTTCGTCATCGACGGGTTGAATCGAATCATCCAGACCGATGCGCCGCTCGGACGCGTGACCACGCAGAATTTCCTTCCGGGCTCCTCGCGGCTGAGCCAACTTGTCGATCCTGCCGGGACGACCATGTCCTACACCTACGACAACGCGGGACGAGCGGTAAGCCAGATCCTAACGCCGGGTTCAGCGCCCGGGCTCGACTCCCGCACCATCACAAGATCGTTCACCTACTCGGCGTTCGGCCTGAACACCGCTGCGATAAACTCGGTGCCACCGGATGCGGCCAGCGGGTCGACGGTGACGATGACCTATGACTCGGACGGTCATCAGATCACCGAGAACAGCGGCACGCTCGAGCCGCTGGCGATCGCGCGTGTTTACGACGACATGGGCGGCCTGACGTCGACTACACTTACCCCGACATCAGGCACACCGTTGGTCCTGGCGACGGCGCGCGATCAGCTCGGACGCCTCTCGGACGTCAGCGTCGGCAGCAAGCCCCTTGCTCATCTCACGTACGAGGGTTTGGGCGGCCCGGCGGCAATCGACTATGGCGGACGCGCATCGTCGCCAGGCCAGGGTACCGGCGTCACCGCGCACATCAGCTATGACGCGCGCGGCCGACGAAGCGGCATCAACGTGTCGTACGGAACTTCAGGACCAGACGCCGTGGTCGCGAACTGGAACGACGACGTCGGCCTCGACGGAATCCCACGCGCTCGCGTGCGCCAGCTCGCGGCGAGCGCTCCGCACACCGACCTCTACGAAATCGACGCGGCCGGTCCCCTATTCGCCGAAGGTGACGACGCCACGCTGCCATCGCCTCTCCCCAATCGCGAGCTCGTGAACGCCGACGTACAGGCCGCGCTCTCCGCAGATGCGGATCGGATGCTCCTCACGCTCGACGGCGAGACCGACTGGATGTCTGTCACCACCGCATCTGGAACCTCGACCAACCAGATCGACGCGACTGACGCCTACACCTCCGTCGGCGGCGTGCCGCTGTCGACGAATGCCGCGGGCGAGACGACATCGACGGGACAGGCCAACCTTGTCTTCGATGGCCTCGGCCACTTGGTGTCGGCGACCAGCGGCTCAAACTCGGTCTCGTATTTGTACGATGCTCTAGGACGGCGCGTCGGCGAGACGGTGAACGCTAAGGGACAGTCGCCCACATCGACCTACTTCGTCTGGGACGGCGGCATTCTTCGCGCGACGACTAGCTCCGCCACGGACGCCAGCCAGGCCCGCGTCTACGTCAGCGGGAATGGACCGCAGGATGTTCTGGGTATTCTCGACGGCTTTGGTGCGGGCGCGACGCACTATGTACATCAGGGCGGCGAGCGGTCGGTGTTCGCGCTGAGCGGCGACAACGGACTCGCTGAGGGCTACCTCTACGACGGCTTTGGCACGATGCGCATCTTCGACGGCAGCGGGCAGCCGCGGTCAACGTCGGCCTTGGGCATGCGCGTGCTGTATCAAGGGCAGCTTTACGATCCCGCGCTCGCGATGTACGCGATGGGCGCGCGCGAGTACTCGCCCGCATTGGGCCGATTTCTCTCGCTGGATCCGGCCGGCTTCAATGGCGGCGACAACCTTTACGCGTTCGCGGCGGGCATGCCGCTCACGCGAATCGATCCGACGGGCATGGCCTCTCAAGAGGCCATCGACGATTCCGCCGCCAAGCTGGTCACGGAATCCGTGCTGAATCTGGGCGATCTATCAATCGACGAGGAGGAGGCCGCGTCAGAGATTACGCCGTTGGCGGCACCGCTACCTGACTTGGAAGACATTCCAGATCTCACCTCCGAGGTCGAGGAGGTCCACGAGTTCGACGAGGAGCCGACCATCGTGACCGGCACGATGCCGACACCGCTGACGCCCGAAGAGGAAGCAGCGGACACGACGCCCTTCGAGCTCAACTCCCCCGTGGCCGATACGCTGGACGAGTCGCTCGACGAAGACGCTACGCATGGCGCTAACTCAGGAGACGTCTCGGGGCCAGGGGGTCGGGGACCGGGCGATCCCTCCTTCGGAGCGCAGGGCCCCCAATACAACACTCTGTCGGGTCACGGGTTCTGGGATGAAGCCGCGACCGACGAGGAACCATGGATCATGCCCGAGGGCAAAAGCCTGGTCGGCTGGGGTGGTCCTGGTATCAGAATGTCAAGTGACTTCGGGGTGTTGGTCGAGGGCGGTACTGTTCCATATGAGCCAACTTGGAGTGTACAGCCGGGCGAGCCGATTCCGCCGCAACTCAAGCTCGGACCGCCGATAAATCCGCCCACGGAGCCGGCGTTTCAACTCGGTTCGTCGCCGATTACGAACGTGATCACAGTTCCGACGGTTCAGAGCGCCGGAGACCTCATCGTCAACGGACCCCCGGGTAATTACTACTGGTGCGCATGCATGACGCGCCTCGACGCGACCGGCGCCCTTATTCCCGCATTCGCCGAGGTAGGCTACCCGGGCATCGTACCCCTACCCCCGCCACCCCCACCCCCCTGAGCGCGAGGGCGGCGAGCCAGCAACATACCTGGTCACGACGTCGGCAACTGTGCCTGCTCAACGCGCTATGTTGGAGTTTCGAGGTATCCGAATCCGCAGCTAGTGGCTGTTCTGGATGTGCCGAACTATGGGTAATTTGGCGCGCGGAGAGTCAGAAATAGACCAGAGCGGCGGATTACTTGATGGCGAGCGCGGCGACAATAGCGCCTGCGGAAATTGCGATCACAGCCCAAAACAGAACCATCGTCGATGTCGACGATGACGATTGCTTGACCGTCACTACAACGCGAGGTTGGTGTTGATTTGCCATCGCGACGGCAATCGCGGTGCGCAGTTGATTTGGATCGAAGTTGGCCGGAGCGCCCCTCAACATCTGTTGCAAAGGCGTGAGCGGATTGCCGGTCGGATCGGGCAAGTTGCGCGTAAGATCGCCGGTGAGACTCAGGTTGTAGTTGTAGAGCTTCTTATAAGCTTCCCCGTCCGAGTCTCCGCCGCCACTATCCAGCGGAGCGGTATCCTGCAACGTAGTGTCGTTTTGAGCACCTTGTCCGAGCGAGCCCAGGACCTGCGCCATAGGATTGTTCTTGAGCATCGAGCCAAGAACCGCGGCCACTACATCGGGGTTGTTTTTCGAAATCTCAGAAATGACTTTGGCCGCCGCCTGTCGGTGAGCTTGAAGATCCGAAGTAGTCTCCGCAGATGCGCCTGCGGGATTCGCGACCAAAGCGGAGAGACGCACGATACGATCGCGGATCGGAGGATGGCTTGAAAATAAGCCCTGAAATACATTTGTGCTCTGCGGCATCCCGTGAATCATGAATTGCGCGACTTCGGCGTCGCGTGCTTCCTTGGATTTGTCCGCTTGCGATTCGATTTTAGTCACGCCATCGAGCAAATCTGACCAGTTACTCCCGCCGCATTCGGCCGGATCGACAATGAACATCGGCGCGACCGCGCGTAGTTGGTATTTGAGCGGCGATTCGATCCGCGCGATATGCTCGAGTGCGCGGATAAGACCTATAGGGTTGCGCGTAAACTCGACTGCGGCGGCGTCGGCAAGGTACTCGCGCTGCCGCGACATCGATATCATCGCGCCGCGTGACAAGATCGCTCTCAGATCTATCTGTGGCGACGGAGGTTGCCAGGCTCTGCCCTTAGAACTAACGGACAAGGGCCCACTAGGTAGCGCTACAGGACTTTGAAACAATCCCGCACTGCCCACCATCACCAGTGCCATCTGCATAAGCCGCGTGTCATGGCCGCGAATGTGCGCGATTTCGTGAGCGATGACCGCCTGAAGCTCCTCGCGGTCGAGCTGGTCGATAAGTCCCTGGGTGACGCAAATGGTCGAATGCTCGGGGTCGCGGCCGGATGCGAACGCATTTGGAGCAGGGTCGTCCATCACGCAAACGCGTGGCCGCGGAATTCGTGAGGCGAGCGCTATCTCACTAACGACGTCGATAACAGTCTGATTTTTGGGCGAGTCGCCCGATAGTTCTTTGGCGCAAACGAGATCCAGCAATACCGACGAGCCGCTAAAGTATGCCCGTAGCGCGTGAACGCTAGCCACCAACGCTGCGAGCGGCATAAAAATCGGAAACCCAATTCGGATACCATGCAGAGCGAGGACTGGAGCGATGTAAAGGTGAGTGAGAAAGTCAAGGCCGACCCCGCCGGCGGAGTTAATCAGGATGAATACGATAACGAGCTTCGCCGTCGCGCGCCGATTCGCGCGCTCCATGTTGCGGAAGTTATCGTCATGCTGCTCCGCCACGACTGACCCCCATCGCAAGCTGACGAGCCGATGCCGAAATTCAGGGTTCGGTTAATCAAGATTATTTCATCAATTCGATCACGAAGAGAGTACCCGATTGTTACGAAAAAGTCGCTCGGTGCGTCTTACGCGACTTTTTCATCAGCAGCTGCCGGAAAGTCCAGAGTTCTTAGATCGAGCGCCGTTGAATGGGGCGGCATACTTAGGTTCGAGCGGTCCGTTATCTCGAGTGTACGTATGTCCTCCTCACAGGACTGACCCGTATCACATGCCGCAATCGTAAGGATCGGCTCACATCAGTCGAGTCTGCTCAGGAAGCCTATGCCTTCCTTTCCGCCCAGCGCTGTTTCATCGCTTCGGACAGCCTCTTTCTGCCTGCGGGCGTGAGTCGACCGCGTCTCTTTGGCGCTGCAACTCAGCAAGGAACTCGATCAACGAGGAATCGTGTCGAAAGTCCAAGTCTCGCAGAAGGACATCAAGTCCGGAGGGTGCCGGTTCTCGCGCGGAGCGCTATACGAACTTTTGGCCAACCCGATTTACATAGGTGAAATCCGGCATAAGCAGGAGCGCCACCCCGGGCAACACAAAGCGATTCTTCCCCGAGAACTCCGGGAAAGAGTCCAGCAGCGGCTCAACGGAAATGCGGCGCGCGGACGCGGAAAACACGGAACAGGTCTATTGCGAGTCCTCTAGCAGGAAAGCTGTTCGACGCCGATGATCAGCCGCTGTACGTGCAGGGAGCGACCAAGGGCAGACGGCGCTACCGCTATTACGTCTCCAAGTGTCTCGTAAATGGGTCCGCCAGCGACAATGGAAAAGGATGGCGCTTGGCGGCGCCGGAGCTCGAACGGGCGGTGACCATCGCTGCACGGCGCATGCTGAGCGATCGCGCGAGCCTGCTGGATGCGCTTGAGAAGTCCGGGATCGATTCGCCTGATGTGAGAGCTACTCTCGAATCGACTTCGAACCTTCTGCGGCAATTGCAGATCGAAGCCAACAGCATGGCTTGCCTTACCGACGTCATCGACAGGGTCCATCTGCGCCATGACGGCATATGTGTAGCACTAAGAATCCAGGTTCCCTGCTCGCGGGAAGGTGTTCGAACCAACAGCATCTTCAATCTATCGCGCTTCGTGCCGCTGAGAATGAAGCGGCGCGGCGTGGAAACCCGAATCATCATGGCGGAGGGCGATGATCTGCCGTGGAAGGTAGACCCGGCACTGCTTAAGGCGGTGGCGCGTGCGAAGGCGTGGTTTGAAGAGCTTGCCTCCGGACGGGTGCGCTCGCTGACCGACATCGCGCGGCGGGAGAAGATAGCGCCGCGTTACGTCGAGCGTCTCTCGCGTCTGTCACTCGTAGCGCCCCGAATCGTCGAAGCGGTCTGCCAGGGACGCCAGCCTACTGATCTTAGTGCCGAGACGCTGCTCAACCGGATCGACCTGCCGCTCGAATGGTCGGCGCAGCTAGACGCGCTTGGGATCGACTGAGTCGCGGCGTACCCATCTCAGCGAAGCGATGGATGAAATCCGCTCCAACCGTGAAGCGAACCGTATTTTCCCCGCGTGGAGAATACACCGGTGGATTCAGCGAATCGGCAGCGAGACAGCTTTCACGCGCGGATTTGCCGCCATCTCCAGATTATAGGTAAACAATACAGACTGTCTGGCGGATGACGCAGTCAGATGCGAAATGCTCTCAGCATCAAATTCCTAGATCATCAGGGAAAATACAGGGAATTTTCGCGATTTCGGCCCTCAGACGCCTCAGATACCACTGAATAACGCAGGGCCTGTAAGGGGGTTTCTAGGCGAATTCCCTACTCGACCGAACAGGGGATCATTTTGGAGGAACAGGGAATATTTTCGACGTAACAGGGAATTAGATCCGCAGAACAGGGTAAGCCCTTTACAGGAATCGCGCGAAAGGCTCACCCACAGGCGATGGAAACCTCCAACGAATCTGAGCGGATAAAGTATTGAGAAAAGGCACAGGGCTCCATCATCAATACGTTCGGGTTAGTTTTGACTACAGGTTGACATTTTAAGTCTCGTGCTATTTAATCATCCTGAATTGTCGAGTAGCTTGGTTTGGCACACATCCGTCAGAGTCGGCGGACATAAAGTGCCCGCAACTGACTCTAGGCCATCCCGACGCCGCGGGAACATCCAGTCCAACAAGTACTTACCTAGTATAAAGCCTTGCCCGGTTCCGAGATCGGCAAGGAGGAGCTTCGCTAACAGCGGGCTCTCCTCGGTCCGGGAGAGCCTGCGGGGGAGAGTGCCATGAAGTTACGCGGCGGGCTTGGGAATCGGGGAAGAGGGTCACTTCTTCTAATTTCGATTGTATCGGCCTCCTTGATTGTGGCGGCTAGCTCGTTGTCCTGGGCCGACAGCGCTAGCGGCGGCGATTCGGACACCTCGGCCTTTACGGGTGCTTGCAAAAAATTGCCGTCACCTTCCGCGCCGGATTTTACAAATCGCTTTAATCAGTTCGTCATGCATTTGTGCTATCAGAAGCAGAACTGGAAGCACGACGCGAACCGGCGCACCAGCCAGAACATTCATGACACCCTCGTCAAGATCTGGTACTCGCCCTTGCTGTTCAAATGGATGACCGTTCTGAACCGACAGGGTCCGATACCTGACGGCGCGATAGCCATCAAGGAAGAGTATGGGGATTCAACGGGCCCCATCCAGTTTTGGAGCGGGATGGTCCATGATTCAAGCCTTTGGTGGGACGGATGGTATTGGTCGGTCGTTGGAACCGAAACCACAGGCGGCGCGCCCCCGCCGGCCCCGGCTCCCGCGACGACTGGATGCGCCGAAGCGGTGTTTCCGACGAATGGCCCCACCAGTATTAACTGCATAGGCTGCCACGCCTCGGCAATCTCACCCGCGCCCGGAGCCGGAACCTTCTCCGGCCCGGAATTTATAGACCCGATGACCTCGGGGGGCACGGCCGGATCGATACCTGCTGATGGGAGGCTTCCGGCCTTCGCGACGCATTCGCAAGCGCAAGCCAATCCGGAACCGGCATCCGGATTCACGGGCCGGCTGCCGAGCTCGATATTTGCCAATGTGAGGATGCCCCCCGCTCCCACGATACCCTGCATGGTGCCAGAGTCGCTGGATCAAGTGACCTCGAAGCCTGCTTCGAAGGGAGGCCCTTCGCTGTTCGTTACTTCGAATCAATGCGCCAGCTGCCACGACGCTACCAACAACGCACCAATGCCCACCCACATGCTTTTTACACCTCCGGGATCATCGGCTACGGTTAACCTGTCGACCGCTGGCGAATGGCGCTATTCGATGATGGGGCTCTCAGGCCGCGACCCCATATTCTTCGCCCAACTGGATACCGAGTCGACCATACATTCCAAAATCAAAGGCCAGAAGAACGCTCCCGCGTTCATTCAGGATACGTGTTTGTCCTGCCACGGAGTAATGGGACAGCGCCAGTTCCATCTGGACAAAGGAAACGGACCAAAGACGCTATTCACCCGCGATCAATTGCAGAGTGCCACCTCGTCGTACGGGGCGCTGGCGCGTGACGGGGTCTCGTGCGCGGTTTGCCATCACATGGCCGACGACCAAGGGAACCTGGACGATCCCTCTTTTTATACGGGGCGTTTTCCCGTCGGCCCTGCCGATGTACTCTATGGTCCATATCCCTCCGGCGGTTCCGACGAGAAGATCGGCGACAATGTAATTCCGGTGCCGATGAAAAACTCTGTGGGAATAGTACCTACATTTGGAGATCAGGTCGGGCAGGCAGCGCTGTGCGCCTCTTGCCACACGATCGTGCTCCCGGTCTATGACGCCAAGGGCAATCAGGTCATTGAGAATGGCGTTCCCAAGACCGATTTCGAGCAGAGCACCTACCTCGAGTGGCAAAACAGCTCCTTCGTTAATCAACCGTGCCAGAGCTGCCATATGCCCGATAATTTCAAGGGCACGAAGCTGGACTTCCAAATCGCCAACATCGAGGACAGCACATTCCCCCGGATACCAGAGATGGGTCAACAAACATCGTTGCCTGCTGACCAATTGATTCTCCAGAGCCGTACATCCTATTCGCGTCATCAACTGCTCGGCATCAACCTCTTCGCACTTGAAATGTTCGATCAGTTTCGGACCGATCTGGGGCTGTACCAGCAAGATGGGTTCTTACCACCCGACCCGAGTATAGTTTTCGCCCAGAAAAATGCGGTTGATGGAGCGGTCACTCAGGCGCAGACTGCGACTGCGCAAGTGACATTCGACTCCGCAACCAAAAACGCCGGACAGCTTGTGGCAGATGTTCGGATTCAGAATCTTGCCGGTCACAACCTCCCTTCGGGAGTGAGCTTCCGCCGCGCGTTCCTGGATTTCCAGGTGCTGGACGCTCAAGGGAACGTCCTGTGGGAATCTGGTGGTACCAATGCTGACGGCGTGATTACTGACACCACCGGCAATCAACTGCCTACCGAATTCTTCAGCCCGTCCCAGCAGACCTTTCAACCGCACTTCTGGACTGGCAATCCGATTACGAGCGACCAACAGGTGGAGATCTACGAGGAGATGATACAGGATCCTCAGGGACAGCTGACCACCAGTTTCCTCAGTCTCGACAATAAGGTTAAAGACAATCGAATCCAGCCTCAGGGCAGGTCTTCCAGCGGTCCAAACGCTGATATCCTTGCTCCGGTGGGCACCGGCGCAGACCCGAGCTATCAGGGAGGATGCGGCTGCAGCGTAGTGCGTTACCAGCTACCGCTCACGGGAGGACTCGCGAACGCGACACTAGTCCAGGCCACCTTGTACTATCAAAGCATTCCTCCTTACTATCTGCGCCAGCGCGCCGAGGACGCCAGTGGCCCGGACACCGCGAGACTGATCAATTTCACGAACGAGTTGGACGTGAACAAATACACTGAGATTTCCAACTGGAAACTGAAAATCAGCAGCTCCGGGAACGTCAATATACAGTGAACGGAGTCGGAGCTTGGCGGAAGAGTGAACAGTTTACCGGCGCGCCTGCGACGCGCCGGGGACGGCTGGGCTAACAGCTACCTTAATAACTGGAGAATCGACCTGAATATAAGAGATGTCCTATCATCTTCGCTAGTTTCATTTTGTAGCTTGCTCTTGTTGACCTCAAGCGCAACCGCACAGACAGCCTGCACGCCTGTTGTTTATGCCTTTCGTCATGCCGAAGATGTCTCGTCGGATGTGGTGGTGCCCCCTTACGCTTGCTTTCCCGGCTCCTCGGTCCACTGTACCACCAAACTCAAACCGACGGGGACCGAGCATGCCAATCTTTACGTCGAGATGATAACCAGCTTCGAGAGCATCAAGAACTATTGCCCTGTTGCGACTGTCTATTCAGTTAACCCGGTTTTGCCGACCGGTGGCGGGGGCACAAATAACCCATTTTATACAGCCCGGCCTTTAGCTAACACCGTGATGAATGCCGACCCTATTATCACGATCGGTGGTATGAATTTAGATGAATTCTTGACGAGGGTCACACCCACAATTTTACTTGGTGAATTGAAAAACAAGATGACGTCAGGTTCAGCGGCAGTGTTTTGGACGAGTGACGGTTTACACGACCTTGGTAAGGCTATCGTTACGGGCTTCGAGGGTATACCAGTCAAAAATAAAGCCGAAGGCGTTCCGCCGAGAAATGCGGTTTATGTTTTTGAATATGACGCGGAAAACGGCGTCTTTGATCCACCATCTGTTCCACCATCGAACAGCACGCAATATGTACAATGCTTCAATTTTGCCAGCTTTAGGGCTGCCGGCAGTGTGAGTTCTACTAAATACTACTGTGGAAAAGCACTGCCGGCAGGTAGCATAAGCGAATCAATAGGCGATGCGAATGTTTATAAGCTACACGGAAGGATTTGTGATACATTATGCACCAGTGTCTCTGATACATGCCCCAGCCCCCTTAAGACCGTAACAGAATCTCCAGCCAACTATTACGGCTACTGTGAATCGCCGCCTTCGTCACAATAATTGTCGCCAAGGCACAGGGCGGATGGCCTATAAGCCCGGATTTCCGTTTTCTCACTCAGTTAGCAATTTGGTAAAATGCTACCAATGCGCTGATGGACGTTGGTTTGGATGTGATCGGGGCGGTGCGGAGGTGGCGAGGCGGCGGGTGAGAGACAAAATCGGCCGTTTCAGCTGTCGTTCAGTCCTGGTTGCCAGTGACCGGAAAATACTCAGGCAGGATGTGCAGGCATTTGTCGGCGGATCGACCCACACCGAATGATACCTCTGCGCGAAGTCGTCAGGCAGCTCGCGATACGGCATCAGATGGAACATCGAGATCTACATCGTAGGCCTCCAGCTCCGTCAGCTTTCGATTTTTCCATACCACGGGCAGCGCAATTCCCCCAACACCACTGTCCGCACCCTGAACTTTTACGCCTTATGCTGCGGCCCCCACTGCGCTAACCTGGTTCCCTATACCTCGATGTCAAGATACCGCACAGCACCGCCTTCGCCCGCAATGACCGGCGGAGAATCGCCTTGGCTGACAAAGCGGGTCACGCTTCGATCAAAAACACAATTTGACGGAACGAAACTACCGATGCTGGTACGCACCTCGCCAGACCACTACCGGCAGTATTAACTGCCCGTCGCGACTCGCTGCCATCGTGTGCGCCAACTCGATCCTCCTCTGCACGCCACTCGCGTGCGCCGACCCCACCCCGCGATCTTTCGTCGGCAACTTCATCGGCAACGACGCGACGGTGGAAAACTATCTCACTCTCTCAGGAAGCTACGATCGCGCGCAGAATTCCGAGTCGCTGTATCTCGAAAAGACCATTTCGCCCAAGTCCAGCTTCTCGCTCTTCGTCGGCTACCAGCGTCTCCGAACAGGAAGGCGAGCAGACCAGCGCCAGCGGATTCTCCAACCTGGGCCTCGGCTATAAACGCGTGCTCATCATGCTCCCACGCCACGAATTCGTGTTCACGGTAAATCCCTCGCTCGAACTGCCCGTCGGCAGCAGCAACATAGGCTCTGAATCCCATCCGCGCGCCGGCGGTGATTTGCTTTTTCAGAAGGGCTTCGGAGATTTACCCGACTCGCTAAGCATGCGGCGCCCGGCCGGCATCGAAGGAGACGCGGGATGGGAAAGCAAGGTGACCGGCGCGCGCGACGACCTGGTGTCAGCCGACCTCGAGCTCGAGTATTCGCTTAACTACCTCGACGCGAAAGTCGCCGGCGGTTCGGTGCCGTACGCACTGCGCGATCTCACCCCTCATCTCGATTTCGACTACGCGCAGTACTTGAGCGCGCATCGAAACTCCTCGCAGCTGGACTTCGAACTGACGCCAGGGATCGCGTGGCTCAACTCGACATTCGAGATAAATCTCAGTGTCCAAGTCGCTCTCAATCGCGCGTCGTCAGGCAGCGGCGCCGTCGCCTTCGTGTGGCTCCTCGGAGTGTCCTACGATCAACTCGTGCCGGCGCTCGGTTGGAATCTGTTTCAGTGACGAAGTCTTATTTTATTTAATGAGGACCTAACGTACCGAAAAGCGATTTTGTTAAACTCTATGGAAGGACGAAAGGCGACTCCGACTTCACGAAAACAACCACCCTGCTGGTTATTATGGCTACTGCGAATCGCCGCCAACACGCTCACTACCGTGGATTCAGACGCTATAACGTAGATCATTAATCTTGCGCGAGCGCTCGGCTAACTCAGGAGGAATTGGCGACAAATGGACTTCTTGCTCGACTGGGGTATCCCCGCACAACTCGCATTCATCGCTGTGGTATTTGGAGGCGGCAGTGTCCTCGGTCTTTACGTTGTAAGGCGACTGGTGCCCGTGGATCGCCTGCAAGAAAACCATGAGGTTGCAGGCGTGACCTTTGGAGTAGTGGGTGCGTTCTATGGGCTCGTCCTCGGATTCGTGATTGTCGCGGCTTGGGAGCGCTTCAATCAGGCCAACGCTAACGCGCACGATGAAGCGACGGCACTGGAAAGCCTCTACAAGCTGGGAGCTGGACTTGCCGAACCGATGCGCAGCCAGCTCGACTCCGCGGTGCTCGAATACACCCATCGTGTGGTGGATGAGGAATGGCCCCAGATGGCGACCATGCGCTATCAGATGGGCAAGCAAGGCGCCCATAACCTCTGGTCGATGGTGGTCTCCTATCACGCGGCCGATAGCCACGAGGAGATGCTACTCGACAAGGCGCTCGAGCAGCTCAGCCAGATCAGCCAGACGCGCAGTCAGCGGCTGCTATTCTACCATGACGACCTTCCGTCGATGGTGTGGCTCATAATTTACCTAGGTTGCATAATAACGATCGGGTTCAGCTATTTCTTTAGCAGCCACGATTTTCGCGCCCAAGTAGTCATGTGCGCCTTCTTTTCTATTTGGCTTGGGATAACCATTCTCGCGATCCTGGAATTGGCGCATCCGTACCACGGGATGATGACAATCCCGGATGATCCGTACCGATACGCAATCTCGCGAATGGAAGAGGCCACGAACTACAAGATGTCGGTCGCACCTGCACCAAAAGCTCCGTAGAATGGCAGTAGAAGTATCGCGTAAACTATAAATCAGTGGCTGACGATTTCCACCTCGTGCGGGTCGAAATCAACCAGGATCGCACCGCGTGCATGTGGTTCGCTCTTGGTCTCAATGTCTGGAATCCAGTGCGTCGCGATGCCCGCGAAGCTCTTGAATTTAAGTGGCGGCAATCCTCGCCCGATCTGAAGATCGGGCGGCTTTGATAGGAGGACGCCGCCATGAAGAGGATTAGTAACGACCTCGGTCTTGCACTGGAGGGTTCTTTCCAAGCTCATTTCCTGGCCACTTCAGCAGCAACGTGTCCTGCAAGCGATGCGACGAATGTTTTCAGGCTCGTCATGTCAGAGAGTTCCGCATAGTCGCCTGTCGCTGCCGCGGTGCGCGGCGAAGCGATGATGGAAGCCGTGGTGTAAAGCTGTTCCTGAATGAGCTTCTGGCACAGAATGTCGTACCGTTTTAGATACGATGCTCCTTAAAACTCCGGAAAGACGGGAAAGTGCGGCGACCTGTCCCGAATAGATGAACGGGATTCGGGCGCGTCTTCGACCAGCATCATCCATCCGACGAACGGGCGCGGCTGCTGGCCGATCCGGCATCAAGTCGGCCTTGGCTCACGTCGGATTTCCACGGATTTCGGGACTGGCCTCAAATCTATGAGTTCGAAGTTGGCGAAGATGACCTCCCACGCTCCGGATGCACGACTATAGTAACTGAAGAACCAATATTCACCTTTTGGCACGGCTTCCTTCAGTCTCTTCCGAAGCCACACCAACGGCATATCCCGCACGACTCTTCTCGTAAAGAATTTTCTTTGCTCGTGATTGAACCAATCTTCCTTCATGTGACTGGCGCTGAAGCCCGCGGATTTTAGCAATCCATGCGCTTCCACTTGTTTTTCACCTTCGGTCATCTCGACTTCTCCATTTCCTCGATTGCCGGGCGACAAATCTTTTCAGAAAGACGGTCGTCTTTTCGTTGGTCGACTTCCGGATCGGATGTACCGGAACGGTCTTCTGCTCAGCGTGGTTCCGCGCTTCAGCACAAAGCCGGTAGCGTGCATCCCACAGCCGATCCGGATACTACCATCGTGGAATCATCAGGCGGTGGCGATACCGTGGACGGCGGCCGCTATACCCAGCGCTATTTCACCCTGATCACCATCAGAAACGGTCAGGCTTTCCGCATGCGAGAATATGTGAATCCGTTCCAGACCTACAAGAGCTTCGGGAAGGAGCGCTGGGAACGTGTCGTCGCCGAGATCGCGGCGAAGCACAACCGGCCTTGGCCCGCGTCGCAACTCCCCGACCCAATCGTGTTGCCGCCGCTGAGGTAAGAACCGTCGTCTGAATCGTGTGAGCAAACTCACCTTCAGATGACTGAAGTAGTCTGCTCGTCTGATGAGCACTTCACACGGGTCGGCGGCCTGGATTAAACTGCTAGATCGCGGCCGTCAAAGCGATTTCGCGGCAGATAAAACCAATAAAGTCCGGAGTGATCGCATCCCGATTATTCACCCGGCGAAAGAAGTGGGTATTGAAAAATGAGCGATTACGTTCCTCCGAAGGTGTGGACCTGGAACAAGTCGAACGGCGGACAGTTCGCAAACATCAACCGTCCTATCGCCGGACCAACGCACGATAAGGATTTGCCGGTGGGCCGCCATCCCCTCCAGCTCTATTCGCTCGGCACGCCGAATGGCGTGAAAGTCACCATAATGTTGGAGGAACTCTTGGCCCTGGGGCACAACGGCGCGGAGTATGATGCCTGGCTTATCAACATCGGAAACGGCGATCAGTTCGGTAGCGGCTTTGTCGCAGTGAATCCGAACTCCAAGATCCCGGCTCTCGTTGATCGCAGCGGTTCTACGCCGATCAGGGTCTTCGAGTCCGGCGCGATCCTCCTGTATCTCGCCGAAAAGTTCGGCGCCTTCGTACCAACCGAGGCAAGCGCGCGCGCCGAATGCCTGTCATGGTTGTTCTGGCAGATGGGAAGCGCGCCGTATCTGGGCGGCGGGTTCGGCCACTTCTATGCGTATGCCCCGGAGAAGATCGAATATGCAATCGATCGGTTTGCCATGGAGGTGAAGCGACAACTCGACGTCCTCGAGCGTCGCCTCGCGGAAAGTGAGTACATCGCGGGCAGCATCTACACGATCGCTGATATGGCCATCTTCCCTTGGTATGGCGCGCTGGCGAAGGGCGTGCTCTACGGAGCCGCCGAGTTCCTGAGCGTGCAGGACTACAAGAACGTGCGTCGTTGGGCTGACGCACTCGTGGAGCGGGCGGCAGTAAGGCGGGGACGGATGGTCAACCGCGTTTACGGTGAGCCGTCGAGCCAGTTGCACGAACGGCACGACGCTAGCGATTTCGACACCAAGACGCAGGACAAGCTCGCCGCAGGAAGATGAACTTCCGTTGCGCGAGATTGGCGACGTTAACTCGGACGACGTCATAACACGCTGGCGCGCTAAGCCTTCGATCGCCGATCATCTGCCACGCGGCGACGAGCGGAGCGAGACGCCCAAAGCCGCGAGCAGCAGCGGGAGAACAACCAGCACGCCATAGTGCTCCGGTGGATGATGTCCGCCCGGCACGGATCTGAAAACCCATGCGTCGAGCGCGTGCAGCGTGCGTTCGACAATCGCCAGAGCGAGCGTTATCGGTACCAGGGTCCGGTAGCGCAGGGAAATAATAAGCATCGCCAGGCCGAACGCGATTTGCGTCGCACCCGCCCAGGCGAAAAGCGCGATGATTAGTCGGCCGTTCTGGCTGAGGTCGAGGCCAGCGATGCTTCCCGCTCCTCCATCAGGAGCGAGCACATGGATGCAGCCGGGCACGATCGTAAGAACGCTGAAGAGAGTGAGGAAATACGCCGCCACTGTCGAGCCGCGATAAGCGCCGTTGGTGCTCGGAGGGAGAAGGGAATTTAGTATCAAACTGTCACTCACAGTGTTGTGGCGGCCGGCGCGGCTCACGGCGTGCCATACCTCACATGACTCGACGATCGCTACTCATCTCTTCCGCTCCACCAATCACTCGGCCTCACGCCGCTTGTTCGATTATTCGCGGCGCTCTCCCTGTCTGTGTCGAATTCCAACTCACGCGGCGGCTGGGGTCCGAAGTAATCCTTACAATGCTGACGCCAATAGGAGCTGAAGCGCGCTTGCGGTAGCGCGGGTGCGCCGCTCCGGTGCGCCTGTGTGGCGGATTGCTGATTCTGGCAAAATCAGCGATTCGCGGCACACAGTTGGCGCGATTGGTTGGATTAATCGATGCGCATGACGCCGCGGCGGGGCTTCGCGGTGCCGTAGGTGTCTTGCGTTATTGGCACTCCCATCTCCATCAGCGCGGCTCGATGCTGCATCAGCGGTGTGCGCCGCAAACGTTCTTCAATCGGTTTGAGCTTCTCAAAGCTTTCCAGCCGCAGCACGCGTTCAACGAACGCGGCCGTTCCGGGCCAGCGCGCTGCGTCAAGCTGGAACCGCGCAAACGTCGCGTTCCGAAAAAAGCACGCGATACTGATGTCGGCAATAGATACACTGCCGAAGATGAAACCCTCGGCTGGAACCTGCACCTCCAGATAGTCGAGCACTTGCGGCATGTCCTCCTGGAGAGTCTTCTCCAGCGTTGCCTTATCGGTTTGCTCTCCCCACACCGTTGGTTTGATCGCCACCTGGTTGAACAGCCTCCAGATGAACACCTCGCCCATGCGCGAGTCCGCATACTCTTCGAGCCAGCGGGCGCAGGCGCGATCAACGATGTCAGCGGGATACAGCCTCGGCTCTCGATAGCGATCTTCGAGGTATTGGCAGATGACGGAAGAGTCCGCGAGAGTGGTCTGGTCATCTATCAGGACAGGAATGCGCCGCACGGGACTGATGCGTGAGAAACGCTCGTCACCGAAAAAAGGAACGATGGGGTCGACCTCGTAAGGAATACCTTTCAGGTCGAGAAACACGAGGACTTTGCGGACATACGGTGAAAGGTAACTCCCAATGATCTGTACTCGGTGCGCCACTATGTCTCCTATTTCTATCGCGCTACTATCGTCTATCTATTTGTCGAACAGAGATTCCAGGTCTCTTACTTCTTCATGAATGCTGCCAGTGCAGCTTGCTGCTCGCCGAGCGCTCGGCTGCTCCTCGGTACTGGCGAACGTCATCGCGGATCAAGCGATGACCCGCTGGGCAGTGTTTCGCATTGGCGACCGGATCAGTCGGCGACCAGTTGGGGCTACGAGAGGATTGACCGATGGACAATCCGTGACGCGACAATTACAGCCGGCGGCGATGATATCGCCGCCGGGCCACTGTCGCTCCGTCAAGCGGCGGACTTACCGGCCGCGATTGCCTTGACCATCTCGGTGGTCAGGGCCTTTCCTCCGATTCCCCAGGCTCCACTTTTCACCTCGTCAATCGTGACCCAGGTTACTCCGCGCATGTTCTCGCCCTCGATCGAGACCATCGCTTCGGTGAGCTTCTCAATGATCTCGTTCTTCTGCTTTGGCGTGAATACGTCTTCGATTAAATGAACTTGGATGAGTGGCATTTTCCTTCTCCTATGATTCGGTCCTTTTGAGATTCATCTACTGCCTCGCAAGCGACCTCGCGGGCCCGGGACCCCGGTGACGATCGGTTGCGATGACGAGTGCTATTGTGCGTCGTCCCGCCGCCTCGCGCAGCAAAGATTGATGAGAAATTTATTAGAATCTGGAGCGGGCCAGCCGTTTGGTCTTGATACGGCCCGCCGTGCGGCTGCTTTGCTGACGCACAGCTGCGTCGGCTTCAGCAATTTCCGCCGAGAGTCCTGGGCTTCTATATAGGTAGCCGTGGCCGTGAACGGTTTCGATCACGCTGGCGGAGGCTCCAAGTTTCTTCCGCAGAGATGCGACGATCACATCGACCACGTTTCCTCCGCCGTCGTGCTTGATTCCCCACACATCGTTGAGCAGTTCGGTTCTGCTTACCGCTTCGCCCTGTCTCAAGGTCAGGTAGCGCATGACCTCGAATTCCTTGCGGGTGAGATCAGTCGCGCGCCCATTGAGAACTATTGCTCTGCGCCGCTCGTCGAGAAGGCCGTCTTGCTCCGCGCCGATTTCGGCGGCTGCCAGCCGCGCGAGCCAACCGTCCACCGATAGTGGACCCATATCGAGTTCGAGACTTGAAATACTCGTGTTGCCGATAACTGTTGGGGGCTCATCGATTACCCGGATGCCCAGACCTTCAGCCACCGCGGCATATGGTGCGACGTTTGTCAGCCCCAGATACACCCGCTGCAAAAACGGCCGCCGTTCCATGTAGTGGCGTTTGATGTCCAGCCACGCTGCAGCCTGGACGCCGGAAGGTGCCTCGCCATATTGACGGCTGAGCCAGCGGCGCAAGAAGAGTGCGGTCTGTCCTTTGGGAAGCGGGTTTTTCCTCAGGTCTGTTATCCAATTCGATGTGATTGGATCATTGTCCAACAGCGTCGGCGCCGCCTCCCGCGGATCGAACAGACAATAGAAGCCAGCAACCTGCATGCGCGCATCGCGGACCACATAGAATGCCCTCGGCAGGTGCCTGCGCCAGCGTTCAATAATCCCGGCACCCGTTTCACCATCGTGAGCAGCCGAGATGTCTGCGATAGCCGCCCCGTCCGCCGGTCCCGCGCGTTCGACATAAAATTCGCCGACATCGCGAGGAAAGCCTCGCGAACGACGGGGTTGTTGACCAGGAAAATCAGGTCCGCCGTATAGCGCCACAAGTCGGAAACCGCCGCCGACTTTGCTTCGTGAACGAGTTGTTGCCAGGCCGCCCTGTGGTAGCGCTGGAACGCTCTGGGATCGATGGCCTCGAGATCGGCGCGAAGCGCCTCCCGCACTGCGTCATGGATAATCAGACCGTCGCTGGCCGGCTCGATGAACGGAATGCCGGTCAACTGATCAAACAGATCGTCGTCGGCAATGTCGGGTGTCAGCGCTCGCAGCAGGCTTCGGGTTATGCGGCGCGCCAACGACGCCGCGCGCAAAGCTTCACGTAATTTAGGGTTCTCGACTTCTCCCAGGAACCGGCGAGCCAAAACACTTATAGCGGCATGCGGCGTACCTGCCGTTGACGGAAGTCGCGACGCGGCGGCGCTGCCGATGACGAGGGCGAGTGGATGGCCATGTGCAAACTTCGCGAGTGCGTAGGCGCGCGAAGAATCAGTTCCGAGACTTGCAAGCAATTCCAGCGCCGCGACCTCGCTGATTGGCTGCAGTTGGAGCGCACGGAATTCATGGCGCCATTCAGGAGCTTCGCTCCATTGGGGTGCCGGCGGGAAGCGGCTAACCAGTATGAGGCGCGCATTGCTGCCAAGCCGAACTGCGAAAACCTGGCGCAACCACGCATCGAGCAAGCCCAGGACTTCGTAGCAATCAATGATGATTAGAACAGTGCCTCGGATAGCGGCCAAGGCTCGTGAGACCGCAGGCAACGTCGGACGCGCGGCTCGAAGGCCGCGCGACAACTCGAACAAAAAACCGCGTTCGCTTGGCTCGAGCGCACGGCCATCGAGCAAGCATACCTTTCTGCCTCGCTTTCGTTCGGCATCGGCAAACGCACGGATGAGAGCAGACTTTCCGATGCCTGAAACGCCGTGCAGATGAATCACGCGCGGTCCGCCAATGCGCGCGGCCTCGTACAGCGTCCTTAGCTCTCGCTCTCGTCCGAAGATCGGACGCACCATCTGGCTCGCAGTTGCAGCGATTCTAGACATCTCGACGGTACTACCGTCGACCTCGTTCCGTGAAAGCTAAACGAAGGTCGTCCTGCATATAGTCCTATCAGAACCGCGACGAGCGACGAAAAAGTCGCGGAAGATCCAACATGATGATTTCGGCAATCTTTATGCCGTGTCCGTGGCGAATTGGTCATTTCCAAGCAAAATTAACAATTCGCCACACACAGGTCATAGAGGTCCTATCCACATTCGAGAGAATCGAGTTCCTACACCATCTCAGTCGGAAAGTGGAATGAATAGCGTACGGCGCTCGTCGTTTCCGATTCCGCGTGAGATGTGCCCCTTGCCGGTTGTATCTTCAGCCAGAAGAATCGATCCCGGGCCGAAGCGGCGAGTCTCGCCGTCGCTGACTTCTATCTCAACCTCTCCGGTCAGATTGACGACGAACTGGCGGCGCGGCGCGGTATGCCAATCGATCAAATACTCACCGCTGCGGGTCGCGCGGAAAATGACTCCCTTGGCTGCGATCAATTCGGACATCGAGGAGGCGTTGCCCGCCGGCTTCATTGCAGGGTCGACATCCTGCAGATGCGATTCCCCGGCGGCGTCAGCGTAGATGCGCGTGTATTTCATAGGATTTGACCTCAATTAAAGTTCGCTGGCTCTGAGACAGGAGAGCTAGATCACTCCAGCTTTCTTGAGGTGCGCTCTAGACGCCGCATCGATTCCGATCTCGTCGAGAATCTCGTCATTGTGCTGGCCGATCGAAGGAGCGCCGCTTCGCACGCGTGTTGGCGTGCGGGAGAACTTCGCGACGGGTCCGGTATGAATCGCAATTGAGCCGTCTTCGATCTTAGCCAGCTGCAGAACATCGCGTTCAATGATGTGCGGGTCGTTGGCGGCGTCGTTGTATGTATTGACCGGACCCGCAGCGAGTCCCGCCTTCAGCAGGACCTCAATCGCCTCCGCGCGCGTGCGCTCGGCCGCCCACGCGGCGACCATCGCATTGCACGCGTCCCGATTCGCCAATCGATTCGGCAACTTCGTAAAGTTGGGATCTTCGGCCAGGTCTCGATGTCCGAGTATCGGCGCCAGCGCCTTCCAATGAGTATCCAGCAGCACGGCGACATACACCCATCCGTCCTTGCATCGATATGAATTCGACGGCACCGCGAATCCGAACTCGTTACCCAAGCGCTGCGGCACGATACCCATCGCCGACACCGCCAGCGGAACTCCGGCGGCTCCCCCTGCGAGCCCTTCCAGCAGCGAGATGTCGACATGCTGTCCTTCGCCGGTGCGATTGCGATGGATCAGCGCCGCCATCGCGCCGATTGCTCCGTTTAGTCCGCCCGCTTCATCGCCAATCGCCGTCGCAGCTTTGACCGGTGGACCCTCAACGCTTCCGTTCATCGACATCCACCCAGACGCAGCTTGCGCAATCGGATCGTATCCGGCGCGATCCGAATTCGGCCCGAACTGTCCCCAGCCGGTAATCGAGACATAGACCACGTCGGGTTTAACTCTGCGGACATCGTCGTAGCCAACGCCCCATCCCGCCATGGTTCCTTTCTTGAAGTTTTCCACAACGATATCCGACTTGGCGGCAATTTTGAGAAAGATGTCGCGCCCCTGCGGCTTTCGCAGATCCAGGCTCAGGCTACGCTTGTTTCGGTTGATATTGCCGTTGATCGCACCGACATTTGTACCCGGATAAAAGGGCGGCAATCGGCGATTGACTTCACCAGTCGGCACTTCCACTTTGACGACATCCGCACCGAGATCGGCGAGCGTGGCGGAGCAGAGCGGACCGGCGGCCGTGGTGGTAGCTTCCAGCACTCTCACACCCGCGAGCGGCCCGGTCAGATCGGCGCGCGCGTGACGATAAAATTCTGCTTTGGTCATTGCGATTCCCTATCGGTCAGCCCAACATTTGGTGCCCAATCGTTATTTCTTGCTTATCGATCTTTCAAGTTTTGAGCCCGAAATCTTAATTTTCAATTCCAGTTCCCAGTCGCAGCGACACTCGGAGGATTGCGCACGAAGTCCGAGCCCGAATTTGAGCCCCAGGGTCTCTCCGTTACGTATCGACGGACCAGCTTTGCTGCAACCAGGTCAAAAGCTCCGCTCAACAAAGACGTAAGCCGAGTTTTCTCGCCGAGAACGAGGAGCAGACCGAAAAGAGTCTCTGCCGCCGTTGCTCCGAAAGCCAGCGCTGGAACTATAGTCGGCGGCAGAAGCCGAAGAAGTTTAGCGGTATAGGCAACGAATCGGGGGTAACTGCCCCAGGCCATATTCGGATATCCGTAAGCGCCCCAGATCCCAAAGCGGTCTGCCACCGCAGAAAGGAAAAGACCCTCCAAGAGCGCGCAGAAAGACCGAGCTGAATTCCCAATCCCGTCGACCGCCGCTTATTCGTTGACGTCTGGATCAGTTCGAATGGTGGTTGCCTTCGTTCATTTGGAACTCTGGGGAACAGCGTTCATCACTGACTCTTCCGGAACCGCATAGTCGCGGTGCCCTCCGCTTCCTTGAAATCATGCCGCTAGTGCCGACCTTTCGGCTCGGACGTAGAGGCCGCAGTACCTCGGCACGAAACGAACTAAATTTCAGTTCCCCAATGGGATCGTCAGTTCCGTCTCGTTCGTATTCACCACGAACACCGCCAGCAGCTTGGCCGGCTTGGTCTCGCTGGCATTGGCGCTGACGCGATGGCGATCGCCGGGCATCTCGGAGAAGCTCTCTCCGGCCTTATAGATCGTCACCGGTCCGTCGTTGACCTGACTGCGGATCGCTCCCTCGAGCACGGTCGCGTAGATGAAGGCGGATTTGGCATGAGTGTGAGCAGGCGAGTAACCGCCCGGCCCGTATTCGACGAGTACGCCCTTGATGCTCTTGCCGGGACAGTTGGGCAGCTCGTGCTGGTAAACGAGGGTCACCTTGGCGTTCTTCAATTCCGGCGCGGCCGTGGCCACGCTGCCGAGCGGCAGCTTGGCGGCGAGCAAAGAGACAAGCATCGAACAGAAGATGCGTTTCATGGAGCTTCTCCTTCGGTTGGCGGATCCGATCAGGCAGCGGCCCGCGTGTGGCGGAGCCATTCGTCGAGGGTGATGCGCCCGAGCCGCGCTTCGCCCAACGGTACCAGCGTGCGCTCCTCAATCCGAGCGCCGAAGTGTCGGGCCTCTGGGTCCCTCACGACCTCGCGCGGGTCGCCGACCGCCTTCAGATGGCGGGCGACGATCTCGTCGAGCGGTGCTCGTTGCGGGCCGGCGATCTCGACGATGCCGTTGAGCGGCGCTCCGAGCGCCACATCGGCGAGGATTGCAGCAACATCGTCCGCCGCGATGGCCTGTAATAGGCCGGAAGGGAGCCGGACCGTTTTTCCATAGGCGTTGGAGTCGGCGATGGCGCCGAGGAATTCCAGAAATTGCGTCGAGCGTATGATCTCGCAGAACGGCGACGGTCTTCGTACCAATGCGGCCAGTACCTCCGATGACTACTATCTTCATTGCGATCTCCTCTCGACAGTCGACCTTTTTGTTTTGACGTCTTCGGAAACGTGACATGGGGTTCTCCATTGAACGAAATCAGCGGACGCGAAGAGAGATTTTCCCGCGTAGGTGCCCCCGAGCGCCTGCCCGACCTGTCGATAACGAAAAACCTGATCCCGGATGACGAGAAAGTCGCACTGTGATAGTCGAACGCCCGATCCTCCATCACTCGATAATCGTCAGCATCAATGGCGAAAGCTTCAGACTCAAGGACAAGCGCAAGGCCGGCCTGTTCGGCTCTCCGGCCAGGATCGCGAGGCGCCAGCGAACTGGTCGAAATCAATGTTTCATCAGTTGCTCGGCGATACGCATCATCTCCGCATACCTCTTCACGGTTGATGGCTGATGGACTACCTCGAACTTGAGTCCATCCGGTCCGAGAAAGTACACCGCATACCAGCCTTCCGGATCGTACGGGAACTCGCCAGGACCATCGAGGACCTTCGCACCAAGGCGCTTCGTTAGCTCGCACGCCCGATCAACCTGCTCACGCGTGTCGGTGTAGAAGGCGATGTGATGCAGCCCTACCTCGTAAACCTCGAATGGATGCTTGGCAAACTCAGGCTTTGCTTCCCAGAGATTTAACACCGCGCCATTCCCATGGTTGACCGTCACTCTAACGCGCTGCCCGTTCGGATTCCGTGTACCGTCAGATCTTTCCGTTCCCTCATCCCAAATCTCGGTAGTGGGCTGTTTTGAAGGAGGTATGAAAAATGACCGCTAATAAAATCATCGAGCAACTTTCGGGTATGACGGTTCGTGACGCGACGGCGTTACTGCAAGAGGCAATAGAATTGCTTCAATATACCGAGATCGGTCTGGCTAGCGGGAAAGACCGAACAGAGTCTCCAAACTCTCTTGCACATGAAAAACCGTCCCATTCACCATAGTGATTGCGGTGCGCGTCCCGCTCTTGATTTCCAAAACGCTTACGGATTCGATCTGATCGGCGTTTAATAAAATCGGTTCGCCTTTATTGTGATCAGTAACGTAAATCAGCTTCGCCATTTGAATTGCCCTCCGTTCAATGTCATACTACGCCCATGCCTACCCGAGCAAGCAGAGGCGGCAAGCGCGCCGATCCCATACAGAACGCGCTTCGCGTCGTAGAGGAATCCGTCGGTGATATTCTTAAACCCTCGGTGAACAAAAATCCACACGCACAAGCACTCTCGGCTCTCGGCGCATCGAAAGGCGGGAAGGCGAGAGCAGCGAAACTGTCCGATAAGCGCCGGAAACAGATCGCACGAAAAGCGGCTGCTGCACGCTGGAAAAAAGTTAAGTCGTAGGATTGAGTACGTTGGGATCGATTTTTCCCTCAGCTAGCGCGCGCATGATTACGAACGGTGCCATCAAGGAATCCGTGAATCTGTATCGGATGCGGTTCTTATCTCCTCTTTTTTCCAGTACCGTCCCTCGTTTCGACTCGCAGAACTCTTCCAAGTGATTGCTGAAACTGGCAATTTGCAGCGCCTCTTTTTTTCGTATTCGGCTTAAAGGTTTCTGTACATCGCGAGGCGCGAAGAAACCGAGGCTGTCCGTATCGGCCAAAGCGCAGGCCACCAGCGTGTCAGAGAGAGTTGCATTTTTATGGGCGCTATAAATCGCAGCGCCATAACTCGATAGTGTAGATTGATGAATTTCATCATGGGCACTCGACACGCCTTGCATTACGTGGCCGAGTGAAATTTCCGACTCTTCTGCTTGAATAGCTGCATAACAAGCCTTCTGGGCGAGCAGATGGGCATAGTGTGGAAGTCCTCGCGCGAGCGTGGTAATCCAGCCTACGGCCTCGTCTGTCGCATGAAGTTGAAAGTCCTCCGATTGTGAATTGAAGCGGTCAAGTCCTTTCTGCACGATTTCCTTGATTTCGTCATTTTCCATGCGCTGCATCTGAATCTGCATCATAGAGCGGGCGACGGATTGATGCTCAGCAATTAGTTGGTCTACCGTATCAGCAACACCGACTAAGAAAATCGTTGCATCGATCGAATGATCCGAAAGTGTTTTAAGCGTATCGGCCATGAGCCGTCGCGATTTCGAGTCTCGAAGGCGATCAAACTCGTCGATTACGACGATCAGGTCTCGCTGACTTGAAATGGCCTCCAATAGATTTTGAACCGCGCCAGGATCGAGTTTCGTGTCACTTAATTTAGAGGCGAAATTGCCTATCGCCAATCCTGTTTGTCCGCTATTCTCGAAGTACGGGATTCGTCCAAAAACTTCTCTCCAGATTGAATCGTAGTCCGAGCTGGCCGTGCAATTTACGCGCGGCGTCAAAAATCTCGGCGGTGCATCGATCTTATCTGACCGCGAAATAAAATCAGCGATCAGATTCGCCATCGAAGTCTTGCCGACGCCGCGCTCACCGAAAATGATCCCATGCTGCCCGCGCCGGTAAACGGCATCGATCGAGCGCATTATCTGCTGATGACGACCGGCGAATAGAGTTACCCGACTAATCGGCGCGGACGGACTGAATGCGCCACCGGCAATCGCAATTCGATTGTATAGACTCGGAGGATTCTCTTCGTCAGCCATAGCAAAATCTCACCCGCGAACCTTAACAAATGGAGGTACTTATACAAGTAGACCCAAAAGTTAAACATCCCTTGACAAAGCATGCCCGAGCAAGCATAATAATGGACATGAACAGACTGTCCATCGAACGCCGTGCGGGAATCATCGCCTGTTTGGTCGAAGGCAATTCGGTCCGCGCCACTTGTCGGCTGACGCATTCATCGAAAGACACCGTGCTCAAGCTGGTTGCCGACGCTGGCGAAGCGTGCCTCGAATATCAGCGCGAGCACCTGCGCAATCTCACGACCAAGCGAATCCAGTGCGATGAGATTTGGAGTTTCGTTTACGCCAAGGCGAAGAACGTACCGGCAGAGTATCAGGGCCAATTCGGGAAAGGCGACGTGTGGACTTGGACCGCAATCGACGCCGATACGAAACTCGTTCCCTGCTGGCTGGTCGGCACACGCGGGCCACAAGCCGCGATCACGTTCATGCAGGACGTGGCGAGCCGTCTGACGAATCGCGTACAGCTAACGACGGATGGCTATCACTGCTATCTGAATGCCGTCGATGCGGCGTTTGCAGGCGATATTGACTACGCGATGCTGGTCAAGATGTACGGCACCGATCCGATGGGCCAGCGGCGCTACAGCCCATCGATTTGCCTCAGTGCCGAAGGCAGGGTGATTCGCGGCAATCCAGATCGCGAGCATATCAACACGTCATACGTCGAGCGCCAGAATCTGAACATGCGGATGGGAATGCGCCGCTTCACGCGCCTGACCAATGCGTTCTCGAAGAAAGTGGAGAATCACGCCCATGCAATCGCGCTTTTCTACATGTACTATAACTTCGGTCGGATTCATCAGACGCTAAAGACTGAGACGCCCGCGATGGCGTCAGGCGTCTCTGATCATGTTTGGAGCATGGAAGAAATTGCGGCGCTCATCCCTTGAATTCAAAACAGCCCACTACCCAAATCTCATATTCCGAGGAACTCCAAGAACGGCCTGAAGAACTCCATAGCGCCATCGAGATCGCTGACCGTGATACCAACGTGGCACGTTGCTCCAAGTAGCGGCATATCGTTGCCTCCGAGGACGAGTTCTTACCACACTTTACGGCGGGCGAGACCAAGTCCCCGGCCTCCGCCACAGGGCGGCGAGGGGGAGATCCCCTCGCACCGCCTGCTCAGAGCCCGCCAGGGTGGGTCAGCTTTACTTCGGCGACGCCGCGGCAAAGTGGGTCAACATTCAATCGGGGTTGACTAGGGCACCGGCGTGGTTTTTGTGTTCTCCGCTATCTTCCCTTGAAGACGGGTTGTCGTTTCTCGAAGAAGGCTTTGCGGGCTTCCTGGGCGTCCTCGCTACTGAAGGCTATGCGAATATTGGACAGCTCGTAGCGGAGCTGCTGTTCCATGTCGCTGGTCTCGAGAGATTTCACCATTCCGCGCTTTAGAAGCCGCAAAGTGATAGGTGACCAATGGCAAAGTTCTTCGCAATAACTGGCCAGTCGATCCGCGAATTGTGAGTCGCCGACCACTTCTCCGGCCATGCCGAGCGCGACCGCCTCCTCGCCCAGCACCGTGCGGTTCTCCATCATAAAGCGCATCGCCTGCTCATAACCCATGGCTTGCGGCAGCGTGATGGTGAGCCCGGCGTCGGGTGAACCGCCAATTCTCGTGTAGCCGGCCATGAGCTTCGCGCTGCGGCTGATCAGCCGCACGTCGGTCGCCATGGCGAGACCGAGGCCGGCCCCCACGGCCACCCCATTGATGCCTCCGACGACAGGCTTGTCGCACCGTTTGCGAATCGCCAGGAGAAAATGTCCAACCCAGGAAATGTCATCGAGCTGAGCCGACTGCCTCGACAGCGGCGACGAGCGTTCGCTGCCAGACAAATCCAGACCGGCGCAGAAGGCATCGCCGCTGCCAGTAAGGGCGACCACCCACACCTCATCGGTCCGCGCCGCATCCTCTATGGCAGCAACTACACCCCACGCGAGGGCGTCGCTCAGCGCGTTCTTCTTCTCCGGCCGATTGAGCGTGATGGTCCTGACGTGGCCCACGTCCGCTATTTTCACAATGTCT
>NZ_JBAUYR010000010.1:0-11327 GCF_049584895.1 Binatus sp. (SeqCode)
TACATGGCGCACGACGAAGACTTCGCGCGCTTCTTTACCTACATGAACCTGTTCGCACTATCGATGTTGATACTCATTCTTGCGGACAACTTACTAATGATGTTCGTAGGGTGGGAGGGCGTCGGGCTATGCTCCTACTTGCTAATCGCATTCTGGTACACCAATCCTCAGTACGCCTATAACGGCCGCAAGGCGTTCGTCGTCAACCGAATTGGTGACGCGGGCTTTCTGCTCGGGATGTTCACGATCGTCGGGACGCTCGGCGCGCACGGTGTATGGACGCTCAACTTCGTCGAACTTCGCAACAATGCTGCCCTGCTCGGCGGCGCGGGCGCGACTGCAGCATCCTTCCTGCTCTTCATCGGTGCGACCGGTAAGTCGGCGCAGATTCCGCTTTACGTATGGCTGCCGGACGCGATGGTCGGCCCGACTCCCGTCAGCGCATTGATCCACGCGGCGACGATGGTCACCGCCGGCGTTTATATGATCGCGCGACTCGGGTTTATGTTCTCGATGACGCCCAGCACTCTCGACCTGGTGGCGACGGTTGGGGCGCTAACCGCATTGTTCGCCGCCAGCATCGCGATCGTCCAGCCAGACATCAAGAAGGTGCTCGCCTACTCGACTATCAGCCAGCTCGGCTACATGTTTCTCGGCGTCGGATCGGGCGCGTATGCGTCGGGAATCTTCCACGTCATGACGCATGCGTTCTTCAAAGGCCTGCTGTTCCTGTGCGCCGGTTCTGTAATGCACGCGCTCGGCGGCGAGCAGGACATGAACAAGATGGGCGGGCTGCGGAAGAAGGTGCCGATCACATTCCTGACGATGTTTATCGCGACGCTCGCAATCTCCGCGATACCTCCGTTCTCCGGCTACTTCTCCAAAGATCTGATTCTCGAGGCCGCGTACGAGTCGGGGCACATCTCGCTGTGGATTGTCGGCGTGATCACCGCCGGGCTCACGTCGTTCTACATGTTCCGCCTGATCTTCATGACGTTTTTCGGCGACTCGCGGGTCGACTCCGACAAAGAACATCACATCCACGAATCGCCTGCCGTAATGACTATTCCGCTAATCGTACTGGCTATTCTGTCGACGGTCGGCGGATGGGTGAATCTTCCCGGCGGATTGCTGTGGGGAAACGCCTTCGTACGATTCCTCGAGCCGGCGGTCGGCACCTTCACGCCGCATCTGGAGGCGAGTTCGATTTCACTTTACCTGCCGCTGATCGTCTCGATTGTCGGGATCGCGCTCGCGTACGTATTTTATATTCGCTTGCCGGGGATTCCGTTCCTGCTGGCATGGCGACTGAAGCCAGCGTACGACTTGCTACTCAATAAGTACTACATCGACGACCTATATAACCTGATCGTCACGCGACCGCTGTTCTGGATCTCGGACAACGTGCTCAACCGCGCGATCGACAGCTATGTGATCGACGGCACCGCAGAGGGCGCCGGCCTTGCCGTCCAGACTTCGGGACAGGTGGCGCGGCGGGCGGAGACCGGCAACGTCCAGCACTACGCATTCGTTTACCTGCTGGGCGCGTTGGGGATCGTGGCTTACTACGTGTTCCTGGTGACCGGGCGATGAGCGGCGGTGTGCTCACAGCGTTGATTTTTCTGCCGCTGATCGGCGCGCTCTTTATCCTGATGCAGAGCGAAGAGCGCGCTATCTGGAATTCCGCGTTCATCTTCTCGCTGCTTCCACTCGCGCTCAGCTTCTATGTTTTGTATGAGTTCAATCCGCAGAGCGCGGACTACCAATTCGTCGAGCAGTACGATTGGATACCCACATTCGGCATCTCATACCATATTGGTATCGACGGCATTAGCCTGTTTCTGGTTCTACTGACTACTATCCTGATTAGTCTGTCGATCCTCTATTCGGGCGGCGGGGATATCGAGGAGCGTCCGCGCGAGTTCTGTTTCTTCATGCTGGTGCTTGAGACCGGCCTGCTCGGCACGCTGCTCTCGATCGATCTGTTTCTGTTCTACATGTTCTGGGAAGTGATGCTGATTCCGATGTACTTCCTGATAGGCATCTGGGGGCACGGCCGCAGGATCTACGCCGCTATCAAGTTCGTATTGTTCACGATGGTCGGGTCGCTGCTGATGTTGGTCGGCATCCTGTACCTGGTGTACCAGGCGCACGTGCATTTCAATCGCACCAGCTTCGATTTGCCGTTGCTATACCAGGTTCCGCTGACGGCTAGCGAAGCGCGCTGGCTGTTCGCGGCGTTCGCGGTTGCGTTCGCGGTCAAGGTGCCGATGTGGCCGTTGCATACGTGGCTGCCTGACGCTCATACCAACGCGCCCACCGCGGGTTCGGTGATACTGGCAGGCGTGATGCTCAAGATGGGCACCTATGGCTTTCTGCGTTTCGCGATTCCGCTGTTCCCGACCGTCGCGGTCGAGGCGATTCCGTTGTTCATGGCGCTGGCGGTAGTCGGGATAATTTACGGAGCGCTGGTCGCGATGATGCAACCCGATATCAAGCGGCTGATTGCCTATTCGTCGGTTAGTCATTTGGGTTTCGTGATGCTTGGAATTTTCGCGCTGAATCCTCAGGGCATCGACGGCGCGATTTACCAGATGCTCAATCACGGCGTCTCCACCGGCGGACTATTCCTGCTGATCGGGATGATCTACATGAGGCGTCATACGCGCGAGATTTCCGAGTTCGGTGGCTTGTGGAAGAGCGTTCCGGTTTATGCCGCGATCTTTATGGTGGTGATGCTCTCGTCGATTGGTCTGCCCGGGTTGAACGGTTTCGTCGGCGAGTTCCTGATCATGCTTGGCGCGTTCATTCGAATCAGGCTGGCCGTAGTTATCGCCGTCGTGGGCGTCATCCTCGAGGCGCTCTACATGCTGTGGACCTACGAGCGCGTGATGTTCGGGCCGATCGTCAAGGCGGTTAACGAAACCATAAGCGATCTGAACGGCCGCGAGATCGCGGTGATGGTACCGGTGATCGCGCTGATGCTGTTCATGGGGCTTTTTCCGCGTCCGATCATCAGCCGCATGGAGCCATCGGTGACTGCGATGTTGTCGCGGGCAAATTTCGCGGAAGCTCAGCTCGAACATGAACGACAGCTGAAGCGAATAGCCACTCTGCCAAGGTTAAATCACGAACCTGAAATTGCGGCTGCGATCCGATGAGTCCTTTCAATCTCGCCGCAATCAACTTCGTCTGGCTGCCAATCCTGCCGATGGTCATCATTGCGGTGGCCGCGATGGTCGTGCTGCTGGTGGGAGTGCGTGTCGACGACAGCGAGAGCGAAGGGCTGGGCCTGGTGACACTCGCGTCGCTGGGCGTGGCGTTCGTGTTCACGCTTGGAATCGTAGGTCAGAACGGAATCGCTTTTGCGGGCGCGATCTCGATCGACAGCTTTTCGGCATTTTTCGAGCTGGTGATTTTAATCGCGGCGATGTTCACGGTGATGATGTCGCTCGACTACGCCGCCGAGAACCATATTGCGGGCGCCGAATACTATGCGCTGCTGCTGTTTTCCACGCTCGGCATGATGTTGATGGCGACCGCGGGCGATCTGATCGTAATTTTTCTCGGGCTCGAGACCATGTCGATTTCGGTTTACGTGCTGGCCGGGATGATGCGCCGCAACGCGAAATCGAACGAAGCGGCAATAAAATATTTTCTGCTCGGCGCGTTCTCAACCGGGTTCCTGCTCTATGGAATCGCGCTGGTTTACGGCGCGACCGGATCTATCAAGCTCGGCCCGATTCACGACGCGCTGGCCTCGGGCGCGCTTGGATCGAATCCGCTGCTGCTGCTCGGAATCGGCATGATGGTGATCGGTTTCGGTTTCAAGGTCGCAGCGGTGCCGTTTCACATGTGGACGCCCGACGTTTACGAAGGCGCGCCGACGCCGGTGACCGCGTTCATGGCGGTGGGCGTGAAGCTGGCGGCTTTCTCCGCGTTCATCAGGGTGTTCCTGGTCGATTTTGAATCCGTTGGAGCGCACTGGCAGACGGTGCTGTGGGTGGTAGCGGCGCTTACGATGACGGTTGGAAATCTGATCGCCGTCGCGCAGACCAATATCAAAAGGATGCTCGCATACTCGGCGATCGCGCACGCCGGCTATCTACTGCTGGGCATGGCGGCGGGAGTGCAGTCGGGTCCGGCGATTCTGTACTACCTGCTCGGGTACGCATTCACGAATCTGGGCGCGTTCGCAGTGGTAATCGCGCTCGAACGTCGCGGCGAAGTGGGCAATCTGATCAGCGACTTTCGCGGACTGGCGTCGCGTCAGCCATTGCTCGCCGGCGCGATGGCAATCTTCCTGTTGTCGTTGGCGGGAGTTCCGCCGCTGGCCGGCTTCGTTGGCAAGTTCTACATTTTCAGCGAAGCATTGCACCAGGGATATACCGGACTGGTAATAATCGCAGTACTCAATAGTGTAGTCGCTACCTATTACTACTTTTATGTATTAGTCGCGATGTATATGCAGGAGGGCGGGCTGGAGGTGCAGCGACTGAGTAGTCGTCCCGCGCTGGTCGCCGCGATTGGACTTGCGGCACTGGCTACTATTCTGATTGGCGTTTATCCGGAGCCGTATATGGCATCGGCGGCGAACGCATTTCATTCCGCTAGCGGCGCCGAGGGAATACATACCGCGGCGTTTGATCCGTGAGCACCTCTCCCCTAACCCCTCTCCCTTGAGGAGAGGGGAACAGAAGGTAAGTCACGGATGACTTCGGTCTCTTCGCTACTTGCGGCGAGCGGGCTTTTTGGATGGCGGCTTTCTTGTGGATTTCGATGCGGGCGTCGCTACCGGCTTTGGTTTTGGCTTGACCGTCGGTTGCGGCTTTGCAGTCGCGGTCTGACTGTTGGCGGTGCCTGCGTAGGCGTCGGCTTCGATCTCGATCATCATGTCGGGATTTGCGAGGCGCCGCACTTCGACGACGGTCGATGCGGGAGGCGAGTCGGCGAAGAATTCCTTGTGCGCGCGGGCGACGTCGGCAAAACGAGTCATGTCGGTGATGAACATCCGCGTGCGAATCACCTGATGCATCGAGAGGCCCGCGCGCTCGAGCGCGGTGCGAATATTTTCGAGAGCCTGGCGCGCCTGCACGTACATCTGACCGGGGCCGACGATCAGCCCGCGATCGTCGGTGGCGGTGGTGCCCGAAACAGCGACAATGTCGCCGGCCCGCACCAGCCGTGAGTAGCCAACGATTGGCTCCCACGGCGTATTGGTCGAGATTCGCGAGATCGCGCTCATCTTAATTTCCCGCGCCGCGCGCGAAGTGGTTGCCCCGCGCGAAATTCTACACCGGGATGTCGCGGGTTGGGTAGGCTTCTTCGAGTTGTCGCGCCACCGAGCGCATCGGCGGCGCCGTCAGCCGTCCCGACGGCATCAGCCAGTTGCGAATTCGCATCAGCGTCGGGACGCCCGCCACGGGACGCTCCGCACTTCGCACCATGTCGAGTTCATGCTCGACGATTTGAGAATTGTGTCGACTTGCGAGCCTGGCGCCCGCGAAAATAATGCGCCGATCTTCCACCCAACTACCTCCACCTCATCCGCCCCAAAAGACGGCGAAATAAGGTTAAATCATACAGATGCCTACGAAATAGTCAAAAAATTTCTCGCCTAAAACTACGAATCTGTGCGAAAATAAATGCATGTTAAAGCGCGAAATGCGCGCTTGAAGTTATGCCGCACCTATCGTATTCTTGCCCCGTTTCGAGTTTCCGAGCTCAACTGAGCACCGAGCAACCAAGGAGAAAGCGATGCGCAAGGTCCTGCTTCTAGCACTAGTTTCGATGTTCTTCGTGACGGCTTGCAATAAATCCGAAGAGACGGCTCCCGCCCCTGACGCTGCCGCTTCTGCGGCCGCGCCTGCGGCCGCGGCTAGCGATGCAGGGGCCGCGGCGTCCAGCGCTGTGGCCAGCGACGCCGCAAGTGCTGCGGCTAGCCCGGCTGCGCCGTAATTCAGATCGTTTCCTGAGCGGGTTCCCGCGCGCCGTCTAGAGCCGTCGGCGCGCGGGGAAGCCCGCCGACTGCGGCGCCGATCGGGAAGAATCCGCCGAATCCCTGACCCGGATGCAGTGGTTGGCAATCGCCGGATCTATTGCTCTTCATCCGGTTCCTTGTCATCTCCGCGGTCTTCAATTTCCTGGGGCGAGACTTCCTTGACCAGTTCGGAGCTTCCACCCATTGGGGGTTCGGGTGCTGTCTGGGGCTCGTCGCTGCGAATTATTTCGACTGCACGATGGGCAGCTTCTCCGGCGAGCTTTTTCAGTTCTTCGGATTTTCGTGCCAGTTCCGTTGTCGTGCGCGATAGCTGAGACCTCAGGTCCGCCGTCTTTTTCGAATACTCAGCTTTCAGATCCGCGATTTTTGCGAGCGCCTGCTGACGGGCGGCGTCGCGCTTGCTCGCGTCGCCGAGCGCGGATTTCAGATTTGCGGCGAGCTTGCGACCCTGATCGCGCAGCGCCGTAATCTGCGAGGCGAGCTGCGCGCGCGCCTTTTGCGCCTCGCTCTTGACGCGAGCCTCAATCTGTCGCGCTTTGGCCTCGCGCTCGAGCTTGACTCGCAGTTCCTTGACGGTCTTGCGCAACTGCGCGACCTGCCTGAGCGCGGGATCTTTCCTGGCAGGCTTCCTGGGTGTTGACGGTTTTTTCTTTGTCGGCATTCGTCGTCTCCCGTCGCAGATCTTTTCTGGATCCTCAAACTAGGTCCGGTTGGTGATCAGATCAATGTGGACTCTACTTTCGGTATGCTGATGCGGGCGCCTGCGGGGACTGCTACCATGCGTTGCCAATGGCGACGGTTCCTAAACCGGCCCCTTCATCGGAGCAGCTGAAGCCGGGGCTCTCCTTGTTCGATTCGGTGACGCTGGTTGCCGGATCGATGATTGGATCGGGCATCTTCATCGTCTCCGCCGATATCACGCGCCAGGTCGGAACTCCCTTCACGTTGCTGATGGTGTGGCTGGTCGCGGGCGTGATGACGATCGCGGGTGCGCTGGCGTACGGCGAGCTCGCTGCGATGATGCCGCAGGCGGGCGGGCAGTACGTCTACCTGCGCGAGGCATACGGCGGGATGTGGGCGTTCATGTTCGGCTGGACGCTCCTGCTCGTCATCCAGACCGGGACGATCGCCGCGGTCGCGGTTGCGTTTGCGCGCTTCGCGGGCGTGATGTGGCCGGTGTTCGGATCGACGCTATGGTTCGGCGCGGGCGGCGCGGGATTGTCGGGCGAACGGGCCGGCGCGATCGCAGTGATCGCTCTTCTCACGGCGGCCAACCTGCGCGGCCTCAACATGGGGAAATGGCTGCAGAACTCCTTCACCACCGCGAAACTTCTCTCGCTGTGCTTGATCGTCGCCGTAGGATGCGTGCTGCTGCCGAATCCGGTCGCGCTCCACGCAAACTTCGGCAGCTCGACCGCGTTCTTCGGCACTCCTTCGATGTCCATAGCGGGAGCCGGGATATTCGGGGCCGCGATGGTCGGTGCGCTGTTCTCAGCCGACGCATGGGCGAGCGCCACCTTCGTTGCGGCCGAGGTCCGCAACCCTAAACGCGATCTGCCACTGGCGCTCGCGTTCGGCACCGGGGTCGTCATCGCGCTCTACATTCTCACCAACATCGCATACCTGTGCGAGCTGCCGGCGTCGGGATCGGCGGACGCCGCGAGCGTCGTGGGACGCGGAATTGCGCATGCGTCGAGCGACCGCGTCGCCGCGGCAGCGATGCAAGTAGTGTGGGGCAGCGCGGGCGCGAAGCTCACTGCGATCCTCGTGATGATCTCGGGCTTCGGATGCGCCAACGGACTGATCCTCACGGGCGCGCGCGTCATCTACGCGATGTCGCAGGACCGCGTATTCTTCGCGTCGGCCGGACGCCTCAATCGTGCGAGCGTGCCCGCGGTCGCACTCGTCATGCAGGGAGTCTGGGCGGCGGTCCTCACGCTGACGGGCACGTACTCGGAGCTGCTCGACTACGTGATCTTCGCGCAGTTGATGTTTTATGTGCTGACGGTGTCTGCCGTCTTCGTGCTGCGGCGCCGGCTCCCCGACGCGCCTCGTCCATACCGGGCGTGGGGTTATCCGATTGTGCCGGCGCTCTACGTCATCGCGGCGTCGGCGCTGATGATCGATCTGTTGATCCTGAAGCCGCGCTTCACCTGGCCGGGATTGCTGATCGCGCTGAGCGGCGTGCCGATCTACTACTGGACAACTCGTGACCGATCTGCCCGCGGATAGTTACTGACTGCTATCTCGCCGGATGTCGGGACTGGAATTGTCGGGAGTTTCTTCCGTTGTTGGGAGCGGTGCGCCCGCGTCCGCGCAGTTGGCCTGACCCAGTTTGCCGCTGCGGAACTCTCCAACAATCGACGTCAGGATGTAGTTGCTGCGCTCGGGCGACTGATTCCCGGCGAGTTTGAACAGTTCAGCGGCGTTGTGCGCCGCGTCGGTCGCGTCGTGGTCGTTCTTGGGCAGCCCGTATATCTGAAATACCTTGCACAGCGATTCGATTCCGTCTTTGCGGTCGCCTTCGGTAATCGGAGCGTTCGAGCCATCTGCCGACGGTGCGGGTTGAATCGTCCCGCGCCCACCGACCAAGCCGCGCAAAATTGTTCGGAAGAAGAAAAAAATCAGAAATAATACGACAATGCCGGCGACGACGCGTCCCGCCTTCTGATTTGAGGAAAGCTCGTTCCATGGCAGCAGCTCGAATCCGCCCTTGCCCCTGCCGCCTCCGCCACTCGACGACGGAGTATGGAATGTCGGAGTGCGAATTTCAGGCTTGGAGGGCTTGGGCGCTGGCGACGAGCCCCCACGTATCTGAGGCGAGACAATCGGCTTGCCGCCCGGCGTCGACGACGATCCGGGATCGCTACCCGACGCGATCAGCGGAGTCGCACAGTATCCGCAGAAGGCTGTGCCTTCCGGGTTATCTTTGCCGCATTGCCCGCATGCAGGCATCAGATCACCTTGGCCATCTCAGCAAATTTCGCGTAACCGGTGAAGAAATAGCTACTGTTTGTCCCCAGCCTCGTCTTTCTCCCGTGTAACACTTTGCCTGCGCAACGAGGCACAAGCTACAGGCGACGACACTTGCAGCTATGAAAGCTACAGCCGGAGCGCGCAAAGTCAATATGGCTGAGGAAGATTCACGCGGCGTAGGTTTGCTGCTCCAAGCTATTTCATCGCGACTGCTCGCTGATTAGCCGGACGCTCAAGACACACATTAGTCAGTTGATACGATCATGTTGGCGCACGCGCCACCCCGGATGCATTCCAATGCGGTGCGTGTAACAATCGATCGCGATGTCATTAGGACACGCCAAACGCGTATTCGCAATTGCCGCGACGCTGCTGTTCGCGGCCGGAATCGCGCGCGCGCAGGAAGGCGCGGTTCCCGTTCCCGACGCCTCGTACGGCGACACCGCCAGCAGCTATCAATCTCCGACCGACCTTCCGATGCCCGCGCCGGACGACCTGACCAACCCGGACACCGTGACGATTCCGATTCCAGGCGGCGGCGATATTACAGTTGATGGCCCCAACGCCCCAAGCGACACGCCGCTGCCCAACCTGCCTGGATCGCAATGGGGGATAACTCAGCAAACCCCATACTCCCACGACGTCGGCCCAACGTTGCCGTAAGGGGCACTCTCCTTTTCGTGTCATCCTGAGCCGCTGCGGCGAAGGATCTCGCGCGTAGCGCGCCTGCCTGATAGCGCCGGACGCCAGAGCGTCCGTCGAGATTCTTCGCTACAGCAGCTTTCGCTCAGAATGACACAAAAAAAGTGGAACTGATTCGCACTTTCCTTTGCCTCAGTACGCGGCGTCGAGGATGCCCACCAGCTGCTCGAGCGTTACCTCGACGCCTACCGTGTTCGCGCGCTTCACTTCTTCGAGGACGGTGCCTGCTATTCGCGAGATCTCTTCGCGCGGCACGCCTACGTCGCGAAGGCGGGTCGGGACTTCGAACTTGCCGATGAATTTGGCTATGCGATCGGCGCATTCTACCGCCGACGAGCGTGGACTCCGCGGGTCGAAGCGCAGGTCGAATCCTTGCGCGATCGGGCCGAAGCGGTCCGCGGCGACTTCCGCCATGAAGCGCATCACATGCGGCAACGTGATGCACGAGGTGACGCCGTGCGGGACGTTCCACATCGGGCCAATCTGATGCCCCAGCGCGTGCGAGATTCCGCCGCGGGTATTCGACATGCCGAAAATCGAGAGCCATGCGGCGAGCTGGCATCGCATGCGATGCTCGAGTTCGTCGTCGCCATGCATTTGCAGCGACGGCAGCAGATGCGCGTTCAGCAACTCGATCGCTTTGGTCGCGAGCGTATCGGTAACCAGCTGGTGCCGCGTCGAATACGAACCTTCCACCGCATGATCGAGCGCGCGCATCCCGGTTGACGCCCACAGCCACGCCGGCGTTTCTATCGTCAGGGCAGGATCGAGAATCACCACCTTGGCCTGCAGGCGCGGGTCGGCAACTCCGCCCTTCACTTTGGTCGATTCGTTGGTGACGCCGCCTCCGGGTGTGAACTCGCCCGCTGATAACGTGGTCGGTATCGCGATATGCAGAATATCGCCGCCCCTTCCCGATTCTGCGGCGCCTGCGCTGAAATCTATTGTTCGCGAACCGGCGCGTCCGCCCATCAACTGCCACGCCGCGTTCTTCACCGTGTCGATTGGACTGCCGCCGCCGAAGCTCACCATCGAATCGGCGCCGACCCGGCGCGCCTCGGCGACCAGTTCATTGACGGTATGCGAAGGCACGTGCTGCTCCGCGCCGGTGAACACTCCAGCCAGCGCGGAGCCTGCGGCGCTCTTAACCTTGTCCAGCAACTTCGAGCGGCCGAGCGTTTTGCCGGTAACGATCAGGGCACGGTTTGATCCGCGGCGCGACAATTCGCGTCCGAGTGATTCGACTTTGCCCGCGCCGAAGACAACCGTCTCGAGCCGCGTAAAATGGTATTCGCCAGCGGTCTTGTCCATTTAATTCTCTCCTTGCTCCTCAGTAGTGCTGGCTATGTCCCTTAGGATGATTCTCGAGAGTGCCAAAGACCTTATAGTCAAGCTTTTCGTAGAGTGGGCGCGCCTGGAAGCTGAAGGTCTCGCCGGAAGATTCGCCGCTCGAGGCGTCGGCGAATCGATGTTCCATAGCCCAAGGCGCAGTCCTGCGGCTGCGAACGCGGCGAGCACCACCATCCACTTGAACCATTTCATGTAGCCGCGATGGTTCATTGTCACGCTGTACCTTCAGAGTGCGAACGAACGTGGCACAGGCTTCAGCCTGTGATTCTTTCCTGGATTTGCATGGACCAGAAAATCA
>NZ_JBAUYR010000011.1:0-11149 GCF_049584895.1 Binatus sp. (SeqCode)
GGAGAATAGAATGTTACTACTCATCATCATATTGCTTTTATTGTTCGGCGGCGGCGGTGGCTACTACGGCTATAGTAACTATGGCGCGACCGGAGGCTTAGTGCCGCTGGTACTCGTGATAGTTGTAGTCTGGCTGCTGGTCGGCCGTGGCGGTCTCTGACAGTTCGCTAGGAGTGCCGCATGACTCTCGTCAACATAGTAGTAATCCTGGTCGTTATAGGTCTCGTGATGTGGTTAATCAACACCTACATTCCGATGGCCGGAGCTATCAAGAGTCTACTGAATATTGTTGTGTTCGTGGTCGTGTTGATTTGGGTTTTGCAAACGTTCGGGCTGATCGGAGCGATACCCGGACTCAAGATTCCACCGCTTAAGTGATCGGCGGTCACTCGCAAATGAAACTGCAAGCAACCTTCCAGCAGCCGAGCGGTGTTCGCTGTGAGGCGATGGGTGAAACGGCGGGCATCCGGGGAGACTCCCCCGTCCCTTTGGTGCCCGCCAACTTTTTCCGTCAGGCGCGTATGAATAACTCCTTAACCTGTAGAGATGTGAGATCGAGGATGCAAAAACTATTCGTTCCATTGGTCGGGCTGTTCTTGTTCACCTTGACTGGATGTTGCAGCGTATTTGGGCTTTGCGCGTCGGCGTCTGTCCATACGTCAATTGCTTCGCCGCAAACATTTGCCCAACAAGATAGGTTGCAAGGCTTGGACTTTTCGCAGGCGTCGGCCCACTCAGCTACATGTTCTGATTGATACCGAGGCGGCCGACAAAAGACCGCGCACCGCAATTCAAGGGGAATAAACAGACCTACGATGGCAATCTGATAGGTCGAGGTGAGACAGATGACATTGGAAGATACCGCAAATTCCAGCGTTCGAAATGCAATGGATCAGGGGCGCCAGGCAGCAGACAAAGCCAGCCAGGTGCTCCAGGACGGTTACGATGCGGCGCAGCAATACGCCAGGGACAAGGGACTTGAGCTGGACTTGCGCGAGTTGGTGCGCAAGGAACCGTGGTTCGCAATCGCGGCCGCATTTGCGGTGGGCTACGTCGTCGCGCAGATTGTTCGGCGCGTGTCCTGAGCCGGGCGCAGGGCAGTGAATAATTCATCAAGGTCGACCGCTGAGGAAGCAGGCGAGAAACGGCGTCGGCGGGATCGCGACATCGGCGAGTACATAAGAGAGGAGCCGCTTACCTCGCTGGCAATTGCCGGCGGCGTCGGATTCATACTTGGCGGAGGCGCCAACAGCCGTCTCGGCATCGCACTTCTGTCCATAGCAGGACGAATCGCACTGCGCGGCGCTGCAACCAGTTTCATCGTGGACCTGGTCACCGGCAATCGCGGCGACCAAAGACCGGAACGCGCGACAACTCGCGACCGAGGCCATCGCAATGGATACCATGACAACCCGAGAACAGATTTCAGCGATCCAGACTGAGCGCGACGACGCGCGCCAGGATCTGCGCGACACCCTGGCCGACGTCAATGAAAAAGTTGGACAGGCGGAAGGCGAGATGCGTCCTGACCACATCATCGAGAGTCATGCGGTTGGAGCCTCGCTGATAGCGGGAGCGTTAGGATTTTTGTTCGGATCGATCGTCAACAGCCGCGGCGCGGGCCCGATCGTAATCGCAGCATTGCTCGGCGTCGCGATCTCGAGACATGGCTCGAACGGCGAGGGGTGATCCTATGACAGAAAGACAGTCGCATCACGCCAACGGGGCGCCGGAGACCTTACAGGACTGGCCGACGTTGGTAAGCAGGGCAGTGGACGACGTCACTCGCATCTTGCAGTCCGAGGCGCACATGTTGCAGACCAGCATCGGCGCGACGCTGGAGACGCGACTAGCTAGTGCAATAGCTACTCTGACTGTAATGGCAGTGATGCTATGCGGCGGAGTTTGCATCCTCTGCGCCGCGATACTGCTGCTCCATCAATGGCTGCCGCTGTGGCAGTCGTTCGGACTCGCGGGCGCCGCCATCCTGCTTATCGGGATCGCGATGTACGCAACCAGGAAACCTGCAGTCCGCCCCAATTCCGTTTAAGCGGGCGCGTCGATATCCGATCGAATGGCCTCACCGGTCCTTATGACGGTGAGGCCGCTTCATGTTTAACTACTATCGATGTTCGCCGCGATTGAAAGATTCCTCGGCCAGGCCGGACCCTGGTCGCTGGTCGTAGTCTTCATCGTTATCGTACTCGAGTCGGCGGCCGGCCTGGGCGTCATCTTTCCCGGCGAGGCTATGGCGGTGATTGCGGGCGCGATGGCCGCGGACGATTTCTTTTCACCATGGACGGCGCTCGCCGTGGTAGCACTGGCCGCGATGATTGGCGACCTGACGGGCTACACGATCGGTCAGAAAAAGGGAAAGGCTGTACTGGCGCGATGGGCGTTTGCGCGCCGCCAGTATGAAAAGCATCGCAAGCGCATCGAGTACTATTTCGACCGCTACGGCGGCGCGACGGTGTTCGTCGGCCGTTTCGTCGCGGTGGGACGCGCTTTCGTCCCCTTCACGGCGGGTCTGTCCGGGATGCGACTCCGGAAATTCGTGCCGATGTCAGTGCTCGCTGGCCTGGTGTGGTCATCCGTTGTGGTGGGCCTCGGCTATACGCTCGGTTCCAACTGGAGACTCGTCGAGAAGTGGCTCAAGTCGCTAAGCGCCGGAATTGTCGTGCTCGCCGTCTTGACCGGCCTGATGGCGAGCTTGTGGCGATCAGTCGCGCGGCGCCAGACCCAGATCGTCGCGGCGTGGAAGCGGTATCTCACCGGGCGCTACGGCTTCGATCTGACTCCGTTTGTGAATTTCGTCCGCGCGCGCTTCTCACCTCGTAGTTACCTGGGACTCCATCTGACGGTTGGCTTGATCGCGGTCGTGGCGCTGGCATGGCTGTTCGGCGGTATCGTGGACATCATCTCGGACCAGGGTCCGCTGGGCGGACTGGACCGGACGGTGGCGCTGTTCGTCACCGCTCAACGCACGCCGGCACTCGACTCGGCCGTCAGCCTGATCGCGGCGCTGGCGAATCCGATCTGGCTGGCTTTCATCGTTGGAGTTGGAGCGATCAGCTATGCGCGTCGGCGTGAGGCGAGCCTTTCAATCTCGGCGCTGGTGTTTCTCGGCAGCGCATACGTGCTCGCATACGGTCTACAGGCGATGTTTGCGAAACATGCCGCGCATCAACCGAAACTGGTGCTGGTAAATGGTTTTGCAGGCTTCCCGAGCGCCGCGCTAACCGCCTCAACCGCAGGCTACGGGATGCTCAGCTATCTGCTCGCCGCCGAGACCGATAGCTGGCGCCTGCAAACGCTCAGCGTCGCAGGATCGCTCTATATCATCGCTCTGATCGGGTTCGCCGGCATCTACTCAGGACTTGCACTGAGCGCCATAGTCGGCGGATTTGCATTAGGCGGATGCTGGCTGGCGATCTGCGTGACCGGAAGCCGTACCTACAATCGCCTGCGCAGTGAGGGCGGCAAACTTGCTTGACGATTTGATCCGCAGAGTACCAATCCCAATAGCCACTTTTTTGCCATAGTAGTCAATGAACGGCATTACTTTGACATCTCTCTTTGTACTATCGGATCGACTGACTATCGCCTGCGGTCTGCTTCGAAGCCAATCCTGAGCTTATGACTAGTACGCGCAAAATTCCCGCGGTTATCTGAGTAACCGAAGTCCCGACACATTTCAGGGTACGGATCTTGCCTTTACGGTACTGGCGGGATCGCGCCGAGCGCAGGAATTTTTCTTCTGCGTCGGCATGTTTCGTCAAGGGGAATTTGAACCAGGTGAATATGCGCAGGAAGAAAGGCATCCGGGTCGAGTCGAGCTTATCGTTGCTCGGCCAATGGAGTCGATCGCGACAGCTCGCGTCAGCGCGAAGTATGCGTGGGGATTCGCAACTCAACAGATACTTGGCGTCTGCGTGCAGCCTGATTCTCGCAGTCGTGCTGGTCGTCGGCGCAGCTGGCTATGCGGTTATTGAGAGCCTCTCAACTTCAGCCACGACAACTGCGAAGTTTGCGATCCTCGAACAATTAAATCGTCATGCGGGTCGAGATCGAATTCTAACTCCGGCCGCAATTGCGCTCGCGATGGGCGCGCTCCACCAGCCCGCGCCGGTCCCCAATCGATACCGTATGAAAGCGCCCATGACGAATAGTCAATACACAATGCCGCGAAATACTTCGAGCTTCATCATATGCAAGTAACCAAGGAAATGAATTCCATGTTCTCCACGAAAAAGATTACGATGATACTCAAGTATATAGTCAGTAGAATATCCATCGCGGCGTTAGTAGTAATCGTAGGTATGGCCGGCTCCGCGGCGGCTTCGAGCAAACCGAGGTCAATTGTTACTTCTACGTCTCCAGCTGACGACGCCGTCAACGTGCCCGTCAATACCAGCGTCACGGTAAACTTCAGCGAGCCGATGGACTGCAGCACGATTAGCAGAAGCCGCTTCCGACTCAAGGACACCAGGCACGGCCGTATCGCGGCGGAAAAAATTAGTTGTAGCGGTACCAGCGCGACCCTGACCCCGCTGAGCGACCTTGCGGTCAGCACAAGGTACGAAGTAGTGCTCCACGGACCAATCAAAGCCGCCAACGGTACCCCGCTGTGGGATAACGGATGGGGTTGGGATTTTACCACCGCTCCGAGCGCCGAACCGCCCGCCACCGCGACTCCCACCGCAACTGCGACGGGCACCGCCACTCCAACCGCGACCGCAACCGCGACTGACACAGCGACCGCGACTGCGACATCAACCGCGACAGCCACCTCTACCGCGACCGCCACCGCGACAGATACGGCAACGGCGACAGCGACCGCGACATCAACCGCAACTTCCACCGCAACCTCAACGGCTACGGCGACGGCCACCGCGACGGCCACTTCAACCGCAACCTCGACGGCGACCGCAACTCCTACCGCGACTGCCACTGCGGTTGCGCCAACAGTGTTTGCGTCGGCACCCGCCATCGTGGGATGTGGCGGACAAGGAATGGGGACCAATCAGGCGATCACGGCAACCTTCAGCGAGCCGATGAGCCCCGCATCCATCAACGGCACCACCTTCACCGTGATGGGTCCGGGAGTGACTCCCGTAACAGCTTCTCTGGTCGTCTACGATGCGACAAACAACATCGCGCTCTTCTATCCACCAATTGGCGGTTTCGCACCCAACACGACATTTACCGCGACGATCACCACTGGGACTGAGAGCGCGGGACTTCTGCCGCTGGCGAATAACTACGTATGGACTTTTACGACTGGCGCGGGGCCGGATACGACCCCGCCTCTGGTGAGTTCGACGGACCCCGCTAATCTGGCGACCCTCGTGGGGACCAACCAGAGCATCGTGGTTACCTTCGACAAGGGCATGGACTCGACAACCATTACGCCAACGACGTTTACCTTGATGGGACCGGGAGTAACCCCTGTTCTCGGTAATGTGACCTACTCCACGATTGGCGACACCGCGACCTTCACGCCGAGTACTGCTCTCGCAACCGGCGTCACCTATACCGCGACTATCACGACCGGGGTCCAGGACCTCTCGGGCAATAATCTGGCCAGCAACTTCGTGTGGACCTTTACGACGGGGCTCTCCACAGACACCACCGCGCCTACAGTCACTAGCACGAACCCGGCAGATCTAGCTGGTAGTGTCGGCGTCGACGCATCAGTTAACGCAACCTTTGACAAGGCGATGGACTCCTCGACCCTCAACCCAAATACCTTCACTTTGACAGGTCCTGGCGTAACGGTCGTGGTCGGTAAAGTCTCCTATGACGTCTCCGACCAGATAGCGACCTTCACTCCGACCAGTTCCCTCGCAACCAACACCACCTTCACTGCCACGATTGCTGGAGCGCTGGATCTGGCGGGCAATGCGCTCGCGACAACTTCATGGACCTTCAGCACCGGTTCGGCCACCACGGGTCAACTGCCGGTGAATCTCGGAGCGGCTTCGACCTACGCGATTCTGGCCGCCACTACAGTTACCGCCCCGGGTCCGATTGTCGTGAATGGTGATCTCGGTTTGTCTCCGGGTACTTCAGTAACCGGCTTTCCGCCGGCAGTCGTGAACGGAGCCACAAATATCAACAATCCCGCCGCCGCCGCAGCTCAAGCCTCGTTGCTGACCGCGTACAATGATTTGTTCGACTTGCCAGCAGGCGCCACCAAGACCGGAAACATCGGCGGAACAACGCTCACACCCGGCATCTACACTGCCCCAGCGACATCGTTGGCCGTATCGTCGGGCAACCTGACCCTCGACGCCCAGGGCGATACGAACGCGGTCTGGATCTTCCAGGTCGGAACGACTCTCGATATCACGCCGGGACTGCAGGTCATCCTCGCCAACGGCGCTCAGGCATCGAATATCTTCTGGCAGGTTGGCAGTTCTGCGACAGTCGACACTACCGCCGTCATGCAAGGAAACATATTGGCGGCAGTGTCTGTCACGGTGAATAGCGGAGCAACTCTGAACGGCAGAGCGCTGGCGCTGACCGGCGCCGTCACCGCGGGCGGCAGTGGCGCGTCGTTGCCGGGATGTCAGTGATAATGAACTAGCAATTAGACTAATAAGACGGCGCTATCAAGTGGGGCCTCATGGCCCCGCTTGAAACGACTCCGCGACTCAAGGTGCTCCGGCCAAAAACGCCGGGGCACTTTTCTTTGACGCTTGAAACTCACCGGGGATTGCCGAACTCGAAGCGCTGTACTAACGACGAGACTGCAATCCACTGCGTTGGGGTTTGGCGATGCGAAAAGATGGAATTCTTTCGGGAATCAAGGTGATCGACTGCGGCACTTATATAGCGGCGCCGGCCTCGACTACGGTGATGTCTGATTTCGGCGCCGAGGTGTTCAAGATTGAGCGCCCGGATGGGGGCGATCTGTGGCGCCTGTTTCCGCATTTGCCGGGAACTCCGAAGTCGGAACTGAATTACGCCTGGGTCCTCACCGGACGCAACAAAAAAAGCGTCGCGCTCGACCTCGGGAGTCCTGAAGGTTACGAGGCTCTCATGCGCCTCGTCAAAACCGCCGACGTTTTCGTGACCAACTATCAGGCTCAACTGCTGACGAAGTTCCACCTGAACTGGGACGACTTGCGCGCCGTCAACCAACGGCTGATTTTCGCCCATCTCACCGGCTACGGCGACAAAGGCGACGACGCGGACCTTCCCGCCTTCGACGCGCTGGCCTATTGGGCGCGTTCGGGTCTGATGACCAGCGTCACGGGACGCGATGGAACGCCGTCGGGTCCGCGGCCGGGAATCGGCGACCATCCGACCGCGATGGCGTTGTTCGGGGCGATCATGCTTGGGCTCTACGATCGCGAACGTACCGGACGAGGGTCCAAAGTAGGCACGTCATTGATGGCGAGCGGCGCGTGGGCGCATAGTTGCGACTTGCAGGCGCGCATGTTGGGCGCGAACTTCCCGCAGCGGCAGGGCCCGCATCCGATAAATCCGCTCTCAGCCGGATACGTCACGCGCGACGCGAAGGTGTTCCTCCTCATTCAACTTGATCCCGAGCATGAGTTTCCGCGCCTATGCAAAATGTTCGGTGCGCCCGAACTCGCGACCGATTCGATGTTTGCGACCGACGCCGGCCGAACTGAGCATGCGGCGGAGTTGTTCGCGATTTTGCAATCGCAGTTCGAATCGAGGGATCTGGCGGATTGGCGCAAGGCGTTCAAGGAATACGACATCAAGTGGTCGCTCCTACCGGCGATCGACGATGTCGTGAGCGATCCGCAGATGCGCGCGGCCGGCGCCTTCGTGGATCTCGACTATCCGGCCCACGGCACAATCCAGACGATCAACAGTCCGGTCTTCGTCGCGGGAAGCGAGAAACGAAAGCCCGAGGCTGCGCCGGCACTTGGTGCGAATACTCGCGAGGTCCTGCGCACGCTCGGCTACGACGACAGCGCGATCGACGAAATGATCAAGCGGCGCATCGCAGCCGGTTGATTGCTGCGCGCATGTCTGCAGACCGTACGCCCGAAGATCGCGCGAGAGATCGACGAGAGTCGTTAATGTGGATGATTCTCGCTGGCTTGGGCACTCTCGTTTCGGTGGGATTTGATTTCATCAGGATGAGACAGTTCGCACCTGGAACGGACCTGTCCGTTTCGGTTGAATTTATCATTATCAGCGCAGTCCTGATTGCCCTGATTCCAGTCGCGGTCAAGATCAACCATAAGCTCGATTTACCGGGCGGGCCATTGATCACGGCAACGCTAGGCCGTGAGCCGCAGCCGTACCGATGGCGAGATGTAGTGCTGGGTGGCGTTCTTTGGGCCGTGATCTTGATGATCATCGCATTGGTTGGGACCGGTTTGTTTTTGTATTTTTTCCCGTCCTTCATTCCGAAACATCCGATCAACAAGACGCCGATCGTGAAGCCGTCGGAGCTTTGGCTCCTATGCGGTGTAGTGATCGCCGCATCCGCTGGTGTGCAAGAGGAAATCCTATTTCGCTTCGTTCTGATCGGACTTTTTTCGCGAACTCTAATGACTATCAAAGGAAATGCGGAGCAGCGACCGAGCAGGGGCCTGCTCTGGCTCGCGACCATCATGCAGGCCTATTGCTTTGGAATGGCACACGTGAGGCCTGATTTCTATCTGGCGAGGGGAATTGCTGGAGTCGGGGAGTTTGCGATTCATGCACTTATTCAGCCCCAAACATGGACCGGAATATTCCTCGGGTGGCTGTACCTGAGCCGCGGTTTAGAGACCGCAATGGTGACGCATATTTTCTTGGATCTGTTGTGATTGATCCGGCTGTCTCCGCAATGATGGACGGGCGCGATCAACGACATGATCAAACGCCTGCATCGCGGCGGGCTAATCACTATCCGGCGATCGCCTTCTGGAGCCAACCCACGAGATCGCGCATCACTTCGTCGCGATTTGTTTCGTTCAGCATCTCGTGACGGCCTTCCGGATAGTATTTCTCGCTGACGTTCGCGATTCCCGCCGCGCGATATCGCTCGGCCAGCGGCTTCAGCCATTCGAGGTTGTGATTAATCGGGTCTTTGTCGCCGGCGAAAATGTAGATCGGAAGGTCCTTGCGAATTTGCGCGATCGCCGCCGGATCGATCAGCCGAATCGCAGAAGCCATCAGCGTCTCCATCGCCTTCTTGTTGATTCCAAATCCGCAAAGCGGATCAGCCTCGTAGGCATCGACCGCTGCATGGTCGCGGCTCAACCAATCGTGCTGAGTCCGCGCCGGCTCGAATGCGCGATTGAACGCGGTCAGATCAGCCTCCTGCGAGGGATCGATTGACAGCTTGTCCACCGCCGCCGATCCGGAGAGCACCAGGCCCGCGATTTGCGCGCTGTTATCGAGCACGTACTGCTGCGCCGCGAACGATCCCATGCTGTGGCCGAGCAGGATCACCGGCAGACGGCCTTCACGAGTGCGCGCGAGGCGGGTCAGCGTCGCCATGTCTGCGACCAATCCGTTCCATCCCGCTTCGCCGAAATCACCGAGCGATTCGCGGCCCTTGACGCTGCGTCCGTGTCCGCGATGATCGTTGGCATAGACGTGAAAACCGGCCTGGTTCAGAAATTCCGCGACGTGCGCGTAGCGGAGCGAGTGCTCTCCCATGCCGTGAGCGATCTGCACAATGCCGGCAGCCTTCGTCGGCGCGCGCCATCGGTAGTACGCAATCTCGAGTCCGTCCTCGCTGTTGAAGGAAAAATCTTCGCGCCTCATGCCGATGTACCTCCCGTGCTCAATCCCTCCAGTGCGAATACTACAAATTGAATCGTCAGGTCGATTCCCTTTTGACGTTACAGCCTGCGGCGAGATAGCTTTCAAATAGATCGATTCAGGAATGCGAAATCTCGACCGTCCAGGAGTGACGTCATGAAAGATCCCGCATACGAGGCAGGCTTGGCCGTACGGCGTCGTGTTCTGGGCGATGCGCATGTGACGCGCTCACTGGAAAATGCGACCACCTTCGATGAAGACTTTCAGGATCTCGTCACGCGCCACGCGTGGGGCGATATCTGGACGCGGCCTGGCCTCGACCATCGGACGCGCAGTCTCATCACGATCGCCTTGCTGGCGGCCGGCGGCCGCAATGAAGAACTCAATCTCCACATCCGCGCCACTCGCAATACCGGCGCGACTGCTGACGATGTGAAGGAAGTTCTGCTACAGGTCGCGGTTTATGCTGGCGTGCCCGCGGCGAACTCCGCGTTCCGAATCGCAAAGTCCGCGTTCGAGGAAATGGCGAAAGAGGGCTCGCGATGAATTCGCCAGCAGGCTATCGCCGCGAGGCTTCGGGGGTTCATCCGCCGTACGATCACCCTGCTTATTCGAGTACTCACAAGCGAGCGCCGCGTCATGCGCCGTTAAAGCTCGAGCACACGCTGTCGGAGATCACCGGACCCGGTTTCAGGCGCGAGATTCTCGGGCCGAGCAACAACGAAAACGATTTGACGCAGTTCAACGGCGGTGAGGCTCTCGGCGAACGAATCATTGTGACCGGCCGCGTCCTGGACGAAGATGGCCGCGCGAATCCTCACACAGTGATCGAAATCTGGCAGGCGAATGCCGCCGGTCGCTATGCTCACGGCGAAGATCAGCACCAAGCGCCGCTCGATCCTCATTTCGCGGGCATCGGAAGAGTCGTTACCGACGAACACGGCGCTTACCGCTTCATGACGGTCAAGCCGGGTGCGTATCCGTGGCGCAATCATCACAATGCGTGGCGCCCAAACCACATTCACTTCAGCCTCTTTGGTCCGAGTTTCGCCACTCGACTGATTACTCAAATGTATTTTCCGGGCGATCCGCTGCTCACTCTTGATCCGATCTTTAACAGCGTTCCCGACCGCGCCGCGCGCGAACGGTTGATAGCAACGTTCGATATCGAAGTTACTATTCCCGAATACGCACTCGGTTATCGATTCGACTTCGTACTTCGTGGCCGCGACGCGACTCCAACTCCAGACTGAAATGCCCCCGCTGCAAACGCCATCGCAAACCGTTGGCCCTTTTTTCAAGCCCGCCTTGATCCGCCCGGGACAGGAATCGCTGATAACACCCAAGACTCGCGGCGAACGCATCACGATTGAAGGTCGCGTCCTCGACGGCGATAGCGCAGCCGTCA
>NZ_JBAUYR010000012.1:0-37774 GCF_049584895.1 Binatus sp. (SeqCode)
GCCCCGGCCGGGAATCGAACCCGGACCTGAGGTTCCGGAGACCTCCGTGATGTCCTTTTCACTACCGGGGCAGTGCGATTCGTCAATCGACACAACTATATCAGCAATCCGCCGCGGACAAGGCGATCGATTGTTGAGCGCGCGGTTCCCGTCTTTGTGTCATCCCGACAGAAGCCGAGGGACCCGGGATCTTTTTTGATGTCGAGGTACTTCCGGCGCTCCCCCGCTAGTCAATAAATGATCGACGGGATGAACGGGAAGCGCGGTTCGTTGTAGAGGCCGACGCTCATCAGCGTCATCTGTTGCATCAGCCGCAAGCCCTTGCTGTAGCACCATCGGAGCAGTTCGCCGTTGCGCGACGGGATCAGCGGGCCGCATCCGAGAAATTCTGGCGCCGCCGAAATGAGTGCCTTGAGTTCCTCGTTCGATTCGCCGACCGCGTGACCAGCGTATCCGATTGCGCTCGCGTAGCCAGTGATGCGTCCGAGATGCTCGACGACATTGGCCGTCCCTTCCTTGATCGCTTCGCGCAATTCGCCCGCCCGGTCGTGTCCGTGCACGACGACGCATAACCGGTTGCACGCTTGGAGGTCAGCGTCGGTGGCGGCGCGAACCTGGTAACCCGCGATAGATTGTTTGATCGGCGATCCAACCATCACCGACAGCGGCTCGCGGATTTCGAAGCCGAGCTTCGCGTACAGACTGAGCGATCGATTATGATAGGCGGTCTGCACCAGGCGCACGCCCGGCATTCGATTGGCCACGACGCGATCGAGCACGTGCTGCATCATCGCGCGCCCGGCGCCGCTGTTCTGCACCTCGGGATCGACGCTGATCGGCCCGATTCCCGCAATCGGCGATCGCTCATCCATGAAGTTGCTGCCGGCGGTTCGTCCGTTCATCTCGGCGACGATTCCGTAAATTCCCGGATTGGAAATCATGCTGCGGACGACACCGTGAGCAGCCTCCAGGTTTGGAAACTCGTGCGGGAAATTATGCTGGTCAGCGAGCTCGCAGAACGCGCGGTAGCAAATTTCGCCGCAGACCTCGACGTCCTCGCGGCTCGCACGTCTAATCTTCGTGTTCATCTTACTTCTTGGTCGGGAGTATCTTCGTCAGCGGATCCTGAGGATTTCCGCCCGCTTGACGGATTTCATATTCGCGAACAAATTCCTTCAGCGCAAGCTTTTCCTTCTCGGATAAGGCCGAACCGCCCTCAAGTAGGGTGCGGCAACGGTCAATTATGGTACTCGGATCAAAGAAAGGTCTGAACCATTCCGGATCAAGCTGATAAAAAGTACTGCCTACTCGGTCGGTGAGACCGTGTGTTGTACCCCTATTCAATGAGCCTGCCAAAAGTTTCACCAGCCCTTGATCTGTTGAGATCAGTATCTTTATCGCCGAAGACACTTCTTCTACTCCGGCCATCTCCCGCCACTCGTTCAACAACGGAAGTTGGCCTGACAGGTTAAGAAGAGTTCCATCCGCCGCCGCAGCGCGCACCCGATCGAGAGCTATACGTTCTAACTCTTGCAGATGTTCTGCAGTAAATGTGCGATTGCTTTCTTGCACGGGCTCCCTCGCACCATGCTTTCCGTATTCTTGTCCGAAAATGGCGACCTCCTGTGTGATGATCCCGACCGCCGCGCCCTCGCGAGCTGCGCCACTAAATATTCGAAACCGATCTGGTTCTTCTAGCCGTACCAAGATTTGGCGCAGGACACGTGCGATCAGGAGATCATTGCTTATAGCGAAAATGTCGAACGGCCTATCCTCTTCCCGGCAAAGTCGATCTCCTATTTCCAGCAGCGACGTCACTACATTGGGTATGTGAGCCAACTCCAAGTCTGCGGCGGTATAATCCTGTATTCGAATGAGCATCCCGCGAGCCCGTGATGTGCCGTCTGCTAAAATGTCCGATGAAAGGCGAAGGAAACTCTCGCTGAACTCTTTTGAATCCTTGGCGGCATTTAACAGTGACTTGATCTCGTCAGTTGAGAATTCACCTTTTGGCAACGAGAACGCGAAGTAAATTGGAAACCGCTCGGGAGAGCAAATCCTTCCCTGCCTGCGCCAATTGGAATCGAAGTCATTACCGTAATTCGCTTCTAGCCTCGGGAACATCCGTTTCAGCAGCGCACCAGTCGTTTCGCGGGCATCTTCTTTTACGCCAGCGCTGGTCAGCAATTCGCCCAAATCAACTTTTTTATGACCGCCTCCCCAAAGGAGCTCCGAGTGATGCAGGAACATATTGGGGTTACTCCTAACCAAGTCGTAGGCGCGAGGTTGGAAAACTCGAAGTGCTTCGATCGCGACGAAGTCTGCGAGGTTAACCTCTTTGTGAACTGCCGGGTAGGTGAACTGCAGGGCATTCATCAGCCGCGCGACATCGCGCGGTGTCTTAAGAAGAGGCCCTATACCGTCGAGAAAGACGTTCCCCCAGTACTGCTCATCGAACATCTCCAGGTCGTGACCTCCCACCGACTCGTCCAACGCGTCCAGCTTGCGAAAGAACATTCGATGGAGCAAGGAACGATCAATGATTGGCAGATCGATCGGAACTTGGACGATCTTCTCGATGAATTGGGTTTTTTCCGCCGGAGACCCCGGCTCAACAAGAGCCTTTGCAACTATGCGGGGGTCGAAAGCAAGGATATAGACCACGTTGGGAAAGTCGCCGACCGCTTTTACCAAGCGGAAGACCTGCCTAATCTCATCGAATGTGAGGCGATCAATGTCGTCGATTGTGACAACGACTAGCTTTCCAAGACCGCACAATTGCTCGGCGATCATTTCCTTGACCCCGGGTACCGTTAACTCGGGCGCGGTAGTGAACCACTCGACGGCACGTCCCACATCTGCCGCGGTACCGACGGGGAGGCGCGATACCATTCCGCCGAGCCGGTTGAATAGTTCCCGTATGCGGTGCACGGCACCTGGACCCTCGAAAGCGGACTGAAGTGTCTCGAAGAAACGGCGGACTAAATCTTCGCGGCTGGCGAACCACCAGGGATCGAACTGAATCAATATTGGCCGCTCGTCGGACTCCCTCTCGCGCAAGAAGAATCGCACCATGTTGAGCAGCGAGGTCTTTCCCGAGCCCCAAGGACCGTTAATCGCGATTACGAAACCTTCGGGGGCCGCCGTCGTTAAAATTCGCTTCCCCAGATGTGAAGCGAAAGACGCGTATCCAAGTTCGTCGTCGTCCGGATTGTTGAGGGGCCTGTCTCCAGATATCCCCTCCTCGGGTTTCATTGCCACATCTTGGCCTCCCACTGGCCGAAGGTCATTTTTCGAGTGTTGGCGATTTCCTTTGACGGAGTCAGGCAGAAGTAATTTGCAACATCGCCAACGAGTAAGCGATTCTTTTAGTCTACGCCGAGGCCTTCGTCTCGCGCAGCATCTCGGCGTGACGGCGGTCGGCTTCGGGCCGCGTCTGCGTGATCGTTTCGACCAGCTCATCATGAATCCGCCCGTTAGTCGCCACTATATTCGCGCCGCCCAGGTCGAGCTCGGATCCATCCATGTTGGTCACGCGTCCGCGCGCCTCCTCGACGATCAACGATCCGGCGGCTACGTCCCACGCACGCAGTCCGAATTCCCAGAAGCCATCCGTGCGTCCGGCCGCGACGTACGCGAGATCGAGCGCCGCTGACCCTGTCCGCCGGATGCCCTGGGTGCGCGTCATCAGTTCTTCCCAGAAGCACATGTAGAAACGACGGCGCTCGCGCCGGTCATACGCGAATCCGGTGCAGAGGAGGGCGGAGCACAGATTTGGCGTCGCACTGACCCGAATCGTCTTGCCGTTGAGGCGTGCGCCCTGGCCGCGATGCGCCACGAAGCATTCTTTCTTGAGCGCGTCGAAGACCACGCCGAACTGCACCCGTCCGCGGCGCTCGTAGGCAATCGACACGCAGAATTGCGGATAGCCGTGCGCGAAGTTGGTGGTGCCGTCGAGCGGATCAATGATCCATCGATGGTCACTTTGATGCGCGCTGGCGCCACTTTCTTCCGCGAGAATCGCATGGGTGGGAAATGCGCGATGGATAACCTCAATGATCGCCGCCTCGGATTCGCGATCGGCTTCGGTCACCAGATCGATCGAGTTCGACTTGCGATTGATAGTTATTCGGCTGAGTCGTTTAAGATGAATTCTACCGGCGGCACGCGCCGCCCGAATCGCAACCTGTTCGATTTCGTTGATCACGGTAAATGGAAAGTATTACTCGCGCGGTGACCGGTCCAGCGCGACGCGCAGATCAATCGACAATGTCTAAAGAGCAATCGTCACCTGCACGGCGAGAACCAACGTGTCGCTGACAAGGCCGGTGCCGTTTGGTCGGAATACGCCTTGTATATCCGGTTGCACGGTCAGCGAGGGGGTCACGTTGTACATGTAGTTAGCCTCGATGATCGCTTCATGCGTCTGGGTTGGCTGGTGAGCTGCGCGCTGAGCGTCCCGGAGATCGCTGGAAAATTGCCCCCAGATTCCAAACAAGCCCAACTCGTCCTCGGGTCGGTGCGGAATCAGCCCGAAGTAGAGCAGCCCGGCATCCCAGAAATATTCATCGGTGTTCATCTTTGGCGGCGCATACGTGAAGGCGAGGAATGACCACAAACCTTGATGAGGATTGGTTGCGCCCTCCGGCCGGCGCAGGAGCCGCTGTTGGCCGGTTACGTACATTTGCCAGGTTCCCCCGCGCATCTGGCCGGTCTTGAATTGCAGCCTTGGTTCGGAATCATAGAGTCCGCCGAGCTTGTAGGTTCCCGGATATCCGAGGTCTCGTATCAGCTTGGGCGAATAGCCGAGCTCCTGCATGATCGCGACGCCGGAATTATGACGGAAGCTGAAATCAACGCCGTGGAACTTATCGCTGCGAAAGTCCCGGTAGGTATTGTACGCCCCCGTCATCGAGTAAAACTCAGGCGAGGGCTGATAGCGTGCGCGAACTCCCCACGCAGCGCCCGGGTAGCTCGGTACATTGGCGTTAGTCGGAATACTCAGTGGATTACCGCAGAAGCCGAGGTTTTGCGCGAAGCAGTAGTACGGCGATGTCGCGAAGTCATCGAGCGCGTTGATACGGCCGCCAACGACGTCGAGTTTCCGGTCGAAAAATAGATGTTCGACTGCCAGGTCCACCAGCCGAATCGTTTGATGTCCGAAAATCTGCTGCACCTGAAGAGTGTTGGGGATGTCCTTCGACAGACTGTTGCCTGTGCGTTCCGAGGCTGATGCAAGAAAGTAGGTATCGCGGAGGCCGATCAGTTTTTGCAGGTCCGATGCGATCCCGAGCGCGATGTTGTGCGTGTATCGGAACTTGTGCACTTCTCCGCCGACGGGATTGCCGGCGGATTCACTTTCATAGGAGCCGAAAAAAGAAACTCCCGCGTGCGCGAGGTCGGTACGCACGCCATCCCAATTTCCCGTCGCCCCGTTTAGCTGAGCCCAGGATCTAGGGGCGAACAAAATCATAGGATCGAGTACGCCCCATTCGGAGGCCCAATCCTGGTTGGTCGTGTGCATCCACGGCGTTGAGAATGTCTGAGCCTCCCCGGCAGTCGGAAAGATGGAGGCGAGCACGAAGCTGACCACAAGTAATCTGAAAATCAACCGACTCATTTGGCAGGCTGCTGATGTACGAGGTTGGTTGCGGTTGCATTCCGCCACTGGCGCGAGATGTCCTCAAGCGACTTTCCTTTGGTTTCAGGAACCCAGCCGACTACGAATATGAACGCTGCCACTCCCATCGCCGCATAGAGAAACCAGAGCGACGGTCCCAGCATCGCTTGCAGAACCGGGAACGAAAGACTCACGAGAAAGTTCGCTGTCCAGTTGGCGGCCGTCGAGATTCCAGCCGCTCGCGCCCGCGCACGGTTGGGAAAGATTTCTGAGATCATCAGCCATACGACCGGCCCCAGCGAAAAAGCGAAGCAGACGATATACAGTCCGATGAATCCTACCGTAATTGGCGCAACCCAGTGTTGGTTAACATCGAACCTTGAACCGAAAAGTTGAGCGAAGCCGAGCGCGGCCAGACTCACTGTCATTCCAATCAGTCCGGTCAGGAGCAGCGGCTTTCTTCCGACTCGATCGACCAGCCAGATTGCGATCAGCGTAGAGAAGACGTTGACGACCCCGATCCCGGCAGTTGCCGCCAACGCGGTGGTCGCACTGTTCAGTCCGGCCTTCTGAAAAATCTGGGGCGCGTAGTAGATAATCGTGTTGATGCCGGTCACTTGCTGGAGAACCGCGAGCCCGACCCCAACCAGCAGCGCTGGACGAAGTCCCGGCATCAGCAACTCCGACCACGCAGCGGGCCGATTGTGTTCGAGGTCTTCGTGGATCTGTTTTACTTCCGCATCGATTTCATCGGGAGACCGCACCAGCGAGAGAGCGTGCCGAGCGGCCTTTTCCGCTCCCGTTTTCAGGAGCCATCGCGGTGACTCGGGCATCGCGATCATTCCGATCACGAGCATTGCGCCGGGGACGAATGCGAGCCCCAGCATCCAGCGCCACGCGTGATCGGGCGCCAAAGCTCGATCGACAACGTAGGAAACCAGGATGCCGAGGGTGATCGCCAGCTGAAAAAGCGATACCAGCTTGCCGCGATTACGTGGCGGCGAAAGCTCCGCGATATACATCGGCGCTGCTACCGACGTCAGTCCTATTGCCAGTCCGATGAGGACGCGACTTGCGATCAGAACTTCGACGTTGGGCGCGAGCGCTGAGAAAATTGAGCCTGCAACAAAGCTCAAGCCGGCGGCGATGTTGGTCCAGCGCCTGCCGATTGCGTCAGACGAAGTACCTCCGATCAGCGCGCCGAACAATGCGCCAAAGGTCACCGCGCTCACTACGAGTCCCTGCTCGGCAGGGCCAAGATGGAACTCGGGAACGATGAAGAGCATTGCGCCCGCAATCACTCCCGTATCGAAACCGAACAAGAGGCCGCCGACTGCCGCAACCGCGGCTATCAATGTGATGTACAAAGTCGCTCTGAACCCCCATCTCAGCTCCTCGCGTGCTCATTAGGTCGGATTTACCTTCGGGTCAAGCACGGCTGATTCCGCCGCCTACCAGCGCGGGGTTTCGGACAGTCCTACGCCGAGCGCGACTTTGCCCAGCAGCTCGCGGGCGCGGGCGTTGGACAGTGGATGGTTCGGGCCGGCGCGGACGTCGCGGTAGTAGCGCTCCATCGGGAATTTCTTCAGCATCCCATGCGCGCCGACCACTTCCATGCAATAATCGACGGCGCGGATCGCGTTGTTGGTCGCGACATACTTCGGCATCACGACGCGCGCCAGTCCCGACTCGCCTTTGAACGATGCGCGATCGCGAATGTAGTCGTTGGCGACGCCGAGATAGAGCGCGCGCGACTGAGCGATCAGCGCTTCGGCCTCGGCAATCGCGAACTGGATACCCGGCAGATACTTGATAGTGCGCGGCTGCGTGAGCGGCTTCAGCCGGCCGGCAAATTCCTTGGCAAACTTCAATGCGGCAATCGCGACGCCGGTATATGTTGCCGCAACGGAAACGCCGAACCACGCGAACAGCGAGATCGCCTGGTCGTTCACGGGACCGACCGGCCGCGACTCCGCCATCGCAATCGCCGGCACGCGGACGTCCTTGACCACAAGGTCGTGACTAGCCGTCGCCCGCATGCCCATCGCGTCCCACGTTTCGATAAGTTCGAAGCCGGGAGTGCCGCGTGGCACTACGAAAGTCGCCGAGGCCGGCGGATTGGAATCCTCGATCGTCGCCATCACCATGAACAAATCGATCACCGGCGACAGGCTGGTGAAAGTTTTGCGTCCGTTGAGGACGTAGGTCTCACCCTCGCGGCGCGCGCGAGTCGCGAAGTAACCCCAATCGCCGCCAGTCTCGGGTTCGCTAATCCCGCCGCCGAGGATTTGATGTCCGCGCCCGATCACGTCGAAGAACAATTCCTCCTGCGGGCGGCCGGTGGCGCGCTCGACCATGCTGCCGATGCCGAACAGATGCATGTTGATCGCGATCGTGGTCGCGGCGCAGCCCTGCGCGAGCTGCTCCTGGCATAGCGCAAAATCCTCGAGGTCGGCGCCGAGGCCGCCATGCTTCTCGGGAATAACGAGTGCGGTGTAGCCGGCCGCTTTCATCTTGTCGACGTTTTCGACCGGAAATGAATTGTCGCGATCATGCTCTCCGGCGCGAGTCGCAAAGTCGGCCGCGAGTTCTGCCGCCAGCGGCACAAGTTTGTTGCGTCGATCAGACATCAATAGGTCTCCACCAAAAAATTACAGGGCAAACAGTGCCACGAAGAAGCGCGCGAAGGAACCAGAGGGAGAAGACTACTTGCCGGCAGGAGTATTCGCTGCGGCGGCAGATGAACCGTTGGCCGGTATCGCCGTCATCAAGCGCTGCGCGTACGGCATGATCGTCGTGAACAGATTCACTTGCGAGTCGAGCGACTTGCCGAGTCCGCTCAGCAGACCCATCATGCGGCCGACCAGCAGCACGTCGGCCGGAACCTCGACCACAGGATTTGCGCGTATCGCCCGCGGCAGTTCTTCATTGAACTGATCGATAAGGTCCTTGTCGGCGTACGCCTTCTTCGACTTGATAGTGTTGCCGAGAAACAAGTCGGCGAACGCCAGCAGCGTGTCGGGATCGCCGTTGCGCGTGCGAAAGCCCAGCTCGTGGAACGCGGCGATGATACCTTCGCGATTCGCAGTAAGAATCGAAAACGTCAGTCGCACGATACCGTCGCGGAACGTGGGCGGGAAATCCTTGGCCAGGCCGAAGTCGAGCAACACGATTTTCGGGCCCGGCTGAACCAGGATATTGCCGGGATGCGGGTCGGCATGGAAAAAGCCGTCGCGCAAAACCTGATCGCAAAATATCTCGACCAGCTTCTGCGCGACCGCATGCTTGTCGATCCCCGCTCGCTCGAGCGCCTCGACGTCGGTCACCTTGATGCCCTCGAGCAGCTCCATCGTGAGCACGCGCCGGGTGGTAAACTCGCGATAGACTTCAGGAACGATCACTGCGGGATCCGAGCCGAAGTTGCGGCGCATCGTCGCGGAGTTTTCGGCCTCGTGAATGAAGTCGAGCTCCATCGGGATGTACTTGAGCGCCTCGCGCATCAGGACCCGATAGTCGAAGTCTCGCTCGAGCTTCGCAAGCCAATAGAGCACGGTCGTCATGTTGCGAAGGTCGGCGCGCACGATGCCGTCGATTCCGGGATACTGCACCTTCACCGCGCATCGACGGCCGTCGTGCAGGCGCGCGCTATGCACTTGCGCGAGAGATGCCGACGCCAGCGGGACGGGATCGAACTCGGTATAGACAGCTTCGAGCGGGCGACGCAGTTCCCGCTCGATCTGTTCGCGGATCATCGCAAACGGACGTGGCGGTACGCGGTCGTGCAGGCCGGAAAGCGTCGAGACCCATTCGTCGGGGAGCACGTCGGTGCGAGTCGCGATAAACTGGCATGCCTTGATCAGCAAACCTTCGAGGCGGAGCGCGGTGCGATTGAGTGCTTGGGCGGCGCGGAGATCCTGCCGCCGGAAAAGTTCGGCTTTGTTGCGATCGTCGATGAAGCGCGTCCAGAGCTGAGTGCCTTTGTAGCCCACATACACGTACGCCGCTAGCCATACGACATTTGAAAAACGCCACGCGCGAGTCGCGAGCCCCGGTTCGGGCACGTCTGCGGGAAAATCAAAACTGCGGTCGAGGCTCGGGTTGCTCATGCGAAGACGTCGGACCTCTAGATGCTACGTGATACCTGCGATTCTGAGAACCGGGACAGCTTGTTTAGCTTCCCTACAAGGCGCTTGACTGAAAGCCAACCACTGGAATAATCTGTGCGTCATGAAGCCGAGTGGTGATGTACGTCGAGTCCCCAATTCAATTAAGGTCCTCCTGAATTGAGACGGACATTGATACTTGGCTCTAAAAAGCCCCGGGCGCTTGCGAGCCCCGGGGCTTTTGCTTTTGGCGCACAATGCGCGAGGAAATTTCGGTGGAAATCGCACGGCCGCATGCTCCGACAATTCGCGATATCATTCGCCGCTATTACACGGTATGGGGCATGTACTCGTTCGCCGGCGGATTCCTGTTCGGCGTCTACCCGATTTTCCTGCATTCGCGCGGGCTCAACCAGTTCCAGATAAACAGCGTCCTCGCGACCTACTTCCTCGTCCTGTTTCTGACCGACGTACCTACCGGCGCCTTCGCCGATCTCCTCGGCCGCCGCCGCTCGTTCGTGCTGGGAGCGTTCCTCCGCGTCTCCGCATTCCTGCTCTATTTCGTGGCGCATCATTACTATGTCTTCATCATCGCCGAGAGCATCGACGGTGTCGGCACGACCTTCGGCAACGGCGCGATTGACGCATGGGGTGTCGACGCGCTCGACGACGCCGGCTACGACGGCCTCAAGGACCGGCTCTTCTCGCGCATCTCGCAACTGAGCACGATTGGCTTCATGGGCTCGGCGATGATCGGCGCGTACGTCGCCGACGTCAACATCGCGTGGCCGTGGATCCTCGGTGCAGGCGGCTACGTAATCGCTGGTACCGTCGGCGCATTCCTGATGCACGACGAGCGTGTGCGCGCGACCACCGTTAGAGTCGCGGATATCCCGCGGCGAATCGCGGAAAATGTCGGCGGTGGCATCCGTGCCGGACTTGGCGCGAACACCGTCCTGATGCTGAGTATCGCGAACGCAATCACGGTGGCCGCATGGGCGCCGTATTGGGTTTCGTGGCCGGTGATGTTCAACGAAAGCCTGGCGGTGGGCGTGTGGATCATCGGCTGGATCTATTGCGGGTTGTCGTTGGCGCGCCTGATCGGCGCAGAGCTAAGTGCGCGATTCGAGGTTGACGAATCGCAGCGCGCGGCGCGGGTGAGCATGCTGTTAATCGCGGCGAGCGCGATGCTGTTCCTGGCGGGTCTGTTCGGCGGGAAGCCGGTCGTCTCGCTCGCGATGCTGTTCATCATGAACCTGTTCACGGGCGCGATGATGCCGCTGGTGCAGAGCTGGTTCAACGAGCAGCTCGAGTCGGGCAATCGCGCGACGTTGCTGTCGTTCAACTCGACCTTCCAGACGATGGGCGGCGCCGTCGGCCTGCTGGTCGCGGGGCGAATCGCAGACACCGCGGGCATACCCTTCGAATGGCAAATCGCGGGTCTGATCTCGATGTGCGCGGCGCCGGTGTATTGGGCGACGAGGCGTCGCGAGACCGAGGCAGTCGCGCTCGCCGGCGCCGCGAAGTGATCATTCAGTGGCACAGGCTTTAGCCTGTGATTTTCTGTAATTTTCCGATCCGCACAACCCGAATCACCGGCTGAAGCCGGTGCCACATATGCCCCATATTTCTGTTTTAGTGTAACCCTCCGGATGCGCTGATTCTTTCGCCCGTCAGCCAGGAGGAATCGTCCGAGGCGAGAAAAACAATCACCGGAGCGATTTCCTCCGGCCTGCCGAATCTTGCCGCGAGCGGTGTAGCCGCTGCTCCCGCATTTCCCGCTTCACTGCCGACGAAGCCGCTGCCCCGGTTGCCCTCGGTATCGACCAATCCCGGCGCTACGACATTGACCCGGATGTTTCGCGGTCCGAGCTCTTTCGCCATCGCCATCGAGATTGAATCGATCGCGCCCTTGGTGCCGGCGTAGAGCGTGGAATTCGGCACCGGGTTGGCGCTTGCGATCGAGCTGAGATTGATGATGCTGCCGCCGGTGCGTGGGAAATACTTGAGCGCTTCCTGCGTCGCGAGAATCGTCCCGAGCACGTTGATATCGAACTCGCGATGGAACTCTTTTTCAGTAATGGCCTCCAGCGAATCAAACTGAAAGACGCCGGCGTGTTTACCAGTACGTCGACCGAGCCGAGCGCCTTCTTCGTCGCCTCGAACATCCGCTTTACGTCGGACGCCTTGGAAACATCAGCCTGAATCGCGATCGCCTTGCCGCCTTCGCGCGTAATCTGCGCGACGATGCCTTCCGCTCCTTCTTTGCCTGAAGAATAGTTTACCGCGACCGCGGCTCCTTCGGCGGCGAGCGCCTTGGCGGCCGCAGCTCCGATTCCTTTCGATGCACCGGTGACGATTGCCACTTTGCCTGCTAGTTTGTTCATAAGCGATAATCCTACTGGGTTCTGGTTAAGAGCTTCACTGCTAGCCTTTGATGATATCGACGAAAATCACCTTGAGTCGATTCTTTCCTGGATTTGCAGGGACCAGAAAATCACAGGCTAAAGCCTGTGCCACCAACTAAATTAGTTACTTTTTGACGTTCCTCAATCTCGCAACCCTACTAGCGGCATCCGCGGGGGTCCGTTAAAACTTATAGCTCGATGGATTTCCCACGAATCAAACGGCTGCCGCCCTACGTCTTCAACGCGATCGGAGAACTGTGCCTGCAGGCGCGGCGCGCCGGTGAGGACATAATCGATTTCGGGATGGGAAATCCCGATGAGGCGACTCCTCCGCACATTGTGGCCAAGCTGGTCGAGGCCGCCACCAAGAACGCCAACCATCGCTACTCGGTCTCGCGTGGCGTGTACAAGCTGCGGCTGGCGATTTGCGATTGGTACAAGCGGCGCTACGGCGTCGAGCTCGATCCTGATTCGGAAGCGATCGTCACGATTGGATCGAAGGAGGGCATCGCGCACCTGGCGCTTGCGATTCTCGATCAGGGCGACGTGGTGCTCGCTCCCACTCCCACGTATCCGATTCATCAGTACGGATGCATCATTGCGGGCGCGCAGGTGCAGGGCGTGCCGATTCGGCGCGGCGAGGAATTTTTCGACGAGCTAATGGCGACGGTCAATCGATGCTGGCCGCGGCCCAAATTCCTTATCATGAACTTTCCGCATAACCCGACCACCGCGACCGTCGATTTGCACTTCATGCAACGAGTGGTGGAGTTCGCGCGCGAGAACGACATCATGGTCGCGCAGGATTTCGCGTACGCGGACCTGTGCTTCGACGGTTACAAGGCACCCTCGATGATGCAGGTGCCGGGAGCGAAAGAAATCGGCGTCGAGTTCTTCACGCTGTCGAAGAGCTACAACATGCCGGGCTGGCGGGTGGGCTTCGCGGTCGGAAATCGCGAGATGATCGCGGCGCTGGGCCGATTGAAGTCGTACTTCGACTACGGGATGTTCGCTCCTGTGCAGGTCGCGGCAATCGCGGCGCTCAACGGGCCGCAGGAATGCGTCGCGCAAATCAACGCTACCTACAAGAATCGGCGCGACGTGCTGGTCGACGGGCTCAACCGCGCCGGATGGCCGGTCGAGAAGCCCAAGGCGACGATGTTCGTATGGGCGCCGATTCCGGAGCCGTTCCGCGCGATGGGATCGCTCGAATTTGCCAAGTTTCTGCTCGCCGAAGCCAAAGTCGCGGTGTCGCCCGGAGTCGGCTTCGGCCAGGACGGCGACGGCTTCGTGCGTTTCGCATTGATCGAGAACGAGCATCGCACGCGCCAGGCGCTCCGCGGTATTCGTCACGCACTGCGCGCCGGTCACGCCGAAATTCCGCGGGCGGCCAGCGGCTCCTGACCCCAATCGCGATTACATCGGGGAACACCTAACAGATTGAAACCGGTACGGATTGCCCTGCTCGGATGCGGTACCGTGGGCGGCGGCGTGGTCAAGCTGCTGCTGCGCAATCCCGACAAGTACGAGCGCATCCTCGGCGCGCCGCTGGAGCTGGCGGGCGTCGCGGATAGAAGCCTCAAGCCCGACGACGTGCCCGGCCTGTCCGCGAAACTTATCACGCGCGATGCGGCCGCACTGGTGGCGCGTCCCGATATCGATATCGTGGTTGAGTTGTTCGGCGGTCATGAACCGGCGCGCGCACTGATCATGAAGTCGCTCGCGGCGGGCAAGGACGTCGTGACCGGCAACAAGGCTCTGCTCGCTGAGCATGGCGGCGAGATTTTTCGCGAGGCCGGCAAGCGCGGTCTCGCCGTCGGCTTCGAGGCGAGCGTCGGCGGCGGCGTGCCGATCATCCGCACGCTGCGCGAGGCGCTTGCAGGTGATCGGCAGCGCGCCGTTTATGGAATCGTCAACGGCACCTGCAATTCCATTCTCACCACGATGTCGGAGAGCGGCGTCGAGTTCGGCACCGCACTCGCCGAGGCGCAGGCCAAGGGCCTGGCCGAGGCGAATCCCGCGACCGATGTCGAGGGGCATGACTCTGCGCATAAGCTTTGCCTGCTGGTGACGTTGGCGTTTGGCGTGATGGTGAAGCCGGCGCAGATTTACACCGAAGGGATCACGCAAATCACGCAGGCGGATATCGAGTACGCGCGCGAACTCGGCTATGCGATTAAACTGCTCGCGATTGGCAAGGATGACGACGGCGGGATCGAGGCGCGGGTGCATCCCACGATGATTCCGGATCGCCATATGCTCGCGGGCGTCGGCGGCGCGTTCAACGCGATCTATATTCATGGCGAAGCGCTTGGCGCGACAATGTATTCCGGGCTTGGCGCGGGCGAGATGCCGTCGGCGACCGCGGTGATGGCGGACATACTCGAAATCGCGCGGCACCGAATGGCCGAGGGCTCGGCGCGAACCCACGCGTTCGGATTTCCGATTCACCTGATGAAAGGCGCCAGTGTCAAGCCGATGGACGACGTGGTATGCGAGTATTACCTGCGGTTCACGGCACCGGATAAGCCGGGGGTGCTCGGCGCGATTGCGTCGGTGCTGGGAAGGTATGGGCTGTCGATCGCGTCGGTGATTCAGAAGGATCGCGGGAAGACGCGCACGGTGCCGGTGATTATGCGAACCCATGACGCCCCCGAGCGCAGCCTGAAACGGGCGCTGGCGGAGATTCGTAAGAAAAAAATCGTGCAGTCGGCACCCGCGTTTATTCGAATCGAGGAGAAGCTTTAGGCGATGGCGTCGGACTCGAAGAGCGGATCGAAAAATCAGCGGCTGTTTCACTGGCCCGGGCTCATCGAGCATTATCGGCGCTTCCTGCCGGTAACGGATTCGATGCCGGTGGTCACGCTGAATGAGGGCAACACCCCGCTGATCGAGGCGCCCGCGATCGCAGAGCGGCTCGGTCTAAACATAAAGGTTTACTTTAAGTTCGAAGGCGCCAATCCTACCGGCTCGTTCAAGGATCGCGGCATGACGCTCGCGATTTCGAAGGCGCTGGGCGAGGGCGCTCGCGCCGTCATATGCGCGTCGACCGGGAACACGGCAGCGTCCGCGGCAGCGTACGCGGGGCGCGCGGGGCTGAAGGCGTTCGTGCTGATTCCCAAGGGCGCGGTCGCGCTCGGCAAGTTGTCGCAAAGCGTGATGCATGGCGCGCGCGTGCTCGAGGTGATCGGAAACTTCGACATCTGCTTGAAGGTTGTGCGCGATGTCGCGGAGCGCGACCCGGTCAGGATTCGACTCGTGAACAGCGTGAATCCTGATCGAATCGCGGGACAGAAGACGGCGGCGTTCGAGATCTGCGACCAACTTGGCGACGCGCCTACGCATCATTTTCTGCCGGTTGGTAACGCCGGGAATATTACCGCGTACTGGGCGGGCTACCAGGAATATAAGTCAGTGGGACTCAGCGAGCGCGTTCCGAAGATGATGGGCTACCAGGCGGCAGAGTCGGCGCCGATTGTCGTCGGCCATCCGATTGACGATCCGCATACCGTGGCGACGGCGATCAAAATCGGCAATCCCGCGAGCTGGAAAGGCGCGACCAGCGCGCGCGACGAGTCGGGCGGGATTATAGATATTGTCACTGATTCAGAAATCCTCGCGGCGTATCGGCTGATCGCCTCGGGCGGCGTGTTTGCGGAGCCGGCGTCGGCGGCTTCCGTCGCGGGTCTGCTGAAATATGCGGGTGCAGGGCAACTTAAGCCGGGCTCGGTCGTCGTATGCACCCTTACCGGCCACGGCCTCAAGGATCCCGACACGGCGCTGAAAAACTTAAGTAACACTATCGTGGTCGAACCGGACATCGCGAAAGTGCTGAAAATTTTGGAACGCGAGTAAGCGAAAAAACGTGTCGGCAATGGCTAAGTTTCGACGCAACGGATTGCTCAGTGGCGACCAGGTATCGATCACTGCTGAACTATTCAGCCTGACGCATGCGGATTTTCTCTGCTATGCCTAACCGTATGAACCACTCCGCAAGCTGCTCCCCGACCCCCGCCCGGATGCCCGAGATCCTCAGAAGCCCGCTTCGCACGAAAACTCTTTTTGACGGAACGAAGCTAGCCTTGGTAGTAGCCCCCTCCGAAGACCACTACGGGTGGATACCGGATCGATTTGCCAGAGAGAACTGATTCAAGGATAAGATCCCAGCTATGCCGATAAATGAGATCTTCCTTCGTTCGGTCGAGGGATTGCCGATTTCGGTTCGTACGTCTTACGGATTGCGGAACGCCGATATCCAATATGTCGGCGAGCTGGTGCAGTGCACTGAAGAGGAACTGCTGGAGATTAGGAACTTCGGTCGCAAGTCGCTGAACGAGGTCAAAACGATCCTCGCGGAAATGGGATTGTCTCTTTGGATGAGGCTCGACAATTAGTCCCACGCTCGCCCTCGAACTGAACCACTGCCTACGGGTGGTGTGAATCGGAAATGCGATGAAATACATCATCATACACGGCGACGGGATGGCGGATTGGGCGTGCGAGGAGCTCGGCGGCCAGACGCCGCTCGCTGCGGCGCACAAGCCCAACATGGATCTGATGGCGACGCGCGGGACGCTCGGGATGGTCGCGACTATTCCCAAGGGCATGCCGTCGGGCAGCGATGTCGGCACCATGACGATGCTCGGCTACGACCCGGTGCGTTATCACACCGGGCGCGCGCCGATCGAAGCGGCGAGCCAGGGAATCGAGATGGGCCCGCGCGACGTGGTGTTCCGGATGAATCTCGTCTCGCTGAAGCCGGGCGACAACGAAAGCGGCGCGATGATCATGAACGACTTCACGTCGGGTCATATCACCAGCGAAGAAGCGGCGCAGATCGTCTCCGACCTGCGCAAGGAGCTCGCGGGCGACGGGATCGAATTTTTCAACGGCGTCAGCTACCGGCATCTGATGATGTGGCGCGGCGGAATCGCGACCACGCACCTGACTCCTCCGCACGACATCACGGGCAAGCCGGTCGAGGACCATCTGCCAAAAGGTGCGGGTGCGGATTTGCTGCGCGATCTGACGCGGCGCTCTGCCGAGATTTTGCGCGAGCATCCGGTGAACAAGGCGCGCCGCGGGGCAGGCAAAGCTGAAGCATCGTCAGTGTGGTTCTGGGGGCAGGGCACGCGACCGTCAGTCCCCACATTGAAGGAGCGCTTCGGCGTCGACGGCTCAGTGATATCGGCGGTCGACCTGGTCAACGGGCTTGGCCGGCTCGCGGGACTCAACCTGATCAAGGTTCCCGGCGCGACCGGATTTCTCGATACCGACTACGCCGCCAAGGCGCGCTATGGGCTCGAATCGCTCAAGTCGCGCGACTTCCTGCTGTTGCATATCGAGGCGCCCGACGAGGCTGGTCACATGGGCCGCGCCGATCTGAAGAAGGAAGCGATCGAGCGTATCGACGAGTTGATCATCGGGCCGATGCTCGCGGGGCTTGGCGCGCTTGGCGATTTCGCAATCCTGCTGATGCCCGACCACGCGACGCCGAGCCAGCTCAAGACTCATTCGCCGGAGCCGGTGCCGTTCGCGCTGATGACCTCGGCCCAGTTCAAGCCCGGCGGCAGCACGCCGCGTCGCTACACCGAAGACGAGGGCACCGCGACCGGAGTGCTCGTCGGCGACGGCTATCACCTGATAGAATCTCTTTTCGGCAGCCCCTTGAAGACCACGTCGAACTGACCCGGAGGCCTCTGGATGGAGCGGAATCTTGCCCTCGAAGTGGTGCGCGCGACGGAAGCCGCGGCGCTCGCGGCGGCGCGCTTCATCGGCAAGGGCGACGAGCGGATGGCGGATCGGGCGGCGTGCGACGCGATGCGCAAGACGCTGAACTCGGTTGCGATGGACGGCAAAATCGTGATCGGCGAGGGCAAAGAAGGCGACGCCGAGTTCCTGTACGAGGGCGAAATAGTAGGCACCGGCGCGGGCACTGAAATCGACGTCGCGCTCGACGCGATCGAAGGTCCGATCATCTGCGCAACCGGTGGCCCCAACGCGCTGTCATGCGTCGCGCTGGCGGAGCGCGGGAGAATCCTGCGATGCCCCGACACCTACATGGATAAAGTCGCGTGCGGTCCGGCGGGACGCGGCGTGATCGATATCGACAGGTCGCCAACCGACAATCTCAAGGCACTGGCCGAGGCGAAAAAAGTTTACGTCGAAGATCTACGCGTCGCGATCCTCGATCGCCCGCGTCATGAAAAGCTGATCAATGAAGTCCGTCGCGCGGGCGCCGGTATCAAGATGATCTCAGCCGGTGACCTGTCGGCGGCGATCGCGACGACGCGGCCCGAGAGCGAAATCGATATGCTCATTGGAATCGGTGGCGCGCATCAGGGCGTGCTGGCCGGCGCCGCGATTCGTTCTGCCGGCGGCGAGATGCAATGCCGGTTCATGCCGCGCAACGGAGAGGAAGCCGAGGCATGCCTCGCGATGGGCATCATGGACTTGAAGCATCGCTACACGCTCGAGGAGTTGGCGGGCGAGAACGTGATGTTCGCGGCGACGGGAGTGACCACCGGCGACTATCTGCGCGGCGTGCGATTTTTCTCCGGCGGCGCGATGACCAACAGCGTCGTGATGCGATCGAAGACGCGCACTATTCGCTTCATCGAAGCGATTCATCATTTCGATTTCAAACCAGAATATTAAAGCCGGATAGGCTGGAAGGTGGCGGGATATGTGGTTGCGCGTGAGTATGAAAGACAGGCCGCTGATGATTAACGCCGATCAGATCCTCAAAATTGTGGAGATTCCCGGAGGCGCCAAAGGCGCTCGCGGATGCCACGTATATCTCTCGCTCACTGACTACGTGGAAGTCGATCAATCGCTGCACGAGATGATGATTTCGCTCGGCTTCGAAGAGCGGAGTTAGCCACTTACATCATCTGCAAAGCCTGGCATGTGCTCGAATCGGCCTTGAACTGGCCGGAGAGGCACGACATCTTGGCCGCGTCGATCAGAGCCGGCTCGTCCCATTTTGCCGGCCACGGACCAGTCTTGACGGCCGCGCACGCCGGTCCGTTGCCCATCGTGCACCACGTGCTCAACTCACCGTGCAGCACGGCCATCTGCTCGCATGCGTCCTGTCTGCCGGCGTTGCAGGCGGGCGTTTGAATCTCGATCGGCGCAGTGGATTCGATGAGGACCTTGGTGTCGCTCACCTGCTGGACGATCGTATGACACGCAGCCTGGTTGCCTTCGTGGCATTTGTCGGTTGCTTCGGCGCGAATCTTGGTGACGAAGGTCTCTGCATTCGAACTACATCCCGAACAGAGAAAAAGCACAATCGCCAGAACGAAGAGCCGCGCCGACATTCCCGATTTGATTCGCACGTGCGCATTGTTTCGCGCGCGATGAGTAGCGCGCAAGCGCCGGGGGCTTGACACTTAAACCGTTGAGGGCGGAATTAGAAGCGTGGAATTCAAAAATATTATTTTCGAAAAGGCTGCGATTGCGACGCTGACCGTTAACCGGCCGACGGCTCTCAATGCGTTGAATCGCGAGGTGCTCGAGGAAATCGCGCGTGTGATTCGCGAGGTGCGTCACGACGCTTCCGTGCGCGTACTGATCGTCACCGGCGCGGGCGACAAGGCATTCGTCGCGGGTGCGGATATCGCGGCGATGGCGAAAATGTCGGCTATCGATGGTCTCGATTTTTCGCGCCTGGGCCATCGTGTGATGGAGAGTTTCGAGGACCTGCCAATTCCCGTCATCGCGGCAGTTAACGGCTTCGCGCTCGGCGGCGGCCTCGAGCTTGCGCTCGCATGCGACCTGATCGTCGCCAGCGAAAAGGCGCGCTTCGGGCAGCCCGAGATAAATCTCGGACTCATCCCGGGCTTCGGCGGAACGCAGCGCCTGCCGCATCGAATCGGCCACAATAAAGCGCGCGAGCTGATCATGACCGGCGACATGTTCGACGCGAAGACCGCTCTTGAACTGGGCCTCGCGAACCAGGTCGTGCCGCCCGGGGAACTGATCGAGACGACGCGCAAACTGGCCGAAAAAATCGCGAGCAAATCCGCCGTCGCGCTGCGTCAGGCAAAAGCCGCTCTGCGAGCCGCCTTCACGATGGAAGAGGACGCTGGCTTGCGCTACGAGCAGGAGGCATTCGGCGTGACCTTCGGCAGCGCAGATCGCGTCGAGGGCACCACAGCCTTCGTCGAAAAGCGCCCGCCAAACTGGCAGCACAAATAGCCCTCACGATTGCTTGTTGAAAGTTCGCTTATACGGCGCCTCGGGACCTCAAGTCATCGTCGTGCACGGCGGGCCGGGCGCGTGCGGATCGATGGCTCCGGTGGCGCGCGGAATCGCCGACTCCTTCCGCGTGCACGAACCGTTTCAAAGCCCCACCAGCGCGACTGTCGCCGATCACGTCGCGGACCTGCACGAAGTCGTTGAATCCTTATCGTACAGCCGACCGCCTGCACTCGTTGGCCATTCGTGGGGGGCGATGCTGGTGCTTGCTTACGCGGCGGCGCATCCGAGTTCGGCGGGTCCAATCGTGCTCGTATGCAGTGGTACGTTCGATTTGGCCGCGCGCGAGCAGTTCAGCATCAATTTGTCGGAGCGCAAGAAGGATACGGGTGCTCGGCGGCGATTCGAACTTGCGCAGCAAATCGCGGATCCGAATGATCGATTCCGCGAGTTGGGTAAGCAGACGCTTGAACTGTATTCGTACGACCTGGTGACGACCGATCAGGAGATCGAAGAGTCGGAGCCGGGCACGAGCAGCGAGACCTGGGACGACATGGTGCGGCTGCAAAACCAAGGCGTGTATCCGTCGGCGTTCTCGGTGATCAAATCACCAGTTCTCATGCTGCACGGCGAGGTAGATCCTCATCCCGGGGAAATGATCAGAGCGAGCCTCGCGCCGTATATCCCGCAATTGGAGTATCGGGAATGGCAGCGCTGCGGCCATTATCCGTGGCTCGAAAAAGCCACTCACGCCGAGTTCTTCTCGGTACTGCGCAACTGGCTTACGGATCGATTGGAATAACGTGGCACCGGCTTCAGCCGGTGATTCCAGTGGCATGGACAGGAAATCACAGGCTGAAGCCTGTGCCACTAAGAAGGATCTGTAGTCGTCAGTATTGTCCGCGCGACTGTTGACGACCTGTCTGACCTGTGGGAAACTTCGGCGAAAGAGAGAGCGACGGCGCCGCCGCACGAGGCGGCGTTGGTCATTCTGATAGCACAATTATTATCGAATCGTCCGGAGGATCTTCATGGCTGAGCAGGCTCAAGCTACTACTGACACGGGACCGCGCCCGATCGTTCCATGGCTGAAATTGGCGCCCAAGCCGCATCTCGAAGGCATCAAGTGCGGCGAGTGCGGGGCAATCTATCTCGATCCGAAACGGGTCGCGTGCTCGAAGTGCGGTAAGACCGACAAGTTCCAGCCGGTGACTTTGTCCGACAAGGGCAAGGTGTACGTGTTTTCGGTCGTGCATCAGTCGTTCCCCGGAATCAAGACGCCTTACGTGACGGCGATCGTCGATTTGCCCGAGGGCATCAGCGTCCGCGCGAATCTGACCGACGTCGATCCCGAGCAGGCGCAGAAGGAACCTAACAAGATTTTCAATCTGCCGGTTGAATTGGTGACCGGCGTTGCGGCCAAGGATCGCGAAGGGCACGAGGTCGTGGCGTTCTCGTACAGGCCAAGTAAAAATTAGGGTCCCAAAAAGGCGAACAAACTTTACGACGGACCTGAGCTACGGGCCGGGCCGCCAGGAGGAATCAAGATGCGAAATGTTTATGTTCTCGGAACCGGGATGATCAAATTCGGGCGCTATCCCGAGAAGACTGTTCCGGAACTCGGCGGTGCGGCGGCGCTGCTCGCGCTCAAGGACGCCGGAATTGCAATCAAGGACGTCGAGATGTTCGCCTGCGGAAATCTTTACCAGTCCAATGCGATGGTCGGGCAGCGAATCCTGCAGCAAATCGGCCAGACCGGAATCCCCGTGATCAACGTCTCGAACGCATGCGCCACCGGCTCAACCGCTTTTCGCGAGGCGTATATGTCGGTCGCATCGGGAATGTATGACATCTCGATGGCGGTCGGTGTCGAGCAGATGGGCAAGCAGGGATTGCTCGGCGGCGCCGGCGGCGGCGACCCCGCGTACTCGACCGAGGGCAAGCTCGGTTCCGGCCTGATGCCTGCGGTGTTTGGACAGGCGGGCATCGAGCACATGCGCAAGTACGGCACCAAGCCTGAGCACTTCGCCAAAATCTCGGTGAAGTCGCACAAGCATGCGACCAAGAATCCGTTCTCGCAGTATCGCAACGAAGTCTCGCTCGAAGACGTGATGAATGCGCGCATGGTGGCGTATCCCAACACTCTTTATATGTGTTGCCCGACGGGCGACGGCGCTGCGGCTGCGATTCTCGTCAGCGAGGACAAGCTGAAACAGCTCGCGGGTGGACGCAAGCGCGCAAAGATCGCGGCCTCGGTGCTCACTTCCGATCCGTGGACCGATCGCACTGCCACTCTGCCCGATGTCAGCACGCTCACGCGGCGCGCGTCGAAGCAGGCGTACGAGAAGGCCGGCATCGGACCCAAGGACATCGCGCTTACCGAATTGCATGATTGCTTCGCGACTGCGGAACTCGTGCACTACGAGAACCTCGGACTGTGCGGCGACGGCGAGGCCGGCAAGTTCATCGACTCGGGCGGCGGCGTGCATCCGAGCCTCGGCGGCCACGATCCGGTAAACGTGTCAGGCGGATTGCTCTCGAAGGGGCATCCTCTCGGTGCGACCGGCGTCGCGAATATCTGCGAAGTGGTCTGGCACCTGACCCAGGACGATCGTGCGAAAGATCGCCTGGTGCCTAACGCCAAGGCGGGCCAGGCCCATGTTATCGGGCTGGGCTCCGCCTGCACGATCCATATCCTGACGGTATAATCAGGACTAACGCCTAATCGGCACTTCGAGAGAGGGCCGCCCCAACAGGCGGCCCTTTTTCTTTCCCTAGTGGGCCGATAAGTTTGACGGGATCGAGCAGATGGCAAACGAGACAAAATCGACGGCCGAACGGCTTGGCTATGCCGCCGATGCGCGCGTGCTCATCCTCAATGCGGACGACTTCGGGATGTGCCACGACCAGAACGAAGGCGTCATCAGGGGTCTGAAGGAGGGCGTGTTCACGTCGTCGACGATCCTCGTGACGTGTCCGTGGTTCGAGGAGGCAGCGCAATTCGCGCGGAATAATCCGGACGCCGACCTGGGCGTCCATCTCACGCTCACCGCAGAATGGGACCGCTACAAATGGGGACCGGTGTCCGGACGCGATGTGGTCCCGTCGCTCGTGGATGAGCGTGGATACCTGTGGCAGACGGTCGCGCAGGTTTACGAGCACGCCCGACTCGATGAGGCGGAAGCTGAGTTGCGCGCGCAAATTGAAAAGGCGTTCGCGGCGGGAATCGACGCGACTCATCTCGATTCGCACATGGGCACGCTGCAACTGCGCGCCGACTATCACGAGATTTACGCGCGGCTGGCCGATGAATATCGCCTGCCGATCAGGCTCGCGTCGCGCCGCCGAATCGGCACCGAAGGGATGGGCGCGATTCTCGACCAGCTCGACGCTGCCGGCGTCGTCACTCCCGACCATCTGATATTTTACGGGCCGTCGTCGGTGGCCGAGACCGAGACATACTGGACGAATCTCATCCGCACCCTGAAGCCGGGCGTGACCGAAATTTTGTGTCATCCTGCAATTGCACGTGACGAACTGAAGACTTGCGCGCGTGATGCGATGCAGCGCGACGCCGACTTCCGTTATTTCACGTCAGACAAGACGCGCCAGCTGATCAAGGACGAAGGCGTCGAGATGGTCGGCTTCCGCGAGCTGCGCGACCTGATGCGCCGAGCCTCTCCCACTCCAGTTCCCCTTCCCACAATGGGAAGGGGTTAGGGGTTAGGTAGCTTGGAACTGACGCGACTCAGAGGGTTTCGAGATCTAATCGCCGCCGACGCGCGCGCGATGAGCCTCGTCGAGGAGCGGGCGCGCGCGATTTTCGATCGCTACTCGATCAAAGAGATCCGCATTCCTGTGCTCGAGCGCGCGCAACTCTACCAGCGCTCGAGCGGCGAGACTTCGGACGTCGTCGAAAAGCAGATGTACACGTTCACCGATCGCGACGAGGGCGAGACCGTCGTCGCGATCCGGCCTGAAGGCACCCCCGGCGTCGTGCGCGCATACATTGAGGCCGGACTCGATCGCACCGATCCTGAGCAGCGTTTTTTCTATTCGGGACCGATGTTTCGTCGCGAGCGTCCGCAGAAGGGCCGCTATCGCCAGTTCTATCAATTCGGCGTCGAGGTATTCGGCAGGCAGGATGCGGCCTGCGACGCCGAGCTGCTGATAATGATCGACGAGCTTTGCCGCGACCTCAAAGTTCCGTTCACGATGGAGATAAATTCGATCGGCGATCAAAAGTGCCGGCCGGCCTTCCGTGAGGCGCTCGTGAAATGGGGGCGCGCGCATTGGGATGAGCTCGACGAGGACTGCCACAATCGCATCGATCGCAACCCGCTGCGTCTGCTCGACTGCAAGCGAGACGCGAAGGTGACAGAGTCGGCGCCGAACAGCCTCGACTTCCTGTGCGACGAATGCCGCGCGCATTTCGACATCGTCAAGGAACTGCTGACCGCCGCGAGTGTTCAGTACGTCGTCAATCCGCGGATGGTGCGGGGTCTCGACTACTATACCCGCACCGCGTTCGAAGTGATGGCGGGCGGTCTCGGCGCGCAAAGCACGGTGGTGGCGGGGGGCAGATACGATGGGCTGGTCGAGACGATGGGCGGTGCGGCGGTTGCGGGGATTGGTTTCGCGATCGGCGTCGATCGAATGGCACTGGCTCTGGAAGCCGCTGGTGAGTTGCCAACGGTCACGCCCGACGCAGCGATTATTTCTATGGGCGCGGCGGCGACTCGTCATGCGGTCGTCGTAGCGCGTTCGCTACGCGGAGCGAATCTCAACATCGAGATGCTTTCGCCCGAGCGCAAGATGAAGACGCTGCTGGCGCGCGCGTCGAAAATTGGCGCGCGCTTCGCGGTGATTATCGGCGACGATGAACTCGCGCGTGGGGTCGTGCAGTTGCGCGACTTGAAGCAAAGCACGCAGCGCGAAGTTGGCGAAGCCGAGGCGGCCGCCCTGATCGCAGGAGCGCGCGGATAGCGAGTGTTTCTTAGACTTGTTGGCACAGGTATCCTCGACCGACGGGACGAATTTCAACTGTAATGGGAAAAACTGAGCAATATTCTCCGCTGCCGCCGTGGACTCGAACTGATTACTGCGGCGCGCTTCGTGCGACCGACGTTGGCCGCGAGGTCGCGCTTTGGGGATGGGTGCAGACGCGGCGCGATCACGGCGGTCTTATCTTTATCGATCTTCGCGATCGCGACGGAATCGTGCAGCTCGTTTTGAATCCGGCGCATAGCGGCCAGGCGCACGAGGCTGCGGGCGACGTCCGCTCCGAGTTTTATGTAGCGGTGAAGGGCAAAGTCGTCCGCCGCGCCGAGGGCACCGTCAACGCCGAGCTTCCGACCGGCGAGATCGAAATAGCGGTAAGCGCGTTCGAGATTCTCAGCGCGTCGGCTCCCGTGCCGTTTCAGATTGCCGACGGCGAGGCGACTGCGGAGGAGATTCGGCTCAAGTACCGCTATCTCGACCTGCGCCGTCCCGAGATGCAGCGCAATTTGCGCCGACGTCATCAGGCTTTGCAGGCGGTGCGGAGCCATCTCGATCAAAACGGGTTTATCGACGTCGAGACGCCGATTCTTTTCAAATCGACGCCCGAGGGCGCGCGCGATTACCTGGTGCCGAGCCGCGTCAACCCCGGGAAGTTCTACGCGCTGCCGCAATCGCCGCAGTTGTTGAAGCAGATCCTGATGATTGGCGGCTTCGATCGCTACTATCAGATCGCGCGATGTTTCCGCGACGAGGATTTGCGCGCGAATCGGCAGCCCGAGTTCAGCCAGATCGATATCGAGATGACGTGCCCGCGCCCTGAAGATATCCAATCGATCGCGGAGGGAATGATCGCGTCGGTTTATCGGAGCGTGCTCGGTATCGACGTGAAGCCGCCGTTTCCGCGGATGCCGTATTCCGAGGCGATCGAACGTTTCGGAATCGACAAGCCTGACCTTCGCTTCGCGATGGAGCTGAAAAATCTCACGAGCGCGTTTGCGGGTACGTCGTTCAAGGTGTTTGCGGAAATTCTCGCGCGCGGCGAGTCCGTCTATGGAATCAACGTTACCGGCGACCATCCGCTGACCCGTCGCGAGCTCGACGAGCTTACCGAATCGGTGAAGTCGCGCCATTCGATGGGACTGGCGTGGATAAAAGTTGGCGAGGGCGGCGCTTGGCAGGGACCTATCGCAAAATATCTGAGCGACGGCGAGAGAGCCGCCGCGACCTCCACTGCGGAATTGAAAACGGGCGATACGATGCTGATGGTCGCGGGACAGCCAGACAAGGTGCGGCCGGTTCTCGGTGATATTCGTTTGCAGCTCGCGACGAAATTCGGACTCGACAAATCTGACGAGCTGAAATTTTTGTGGGTCGTCGATTTCCCGATGTTCGACTACAGCGCCGAGGATAGGCGCATGGTCTCCGTGAACCATCCTTTCACCGCGCCTAATCCCGACGATCTTGCGATGCTCGAGTCGGCGCCGCTCAAGGCCCGCGCACTCGCCTACGACATGGTGCTCAACGGCCAGGAACTCGGCGGCGGCTCGATTCGTATCCATAGCCGCGAGCTGCAAATGAAGGTATTTGAATTACTGGGGCTCACGCGCGAGGAAGCGATCGATCGCTTCGGCTTTTTGCTCGACGCTCTCAAGTACGGCGCGCCGCCCCATGGCGGAATCGCTTTTGGAGTCGATCGAATTTGCATGATGCTTTGCGGCACCGACTCGCTGCGCGACGTGATCGCGTTTCCCAAAACGCAGAAGGCGGTTGACCCGATGAGCGGCGCACCATCCGAGGTCGATCCGCGCCAGCTCAAGGAATTGTCGATCAAGGTGACGTCATGAAAATCAGTTGGACGCTGGCGTCCGCGCGGCTGGCTTTGGTGGCGGGCGCGTTGTTGATGGCGGCGGGATGCACCACGATCGCGGCGGACGCGGTTAATTCCACGACCGGGGCGGTGAGCGACGCGATCAATCAGCGCGACGTGAAGACCCACGCGGTGCGATCGATCAAAACGATCACGATCAATCGCATCGCCGTGATGCCCTTGGCAGAGGATCCCACGGCTGGCGAGCCGCTGGCTCCAGGAGCCGCTGAGGCGATAAGCGCCGAGCTCTACAGCCAGGTCGCGATGGCAGGTGGATGGGATCCGATTCCGGCGCAGGATGTCGACCAGGCGATGCAGAAGTTGCCGCCGACCACGTTCGCGAACCTCGATGAGAACGCGCTCAAGCTGGGCCGCGAAGTCTCGGCAGACGGCGTGCTATATGGCACCGTCGAGCGCTACCAGGAACGCGTCGGCATGGACTATTCCGCGGCGAGTCCGGCGTCGGTTACGTTCTCGCTCAAGTTCGTCGATCTCAAGAGCAAGCAAGTAGTTTGGACCGCGAAGTTCGCCAAGTCGCAAGCGGCGTTGAGCCAGAACCTTTTCGATCTCGCAAATTTCGTACAGCGCTCCGGCCGTTGGGTGCGCGCTCATGAAATCGCGCAGGAAGGCGCGAAGGAAGCAGTCGCGGATCTGCACGGCGATCTCAACCTGACGCAAAACGTCAAGCGGTTTGAAACCGGTACGTACGGCGAACTCAAGTCGGGGCAGCAGAGATATAACACCGGTCCGAACGGGATCTATTAGAAGGGTAGATCACTTAATTTAATGTGAACAATTCTCACCGCTCTTTCGGGAGAGGTCGACGAGAGTCCGCGAGCGGCGGGTGAGGACGCTAGCATCGAGCTGAATGCAAGCGCCCTCACCTGGCGCGCGAAGCGCGCGCCATCCTTTCCCCGGGGGTGAGGTAAACCTACTTCCAGGGGGAGTGCGGTTTCATTTTGAGGGCGCGCGCTACCGCCGGATGGACGACGTGGCCGTCGTAGGTGTTCAGGCCGTGGCGGATTGCTGGGTTTTGCAGGCCCGCTTCGAGGATGCCGCAGTCTGCGATCTCAAGCGCGTAGGTCAGCGTCGCGTTGGTCAGCGCGTAGGTGGACGTGTGCGGAACCATCGCGGGCATGTTGGTTACGCAGTAGTGCACGACGCCGTTGCGGATGAAGGTCGGCCGCGCGTGCGTGGTCGGCGCAGACGTTTCGGCGATACCACCCTGATCGATCGATAGGTCTACGATTGCCGCGCCCGGACGCATCCGCGAAACCATCTTCGCACTGAGCAGCCGCGGCGCCCGCGCGCCGGGAACCAGCACCGCGCCGATCACCAGATCGCAATTGGTTACCTCCTCTTCGAGCGTCGCGCGATTCGACATCACGGTGGTCACGCGACCGCCGAGCAAATCGCCCAGGTAGCGGAGACGAGTCGGGTTGATATCCATGATCGTCACTTCGGCGCCGACGCCCGCCGCCACCCGGCATGCGTTGAGGCCTGAGATTCCGCCGCCGAGCACGACCACCTTGCCCGGCCGCACGCCCGACGCCCCGCTGAGCAGCACGCCGCGACCGCCGCTGCGCGCCTGCAGGCACCATGAGCCGGCCTGAATCGCGAGACGTCCCGCAACTTCGCTCATTGGCGCGAGCAATGGCAGGCTCGAATCTTCGAGCTGGATAGTTTCGTAGCCGACTGCGGTTACGCGGCGGCTCACCAGCTCTCGCGTAAGGCGAGGGTCCGCGGCGAGATGAAGATAGGTGAACACGATCAGCCCTGGGCGCATCAGCGGGTACTCGGGCGGCAGCGGTTCCTTGACCTTGAGGATCAGGTCGGCACGGCGCCATACGCCGGCCGCGCCGGCTACGATCGACGCGCCCGCGTTGCGATAGTCGCGGTCGGAAAATCCGCTGCCGACTCCGGCGCCCGACTGCACCGTCACGCGATGACCGTGCGTGCGCAATGCGGCTACGCCGGCCGGAGTCAGCGAGACGCGCTGCTCGTCGGATTTTATTTCAGTCGGAATTCCGACATTCATGCAGATGAGTCCTCCGCGCCTTGCGCGCATGGCCGATGGTCGCGCGCGCATCGACGATACGGCGGGCGACGAGCGGCAGGCAATCGCGGCGCGTGCGACCGCTAACGCTATCGACGCTCGACAGTCAAGAGTCAGGTGTGTAATCCATGCAAGCTCGGGTGCGAGTAGGAACTTGACAAAACTCGCGCCGCTGCGCTTCATGACATTGGATGTGATCGCGATCGACCTGCGCGCGCGCCGGGGCTTGAAATACGCGCCGCTCGCGATCTACGGAGGAATCATGGAGATCCCCCAGGGACTCAAATATTCGAAAGAGCACGAATGGGTTGCGACTGAAGACACGGTCGCGACTGTTGGAATCACCGATCACGCGCAGGACCAGTTGGGCGAGATCGTGTACATCGAATTGCCCGCGGTCGGCGACAAGGTCAGCAAGGACGATCCGTTCGGCGTGGTTGAGTCGGTCAAAGCCGTTTCCGATATATACGCGCCGGTGACAGGCACTGTGATCGAAATCAACGAAGACCTGCCCGAGAGCCCCGAGACCGTCAACGAAGATCCGTACGGCGACGGATGGCTGATCAAGGTGAAGATCACCGACATGAGCGATCTCGAAGACCTGATGGACGCCGACGAGTACACCGAGCTGCTCGCGCGCGAGAAGGAATAAATCGCGGGCGGCGAGGCTCAGGCGGGAGGGGCGACGGTCGAGCTGGATTCGGCCTTCGAAACCGAGACTCTAATCTTGCCGGCGCCCGCTGGAGGATCGATGAACACCATCAGGAACGGCGCCGACGCCGACGGCTCAATCGTGAACGTCTTCTGCGGGCTCAATCCCTGAGAAAATTCGATTTCGCGCGGCGTCATTTCACCGAGCATCGTGGCCGAGAGTTCGTTGCCGCAATAGACGCTCAGGTTCGAGATCGGACTGGCGCCGGCGCCAATCAGATCGGCGTCGATCGCGACCAGGTGCAGCGGGCGGTTGCCCACGTTCTGCGCGGTGCCGGTAATCACCAGCGCGACATGGCCGCCCTTCAGCGAGTAGTACTCCGAGCGGACATCATGCAGCGTCACCAGCATCGCGGGCACGATCGGACGCGCGAAGTAATCGCCGATTCGCGGAGCGCCGCTGAGAATTCGCGCGCTCGCAACCGGCTCGTCGCAGATGAGCGCGCTCGCGCCGAGAAAAGCGATCGCGACGAAGAAAAACAGCGCGAGAAAAACCCCGGAGGCATGAGTCGGCCCGGGCGAGGCTTCCTCGGCGGTGTCGTCCTCTTCGGCATGGCCGAGCTGGAACCCGGTGGATTTCGCGCGAGTCGGCGGCTGCACGAATCGAGGCATCTCGGCTTCCAGAGGGGCCGCCATACGACGCACCGTGGTGGGCGTCGGTCGCGGAGCCGGCTGCGGATCGGACATCATGCTGGGCGGCTGGCGACTCGGCGCGTGTTCGAAATCGGCCGGCGCATCGCCCACCTGCCAATCATTGTCGGGCGGCTCAGGACGTTCCAGCTCATTCTCCGCCGACGCTTCACCGACTTCACCGCGCTCGTCGCTAAAATCGAATTTCAGATTTTCGCCGGTATCGGCTTGCGGATCGCGGTCGCCGAAGGTGCGATTAAGCGGATCATCGGTTTGCGGTTCCTCCGTAGGTTTCTCTTTTCGATCAGCCGGCGGCTTGGCAGGCGCTGGCGGCGTCTGCGGCGCAGAGGATTCGCGCGGTCGTACGGGCTCGACTCGTTGCGCGCGAGGTTCCGATCTCTGCGGGCGAGGTTCGGGCTTGGGCGCAATCGGCTGTCGCGCCTCGCTGGCAACCTCGCGCTTCACCACGTCGCTTTCAACCGGCGACTTGAGCTCGCTCGCACGCGGCCGCGCGGGGCGAATAGTTCGCGGCGCCTGCGACTCGTTCTCGGGCTGTTGCGGACTCTCTGGCTCTGGCGGCGCCATTTTGCGAACTCTCGCCGGCACCGGGTCCGCGTTGAACACATGGCCGCATCGCGAGCACTTGAAGGTCGGAGTATCGTCGGGCAGGACCCGCTCATCGATACGGTAGCGGGTGTGGCAACTGGTGCATTGAATTTCGATCATTCCTCCACCTCGCCTCCTGCGCGGCAAATTATCACACGGGAAGCGAGCACGCATCTTTTCAGAGCGTCGGGGCGGAGCGTCATTCGATGCGGATAGCGTTGCTGACCCGCCGTTTCGATAGCGCGGGCGGCGGCACCGAGCGCGATCTGATCATCACGGCGGAATACCTGCGCGCGGCGGGGCATCAGATCACGATCTTCGCTGATGAGATCCGTGGCGCAACCGGCGAGTGGGATATCCGTCGCGTCGGCCCCGGCCCGCGATTGGGACGCACGTTGTCGCTGCTGCGTTTCGGGTGGACTGCGGCGCCCACGGCACGTCGCGCGGGAGCTGACATGGTGCTCAGCTTCGCGCGATGCGTCGGGGCAGACGTGATGCGATCCGGCGGCGGCGCTCATGCCAGCTATGTGCGAGCGGCGCGAAAATGGCGCGGTGTGATCGGTGCGACCGCGATGCGCATTACCCCGTATCATCGAGTGCAGATGATCGTCGAGCGTCAGGCCTTCCGCAGTCCCGGCCTCAAGCGCGTGATCGCGGTGTCAAATTTCGTCCGTGACGATCTGATTCGCGAATTCGGTTTGGCGCCGGAGAAAACACTGACGATCTACAACGGCGTCGACCTCGAGCGCTTCCGACCTGCAACCGGCCCGTCGGAACGTGCCGCCATCCGCCAGAAGTTCGCGGTTCCATCCAGCGCGCGCGTGGTCGCATTCGTCGGCAACGGCTTCGCCCGCAAGGGATTGGGATTCCTGATAGAAGCATGGCCGCTGGTGGCCGGCGGCGCGTTTCTGATGGTGGCCGGCGCCGATCGACAGACCGACAAATTCGCGAGGCGCGCTCGCGCGCTCAACGTCGGCACGCGAATAGTCTTCACCGGACCGCAGCCGAACGTCGAGACAATCTTCCACGCGGCGGACGCATTCGCGATGCCCTCGCTGTTCGAACCGTTCGGCAACGTCGTGATGGAAGCGATGGCCAGCGGATTGCCGCCAATGACCAGTGCGTTCTCCGGCGTCGCCGAGATTATCCCGCCGTCGATGCGCGGGTTTCGAGTCGAGAACCCCAACGATGTCGGCGAAGTCGCGCTCCGCCTCGGCGCACTGTTCGACGCGCCCGCGAGTCTCGGCGCTGAAGCGCGAGCGACAGCAGAAAAATTCACCTGGACACGATATGCCGAAGAATTGAACGCGCTGATCGGATCGATAGGGTAGAGCGCGCGCGGCAATACACTTTATCTAATGTGAAACCCGCGGTGGGTTTCACGCTTCCTTCGGCAGGGGTCACCCCTGCACCCATCGAAAGAAGGATGCGGGACTTCGTCCCTGTTAGAACTTTTTTCGTGTCATTCAGAGCGTAGCGAAGAATCCCGGCTCTTTTCTTTATACCTCGCCCGCTTAGTTGTGGGAGAGGAGGCCGGCGGCCTCAGCCGACGGTAGGTGAGGGTACTGCGGTTCGAGCCACACGCGTGCAACGCGCACCACTTCACCCGCCGAGGCCGTCGAACATTCCGCGCGCGATTGCGAGACGGCGTTCCTCGCGGGCGATTCGCGGGAGGTCCGCGCGCGTCAATTGCGCGATTCGCAGCCGTGTCATCGCGATTGCGTTCTTTGCAATCACGTCGAGCGCGGAATGTTTCTCATGCAGCATCCGGCATCGCCCACGCTCGCGCGCAATTTTAATGAAGCGTTCGCGATTCGCCCGCGACGGGTCAACGTCGTGATAGACGAGCGCCTTTGGCGCGTATCCGATTCGAAACCCCGCGCGCCGCAGCCGGTGGGACATCTCGGTTTCTTCCTCATGTCCGCCTGCGCCGGGACCAAGACGCTCGTCGAACGGTCCCACTTGCTTGATCGCGTCCGCGCGAAAAGCCATGTTCGCGCCGAGCACGCCGCGCACCTCGACTACTTGTTCGCCGTGGTCGGCGATCGGCAGGTCAAGATACGGTGCCATCGGCCCGACTTTTTTCTTGGGATCTTCGGCCGGGAGGATCCGCCCTTTCATCGCGGCGAACTCGCGATGCTTGTCGAAGAAGTCTTCGACCGCTTCGATGTAGCTCGGCGCGACGACCAGATCGTCATCGAGAAACACCAGGATCTCTCCAGACGCTTGCGCGATTGCGCGATTTTGAACGCGGCACTTTCCGGCGCGCGGTTCGTGCAGATGCTCGAGCGGTATGCCTTCGATCGTAAGATGCGTCGGCGCCAGCGTGCCGTTCTCGGCGATGATAATCTCGCGCGATCCCGCGGCGACTTCGGGCGCGAGGCTCGCCACTAACCGCCGAAGCGAGTCGGGGCGATTGTGCGTCGCGATAATGGCAGTTGTCTTCAACGCCCTTCAATTTTGCGAAATCGCATGATGATATTTTCATCCATCAGCAGGCTCGCGCTGGTCATGAAGCCGAGCAGCTCGCGATTGATCTCGCGCTGCTTCGGATCTTTCACGCGCCCGTAGAGTATCCACGAGAAGCCCGCGATGAACGGCCACAGGACCGGCGCGAGGATTCGCGATCTCAGCTTGCGCCGGCTGCGGCCAAGAGCGTCCATCCGCAGTCCCGCCCCCCACGCGATCCAGTGCAGGTCGTTGAGGCCCATCACGTGCCAGTTGCGGCCGTCGGCGACGCGATATTTGTACGCCAGCGGCGCGCGCCGTCCTTTGTAGTAGCCGCTCAGCAGGTAATGTATCCGCGAGCTGACGTTCAGGCGATTCGGCGTCGTGACGATCGCGACCGCGCCCGGTTTCATCACGCGCGCGATTTCACCGAGCATATGCGGGATGTCCGCGAGATGCTCGATCACTTCAAGCATCATCACCAGGTCGAAGCTCGCGGTGCCAAACGGTAAATCGTTGTCGAGGTTGACCGCAATCCAGCCGGGCTTGCGGGTGCGATACTCAGTCGAGACGACGCGCCAACCGCGCTCCGCCAGCATCCGGCTCGAAAGGCCGTCGCCCGCACTCAAGTCCAGCGCGAGCGATGACGCTCCCGGCGCCGGCGCCAGCGCTACCGCGCCGCGAACCCGCTCACTCATCGTAGTCGCTGATTGTGTTGCACCCGCGCCACGCGCTCAAGACGTCCGCGCGAAAAATCGAAACCTGTCTTGAATTGGAATCATCAGCCGGTTAAACCGTATACTCTTGACCCGGCTCGCGAGAGTGGCGGAATGGCAGACGCGCAAGGCTCAGGACCTTGTGAGCGCAAGCTCGTAGGGGTTCAAGTCCCCTCTCTCGCACCAATCCAACATTTGGCTGGCGCAGTGAAAAACGCGGTCGGCGGCCGCTCAATAGGTCGAGGGTACCCCTTGCGAGGCCTTGTTGCTCGACGATTCCGCGCCATGGCACTTCGCGACGTCCGCTTCGCTGGCGCCGATGGCAGACGCGATCTCGGCGTCGGAGCGACCCGACTGCTGCTGCAACTTCACGACGTTGCAATCGACATGGTCGGTGGACATCATCGAGCTGCAGCCCGAAATCCCGCCCGCGAGAATCAACGTTCCAAGCGCGGCTGCAATACCCATTCTCCGAAACAAGTCTGCCATGAAGTATTTCCTCCGCATTCGAATACGGCCCGTCCCCAAATCCAAGCAAGCGCACGATATTATTAACCGCCTCGATTTTACAAGCTGTAGATCGACCGACGCATCTGCATCAACGCCACGCGCTTGAGAGGCGACCGGCAGGACAATATGATTTGAGCGAAGGGCGTCCGCGCCCTTTTTTCGACGGAGCGATACTGGTGGATTTGCCCAAAACTTTCGATTCCAAGTCGGCTGAAGAGCGATGGTTTCAGCTGTGGATCGACCTCGGCTACTTCACCGCCGATCCCGCGCGCCCGGGCAAAGTCTTCTCTGTCGTTATTCCGCCGCCGAACGTCACCGGCCAGCTTCATCTTGGGCACGCGCTCAACGTCTCGCTGCAGGACATCATCGTGCGCACGCGCCGGATGCAGGGTTACAACACGCTCTGGCTGCCCGGCACCGACCACGCCGGTATCGCGGTGCAGAACGCGGTCGAAAAGGATCTCGCGAAAGAGGGCAAGAACCGTCATCAGCTCGGCCGCGACGCGTTCGTCGATCGCGTTTGGCAATGGCGCGAGACTTACGGCCATCGAATCCTGAATCAATTGCGCCGCCTCGGTGCGTCATGCGACTGGAGCCGCGAGCGCTTCACGCTTGATGCGGGCCTGTCGCAAGCGGTGACGAAAGTCTTCGTCGATCTGTACAACAAGAAGCTGATCTATCGCGCGATGCGGCTGATCAACTGGTGCCCGCGATGTGAAACGGCGCTGTCCGATCTCGAAGTCGATCACAAAGACGTCCAGGGCAGCCTTTGGTACATCCGCTATCCGCTCGCCGACGGTTCCGGCTCAATCACGATCGCAACCACTCGGCCCGAGACGATGCTCGGTGATACCGCGGTTGCCGTGAATCCCGGCGACGAGCGCTACAAGTCGTACGTCGGCAAGACGCTCCGGCTGCCGCTGCTAGGGCGCGAGATAAAGATAATTGCCGATGCCGCGATCGATCGCGAATTCGGCACCGGCGCGCTGAAGGTCACGCCCGCGCACGATCCGGTGGACTTCGAATTGGGCAAGCGTCACGGCCTCGAGCAGATTTCGATCTTCGATGGCACCGCGCATATCAACGAGAATGGCGGCCCGTATCGTGGAATGTCGCGCGAGGATGCGCGCAAGGAAATCGTCAAACATCTCGAGATTGCTGGGCTGCTGGAAAAGATCGAGCCGCATAAGCACGCTGTGGGCGTATGCTCGCGATGCGACACCATCGTCGAGCCGATGCTCTCCGAGCAGTGGTTCCTGGCGATGCGCGCGATGGCCGATCGCGCGATCGAAGCGGTCCGTAAGGGTGACACGACCTTTCATCCCAAGCGTTGGGAGAACGTTTTTTTCAACTGGCTCGAGAACATCCACGACTGGTGTATCTCGCGGCAATTGTGGTGGGGCCATCGGATACCCGCGTACCGATGCGTGCGATGCAATCATTTGATCGTCGCAGCGGAGCGCCCGTCGCGATGTCCCGAATGCGACGGCTCCGACATCGTGCAGGATGCCGACGTGCTCGACACCTGGTTCAGTTCGGGCCTGTGGCCGATGTCGACGCTCGGATGGCCGGAAGAGACGGCAGACTTCGCGCGCTACTACCCGACCAGCCTGCTGCTGACCGGGTTCGACATAATTTTTTTCTGGGTCGCGCGCATGATGATGTTTGGGCTCGAGTTCACCGACAAGGTCCCGTTCAAAGACGTGTACATTACGCCGCTAGTGCGCGACGAACTCGGCAAGAAGATGACCAAGTCGAAGGGCAACGTGGTCGACCCGCTCGACTTGATGGAACAATACGGCGCTGACGCGGTCCGTTTCACGCTGGCGCAGTTGGCCGCGCAAGGCCGCGATGTAATCCTCTCGCACGACAGGTTCGCCGCGTCGCGCGCCTTCGCGAATAAAATCTGGAACGCTGCCCGCTTCGTCATGATGAACCTCGAAGGCGCGGCGCAACCGCTGCCGAAAGTTGAGATCGCAAAACTTGGACTGGCTGAGCGATGGATCCTGTCGCGCCTTGACGACACGATTCGCGAAGTCAGTAGCTCGATCGACGCCTACGAATTCAACGTCGCTGCCATGAAACTGTACCAATTCATCTGGCACGAGTTCTGTGACTGGTATATCGAGCTGTCGAAAGAGCCGCTCAAAGCCGACGGCGAGCGCCAGGCAGCCGCGCGATGGGTGCTAATCAACGTCTTCGACAAGATGCTGCGCCTGCTGCACCCGTTCATGCCCTTCGTGTCGGAAGAAATCTGGCAAGTGATTCACCCGTACATAGACGAGCAGAATCTCGCGGCGCATCTACCGATCGCGAAGTATCCGGAGCCATCGGCAACCAATCCCCTGTCGCCAGCGGAAGAAGTCGCGATGAGTCATTGCATCGAGGCGACGGAGGCGATCAACTCGCTCCGCTCGCTGCTCGGATGGCATCCAGGCCAGCGCGTCACTGCGGTGATTAATCCAAACGACGCAAAGGGAGCTGGCGAGATCGAGACGTGGAGTTCGTACGTGATGACGTTGGGAAAGCTTCAGAGTCTGAATGTTGGAAGGGCGACGGGGGAGCGTGCGGTATCGGGGCACTTGCTGTGGGCTGAGGTCGCGATCGACGCGCCCGAAGGGTTCGATTTCGATGTTGCCCGGCAAAAGATAGAAAAACAGCTTGCCGAGGTCGACAAACACGCTGCGCAGCACGAGGCTCGGCTGAACGACGAGCGTTTCATGACGAAAGCAGACCCTGAAACCCGAGCGGAAGTAGCGCAGCGATTCGAAGAATTACAGGCGCAGCGAAAGCTGCTAACCGAGCAGTTACGCCAACTCGAAGAACGCGCCAGGAAGAAGAAGCTTGTAAAGGTATGAACCTTCCGTGTCATTCAGAGCGCAGCGAAGAATCCCGG
>NZ_JBAUYR010000013.1:0-7020 GCF_049584895.1 Binatus sp. (SeqCode)
ACGTTGGCCTCGGCACCTTCTACCTGCACTTCAAAACCAAGAACGAAATCTTTATCGAGCTGATCGAGCATGGCGCGGCCGAGCTGCGGCGCACACTTGGCGCAGCCAAGGCTGGAGTTCACACGCCGGCCGAGAAACTGAAGATCACGATCGATACGATTCTCGACGCGGCGGCCGAGGCGCCCGAATTGTTCCGCATAGTATTCGGCCACAGCCCAGCGTTCCTCGATCTGATGGTCCGCGTGCACAATATCTTCATCGACGATCTGCGCGACGACCTCACGCCGGCGGTTGGCGAGCGCGCCGACGCGATTGCGCATCTCACGATCGGGATGCTGTCGCAGGCGATTTCGTGGCTGCTCGCGAGCCGCGATCTTTCTCACGCGGAGCTGAAAAATATCACCGTAAATTTTGCTCTGGGCGGACTCGAGCGCGCAGTACGGCTCGCCGCCTCATGAAATCTGGAGGATTCCAATGGCCCACGACCACACCGTAGTTAACACCGACCTCGAAAGCGTCTTCCACTGGGACTACAGCGTGAAGTTCCCGCAGATGGATCGCCTGTACGAGAACGCCAAGCGCGATCAGTGGAACGTCTCGACCACGATTAACTGGGACCGCCCGATTGAGAACGAAGTCCTGGACATGACGATGATGCCGATGTTCCAGACCGAGCTCTATCGATCGCTCAGCGAAGAGAACAAGTACCAGCTCGGGCGCAAGTTCGCGGCGTGGCGGCTCTCGCAATTCCTGCACGGCGAGCAGGGCGCGCTGATGGTCTGCGGACAGTTGGTGGACGCGGTGCCAGACCTTGACGCCAAGATGAACGCGGCGGCGCAGGTGTTCGACGAGGCGCGTCACGTCGAAGGCTTCCGCAAGTACATCACGAAGCTCGATCGCATCTACCCGATCGATCCCACCCTCGAGCGGCTGCTGACCACCGTCATGGCGCATGATCGTTGGGAACCCAAGTATGTCGGGATGCAAGTCGTGGCCGAGGGGCTGGCGATTGCGGCGTTCCGCTTCATGCAGCGCGAGACCAAGGACGAGCTGCTGAAGGAACTGCTCGAGTACATCATGAAGGATGAGGCGCGTCACGTCGGCTTCGGCATGCTCGCGCTCCGCGACGCAGTCACCAAGCTAAAGGGCAAGGACAAGAAGGATCTCGAGGACTTCGCCTTCACCGCATGCGACATGATGGTGACGAAGGTCGTCGACGGAGTGCCCAAGGACGGCTTCCTGTCGGGCTCGATGGTGTTCGAGGAAGTGGGCATCTCGATGAAGGACGTCGAGGACGAGATGCATCGCAACCCGGCGTGGGCGGCAGCCGAGAACGACATGGAGAAGCAGTTCAACTCGTTCCTGTTCGTCGACACGATCATCCCGTGCCTGCGGCAAATCGATTTGATTAACGACCGCACCGAGTCGTGGTACCAGCAGCTAGGCGTGATGCAGTTGGCATCAGCGGCGTAGCAAGCGTTTCTGAAGTAGGACGGAATTTATTCCGTCGCCTCTTCGCATCAAGAAGCCAGAAACACTAATTTGAATGAAGGGCCGGTCGTCGTCGACCGGCCCTTCCTCTTTTCTGCCAAAAGCTCCGGACTCGTTGATTTTTCACTGGCGGATTGACATTTTGTTATCAGACAAAACACGACGGAATAAATTCCGTCCTACTTAAGATGAATCCGTGGAAATCGAGTGAGCTGAGTTTTCGGAAGCGGCATTTGCCGCATCTTGAAGTTCCGGACGTCACTTACTTTGTGAGTTTCAGTTGTCTGCACAGACTGGAGATGCCGCCCGAGGCACGCGACCTCGTTAAGGCTGAGATTCGATCGCTGGACAAAGAGTACATCGATCTCGACGCAGCGGTAGTGATGCCTGACCATGCGCACGCGATTTTCCGGCTGAGCGGGACGCTCACTCTCACCGAGGTCATGAAAGGAATCAAAGGCCGCAGCGCTCATCGAGTCAATCAGAACACTGGAAGGCATGGCCAGGTCTGGACGCAGGAAAGCTTCGATCACATTGTGCGCGACGAAGCCGATTGGCAGGAGAAGATGGAGTACGTTCGCCAGAATCCGGTGAAGAAGGGTTTGGCGTCATCTCCGGAGCAGTACAAGTGGCTGTATAGTAGGACGGAATTTATTCCGTCGGAGAAAGACGAAAGTAATACGAAAAAAGAACGACGAAATAAATTTCGTCCTACTTAAACTTCGACAGTGCCTCGCCCGAGAGCTTGTAATTCGGCTCGCCGAATTCTTCATCGACGCTACCGGTCGGTTCGAAGCCCAGGCTGGTGTACAACGCCGCGGCGGTGGTGTTGCGGCGGAAGCAGGTTAGCTGCACGGCTTCGCATCGCGGGTAGCGCGCGACGATCATTTTGAGCACCTCGACCATTGCGGCGCGGCCGTAGCCTTTGCCCTGATGCTCCGCGGCGATCATGATGTCGTCGATCCAATAATTGTCGGGGCTGTTCGGATCGCACACCGTGGTCGCGTAGCCGACTACCTTGTCGCCGGCGCGGATCAGATGCGGCAGATGCTCGAACTCGTCGCCGAAGAAACGCACGTAGCATCGTGCGAGCGTCCATCGCGGTGGCGTGACGAATGTGATCTGCTCGGGACGAAGCTGCATGTTGAACAGCTCGCGGAAGTTGTTCCGGTCGATGGGCTCGAGCACCACTTTCTGGTCGCTCTTCTTCATGATTGCACATGCAGGAAAATATCGCGGGCGTGCTCGTCGCTGATGCGCTTGACCGACGTGATCCGATCCGCAAACTGCGCCAGCGACGACGTCTCCGCCGATCCCACATCAACCAGCACCGCGAAAATAGAAAAGTCCAGCTGGTCTTTGCGCTCACGCAGACGCGTCAGCCAATCCGGACTCACCTGCGACTCGCCGTCAGTGATAATCACGATATCGCCGCGCTTCAGTTTCTTTTCGCCGAGCAATTCGACCGCGGCGTCGATCGGAGTCTCGAAGTCGGTGCCGCCGCCGGGAAAGTACTCGGCCATCTCGACCACCTTGTTCAGGTCGGGCGCGTAACGCCGCTCGCGATTCAGGTCGAGCACCTTCAGGCTCACGTCGCCCGACGAAAACATGACGGCGCGGAACAGTCGGCGCTGCCGCCGCGCGATATCCATCAGCGTCAGCGCGACCGCCTTCGACCACATCTCCTTGTCGCCCTGCATCGAGGAGCTCACGTCGATACACACGACCATCGGCCCCTTGCCCTTCTGCTCGTCGTCGCGCAGGCGGTACTGAAGGACGGTGCCTTCGAGCACGCGGCGATGGAAATCGCGCTTGAGCACGGGATGATGCATCGCGAGCAGCTCGGCGGGAATCAGGCGTCCGAGCTCGGAGCCGAGCTCGATGTCGTAAGCCTCGGCGACGCCGCGCTCGAGAGTTTTGCGCTTGAGCGCGCGCGCGTCCTGCTTGAATCGCCCGACCATCCGCGCCAACTCGCCCAGCTTCTTATTGCGCGCGAGGCGCCGTCCCAACTCGAGGCGTGCGCCGGCTGCGACGCGTCCGCCCTGCCCGAATTCGCGGCTGAAGTCGTGACTGTCCTCGGCCACTTGATCGATCTCGCTGGCCAGCTCGGCGGTCTTGAGCTGCATCCGCTTGAGCGCGGTTTGATCCGCGCCCTTCAGTTGAGTCTCGAATTGCCGCGACTTCTGATTGAGCCGCGCCTCTGAAACCTTGGCAGCGCGCTCGGCCGCATCGGCCATCTCGGCCAGCTCTTTTTTCGTCGCTTGACTCTTTTCTTCTTCGCCGGATTCGTTCTCGCCCTCTTGCGATTCCTGCATCTCGTTGACCGACTTCACCGCATCCGCGCGCGCTTCGAGATCCTGCTCCTGGCGCGCGAGGTCCCACAGATCGAGCATCTCGCTGCGATTGATGAGCTTCTCCGATTTCACCATCTCGAGCGCATGCTCGCTCATCACGATCGCGGCGATCGCGGCCTTGTCTTCTTCGAGTGCGGTGCGCGAGCGCAGCGCCTGGAACGACGCCGACGGCACGATCTGTTCAAGGATCGTGCGATTGAGCGCCGCCGCAAGGCGAACGTCGCCGGATTTGCGGAACACGGGGTTCATCTTGAACAGTGCGAGAAAGAGATCCTGCACCAGTGCGCCGAAATGAGGCACCAGCCGCTCGCCGGTTTCCGCGAGGTCGGCCAGCGACGGCGCGTCGGCGACGATTTCGTTCCACGTTCGCCGGTCGTAGCTGTCGCTCTCGAACCACGACGCATTGACGGGCACGACCGGGACATAGATACGTCGCGGCTTGATGATTTTGTTTTTGCGCGCCATCGGCATCGATCCTACGTCACGGATTAGCGGCCCGCTATCGCTCAAATTAGCGCCATTGCGTTACGGTGTCTCTTGAATGTATCGCTGGATGCGTAACAGAATTGAAACAGAACGAGATGGCGCAGGAATCTTCAAGCAACCCGCTTTCGAACCGGCAGCGCGCGCTGGTTATCGCGGCTGTGCAGGAGTTCATCTCGACCGCCGAGCCCGTCGGTTCTGCGCAGATAGTCGCGCGCCATCAGCTCGGCGTGCGCGCTGCGATGGTCCGCAACATGATGGCGGAGCTCGAGGACGGCGGTTACCTGCGCCAGCCGCATACTTCAGCGGGCAGAGTCCCAACTGAAAAAGCGTTTCGCTACTACGTCGATCATCTCGCGGCGGCGACGCAGATCGGTTTCGAGGATCGCGCGCAAATTGAACTCCATTATTCGAGTGCCGTGCGCAATCTCGGCGAAGCTCTGCGCGACACCCCGAAGCTGCTCTCGCTGCTGACGGGACAGGCCGCGCTGGTGATGGCGCCGCGGCTGGAGGCCTCGGTCCTCGAGCGCGTGAACTTCGTGCGGCTGCGAGACAACCAGGTGCTCGCGGTATTCGTCGTGTCGAAGGGCTCGATCCAGAATCGCATCGTCGACACCGAGCGCGACCATTCGCAGGACGAGCTCGATCGGATGGCGCGCTATCTCAACGAGTCGCTCGAAGGCCGCACGCTCGACGAGGCGCGCCGATGGATCGAGACGCAACTGCGCGAGGAGCGCGCGAACTACGATCGCTTCATGCACGACGCGCTCGCGCTCGGCGAGGCGATCTCCGATTACGTCGGACGTCCGGAGCTATACGTCGAGGGCAGCCTGCAGGCGCTCGAGCAGCCGGAGTTTTCCGATCGCGGCAAGATGCGCGAACTGCTGCGCGCGCTCGACGACAAAACCGCACTGCTCGAATTGCTCGAGCGCAGCCTCACCAACGCCGGGCTCACCGTGTCGATCGGCTCGGAGAACTACGACCCGCGCCTGTCGTCGTTGAGCGTGGTGGCGGCGTCGTACGCCAGCGGCTCGAGCGCGCTGGGCAGCCTGGCAATCGTCGGCCCGGTGCGGATGGACTACGACCGCGTGATCCCGCTGGTCGAGTACACCGCGCGCGCTTTGTCGCGGCTGATGGAATACTAAGAACTGATTGAAATGAAACCCGCGGTGGGTTTCAAACTTCCTTCGGCAGGGGTAACCCCTGCACCTTAATAATTCGGCCCTACCCTGCACTGGCGCGACTTTTAATCGTGCTTAGGTTTATGGTCTGTCGGGTTTTTTTAAAATGACCAAGCGGCACAAGCATCCTGAGGGCGGGAATCCGGGTATGGATGGAGAGCTCGATCCGGCGAATGCCGGTTCCGAATCAGATCGTGGCGAGGTGGAATCCCTGCGGGCGCAGCTCGCTGAGAAGGACAAGGAAATCACCGAGCTGAAGGACAAGTATCTGCGCACGCTCGCCGAATCCGAGAACGCGCGCAAGCGAATCCGCCAGCAGGCCGACGACTCGGTGCGTATTCAGCGCGAGGCGATTCTGCGCGACCTGCTGCCGATTATCGACAACCTCGAGCGCGCTCTGGCGGCCGCTCGCAGCGGCACCGATGCCAAGACGATCGTCGATGGGGTCGAGATGACGGTGCGCGCGCTGCACGACTTCCTGCGCGCTCAGGGCGTAACGGCGGTGCAGTCGGTTGGGCAGCCCTTCGATCCCAATCGACATGAAGCCGTCGATCACGTGGCGTCCGAGGCGCATCCGCCCAACACTGTCGTCGACGAATTCCATCGCGGGTATCTTATCGGCGAACGGGTGCTTCGACCGGCGCGCGTGTCGGTCGCAAAGGGAAATGGACCCGATTCTGGAAAGCGAAACGGAAGCGAAACCGATACTTCCGACGTTGAAAATAGCTGAAGCGTGATTATTTCTATCTTAAGTTTTATATCAGGGGACCTGTAGTAACATGGCAAAAGTTATCGGTATCGACTTGGGCACGACGAATAGCTGCGTTGCCATCATGGAGGGCGGCGATCCTGTCGTGATCGCCAACTCCGAAGGCAGCCGCACCACTCCGTCAGTTGTCGCATTCACGGAATCGGGAGAGCGGCTGGTTGGCACAATTGCCAAGCGCCAGGCGATCACCAATCCGACCAATACGATATTTGCAATCAAACGCCTGATGGGCCGGCGGTTCGACGACCCCGAAGTTCAGAAGGCGATGAAGGTGCTGCCGTACAAGATCGTGAAGAACGACGACGGTGCGGCCTGGGTCGAAGTACGCGGCAAGAAATATAGTCCGCCGGAGATTTCGGCGTTCATCCTCCAGAAAATGAAGCAGACGGCCGAGGACTACCTTGGTGAGAAAGTTACCGAGGCCGTAATCACCGTCCCTGCGTACTTCAACGACAGCCAGCGCCAGGCCACCAAGGATGCGGGCCGTATCGCGGGACTGAGCGTGCTGCGAATCATCAACGAGCCGACCGCGGCGTCGTTGGCCTACGGTCTCGACAAGAAGAAGGACGAGAAGATCGCCGTCTTCGATCTCGGCGGCGGCACGTTCGATATCTCAGTTCTCGAACTGGGCGAGGGCGTCTTCGAGGTCAAAGCGACCAACGGCGACACCTTCCTGGGCGGCGAAGATTTCGATCAGCGCATCATGGATTACCTGGCCGACGAATTCCGCAAGGACCAGGGA
>NZ_JBAUYR010000014.1:0-12434 GCF_049584895.1 Binatus sp. (SeqCode)
CAGAATCGCAGGCCATCGTTCGAGCGGATGGAAGCCACTTTGCTGGCGTGTCCGCAATGCAAGCGCGCGGTCAAAGTGCGCAAGCGGCTGCTGCTCGTGCTCCCCAACGGCGACAAATACTTGTACGTCTGCCCCGATTGCGGCTCGACCTGCGGCGAGACAATCGAGACGCCGCCGCCAGCAGGAATCCGCTGATCATCGACATCTCTTCCCTAAACCTTCTAACAGGGACGAAGTCCCGCATCTTTCTTAATTCTAAGGTGCAGGGTTTAACCCTGCCCAAGGAGGTGTGGAACCCATGGCGGGGTTCCACAAAATCAAGTGATCTCCCCTTCCCCGACTCCCTTGATCGGCCCCAGCACCGCCTCCCCCTCCGCCGGCGCCGCAATCCCCAACCTATCCAGTATCGTCTTCTGCCCCACTCTCAGCCCTCGATCCGCCAGCATCGCGACGACTTCCGCGAACACTTTCACGTCGCTATCATCCGGCAGTCCAAGCTCGATCTTCGGATACCGCACCTGCGGCCCCATGTTCAGCTCGACGATCGGCCGCACCAGGTCGCGCGCGAGCGTCGCCGCCAATCGCCGCGCGTCCGCATTCAGAATGTCGCGCCGTACTCCCTCATGCACCTGCGCGGCCGCGCGCGATCCGCCCGCATTAGGCATTTCAGTAGTCAATGTCTGCCCGAGTACTGCCTTACTCACTTGCGCATCTAAGTATTCACAAAATCGCTCATACAGCTCCGCGCTGCCATTCTGATGCGCTTCGGTAAACTCTATCACCATCGTCTCCGGCATTATTGCCGCCGCATCAGTGCCTATTCGCGATACTGCATTGAGTAATGCCTGTTTATCCTGTTCCGATGCGCCCGGATGGTATTTGCCTACCCTCAAGGGTTGTCCGAATACTTCAGTGAACGTTACCCAGTCCTTTAGTACATAGTTCTTGAACAGGTACGCCCATCCCGCCGCGCGCGCTAACCCTCCGCGTATCGGCAGACCGGCTTTGGCCTTGGCGAAATGCGTGATGAACTTGAACGGCGCTAGCGGCGCGGTCATCGGCTGAATCCCGATTCCCGGATTCATCGCCGCGTACATTCCGCCGCCGCCGAAATGGGTCGGGAGCGCCGGTGCCGCATCGCCTTCGACCGGGATTGTCTCGCCTTTCAAGGTACGCACCAGGATTTCCTCGCCCGATATCCAATCGAACGCGAACCAGCGCGGGTCGCGCCACTTCAACTGTGCGGGAAACCATTCTCTCCCAGACGTATCCCATATTATTTCGGTCGCCGAAAATCCCTTCCCCACTGCATCGAGCACGTCGAACAGCACGCTGTCGAGCTGTATCGGCCCATCGCAAAGCATCTCGCGCACCATCGCCGCGGCCCGTTGATCCTCCGCCGAACTGGACACCGCTCGCACGATGACGTCCAGTTGCGCGACCGCGTTCTTGCGAGTGCCGAGCACCGCCAGGTAGTGGAGATCCTTTTCTTCGATTTCCTGAGCCAGCTCTAGATACAAATAGGGATCTCCGATTTCTGCGTCTCTCAGAATATGCGACAGGCGTTCCGGTGTAAGCCCGATCGATGGATGCATAACGGAATATATATTACGCACTCCCGCCATTGTCGGCGCCGCCTGTTCTTCGCGCAACATCCCGGTATCAACTTCGCGCCCGTAAGCATCATAGAGAGTCATTGTTGTTCTCCAACGGGACTATTCAGTTCGAGATTCTTTGGTAGCCAGTTCGTCAATCTTCAGAAACCACTCGCCGCCACATCGACGGCACGGATGCGGAAGTCGAACCAGCGCGAGAATAAACTCGTACCCGCACTCTTCACATTTCCATTTCCAGTAGCTATTCATTCTTATACCTCTCCCTTCGGTAGAGGTCGCGCTTCGCGGGTGAGGGCGCCGGCATCCAGCTCAATGCGAGCGTCCTCACTTTTCTTACGATTGTTCCCCTTCCCTCGAGGGAAGTGGTTAGGAATTAGGTTCCTCAAAATCCCCTCACCCTCCCTGCTCCAACCTCATCCTCCACCGGCGCCGACCCAAACGGATTCCCTCGCCCGTCAAACTTCTCCCGCTTCCCCATCCCGCGCGCCGGAAAGTATGCGACCTTTCCCGCTTCCGCGCGCGACGCGAAAAATGCCAACACCGCCGCCATCGCCGAGTCACCATGCCGACCCTTTCCGTCGCTGCCCGCACGCCGCTCCGAAATCTTCGCGACGCCGTGCTCCAGCACTATCGCGCGATGGTCCGCGAGCACGTCTGCATCTTTCGGAATCTCGATCGTGCCGTCCTCGAACGCCGCCTTGTAGCGCGGCATATTCTCGCGGTACCACGACTCCGACAGCATCACCTGCACGATTCGCCCGCCGTAGCGCTGCGCCGCGGTTTCCGCGAGATACTGCCCGTTGCCGCGCGCGTCCATCGCGCCAGTGGTGAAGCGTGGGAGCCGGTCGATAATATAAAAGAGCACCTGCTCCTGGTTTCGAAACGGGATGTTGCGCAGCTCGACGATGAACGGCGTCCGCCGCATCAGGTCCTGGCCGATTTGCAGCGGCCAGATAACCGTCAGATCTCCCGAGCGTCCGAAATCTTCGCCGAAACAGGTTGTCAGATTAGGATCGAGCGCTGCGAGCGCCGGCGCGATATTGTCTTCGCACCACGCCTGAGTCTCCGAGTATCGATGCGCTTCAGGACGCCCCGAAAATTCCGCCGGCATCTCCCATCGCAGGATCGGAATTCCAGCCTTCATCCGAGCTTCGATCAAAACCGAGCTCAGGTACGCGCCCGACGACGCGCGCGGAATACAGAACAACTCCTCGCCGACGTTATCACCGTAGTAGTCGACAATCTGCTGACGCCATTCGCGCTGCTTCGCCTCCGTCCACTCTACTTTCGTCTGTTCGCAGATTTTTCTGTATAGTCCGTCGGATAGTGCTTCATCAAAAGTCGTGCGATGAAGTGAGTACGGCCTCCGTCCCGCCCGAATCTCATTGACTAGTTCATTAAATGGATTGTGGGCACCGTTGTGAGTACTGATTATTCGCACCAGGCCGCCCCACATGGTGAACGCCAGCGCGGCTTTCAGCAGTCCGGCCAAATCTTCATGGAACGCAGCCTCGTCGATCACCGCGCACCCTTCCTTGCCGCGCAGATTCGAAGGCCGCGACGAAAGCGCAACGATCTTATGTCCCGACGCGAACCGAATCCGATACGCGAGGATGTCGGCGCGCTCATCGTCGAGCACAATCTCCTCAATCGCCTCAGCCGCCCGGTTAAACCGCAGCGCCCACCGCGCCGCCGCCTCGATAAACTCGAGCGCCATGTCCTTGTTGTACCCGATATACCACCCATCGATCCCGGCGCGCCCGGTGGTGGCAGCTCCCAGCGCCCGATCGGCAGCCTCGGTCCAGGTAATCCCAATCCGCCGCGATTTCTCACTAACTTTGACCTGCGACTGATCAGCCAACCATCGCCGCTGATAAGGAAGTAGTATTGATAGAGGTTCATTCATTAGACTAATAGCTATTCAACTGAGTATTTGACTGAGTAATTTCCGGTTTGTTGCTCGTGTCATTCAGAGCGTAGCGAAGAATCCCGGATTGCCTCTCCCTTTCAGAAAGAGGTTGCGCCTCCGGCGCGGGTGAGGGTCCGCATTCCAGGATGCTTTTCTGCGCGCTGGGCCTGCACGCATTGCTCCGGGATTCTTCGCTTCGCTCTGAATGACACAAAGAGAGCGGAAGGAAATGATCGATCTTTCATCCTCAAATCTCCATCAGGACTGCTTTGATTTGATCGGCGGCTTCTTTGCTGAGGCCCTTGTCACGGGCTTCTTCGACTTTCTGCGCGACTGCGGCTACTCCTGCGCGCATGTGCTCGGCCCATTTCTGGTGCTCGGTTTCGGCTTTCACCAGGCCTGAGACGCAGCGTGCGAGAGCACCGACGTTTACGGCTGCGACGGTCGGGCTAGTACGTTTTTTGCGGCTGGTTTCTTTTTCTTTCGCGACCACCAGGATTTCGAAGAGACGGGTTTGCACCAGTCTCAGCAGAGCGCCTTGCATTTGCGCATCATCGCCTTTGAACTGTTCGCAAACCATTCGCGCTTGCTCGGTTGCAAGCCGGACCGAATCGAGTTGCCGTTCGAAGTTGTGGCGATAGTCGTCGATGCATCGGCGAGAGATCTCGAAACCATTGTCCGCCAACCATTTTTGCAGTTGCAGCGAGGTATGCATGGTGCCCTCGCGGAGCAGCGCGTCAAGCTGCTCTTTGAGGTCTCGGGCCATCCGCTTGATCTTCCAAGTCTTTGGCGGAAGCGGTTGGTAAGGCACTCGTTTTGGATGTCCGTCGGTATTTTCTTTCTTTCCGTCTTTTTCTTTCTTCATCCCGCCACCCCTCACCAGTACTTCCGCGGGCGCGCCACTCCCGCCGGTGACGGGAAGTTGTACTCGACCACGTCGACGCCGCTGGCCGTGAGCTTTGCGAACCAGGTCTCGCTGTCCTCGCCTTCGAGTTCGAGCAAGCCTAAGTCGCGCAGGTAGGCGAGTTCGCGGCGCACGGTATTGAGCGACAGCGAGAGCTTGATATCGGCGAGCACGCGCCAGATTATCTGCTCCGAGACCGCTATCGGCCGTCCGGCATCGACCACGCGCAGCATCCGCCAGCGCGCTTCCTCGCGATTCTTTTTTTCGAGATCAATTCCGTCCGGCATATAGCCTTTCCTTTACCTCTGCGATTTGCTCACGGACTTCTTCGCGCATCGCATCCAGCTTCGCGTCGAGCGTGCCGCTGAACCTGATCCAATCCTCGCGGCGCACGTATTCGAGCGGCAGATTGACGCGCAACTCGACCAGCTGTTTTTCGATATCGTCGACCCGGCTCGAGTCGCGCTGACGTTGTTCGTCGCGCCGCTTCAATAGCCATTGAATCGTGCTCGCGTTGACCGCGAGAAACGCGATGAAGGCGGCGACCCATCCGGCGGCATTGCCCCACTCCAATTAGATCGCTCCAGCTTGGAATGATCGAAATGCGGGCAACCTAACCCCTAACCCCTTCCCGAGCGGGAAGGGGAACCGGACGCGGAGCGCTGCGAACGCTTCTGGCGACCTAACCCCTAACCCCTTCCCATAGTGGGAAGGGGAACCGGACTGTAGTGAGCAATCATTTCTTTGGAGTGAAGAGAAACCAAACGCGCGATTGTCCCCCTTCCCTCGAGGGAAGGGGTTAGGGGTTAGGTTCCCCGTCATCAACCGCGATCTCATCCCCTCACACATGCGCCGGCGTACCCAGCCCGATCGCGAGCGACGCCGCCGCGCTGGCGTTCACCTGGATCTGCACATTTCCGCTGAGCGTTCCCGCCGCCACCAAGACCTGCGCGGCCTGCGTCACCGTAAGCTTGCCCGTCGCCTTGATTACGCAGGAGCTGCCGTCGGCACTGGGAGCCAGCGCGAGCGTTCCATCCGGATCGGCCGCCGACCAGGCAGGAACCACCCCCGCCGGCGCAGTCGCCGGATTACCCTCATCGTCGACGTACGAAACGAGAGCAGTAACCATCTGGTCGTCCAGCAAAATGAAAGTCGATGTCGCCATTTTTTTCTTACCTCAGTTCTTTTTGGTCGGTCTGCCGAGCGTGATTATCAGTTTCCAGTCCTTCGGTTTCCTTGGGCCCCACATGCTCTTGCGCTCTCGGAGCGCACGCAGCTTTTCTTTCTTTTTCAGTCTCACGACCGTTCCATCTTCCTACTTGCTGACCGTCAGAGCCTTGGTGCCGATTCCGGCGCGGTACAATTCGATCCCCGACGCAATCATCTGGCGGATCGTGCTGACCGCGATCAGCGAAGCGTCCAGGCCTTCCGCATGGATTCCCGCCTGCGCCAGCGATTGGATATCCATCCAGGCTGCGTCGGATTGCAGATCGTCACCCAGATGCTCGGTCGCATAGATCGCAACCGCGACCCCAATCTTGTTCCTGATGGTTGAGAACATCGCGGGAGTGACCGCCGGCATCGCGCGCGCGATATTGGCCGCAACTGCGATCTCGACGTCGGAGTTTGGCGCCGCCGCGACCAGTCCAAACGGCAACGACTTGAACAGCGCGGCGACCTCCGGCGCCATCGCGTCCGCAATGATCGGTGCAAGTTTCCCAACGATTGCCAATGCCGCCGCGCTACCCATCGACTTAGGCCGCTTTCTCAGTGTTAGACGTTACAATTGCTGCCAGGAACCTAACCCCTAACCCCTTCCCGAGCGGGAAGGGGAACCGGAATGTGGGGACCGCGGAAGTTTTCACCGCGGGTGCGCCTGAAGGAGCAGTCACCGGCGCGGGCGCTGCTCCGGTCGGGCAATTTCCGAGAGTCACGGTCTGCGGCACGATCAGTTGATTACTCGAATTGGTGTAGCCGTAGACCTGGCACGAGAACTGGTTGCTCTCGGTCTGATAGGTGGTGCTGATAGACAGCGGCAGCGCGGGAGTTTTGCCTTCGCAGTAAAGCACGAGGCCCGCGTAATCGACCTGCGCCTGCGCGTTGCAGAAGTTGGTGGCCTCCATGCTGAGCGCGGCAGAACTCGGCACGATCGTATTCTTCCCGCTGATGATCTGTTTCGGTGTCGGCTGCAGTAGCCCGCCGCCCTGTTGCGCGCATGCGGAGAGCATCAACGCGGACGCGCACAGACACAGAACGCTTCTGGTTTTCGAACTCATTTAAGTCTCACCTCTTGGTTGCGGGCGTGATTGATTCTCTTTCCTGCGTTCCCGTCGCCACGGGTCACTGCGCTCCCGTCGCCACGGGTCACGGCGCATAAGTGATGTGGCTGGCGGCCGTGCTTAGTGGAGTCGATAGCTGGCTCAGGCCGGTATCCACCGGGGTTTCGATATTCATCGTGACGACGCCTGCGCTGTCGCATCGGGCGATCGCGCGATGCGGCGGGAAGAGCAGCGGGATCGGACTGCTCGAAACGTCGAGCGCCATCGCAGTCCCCGGCGCGAGCTCGCCCGCAAGCGGCGCGCGTCCGACAGCGCAGTCGAGCGTGAACATTTTCTCATGCACCTGCGCACACCCCGCAGCCGCAGCGAGCAGGATCGTCGAGATGAGCAATAGCGTGGCGCCAGAGAACCTAACCCCCGACCCCTTCCCGAGCGGGAAGGGGAGGAAGATGTGGACTTTTCGCGACCTAACCCCTAACCCCTTCCCATATTGGGAAGGGGGACTGGAGTGGAGTGGGGTCTTCCCGCTCGCGAAGGGATTACTCCCCACAATCTGGTTCTCCTTTTCGCACCTAAAGCGGCTACTACAATCAATCTGGCTCCCCTTCCCGCTCGGGAAGGGGTTAGGGGTTAGGTTCTTCGGCCCCACCTCAATTCCCGGCCGCACGTTATTCACCGGCGCGTCCGCGCGCCCTGTCGTACGCATCGCGGCAGTAATCACGATCGTCGTGCAAAATCTTGAACCGCCGCTGCCGCACGACGTCCTGGTCGAGCGTGAAACACGCCGCCAACCCGGAACCAGGGGGACAAGGCGCTTGCTCCGCATCCGGCAACTCCGGCCGCGGATCGAGCGGCGCGAGTTTTTCAGTTGACCTGCATTGCGTCGCGGGCGCGTCGATATGCGGCGCGTAAGTCGGAGCACATCCCGCGACCAACAGGTTAAGCGCCATGATCGGCATCAACCGGAACCTTGCTTTTTCGTACATCTGATTTTGCATCCTCGACGTCAAACTCCGATCGGTCGTTGACCGCCAGCGGCGCGGTCGCGACGATACGGCCGTAAAGCGCAAATCCCGCAGTCATCAGCGCGGTCATGTTGCCGATGCTCACGCCGTTGGACGCCATGTCACCGACGATCAGAACGATCGTGCTGACGCATCCGTAAAACGCCTTCGATTTGTAGAACGCTTTCTTAGTCACCTGAGAAACCTCTTACGTCACGCGTATGCGCGGTTGAGCCATCCTTTGAGAAAGTCGGCGCCGCCGTTGCGGTTCAATGCGACCATCCGGTAGTGCGCGGCGAGCTCGGAACGCAGCGCAGCCATCAACGCGGCAGGATCGGCGCGTCGCGATGCGAGCGCAGTCGCGAGCCCGAGCGCGCCGTCTTCGGTCACCGGCAGACCGCATGCGCGCAACGCACGCTGAAGACATTCGACAGCGTTAGCGGCGCCCATGTTGACCGCGAGGTCGAAAGTCTTCGCCGCTATCGCGGCGGGCAGTTGCGCAAATCCGAAACGCATCCACCATTCGGTCCAGTAAATTTTCACCGCGGCGTCGCGGGTGAGCGTCGCGATATCAACGTCCGGATTCGAGCGCGCGGAAATTCCGAACTTGGTTGCGCCGCCGGGGTCGGCGGGATTCGACGAGTAGCCACCCTCGACGGCGAGAACGCGTTCGACGGCGGCTAGAAATTCGGGGCTGTACGCGTCACGAGCGCTGGTTGATGTGTCCACGTTTCAACCGCTCTGCGATCGGCGCGGACGTTGTTGAGGAACCTAAGCCCCGGCCTCTTTGCTTGAAGGAGCGGGAGCAATCGCAGGAATGAATTTCGGGGGTGCGATTCGACGCGAGGACCTTATAGACGTAGCGCTCGGTGCATCGGAGTTCTCGCGCAATGCGCGAGATGCTGACGCGGCCCGCGCGCATCTCGACGATTCGCACGCGCCGACGCAAGTGATCGCTGGTGACCGGAATCAGCAGGCGGTCGCCTCCGAACGCCCGCGCCATCGCGAGCGCCGCGAGCAATCCAATCGAGCGCGCGATCGTACTGCCGGAGGTGGGAGTTATCGGGATATACAAGCGCCGGCCGCCGAGGTCGGCAATCAGTTTGTCGGCGGCGTCGCCACCAATCGAGTGGCCGATTTGATCGTACAGCGTGGTGTGGGCGGGGTCCGCAAAAGAATTGAAACGCGGCGCCGGCGACGGAGCGCGATCGAGCGCAGGCATCCGGCTGCAGCTTGGGTTCATAAGCCGTACGCGAGCCTGAGATTGGACGGAATCGAACCAATGTTGCGGTCGCGATCGTAAACCACGCGCCAACTGATGTCGGCGATGTGATGCACGCACGCGTGACAGAGGCCGTGATGGCGCATCACGTCGGAGTGAGTGGTGCTCTCGTGACACCACAGACAGGCGACTGAGCGATTAGAAACGACGGGACGAATCGAAACGGTCGCGGGTTCCATAAATCCTCCGCGCGAGTTGAGTCGGGAATGCACAGTGCGACGACGAGTTGGAGTGGGACCGAGATAGCGGGAGGGACGCGTCGAGGAGAAAAATCGGCGGCGTGGCGGGCACAAGGTCACGAAGTGAGCTAAAGATGTGTACTCGGGGAGATTGGGTGGCGGCGAGTTGGGGGAGGCATGAAGGCATGTGGCAATGGCGGGAGATCCGATCGGATGGCGTGGGCGGAGGTTTCGCTTTGAGTTGGGAGTGCTTTGCTTGAGGCGGGATCATGCGCTTTAAGAATCTTATTTCACATTAGGAGATTTATGTCAACTACTGTGGTTGACGCCGCGTTTCGCGCGCGGCTGACTCAAGTGATCCAGTCGTTCGGATCGGTGGTCACATTGGCGACGGTGGTCGGGGTATCCGATAACGCAATCTACAAATGGCTGTCGGGCCGGGGCCAGCCGAGCGTGGGGAACCTGGTGGCGCTGGCGCGGGCGGCGCGGGTGTCGGTGGAATGGCTGGCGACGGGGAGCGAGCCGGCGCAGGGAGCGCATGCGGTCACGCGCGCGGTCGAGCACGGCGACTTCATCTTCATGCCGCGCAACAGTATCCGATTTTCGAGCGGGCGCGACGGGATACTGCGCAGCGAGCAGGTGGTCGATTCGATCGCTTTCCGCGCGGACTGGGTGAAGCGGGCGCTCCACACCGAGTCACGCGATTTGATCCTGATCGAAGTGATTGGCGACTCGATGGCGCCGACCGTCGAGGATTCGGATTTGATCCTTGCGAACCTGGCGGAGCCGCGATTTCGACAGGACGGAATCTACCTGCTGCGGCATGACGGCGGGCTGGCGGTGAAGCGTATCCAGCGGCGGCCCGACGGGAAGCTGCTGGTGCGCAGCGACAATCCGAAATATGAAGCGATGGTGGTTTCGAATGTGAAGATAATCGGGCGCGTGATCTGGATTGGCGGGTGCGTGTAAATGGTTCAGCGAGTGCTGGCGGGGCTGACGCCGAACTGAGTGATGAACAGGGCGCACGCAATCATCGCGAGGCCTTTGAGGAACATCGAGACGTTGACCGCGCGCATGATGGGATCGGCGAGCGTCAGCATCGCGGTGCCGTGCACGACGATCGTCGGTGTCCATATTTGTGCGCGAACAATAGTAGATCGAACCTCAGTATTGAAGAGTTTTTCTCCTTTTTTCAGTATTATCTGCGGGCGTGGGATCACCAACTAAAGATAACGAAGTTGTGCGGGCTGACTTGACGGAAGTGATCGAGCGGCACGAGGTCGGGCTCGACGCGGCGCGTCCCGATGCGGTCGCGCGTCGGCGGAAGACCGGGCAGCGCACTGCGCGGGAAAATATCGAGGAGCTTTGCGATCCCGGAACGTTCGTCGAGTACGGGCCGATTGTGGTTGCGGCGCAGCGGCGGCGGCGCACGATCGACGACCTGATCAAGAACACGCCGGCGGACGGGCTCGTCACCGGGCTCGCGACCGTAAATGGAAATCTGTTCGGCGGCGAGAAGGCGCGATGCGTCGTGATGTCGTACGACTACACGGTGCTGGCCGGCACGCAGGGGCATCAGAACCATCGCAAGAAAGATCGGATGTTCCAGATCGCGCGCGAGTTGCGGTTGCCGCTGGTGTTGTTTGCGGAAGGCGGCGGCGGGCGTCCGGGCGATACTGATGGCGGCTTTCACAACTCGCGATCGTTTCATGATTTTCCGAAGCTGAGCGGGCTGGTTCCTCTCGTCGGGATCACGTCGGGGCGATGCTACGCGGGGAACGCGTCGCTGCTGGGATGTTGCGATGTCGTGATTGCGACGCGCGGGTCGAATATCGGGATGGGCGGGCCGGCGATGATCGAGGGCGGCGGACTCGGGATCTTTCGTCCCGAGGAGATCGGGCCGATGGAAGTGCAGGTGCCGAACGGCGTCGTCGATATCGCGGTCGAGGACGAGGCGGAGGCGGTGCGGGTCGCGCGCAAGTATCTTTCGTACTTCCAGGGCGCAGTGAAGGAGTGGAAGTGCGCCGATCAGCGGCTGCTGCGCAATATCATTCCGGAGAACCGATCGCGCGTTTACGACGTGCGCGACGTTATCGAGAAGATGGCGGATACGGGGTCGGTGCTCGAGCTTCGGCGCGACTTCGGGCTGACGATGATTGCGGCGTTCATCAGAATTGAAGGGCATCCGTTCGGCGTGGTTGCGAATAATCCGAAGCACCTGGCGGGAGCGATCGACAGTGACGGGGCCGACAAGGGCGCTCGCATGATCCAGTTGTGCGACGCGTTCGATATTCCGATTTTATTTTTGTGCGACACTCCCGGAATCATGGTGGGTCCGGAAATCGAGAAGACCGCGCTGGTGCGGCATTCGTCGCGAATGTTTCTGACGGCAGCGAATGCGACGGTGCCGTTTTTCACGATCGTGCTGCGCAAGGCTTACGGACTCGGCGGGATCGCGATGGCCGGCGGGAGCTACGATGCGCCGCTGTTCACGGTGGCGTGGCCGACGGGCGAGTTCGGGCCGATGGGCCTCGAGGGCGCGGTGAAGCTCGGGTATCGGAACGAGTTGGCGGCGATCACGGAGCCGGCGGCGCGCAAAAAGCGTTTCGACGAAATGGTCGCGACGATGTACCAGCGTGGGAAGGCAATCAACAACGCGTCGCATTTCGGAGTCGACGATGTGATCGATCCCGCTGATTCGAGGCGATGGATTGCGGCCGGGTTGAAGTCGAGCGCGCCGCCGGAGCCGCGCAGCGGGAAAAAGTATCCGTACATCGATAGCTGGTAAGTTGCGATTTTGTACAGTCGATGGCAAATGACGTATCCAATTCGAGGCGAAGACGGAATCCTCATCGAGGGCGAAAAATTCGCGCACTGAGTAGGGTCCCTTGCATCTCTAGGGCTCGCCCTTCGGCCAGCTAAGGAGCGCTTCGATCCTCTCCCTTCGGAAACCTTTGGGCATAACTCGGCGGCGCTCTTCCCCTCTCCCGTCGGGAGAGGATTTAAGGTGAGGGACCTTGTTCAGCGCGCATTTTTTTCGCGCGCGATTCAATGTTTTGGTTCCCAGCGCGCCTTGTGTTTCTCTCCGAAACTGCAAACTTCCTTGAAAGCCATGCCCTCGTCCAAGTCGTCTCACGAAACAGCACGCAGACTACGCCGCGAGCAGACGGTGGCAGAGAATATTCTCTGGCGTCATCTTCGAGGCAGGCGGCTTTGCAACATTAAGTTCAGGCGTCAATTTCCGATTGGTCCGTATTTCAT